>NZ_FYEY01000001.1:5526113-6140126 GCF_900187385.1 Streptomyces sp. 2114.4
AGCGGCGCACCGCGGTCCCCGGGGTGGTCACCGGACTCGCGGTCACCGGCGCCGGCGGCGACGTCCTCTATGTGGAGGCCTCGCTCGCCGATCCGGAGACCGGCGCCTCCGGGCTCCAGCTGACCGGCCAGCTCGGTGACGTGATGAAGGAGTCCGCGCACATCGCGCTGTCGTTCCTGCGCTCCCACGGCGCCGAACTGGAGCTGCCGGTCGCCGATCTGAAGGAGCGCGGTGTGCATCTGCACGTACCGGCGGGCGCCGTCCCCAAGGACGGGCCGAGCGCGGGCGTGACGATGACGACGGCGCTGGCCTCGCTGCTGTCGGGCCGGCGGGTCCGGCCGGATGTGGCGATGACCGGTGAGGTCTCGCTGACCGGGCGGGTGCTGCCGATCGGCGGCGTCAAGCAGAAGCTGCTGGCGGCGCACCGGGCCGGGATCACCACCGTCATCATTCCCCGGCGCAACGAACCGGACCTGGACGACGTACCGGCCGAGATCCTGGACTCCCTGGAGGTCCACCCGGTCGCCGATGTCCGCCAGGTGCTGGAACTGGCGCTGACCCCGGCCGCGAACGGGGCCGCCCCGGAGATGCAGGTCGCGGCCTGAGGGCCGTGGCTCGACGGTCGTGACCTTGACGGACGCGGCGGCCTGACGGACGCGGGCGGAAACGGTACGGGCCCCTGTCGCACCCGTGTGCGGCAGGGGCCCGCTCGTGCGTACGGCCCGGGCGTGGAGGGGGGCCGCACGCCCGCGTATCAGCCGTTGGCGAGGGCCTTGAGACGGTCCAGCGCGCCGTTGAAGCGGTTGTGGTCCCCGACCGTCGTGCCGGACGAGGTGTACTGCCAGATGGTGTGGAAGCCCCAGCCGGCCGGGAGTTCGCCGACCGACGAGCCGTAGCGCGGTATCCACAGCGGATTGACGGCACCGAAGGCGGCGGAGTTGCCGGTGCACTGCTTCCACCAGCCGGTGGAGGTGTAGATGACGGCGTCCCGGCCGGTACGCGCCTTGTAGGTGGCGAACCAGTCCTTCATCCAGTTCACCAGGCCGGCCGCGCTCAGCCCGTAACAGGTGGCGCCGTAGGGGTTGTACTCCATGTCGAGCGCGCCGGGCAGCGTCTTGCCGTCCCTGGACCAGCCGCCGCCGTGCTGGACGAAGTAGGTGGCCTGGGCGGCACCGCTGGAGGTGTCGGGTGTGGCGAAGTGGTACGCGCCCCGGATCATGCCGGTGTTGTAGGAGCCGTTGTACTGCTGCGCGAAGGACGGGTTGGTGTAGCTGGTGGACTCCGTCGCCTTGACGTAGGCGAAGCGGACGCCGCTGTTCCAAAGCGTCGACCAGGCGACACTGCCGTTGTGGCTGCTGACGTCCACGCCCTCTACGGACGCGAGCGGCGACGCCGGCGGTGCGGTGCCGGCCGCGGTGCCCTCGTGCCGGGCGATCTGGGAGCCGGCCCAGTCCTGGCCGGGGTGGCGTGGCTCCGGCGCGCGCCGGGTGGCCGTGGCGCCGGCGGTGCCCGGCAGTCCCAGGAGGAGGGAGACGACCGCGAGAAGGACCCCGGCCAGGGTCGTGAGGGAACGTGCGGGTCGGTGGGGGAAGCCGGATCTGAGCACGGACATACGTGCCTCCGAAGATCTCGGTGGGTGACCTGAGGGGGGAGGAGCTGAGGGGGAGGACCTGACGGCATGGCGCCGACGTGCGGGCGCGGCGGTGCGACGGGCAGGACGCGCGGCGGACCGTTGACAGCCCGGGCCTTTGTTATGCCCATGCCAGAAGCAACGTACGCGCGTAGAACGACGTGACAAAAGAGGGGCACCGTGCTGCCGTTGGTCTACTCCTGCGAAATACTGGCCGAGCTGCGGCTTCAGCCGCCGATGGCGGAAACTTTCAGGGCAGGGAAAGCAAGAAGGGGCGCTGACGTGCACAACACCGGAGCCGACGGTACGACGGCGGACGGCGAACCGATTGGTGTGGACCACGTATTTCTGGCCCTGGAACGCGAATTGGCGGTATTTCTCCGCCGGGCCCGTGCCTCGTCCGGCGAATTGGCACGAGAGGTACATCCCGACCTGGAGCCCTCCGCGTACGGCCTCCTCATGCGGCTGGCCGACGCCGGCACCCAGCGGGCCACCGGCCTCGCCGGCTTCTTCGGCGTCGGCAAGGCCACGATGAGCCGCCAGCTGCACGCCCTGGAAAAGCTCGGACTCATCGCCCGCGAGCCCGATCCGGCCGACGGCCGTGCCGTCCTGGTGCGCCTCACCGATGAGGGCCGCGACCGCTTCACCCGCGTCCGCACCGGCCGCCGTGCCCAGTACGCCCGCCGCCTCGCCTCTTGGGGACCGCACCGAGGTCGCCGAACTCGCCCGTCTGCTGCACCGGCTGAACGCGGAGCAGGAGGGGGACGAGGTCTAGGGGGCCTCCCCTGGGGTGTCGCCTGGCAGGACGGGGTGCCCTCGCACCCCCGGACCCGCGCCGCCGAGCTTCCGTTCCCCCGCGCCGGGAGAAATTTCCCGCCCGCCGGTGATTGTCACGGCGCCACAAAAAATCCGGCGCCGTGCGAAGCCCGTCGCCCTCGAAGCCGGGCGCCGGAAACCTCACGGCACCACGTGAATCGCGGCGTCCCGGCGTCACGCGTCATGGCGTCACGGCGCCACAAAGATGACCGCCGCGTCATCCCGGGCCTTGCCGCGCGGAAACGCCGCACCCTCCGGGTCCGCCGCCTCCGCCGCCCGGACCCGGTCGATCAGCGACTGCGGGCCCTGCCCGGCCACCAGCGCCACGCAGTCGGCCCAGGAGCCCTCGTGGAAGACCTCCGTCCAGCGGCTCGCACCGTCGCTGAGCGCGGTCAGCGAACGCAGCCCGGAGCGCGGCACGCTCCCGGACACCGCCCGGGCGGCCACCGCCGGATCGGCGGCCGCGGTGAAGAAGCCACCCTCCGCGTTGCGCAGCGCCTCGACCGCGCGGGCGTACTTCCGGCCCGCAGCGGCCCGTTCCGCCGAGCCGCGGGGCAGTGCCCGTACGGCGGCGCGCCGGTCTTGGACCGCGGGCGGCAGCTCGTCCAGCCGCGGGTCGAGCACCGGCTGCACCGAGCCGTCCGCCCGCTCCAGGAGCAGCACCGAGTCGGACAGGACGAGGTATTCGACGGTGTCCCCTGACCACCGCGCGGCGATCACGGTTGCCTGTGGAGTGCGGGCGTGAGAAAGGTCACAGGTCGCCCGATGCGTATCGGCCGTCCGGGAGATGGCTGAGGAGAGAACCTCAGCGAGCGTCATATCCCGGTGTGAAACCGACAGTTCGAGCATTGCGCCCCCGAGGTGCGCGGTGAACCACGGCACCGTGTGGCGGCATCCGTAGTCCTCCTCGGGGGGCGTCACCCCGTCCAGGAGGACGAGGGCTCCGCCCTGGCCGGCGGCCGGCAGGGCGACCGACGCGTAGTCCTCGTTTGGGCGTTGGGGGTCGCCCGGCTCGGTGGCGAGTTCGATGCGCATGGCCGCCAGTCTGCCGGAGGCGCCGGCTCCGTCCCTGGTGACAGGAGCTGACAGCAGCGCCGGAGGGCGGTCGGGCGGCGGCGTACCGGAGGTAAGGACCGCCGGTCCGGCGGCGTGCGGGCGCGCATCTTTCCAGGAGCCGGACGCATCTCCAAACCCGTTCGGGGGTGGGCCGGGGTTGCGGCCGAAAACGTTGGCGCACGGAAGTTGATGGTCAAACTGCGATTGATGTTCACTCCTTCAGGTGGCCGGGCATGTGTTGCCGAGCCACTGCGCGGCGCCGGTGGAATGGTCGTTGCCCGGTCATGGGGTGGGGCCAGGACGTTCGTCGCGACGCGCAGAGCCGGGCTGTTTCCCCTCGCGGAAGTGTGTGCTGCTGCGTCTTCGCGCAGGTCCGCCCCCGTGAGCGGAGAGCGAGCCGGGTCCGCGACGCCATATGGCGTGGACAGGCGAGACAGGAATGCGAGCAGCGGTGCGGAAGATGCGGCTTCGAGGCGGCGCAAGGAAGCCGGGATCACCGGCCGGTTCGGTCTCGGGACCGAATGCGGGCTCGGGTCCTGGTAAGGGTCCGGGCATGGCGGACGGTGGCGAGGACCATGCGGGACGGCGTCCCGCACGCGTGCGCAACCGGCTCGTCGGGGCGGTGGCCGTTGTGGCCGCGGCCGTCCTCGGCGCCGGCGTCCCCGGGCTGACGGCCACGGCCGACGACGCCACCCACAGTCAGCAACTGGTCGATCTGGCCGAGCTGAACGCGCAGGCCATCGCGCTGGCGCACTCCCTCGCCGACGAACGCGACGGCATGACCGCATACGTCGCCACCGGGCACGGCAGCCGGACGGCCGCGGGACGGGTCAACTCCGCGGTCAACGATGCGCGGGCCGCCCGGACGAGCGACGCCGCGGCCCTGCGGGCCCAGCGTGCCCGCGTGGACCGGCAGATCGGCGAACTGCGCTCCGAGGCCCAGGACGCCTCGGGCGACACCGCGGTGTACAAGGCCGCCGCCAAGCTGCTGGGGACGCTGCCGCAAATCCGTCAAAAGGCGCTGTCCGCGGCCGGATCGGCCGAGCAGATCTATAACGCCTACACCCAGACGATCCAGGCGCTCGGTGCGATCAGCGACGACATCGCCCGTGAACTGCCCGCCCGCGCGAACTCCGCCGACGCCGACATCCACGCGCTGCCCGCCCTCGGCCGTGCCACCGAACAGGCCGCGGGCACCCGGGCCCTGCTGCTCGCCGCGCTCAAGGCGGGCGGCAGCCAGCCCCGGCTGACGAACCTCGCCCAGGTCGCGCACCTGCGCGAACAGGGCGCGCTCGGCGACTTCCAGCAGGCCGCGAGCCAGGGCGCCAGGGACCGCTACGTCCGCACCGTCAACGGCGAGGACGCCAACACCGCCGAGCGCTATCTGGCCCGGCTGACTGACCAGCCCCGGCTGGACGCCCTCGATCTGCGCCTGAGCCGCCAGCGGGTCCAGACCACGCTCACCAGCCGTATCGGTCTGATGCGCGGCGTCGAATCCGCCATGGCCACCGCCGACATCCAGCACCTCGGCGCGCTGCGCGACGACGACGTCACGGAGCTGGAGATCCGCATCGGCCTGGAAGGGCTGTGCCTGCTGCTGGCCGTCGGCGTCGGCGTCTGGGCCGCCCGCTCCCTGACCCAGCCGCTGGCCGCGCTGCGGATCGGCGCCAAGCGGCTGGCCGCCGACCCCGCGCACGAGGACCCCCTCACCTACAAGGGCCGCAACGACGAATTCGCCACCACCGTGCGGTCCGTCAACGCGCTGCACGCCCAGGTCGGCGAGCTGGCGCGGCGCACCGCCGAGATGGAGGGCGAGCGCAAGCGGCTGATCAGCGGCCGGCAGCGGCTGGTCGCCGAGCGCGAGGTGCTGCAGGAGCAGGGCGAGGGCCTGAAGGAGGAGATCGCCGATCTCACCGAGCGGCTGGCGGCCCTGCAGTCCGGTGTGCACGGCCGGTTCGTCAACCTCTCGCTGCGCACCCTCGGCCTCGTGGAGCGTCAGCTCGGCGTCATCGAGTCGCTGGAGGAGAGCGAGCAGGACCCGGAGCGGCTGGAAACCCTCTTCAAGCTGGACCACTTCGCCGCGCGGATGCGCCGCAACAGCGAGAACCTTCTCGTGCTGGCGGGCGCCGAGCAGTACAGCAACAACCACCCGGGCCCGGTACCGCTGCTGGACGTGATGCGTGCCTCGATCAGTGAGATCGAGCGCTACGAGCGGGTGCGTATCCAGTCGCTGCCGCCGCACTCCCAGGTCGCCGGATTCGCCGCCGACGACCTCAGCCACCTGGTCGCCGAACTCCTGGAGAACGCCACCGCCTTCTCGCCGCCGGACGCCTATGTCGAGCTCTCCGGCTGGCTGCTGGAGAGCGGCGAGGTCATGCTCTCCGTCCAGGACGAGGGCATAGGGATGACCTCGGAGCGGATGGCCGAGCTCAACGAGCGGCTGACCGACGTCGAAGCCGCCTCGTCCTCCGAGACCGTCGACGAGGCGCTGGGCCTGGGCCTGTACGTCGTGGTGCGGCTGGCCGCCCGGCACGGTGTCCGGGTCCAGCTGCGGGACGCGAAGCACGGCGGCGTCACGGCCGTCGTCGTCCTGCCCGGCTCGATCCTGCCGACCCGCCCCGCCCCGTCGGCCTCCCCGGCGAGTGCGCACCAGGACGTGGCGCACACCCCGGGCCTGCCCGGCTCGGTCGCCGAGGCGAACTCCAACGCGCTGCCGACCCGGGCGGCCCGCCGGGACCCGGCAGCCGTGGCAGGCCCGCCCGCTGCCGCCGCGGCCCCGGCCCATCAGCCCGGCCAGGGCGCGGACCGGGACACCCCGGCGCCCGGCCACGACGGCACCCCGGGCGCGGCCCCCGCGCCTGCCCCCGCCACCGACCCGCTCGTCGCCGCCGCGGAGCGCGCGATCGACGCGGCCGGACTCGGTGTGCAGCCCGGACCGGCACCCACCGAACCGCGGCCCGAGGGCCCCACCACGTACTCCGGTTCCGAGCCGAGCCCGTACGGCCCGCAGTCGCCCGGCCCCTACGCCGCCACCACCAGCGGCGGCGGCCAGCACCGTCGGCCCGAGGACGACGCCGCCCCGGGCCACGAGCCCTCCGGAGCCGGTGCGCCCTCCTCCGACCCCTATGCCACCGGCCCCGACCAGCACACGGGCCCCGGGACGGACGCGGCACCCAGGGACGCCGACGCGGCACCCGCCGACGCGTCCCCGGCCGGTACACCGGCCGACCCACAGACCGCCGCCGCCCCGCCCGCGGAGGAGCGGCGGACGACCTCCATGGGGCTGCCCAAGCGCACCCCCAAGGTCGTGGCGCAGCAACAGGCGCCGACCGCACCGCGCAAGAGCGGTGCGGCCAATGCCGAGGCGTTGCGGCGTCGCCTCGGCGGATTTCAGGCGGGAGCGCGAAGCGGCCGGCGTGACGTCGAAGCCGAGATCGCGGAACGTACAGCGGAGCTGACCATCCCACAGACGGACACCGACGGAGCGGGGGCCCCGGGAGAGAGCCACGTTGTCGAGGAGGCACGCGATTGAAGGCGCAAGCACCCACTGCTTACGGACAAGGTCTGAGCAGTCAGGCAAGGAATCTGCATTGGCTGCTGACCAACCTGGTCGACGAGGTACCGGGAATCCACTCGGTCGCGGTGGTCTCCTCCGACGGCCTGCTGCTGCTGTCGTCCGACCCGGGCCGGGCGGAAGCGGCGGCCCGGCCGGGCGGAAGCGGCGGTCCGCGGGGGTCCAGCGCGGACCTGGCCACCATCGTGTCCGGGCTGGGCAGCCTCACCCAGGGGGCCGCGAAGCTGATGGACGCCGGGGCGGTCAAGCAGACGATGGTCACGATGGACGAGGGCAGCCTGTTCGTCATGTCGATCAGCGACGGCTCGCTGCTCGGGGTGCACACCACCCCGGACTGCGACATGAGCGTCATCGCCTACCACATGGCGCTGTTCGTCGGCCGGGCCGGACATGTCCTCACCCCCGAACTCCGCAGTGAATTGCGTAAGTCGATGGAGAGCCCCCAGTGAGCGAACGTAGCGAGCGAACCATGGAGAGGTGCGCCCCGAGCGAGTGCGAGGGCGGACGAAGCGAGGTTTCGGCATGAGCAGTTCCCGCAAGCTCCCCGTACGCGGTGGGGAGCGGAAACCCTCGCGCGTGCGGCCGTACTCGCTCACCGGAGGCCGGACACGGTTCGGCCATGTCCTGCTCGTCGAGACGTTCGTGGCCGCGCTGGAGGCGCCCGAGGAGCGGCGCGAGCTGACCTCCGGCGGCTGGGGCGACCGGGTGATGCCGGAGATGCGCGCGATCGTCGAGCTGTGCCGCCGGATGCGCTCGGTCGCGGAGATCTCCGCGCTCCTCAAGATGCCGTTGGGCGTGGTACGTGTACTGCTCAGCGACCTCGCCGACCAGGGAAAGATTCGCGTCTACGGCACCGGGCACGGCTCCGGCCGGCCCGACCGCGCGCTGCTCGAAAGGGTGCTGAGTGGACTTCACAGGCTCTGACACGATATCGGCCGGGCCGACGGCGACCCCCGGTTCCGTGAGCCCGTCCGACCCGGCGGCCACGGCCGCCGACGCGGGGCTGCAGAGCTGGCAGACCGACCGTTCGCGGGCGCCGATCGCCACCAAGATCGTGGTGGCGGGCGGCTTCGGCGTCGGCAAGACCACGTTCGTCAAATCGGTCTCGGAGATCACCCCGCTCCAGACCGAGGCGGTGATGACCCAGGCCAGCGCGGACACGGACGATCTGACCGCCACCCCGGACAAGACCACGACCACGGTCGCGATGGACTTCGGGCGGATCACCCTCGACCAGGAGCTGGTGCTGTACCTGTTCGGCACGCCCGGACAGCAGCGCTTCTGGTTCATGTGGGACGACCTGGTGCGCGGTGCGATCGGTGCGATCGTGATGGCCGACACCCGGCGCCTGGAGGACTGTTTCCCGGCGCTGGACTACTTCGAGAGCTGCGGACTGCCGTATGTCGTCGCGGTCAACCACTTCGAGGGGACCGAGGCGTTCGCCGTCGAGCACGTGCGCGAGGCGCTGACCGTGCCGTCGCACGTGCCAGTCGTGATCATGGACGCGCGGAAGCGGGTCACGGTGATCGAGTCGCTGCTCGCGCTGGTCGGCCACGCCCTGGAGACCGCGCCCGAGTAACCGGCCCCCGTACGGGGCCACGGCCCCGTACGGGCCGCCCACTTCCCCTCCCCGAACAACCAGCAGTAGCAGAGAAGAGTGCCGCCATGCGGAAAATACTCGTCGTCGGAGCCGGCCAGTCCGGTCTTCAGCTCGCCCTCGGCCTCCAGACCCAGGGCTACGAGGTCACCCTCATGTCCAACCGCACCGCCGACGAGATCCGCGCCGGCCGGGTCATGTCGACGCAGTGCATGTTCCACACCGCCCTCCAGCACGAGCGCGACCTCCAGATCAACTTCTGGGAGAGCCAGGCCCCGCGCATCGAGGGCCTTGGCGTCTCGGTCGCCGCCCCCGGCAGCCATGAGTCGCCCGAGGGCTCGCAGCGCGCCATCGACTGGGTCGGCATGCTGGACGGCTACGCCCAGTCCGTCGACCAGCGGGTGAAGATGGCCGGCTGGATGGAGACCTTCGCGCAGCGCGGCGGCCAGCTCGTCATCCACGGCGCTGCCGTCTCCGACCTGGACTTCTTCGCGAGCCGCTACGACCTGACGCTGGTCTCGGCCGGCAAGGGCGAGCTGGTGTCCATGTTCGGCCGGGACGCCTCCCGCTCGCCGTACGACACCCCGCAGCGCGCGCTCGCCGTCTCCTACGTCCACGGCATGGGCCCGCGCCCCGAGCACCCCGAGTTCGAAGCGGTGCGCTGCAACCTGGTGCCCGGCGTCGGCGAGCTGTTCGTCATGCCGACGTACACCACCTCCGGCCGCGCCGACATCCTCTTCTGGGAGGGCATACCCGGCGGTCCGCTGGACGCCTTCCAGGGCGTCAAGGACCCCAACGAGCACCTTGCCCTGACGCTGGAGCTGATGGAGAAGTTCCTGCCCTGGGAGTACGCCCGCGCCACCAAGGTCGAACTGACCGACGCCAACGGCACGCTGGCCGGCCGCTACGCCCCCACCGTGCGCAACCCCATCGGCCGGCTGCCCTCCGGCGGTCTGGTGCTCGGTGTCGCGGACGTCGTGGTCGCCAACGACCCGATCACCGGCCAGGGCTCCAACTCGGCCTCCAAGTGCGCCGCCTCCTACCTGGCCTCCATCGTCGAGCACGGCGACCGGCCGTTCGACGGGGAGTGGATGCAGAGCACCTTCGAGCGCTACTGGGACACCGCCCAGCACGTCACCAAGTGGACCAACGCGATGCTGGCCCCGCCGCCGGAGCACATCCTGAACCTCATCGGCGCGGCCGGCCAGCTGCAGCCCGTCGCCGACCGCTTCGCCAACGGGTTCAACGACCCGTCCGACTTCGAGAACTTCTTCTACGAGCCGGAGAAGACGAATGCCTATCTTGCCTCTTTGACGGGCTGAAAACCGCCCGCGGCGGGGGCTGTCCTCCCCCGTGGGCGCGTGCGCCGCCGTGCTCGTTCCCTCCCCGCCTTCGGCGGGGAGGGGTTTTTTGCGGGCTGCCGCCGCGGCGCGTGGTGTGTTGTGGTGCGGTGCCGGGCCTCCGGCGGTGGGTTGCGGGACTGCTCGCTTTACGCTCCGCTGCGCTCCGCCTTTGCTCTTTCTCGGAGCCTGCGGAAGCAAAGCCCCGCAACCCACCGCCTCCGGCCCGTCCCCTCGCGTGGGTGTGGCGGCTGTCCGTGTGGGGTGCGGTTTTCGCTCGTGGCGCGGGGCCGTTCGGTGGGGTTTGTGCCACGGGTCGCTGCCGGTTCAACGCGGCTTGCGCCAAGGCCACTTCGGTCCGTCGTCCGGCGCCTTGCCCTCCGGGGCGTACTCGTACTTCCAGCCGCTGGGCAGGCCCAGGCGGCCCACCCGTGCCGGGACGCGGCGGTAGACGTGCACCGTCGGCGGCCGGTCGTCGTCGTGCGGTACGGGGACCTCGTACGTCTTCGGCGGCCGGCCGGTCGCGCCGACCAGGACGGGCAGTACCCGGCCGTCCAGCGGGCCGCCGACGAAGAGGGTGTTCTCGCTTCTCACGCCCTCAGTGTCACACCGCCACGGCCGGGCGGCTGATCACAGCAGATGCGCGGCGTCGCTCACGACGGGCAGGATGCGGCGGGCCAGGTCGCCGGCCGGGCCGTCGGTGGTCTCCAGCTTCAGCGCCGCCCGGGTCACCCGGGCGGTCTGCGGGTCCGTGGCCGCGGTGGCGGTCAGCAGCGCGACGAAGTGGTCGACCAGCCAGTCCCGCAGCTCGTCGAGGGCCGGCTGCTTGTCCTCGTCCAGCCAGATCAGCGAGGCGGCCTCGACGGCGGTGATCCACATACGGACGGTCATCCGCAGCCGCAGGCCCGGCTCCGGCTCGCCCAGATGCCGCAGGATCTGGTCGGCGGCGGCGCGCCGCACCTCGTCCACGATCGCGGACGTACGGGTGGTCTCGACGACGCTGCCGCCCTGCAGCAGCGCGCTGAACCCCGCGTCGTGCTCGTCGACGAAGGCCAGATAGCGGTCCAGTGCGCGCGAGAGCCGACGGGTCAGCGGTCCGGTCTCCGGCTCGGCGAAGCAGCGCTCCAGGACGTCGGCCGCGCTGCGCAGCGCGGCCTCGTACAACTGCTGCTTGCCGCCGGGGAAGTAGCGGTAGACCAGCGGGCGCGAGACCTCGGCGGCGGTGGCGACATCGTCCAGCGAGACGTCCTCGGGCGCGCGGTGCGCGAACAGGCCCAGCGCGGCGGTGAGCAGTTGGCTGCGGCGCTGCTCCACGCTCAGCCTGCGGTAGGCGGGTCGGGGTACTGCTGGGGCGGTGCCGCTGCCGTTCATGAACAGCAGCGTAGCCGCCCCGGGTTCGGGCTCGCACAGGTGCTCGGGGTGTACGGGGTCCATGCGGGGGGCCTCAGGCCAGCAGTCCCGAGCTCCGCCACAGCCTGCGGCCCACACCGCGCAGTACGCCGATCTCGTCGAGGAAATCGGTCAGCCGACGGGCACCGGACTGCATCACCTCGCGGCGGTGCCCACTGGCCTTGACCTGGGCGACGGCCTCGCGCCGGTCCAGGCCCACGCGGCTGTAGACGGCCGGGTTGACGAAGGCGACGGAGAAGACCCGGGCCGCCTCGCCGGAGCTGATGCGGGTCAACTCCCGCTCCCAGCGCGGCGCGGTGATCATCTGGCGGCGCAGCTCCTCGCGGGCGTAGCGCACATGCCGGGCCTCCTCGACGACATGGATGCGGGTCACTCCGCGCACGATCGTCTGCACCCGCTCGTCCGGGAACGTCAGCCGCTGCATCCAGTCCAGGATCTCCTCCCCGAGCAGGGTGCAGGCGAACGAGCCCGGGGTGGTGGAGACGGTCTTGAGGACGCGGGCGAGCTGGTGGTTGAGCCGGGAGACCGGGTACGCCGGCGCGCCGCCCTTCTGGATCAGGCGCGCGAACATCTTGGAGTGCCGGCACTCGTCGGCGATCTCGGTGAGGGCGTAGCGGACGTGCGCGCTGGTCACCGGCTTGTCGTAGATGTGCCGGACGAGGAGCTGCATCAGGATGATCTCGAACCAGATGCCCAGCGAAGCGAGCGAGGCGGCCTCGTGCCGGGAGAGGTCCTGCTGCTGTTCGAGCGACATCCGCTTCCACAGCGGGGTGTCGTAGAGCGAGACCAGCTCCGGCGGCCAGAACCACTTGCCCTCTTCGAGGGGGGCGTCCCAGTCGAGTGCGGTGTCGGGGTCGAAGGAGTGCTTGGCGGAGGAGTCGAGCAGCCGCTCGGCGACCTGCTCCCGGTCCTTGAGCAGGCCGAGGGCGTCCCGCAGGAGCCCGGTATCCTTCGCGGTCATCTCGGTGGGTGCGCTCGTCATGGCTGTGGCTACCTCGCTGGTGGATCAGGGCCGGCCCGCTGTCATCTCTTATGAGACTGCGTGTCAGTAAGGGCGTCAATCCCCTGCGCACGACTTATTGACCCGTCGGTAAGAAGCGTGTGAGCCTGCCAACGACCGCCCATGACAAGGCGTTTGGCGAGCCGAGGAGGCGTCCGTGTCGACCCGAGATCTCTACGTACAGGACCCTGGCGACCCCGTGTGGAAAGTGCCCGCCTCCGGTGCGGCACGCTTCAGCTGGGACTACGACGACGGGCGCGACCGGCTGCTGGCCCTCTATCAGAAGGGCAAGGACAAGCAGTGGGACGCCACCTTGCGGATCGACTGGGACCAGGAGGTCGACCCCTACGACCCGCTCGGCACCCCGGACGAGTCCATGTCCCTGTACGGCACCAGGTACTGGGACAAACTGACCGAGAAGGACCGCGGCGAACTGCGTCAGCACTACACCTCCTGGCAGTTCAGCCAGTTCCTGCACGGCGAACAGGGCGCCATGGTCTGTGCGGCACGGATCGTGGAATCCGTCCCGGATCTCGACGCGAAGTTCTACTCCGCCACCCAGACCATGGACGAGGCGCGGCACGCCGAGATCTACAGCCGCTTCCTCCAGGAGAAGATCGGGATGCTCTACCCGGTCAACGACAATCTCCAGGCGCTGCTCTCCGACACCCTCAAGGACTCCCGCTGGGACATGCCGTACCTCGGTATGCAGGTGCTGATCGAGGGCCTGGCGCTGGCCGCCTTCGGCATGATCCGCGACACCACCACCAAGCCCCTGCCCCGGCAGATCCTCGCCTACGTCATGCAGGACGAGGCGCGTCATGTCGCCTTCGGCCGCATGGCGCTGCGCGACTACTACAAGCAGCTCACCGAGGCCGAACTGCGCGAACGCGAGGAGTTCGTCATCGAGGGCTGCTACCTGATGCGCGACCGCCTGCGCGGCCTGGAAGTCCTCGAAAACTTCGGCATTCCGCACGACGAAGCCGCCGAATTCACCGAGAACTCCGAATTCCTGCACCTCTTCCGCAAGCTGCTCTTCAGCCGGATCGTGCCCTGTGTGAAGGACATCGGCCTGTGGGGCGAACGTCTTCAGCGCGCCTATGTGGACATGGGTGTCTTCGAGATGGGCGACTCCAATCTCGATCTGCTCATGGCCGAGGACGAAGAGATCGCCGAAAAGCTCGACGCGGAGCGGTTTGCAGCGGAGGAGGAGGCCCGTACGGCGGAGGTCGCGGCGGCCATCGCGGAGGGCGCGGGCGAGGGCGCGGGCGAGGGCTGAGCGGCCGGCGGTTGTCAGACCCCTGTGCTGTCGTTGACGCAGTGACGTTCGACAACGTCTGACGGCGTTCGACGCGAAAGGGCAGCGCATGAACCGCGAGCAGTGGCGGCCGTTCCTGAAACTCTGGAGCGAGGAGTGGATCGTCGGGCGCGACCCCGAGCGGGACGGGCCCCTGGATGACGAGGTCGTACGGGACGGGTGGCTCGGGTTCGCCCCGGCGAGCGCCGATGAGGTGGCGGCGGCCGAGGCCCGTCTGGACCGGACACTGCCCCCGTCGCTCCGCGAGTTCCTGCTGACCACCAACGGGTGGCGGGACGCCGGGACCTTCATCTACCGGCTCGCGGGCACCTCCGAGCTCGCCTGGCTCGCCGACAGCGATGAGGGCTCCGGCTGGATCGACGCCTACAGCGACACCGAGTTCGCCGACGAGGACGAGGACGAAGAGCCCGAGGGCCAGATCCTTGCCCGTGCCCTGCGCCTCTCTCTCGACGGCGACGCCGCGGTCATGCTTCTCGACCCCGCGGACGTCGATGAGCGCGGCGAATGGGCCGGCTACTGGCTCGCCTCGTGGTCGGGGAGGGGGCCGGAGCGCTTCGACTCCTTCCATGACCTGATGTACGACCAGTACACCTCGTTCCACCGCCTCCGGGGCCGGAGGACGTAACGCGCGCCCGCCGGGACGCCGAGGTGGGAGGAGCGCCGGTGCCGAGCCTGGTGCTGGTGCTGGTGCTGGTGCTGGTGCTGGTGCTGGTGCTGGTGCGAGTGCCGGAGCCGGACCGGAGCCACGGTTACGGGGCCGTGCCGTCCGAGAGCCGGTCGTGCAGGAAGTCCCGTACCCGGCGGCCGAGTTCGTCGGCCTGGCCGTACGGCATGGAGTGGTGACCCACACCCGCCACGGTCCCGATCCGTACGCCCGGCGTCCGTCCGGCCCGTGCGGCGACCCGGCGCAGATCGTGCGCCCGGCTCCGCTCCGCCAGCAGCACCAGGGTCGGCACCGGCGCTCCGCCCGGTCCGGCGACGTCCGGGCGCGGCCCCGTGACCACCTTCGCGGGGCGGAACTCGGCGCCGCCCAGGCCCATCAGCCGCACCAGTTCCGGCGCGGGCGGCGCACCCCGCGTCTCCCACTCCAGGAACCGCCGGGTGCTCCGCTCGCCGGGCCGTACGAACAGCGGCAGCGCATGCAGCAGATACGACGGCCGGAACCCGGCGAAACACTGGGTGGGATCGAGCAGCATCACCCGCTCCACCCTGTTCGGCGTCCCGGGGGAGTGGGAGTGATGCCTCCCGGCGGCGTGCACCGCGTAACTCAGCGCGAGCCAGCCGCCGTACGAGTGCCCGAGCAGCGCCGCCGACTCCAGGCCGAGTCCGCTGAGCACACCGTCGAGCCAGGCGAACAGATCCTCCGGCCGCCGCAGCGCCCGCCCACAGTGCACGCTGAGTCCCGGCGCGCCGATCTGGTCCACGGCATACATCCGGTGCGCACGGCCGAGCTCGGCGGCCTGGGCGTACCAGATGGCCGAGGTGGTGCCGCCGCCGTGCAGCAGGACCAGCGGAGGGGCGTCGGCCGGTCCGCAGACATTGACCCGGGTGCTGCCGAACTCCGAGGGCAGGTCGATCCGTTCCACCGGGACCGGCCAGAGCGCCATGGCCTGCTCGTAGGCGGCGCGAAAAGCGGCGGAGGGGGAGTGCGCGGGAGAGAGCGGGGCGGGGGCTGCTGTCATGGTGCACCTCCGGACGAGGGGAGCGGCGATCGAAACGAGGTGCTCACCAATACCTCGTTCGGCAAGTATCTCGCTGATCGAGGTAATAATGCAGGAGTCCGTCACAAGACGTCCTGCAGGAGTCCGTCACAAGACGTCCTGCAGGAGTCCGTCACAAGACGTCCTGCAGGAGTCCGGCACGGGACGTTCTGAGTGCGGCAAAGACACCAGGAGCCCGGAAAGCGAGGCGATGATGCATGACGAGACAGCAAGGCCCCGATGAGCCGGTGGGATCCGATGAAGCGGCGGGATCCGGCGAAGAGCCGGCTGACCGAAGGAAACCGGCCGAACCGGCAGGGATGGACCTGGTCCATCTGCTGCGTGAGGTGACGCTGCGACTCGACCTCGCGGGAGCGCGGTTCGCCGGCGACAACGGCCTGCACCCCACCGATCTCCGGGCCCTGATCATCCTGCTGGACGCGGCCCGCAACGGCGCCGAGTCCACCCCCGGCCGGCTCGGCGAGCGGCTGGGCCTGAACTCCGCCGGCACCACGGCGCTGATCGACCGCCTGGAACGGCTCGGCCTGATCCGCCGGGTCCGCGACACCCGCGACCGGCGCCGGGTCCTGCTGGAGGTCGATGAGCGCGCGGTCACCCTGGGCCGGTCGTTCTTCGGCCCGCTGATCGACCGCACGATCGCCCTGCTGGCCACCTTCGAAGCCGGGGAACAGGCGGCGATCCGGCGGTTCCTGAGCGGGGTGCGGGACGCGGTCGGGGAGGGATAGGCGGCGCCCGCCGCAAGTGCTCAGTGCGCGTCCGCGGGGATCGTCGCGGGAGGACTACCGCTTACCGGACCGGGCCAGCCACCGCCCCTCGTGCCGGGACACCTCGATCGGACGGCCGAAGCACGCGGTCATCCGCTCTCCCGTCAGCACCTCGTCCACCGGGCCGCGCGCCTGCACCCGTCCCTCGCGCAGCAGCAGGGCGTGGCCGATGGACGGCGACAGCTCCTCCAGATGGTGGGTGACCGTCACGGTCGCCAACTCCGGCCGTGCCAGGGCCAGCCGGTGCAGCGCATCGATCAGATCCTCGCGGGAGGGCAGATCGAGCGCGTTGAACGGCTCGTCGAGCAGCAGCAGCCGGGGGTCGGCCATCAGGGCGCGGGCGATCAGGATCCTGGCCCGCTGGCCGCCCGAGCAGACCCCGAACGGCCGCTCCGCCAGCTCCTTGCAGTCCAGCTCGGCAAGCAGCTCATGGGCGCGCTCGCGGGTCGCCTCGTCGTACTTGCGCCACAACGGCTGCACGGTGCCGGTCGCCCCGGTCAGGACGACGGTGTGGCCCGTCGCGTCCTGCGGAACCTTCTGCGCGCCGGAGGCCAGCCCGATGACGGCGCGCAGCTCGCGGACGTCCACGGACCCGAGCCGGTGCCCCAGCACCTCGACGCTGCCGACGGTCGGGAACATCAGCGCCCCGACGATACGCAGGATGGTGGTCTTGCCCGCGCCGTTGGCACCGAGCAGCGCCCAGTGCTCACCGGCCCGTACGCTCCAGTCGACGGCGTCGAGGATGACCTGGCCGGTGGTGTACCGCTTGACGCCGACGCCCTCCAGGGCGGCGATCACACGGGCTTCTGCGGCGGGGGCCGGCTGCGACGAAGGCGGCGTAGAGCTCATCGCCGCAGACTAGCTGTGTACGACACCTTTCTGCGGAGGTGTCCGATGTGTGGACCCCCGTCGCGGCAACGGAAACCGGTAACGGAAACGGGCAACGGAAGTCGGCAAAGGACATACCCCGGAGCCCGGCACCCGTTACCGCTGGGCCAGCCCCAACAGCTCCCGCACCCGCGCGTACTTCGCCGTCAGCCGCTCCCGGGTCGCCGCTTCCAGCGCGGCCAGCCGCTCCGGATCGGCGTTGTGCGCGAGGTCGGACTCCTTGACCAGCAGCGCCCCGGGCGTGGCCAGGATGCGCGCGGTGTACTCCTCGACCGGCTCGTCCGCCCGCTTGGTGACGGCCTCGATCATCGCCTTGGTCGTCTCGCCCAGCGCCGCACCGGCCAGCCACTCCCGGCTCAGCGCCCCGTCCTCGACCGCGTCGTGCAGCCAGGCGGCGGCGATCTGCTCATCGCTGCCGCCCCGCTCGCGTACCCCCGCCGCGACCGCGGCCAGATGTTCGGCATACGGGCGGCCCGCCTTGTCGGTCTGACCCGAGTGCGCGCGCCGGGCCAGCGCCTCCACTTCGGCCAGGGACAACAGCGGGGGCGGAGCAGGTTCCATGGAAGGGATCGCATCAGCCATACGGCCATTGTGACGCCGGGACGGCCACCGGGTCACACCGCGAAAGGCTCAGCCCAGAGCGGCCGCCATCACCGCCCGTGCGATCGGCGCCGCGCTCCCCCCGCCGCTGATGTCCGCACGGTCGGCGGCCGCGTCCTCGACCACCACGGCCACGGCCACGGCCGGCTCGTAGCCGTCCTTCTGCCGCGCCCAGGAGATGAACCAGGCATACGGCGTGCCCTCGTTGCGCACACCGTGCTGCGCGGTGCCGGTCTTGCCGCCGACCGTGACGCCCTTGATGGCGGCGAGCCGCCCGCTGCCGTGCTCGACGGCGTCGACCATCATGTCCTGGAGCTGCTGTGCCGTGACCGGATTGGTCACCTGGCGGGTGGGGCGGTGCGGGTCGCCCGCGACCACCACACCCCGGGCATCGGTCACCTTGTCGACGAGCGACGGCGCCGTCAGCTGGCCCCCGTTAGCGACCGCCGCCGCGACCATCGCCATCTGGAGCGGTGTGGCGGCGGTGTCGTACTGCCCGATGGCGGAGAGCGCGACCTGCGAGGCGTCCATCCGCGTATCGAAGTTGCTCGGCGCGACGGGCGAGGGGATGGCCAGCCGCCGGTCGTTGAAGCCGAACCTCCGGGCCGTATCGGCCATGCGGCGCAGCCCGATCTGCGCGCCAAGCCGCGCGAAGACGGTGTTGCACGAGGCCCGGAAGGCGTCCTTGAGCGAGGCGTCCTCGCAGCCCTTCGCGGCATTGCCGAGCCGGGTGTCGGTGCCGGGCAGCGGGTAGGGGTCGGGCGAATCGGTGGGCGCGTCGATATCGGTGACCCTGCCGCTCTCCAGGGCCGCCGCGGCGGTGACGACCTTGAACGTGGAACCGGGCGGATAGGTCTGGCGCAGCGCCCGGTTGAGCATCGGCTGCTGCTCGGCACCGTTCAGCCGGTGCCAGGCCTCGGTGACCTCGGCGCCGTTGCCGGACAGCTCGCCCGGGTCGTACGACGGCGTACTGACCAGCGCCAGGACCCGTCCCGTACGCGGCTCGATCGCGGCCACCGCGCCCTTCTTGTCCCCCAGCCCGTCGAACGCGGCGCGCTGCATCCGCGGGTTGATGGTGGTGTGGACGCTGCCGCCCGGCCGGTGGGCGTGGGTCAGCCGGTCCCACCAGGGGAAGGCGGCGAGCCGGTCGTCGGCCCCGGAGAGGACGCCGTCCTCGGCGCTCTCCAGCAGGGAGGTCCCGTAGGTCTGCGAGGAGTAGCCGGTGACCGGTGCGTACAGCGGCCCGTCGGTATAGGTGCGCTCGTAGCGCAGCCGCCCCCCGCTGTCCCGGGAACCGGTGACCGCGCGGCCGGCGACGAGCACGGCACCGCGCGGCTGTGCGTAACGGACGATCGGCCCCCGGCGGTTGGCCGGACTGGCGCTGAAGCGTTCCGCGTCGACGACCTGCACCCGGGCGGCGTTGACCAGCAGCGCCACGAGGAGGAGGAAGGAGAAGGCCGCGGTGCGGCGAATACAGCGGATCAACGGCCGGATCCCCTCTGCTCCCCGGAATCCTTCTGCTCCGTGGCCGCCCTCTGCTCCTTGGACCCGCTCACCGCCTCCGGCACCTGCGGCTTGGCCGGCTTCAGAAAACCGACCACCCAACTCCCGGCCCCGAGCCCCGTGCCACTCCCGGGAAGGCTCGCCGCACTGCTCCTGCCGCCATGCGTGCCCGCGCTCGTGCCCTCACACATGCCCGCGCTCGTGCCGTCGCGCACACCCGCGCTCCTGCCGTCGTTGGCGCCCGCGGTCCTGTCGGCACGCAGCCCACCGCTCCGGGCCCTCCTCCCACGCCTCCCCTCACGGCCGGTCCCCTTTCCCTCTCCCCCCGCACCCGCCGGCATCCGCGCCCGATTACTGATCCGCAGCAGCAGCGCGATGATGATCCAGTTCGTGACGACGGAGGACCCGCCCTGCGCGAGGAACGGCATCGCCATCCCCGTCAGCGGAATCAGCCCCATCACCCCGCCCGCGATCACAAAGACCTGGATGGCGGGCAGCGCCGCGAGGCCCACCGCCAGCAGGCTGCCGAACGGGTCCCGCACGGCGACCGCGGCACGGTAGCCGCACGCCACCAGCAGCGCGTACAGCAGAAACAGCGCGGTCAGCCCGGCCAGCCCCAGCTCCTCGCCATAGGTCGCCAGGATGAAATCGGACTTCATGGCGAAGCCGATCAGATACGAGTGGCCCTGCCCGAGACCGGTGCCGAACATCCCGCCGGCGGCGAACGCGAACAGCGACTGGGCGAGCTGACCGGGCCCCTTGCCCGCCGCGATACCGGCGAACGGGTGCTGCCAGTCCTCGACCCGGCTGTGCACATGCGGTTCCAGCGTGCCGACGGCAGCCGCCCCGATGCCCGCCAGGAACAGCCCGATCGCGATCCAGCCGGTCCGCCCGGTGGCCACGTACAGCAGGACGACAAAGATCCCGAAGAACAGCAGCGAGGTCCCCAGATCGCGTTCGAGCACCAGCACGGCGACGCTGATCAGCCAGATCGCGACGATCGGCCCGAGCACCCGGCCGGTCGGGAGCCGTAGCCGCCACATCCGGCGCCCGGTGTGCGCCAGCGCGCCGCGGTTGGCAGCGAGGTAGCCCGCGAAGAAGACGGTGATCAACACCTTGGCGAACTCGCCCGGCTGCAGGGAAAATCCGGCGAAACGGATCCAGATCTTCGCCCCGTTGACGGCGGGAAAGAGAATCGGTGCCGCCATGAGCACCAGCGCCAGCGCCGCGCACACATAGGCGTACCGCTGCAGCATGCGGTGGTCCCGCAGCAGCACCACCACCGCCGTGAACAGCGCGACGCCGACGGTCGACCACAGCAGCTGGGTGGGCGCGGCGTGGTTGCGGGGCGTCTCCTGGTCGAGCCGGAAGATCAGCACCAGCCCGACGCCGTTGAGCAGCACGGCGGTGGGAAGCAGCAGCGGATCGGCGTACGGGGCGCGGAAGCGTACGGCGAGGTGCGCGAGCAGCGCGAGCCCGCCGAGCCCCGCGCCATAGCGGATCGCACCGCCCGGCAGGGCATGCCACCTGGCCAGCCCCACCGCCACATATCCGCAGACGCTGATGAGGACGGCGCCTAAGAGGAGGGCCAGTTCGACGCCCCGCCGTTTGGGAAGTGACGGCAAGGGTGGGGGAGTGTCCGCCGGGCACGCGGCGGCCGCCGCCCTTGCCATTGCCGTCATGCCTGGCAACGTAGCAAGCGGCGGCCATTATTTCCGTTATGTCGGATACGACGTTCGGGCGTCCGCGCGAAGGGGCGTCTCCGTGGGTGCGCGCGTCTCCGTGGGCGCTGACGTCTCCGTGTCACTGCGGCTGCGGGCCACCTCACCGCACCGGACCCGGCGGAACTCTTCCGGACTCTTCCGGCTGCCCCTCCGACGTAGATCCAGTATCCCCCGATCCGGCCCTCCCCGTCACCGTTCTCCGGAATGATCTTCGCGCCGCGAAAGGCCCCTAGCGTGGTGGACCGGAACAGGCGCAGACCACAGGCGCCAACCTCAGGCGCCAACCTCAGGCGCAGACCGCGCACGCAGGCCGCGTGCCCAGGCCATGGAGCGAACGTGACGAACGACAACAGCACGGCGGCCCTGTCGGCGGAACTCATCCGCATGGCGCAGGCGGACCAGAGTGCTTCACCCGGCGCGAACAGCGAGAACCCCGCGGAACAACTGGCCTGGCGCCGCCTCACCGCGCGGCACGGCGACCGGCTCCACCAGATCATGGACGAGTACGGCTGGCCGACGGCGGTGCTGGTCGGCGACGAAGCCGCTCGCGGCGCCTGGCTGGTGGCGCAGCACGCCGACCGTCAGCTCGATGTGCAGCGGCGTGCGCTCCGCCTCATGGAGCAGGCGGTGGAGGCGGGCTCGGCAAGCCCGCGCGAGCTGGCCTTCCTGCGCGACCGCACGCTGGTGAACGAGGGTCGCAAGCAGATCTACGGCACACAGATCGCGGGCATGGTCGGGGGCGCACCCGTCCCGTGGCCCTGCGAAGACCCCGAGCGGATGGACGCCCTGCGGGGCGAGGTGGGCATCGAGCCTTTCGACGAGTACGTCGCCCGGCTCGCAATAAGCTGAGGCGCTACCAGGGGCACGGGGGCCCGGCCGGCCTCAACACCAGCGAGGGGCCTCCCCGTCGTTCACGATGTCCCGCCGGGAGGACCAGGCGTACGACGCATCGGAGAGCTTGTACCAGACCGGGTTCCCCTCGATGCGCTCCGCCTTGACCCGGCAGACGATCCCCACCTTGGACCCGTACTCCTTCGAACCGACCACGCGGTAGCGAGTGCTCGGGCCGATGCGCACCACCAGCCCGTCCTCGGCGACGACATGGCCCTCGTACACGGCGAAGTTGTCCCCCTCGCTCCCGTCGGACGCCAGGGCCGGGCCGGCCGCGACAGCTCCGGCCAGTGCACCGGAAAGAGCACACAGGGCGGACAGGCCCAACAGGCCGCACTTGCCGGACTTCGACTGCGGAAACATGCGCTTCCTCCTGCGAAGGGGAGAGCCCCAGGGGGTGGATTCCCTGCGGGGCGAGATGAGCGAAGCTGCCGGGCGTCACCTGACGGACGGGTCGGGGCCTGCGCCCCGCCGGTGCGGTGCCTGTCGCACCCTTCCCCGGCTGTGAGGGCGGCTTCCCGCTACCGCGCCGCTCTCACGCCACGCCGGGACCGCCGCTCACTTTCGTTCCCTTCTCACGCTAAGGAGACTCCGGAGAGTCCGCAACTCATCACCATCCGCGATGAGGTGAGTTCGGCAGGCGTCGCCCACCCGGCTCCGCTCGCTCTCACCGGGCATCGGAATTGCCGCTGGCCGCGGGAGGCTGCGGGCGGAGGAGGCGCGTCCAAGGAGGGATCAAGGGCGCCTCAAGGGCATCCCAAGGACGCCTCAAGGGCACTCCGGGGGCACCTCGGGGGTATCTCAGGGGCACCTCGGGGTCCACTCGGGGTCATTCCGGGTTGTTCCGTGAACGCGCCCAATGGCACTTTGTAAACTCGTCCAGACCGAATAGAAGAAGGCCGAGGCCGAGCTCGTCACGCTGATGCGGACGACTGAAGACATCGGTCGATGGCATGGACCAGTGCCATGACCACCGTAAGCGAGGGGCTATGGCGTACGTCACACCGGTGCACGCCGAGTGGAGGTTCCGTGCCGCCCCGGCCGCCTTGGGTCGCGGAGCGCGGGGGAGCGTCCCCCTCGACGAAAGGCAGTATTAGCGTCATGACGACTCTCCGTTCCCGGATCATCGCCTGGGCCGGCCGTATGTACCTGGCGAGAACCCGGAAGAAAGGCTTCGACCTGTCTCGAATGTCTTTCTTGCCCGAGTCCGTCCTGATGCCATTGCGGCGCGATGGGCTCGACCCCGTGGGCGATCTGGCCGCCGTCCGGGAGCGGGAGCCCGTCAGCAAGCTCCCCGTGCCGATTGCCGCCAACGTCTGGCTGGTCACCGGCTACGACGAGGTCAAGGCGGTCCTGGGAAAGGCCAATGCCTTCAGTTCGGACTTCACCAACCTCGTCGGCAAGGCCGGCGCCGGCGCCGAACAGAACCCCGGTGGACTCGGATTCGCCGACCCGCCGGTGCACACCCGGCTCCGTCGTCTCCTGACCCCCGAATTCACCATGCGCCGCCTCAGTCGGCTCACCCCCCGTATCCACGAGATCGTCGAGGAACGCCTCGACGCCATGGAGAAGGAGGGGAAAAACGGTGACCCGGTCGACATCGTCCACTCTTTCGCCCTCCCCATCCCCTCCCTCGTTATTTGTGAACTCCTCGGCGTCCCTTATGAAGACCGCGCCGACTTCGAACGCCTCAGTGCCGCCCGTTTCGACCTTTTCAGCGGCGCAAATGCCTCCTTCGGTGCCATATCCGAATCCCTTTCCTATTTCCGGGACATCGTCAAAAAGCAGCGCGAAAATCCGGGCGACGGCCTGCTCGGGATGATCGTGAAGGAACACGGCGACTCGGTCAGCGACGAAGAACTCGCGGGCCTCGCCGACGGCGTCCTCACCGGCGGCTTCGAAACCACCGCCAGCATGCTGGCCCTCGGCGCCCTGGTCCTCCTCCAGGACCCCAAGCACTTCGCGGCCCTCCATGACGGCGACGACGTCGTCGACAGCTACGTCGAGGAACTTCTCCGCTACCTGACCGTCGTCCAGGTCGCTTTCCCGCGCTTCGCCCGTGAGGACCTGGAAATCGGCGGCGTCAAGATCTCCTCCGGAGACGTGGTGCTGTGCTCCCTGAGCGGCGCGGACCGGGACGGCAAACTGGGCCCGGAAATGGAACAGTTCGACCCCACCCGCAATGTCCCCTCCCACCTCGCCTTCGGCTACGGAATCCACCGCTGCGTAGGCGCCGAGCTGGCCCGCATGGAACTCCGCGCCGCCTACCCCGCTTTGGTACGCCGCTTCCCGAACATGCGCCTCGCCGCCACCCCCGAGGAACTGGAATTCCGCAAACTCTCCATCGTCTACGGAATCGAATCCCTCCCGGTCCGGCTGGACGGCTGACCACCACCCCTGCGGCGCCGCGGCGGCGTCCGGCAACGGCGCGGCACTGCCCCCGGACCCGGCCGGGCACCGGCCCAGGGGTCCGGTGCCCGGCGCCTTCCGGAACTCGCCACCGCTCCGCGTGATTCCGGTGCCCGGCTGACAGCTACGGGCCTCCCGCGTTTGAATCGGCTGATGCACCGTTCCTGCTACACCGATGCGCACATCCGGGAACTCGCCGGCCCTCGCTCGTACAAACGCGGCCTCGGCTACATGGACGCCGTGAGCGGGCTGCGCGCCGAGGCGGGCCGCATCACCGCCACCGTGCAGGGCACCGAGCGGTACCGCGTCATCCTCGACGCCGGCGACCGTCTCCGGGCCACCTGTGACTGCCCGTACGGCGAGGACGGCCACTTCTGCAAGCACTGCGTCGCGGTCGCTCTCACCGCACTGCGCGAGCCCGGCCGGCTCACCACGCTGCGCGAGGAAGCCGCGGCACGCGACACCACGCTGCGCACCTGGCTCGACGGGCTCGGCCGCGACGAACTGCGCGCCCTGCTGCACGAACGGCTGGCCGAGGACCCGGACTTCAAGGAGGCGCTGTCGCTGCGTGCCGCCCTGGCCGACGGTGACGCAACGGCGGTATGTGCCGATATCGCCGCACTGATTGACCCGGCGGACTGCAGCCAGTACGGCTACATCGCCTACGAGGACGCCCACGGCTACGCGGCCCGGGTGACCCGCGCGGCCGACGCGATCAGGGACCTGGCCACGACAGGCCGGGGAGCCGCCGCCGTCATCGTGGCCCGTGCGGCGATCGGCCGGCTGACCGGTGTGTACGAGTCGGCCGACGACTCCGCCGGATGCATCGGCGACGCCGCGGCGGAGCTTGAACGCGCCCATCGTGACGCCTGTGTGGCCGCGCTGCCCGACCCCGACGAGACCGCCGAGTGGCTGCTCGACCACTGCCTCGGCGACGGCGCCGCATACCTGGAGATCGAGCCGGCCGACTACCGCCGCATCCTGGGCGTCCAGGGCCTGGCCACACTCAGGACGCTGGGCGCGGAAGCCCGGAAGCGCAACCCCACCGGCCGGGCCGAGAAGCACCTCATGGAGTCCCTGGCACGCGCCGCCGGTGACCTCGACGAACTGATCGCCCTCCACGCCACCGACCTCCACCCCAACGGCCATACCCACCTGCAGATCGCCGGAGAACTGGACGCGGCGGGCCGCGCCGACGAAGCCCTCCGGTGGGCGGAGCGCGGGCTGCACCACGCCGCTGCGGGGGCGGAACCGGTCCACCGCGGCCTCGTCGACTACGTGGCCGACCGCTACGCACACCACGGCCGCACCGCCGACGCGCTCACCGTCCGCCGCGACCACTTTCGGGCGGACCGGTCCCTGCACGCCTACCGCGCCCTGCGCACCGCCGCCCGCGCGCACGGCTCGTGGGACACCGAACGCCCACCCGCCCTGGAACTGCTGCGCACCGATGCGGAGGAGGGACGCACGGCCCGGTGGGGAGGCGGCACCGTCCTGATCGACGCGCTGATTGACGACGACGATCCCGACGCGGCGTGGACCGCCGCACCGGGCCGGGCCCGGCCCGCACAGTGGCTGAGGCTCGCCGACCACTCGGCCGCCACCCGCCCCGCCGATGCGCTCGCCGTCTACCTCCGGGCGGTCGAAGAGCGGTGCCGGTACACCGGCGACGGCAATTACGCGGAGATCGCGGACCTGCTGAGCAAGATCCGTACCTGCCACGAGGCGCTGGGCACGCCGGACGACTTCACCACGTACCTGGCCGCCCTCCGCGCCGAACAGAAGCGCAAGCGCAACCTCATCCGCCTCTTGGACCGGCGCGGCCTGTGACCGTGAAAGCGGCTATACGGCCCGGAAGAGCGTTCCGGAAAGGCGTTCCGGAAAAGCGATGGACGCCCGCTCGCCCCCGGTGATCGGATGGCGCCCCATGATCCCAGCGCCGATGCACCCCGGACAGCACCCCATCGACGGCGAGCTCGTACGGCAGCTCATCGCCGGCCAGTTCCCGCAGTGGGCGGGGCAGACGGTGGAGCGGTTCCCCTCCGGCGGCACGGTCAACGCCATGTACCGGCTGGGCGAGGACATGGTCGTACGGCTGCCGCTGGTGAAGGGCGGAGCCCAGGACATCTCGCTGGAGCAGCAGTGGCTGCCCCGCCTGGCCTCCCGGCTGCCCACGGCGATCCCCGAACTGCTCGGGGCCGGGGAGCCCGCCGAGGGGTATCCGTGGCCCTGGTCGGTGTACCGGTGGCGGGAGGGCGAGAACCCCGCGGCGGGGGCGCTGAGCGAGCCCGTGCCGCTGGCCGAGGATCTGGCCGGCTTCGTGACGGCGATGCGGAGCATCACCCTGCCCCGGGCGCCGATGGCCCACCGCGGCGGACCGCTCGCCGCGCTCGACGCATCGACCCGCGCGGCGATCGAGGAACTGCGCGGGATCCCGCAGGAGGCCATCGACTGCGATGCCGCGGCCGCCGTTTGGGAGGACGCGCTCCGGACACCGGACTGGGAACGCCCGCCGGTATGGCTGCACGCCGATCTGATGCCGGGCAACCTGCTGGTGAACGACGGCAGGCTGACCTCGGTGATCGACTTCGGGTGCACGGGGCTGGGCGATCCGGCCTGCGACCTGTTCCCGGCCTGGAACCTGCTGCCGGCCCACGCCAGGGAGGTCTTCCGCGAGATGCTTGGCGTGGACGACGCAACCTGGCACCGCGGCCGCGGACGCACGCTCTCACAGGCCCTGATCGCGCTGCCGTACTACCGGACAACGAACCCCGCGATGGCACACAACGCCCGGCACGTGATCCGAGAGGTACTGGGAGAGGGCTGACTTCTCCTGACACCGGGAGGGCTCAGCCGTCCTGGCACCACATCCCGCAACCACGGGCTCGGCGGCCGCCGTAACTGCGACCGTCCCAAGGCCTTTCGAGGAAACCCATGACACGTCAACACGACTGATCAAGGAGAAGCCAGGCGTGCGGTTCGGCGGACGCAGGACCGCCTCGGGCGACACACGGCTGCACATACGCGAAGACCCCGGCCTCAGCGATTCCGCTGGTGACGGGGTCTTGGGCACCTCATACAGGGTGCCCCCGGCAGGATTCGAACCTGCGCACACGGCTCCGGAGGCCGTTGCTCTATCCCCTGAGCTACGGGGGCGTTGCCGCCTGTGTTCTTGTGGCGACGGGTAGAACCCTACCAGCTTTGATGGGGTGTTCATGAACAGGTTTCGCGGGCGGCGGGGGAGGGGGCCGGGAGGGGCGGCGGGACCGTGTGGCGGAGCTTGTAGCGCATCGTGGGGAGGTGGCGGTGGCGGTCCGGGGAAAGGTCCCTCACACGGGGGCGGAAGTGGGGAAAACCGGGACGCAGTCTCAGGCGGCGTCCTAGTCTCATGGTGTGCCTGGCTTGTCCGGTCGGATCCTCGTTGTCGATGACAACAAGGTGATCCGGCAGTTGATCAGGGTCAATCTCGAGCTTGAGGGCTTCGAGGTCGTGACCGCGGCTGATGGTGCCGAATGTCTGGACGTGGTGCACCACGTGAGACCTGATGTCGTGACCCTTGATGTCGTGATGCCGCGGCTCAACGGGCTGCACACCGCGGCGCGGTTGCGTTCCGATCCGCGGACGTGGGACATCCCGATCGCCATCGTCAGTGCCTGTACCCAGGGCGAGGTGGACAACGGCGAGTCGGTGGGAGTGGACGCCTTCCTTGCCAAGCCGTTCGAGCCGGCGGAGCTGGTGCGGACCGTGGGGATGCTGGTGCGTGAGAGGCGCCAGCGGGAGCGTGGGCCCGAGGGCGGGGTCGAGGATGAGGACGGGGAGAGCGACGGGGGCAGGGGGAGCGACGGGGGCGGGCGGGCGGCGGAGCGTGGCGCTCTGTCCGGCAGGGTTCCGGCCTCCGGTGGGGTTCCCGCGTCTGGCCGGGTTCCGGCCTCCGGTGGGGTCCCGGCGCCCGGTGGGGTCGGCATGGTGGACGCGGGTGGGGAGTAGCGCGGTCCGCGGGCGGTGAGCCCGGAGGCGTGCTCAGGTGTGTGCCGGCTCCGTCCTGGATCGCCGCGCGGAGTGTCCACAGGGCGAAACCGGGTCGCAGACCTACCCCTGGTCTCCCATACGCTTGTCCTGTGACCCCCGCTGAGCTCTCCCGTACCGTCTTGCGCTCCGTGCGTGGTGCGGTGGAGGAGCAGGAGCTCTCCGTGCCGGTGCCGGCACGGATCGTTGTCGAGCCGCCGCCGCGGCCCGGGTGCGGGGACTACGCCTCCAATGTCGCGTTGCAGCTCGCGGGGCCCGCGGGGAGGCCGGCCCGCGAGGTTGCCGAGATCCTGCGGAAGCGGCTGGCCGGGAGCGCCGGGATCGCCCGGGTCGAGATCGCCGGTCCGGGTTTTTTGAACTTCACCCTGGGGGACGGGGCGCTGACCGCCCTCGTCCGGGACGTGCTGGCGCAGGGGGACGGCTACGGCGGAACGTGGGCGGCGCAGAGCCCTGATGACGTCGGTGATGTCCCCGGCGATGACTCCGGTGATGCCTTCGATGGCGATGGCTCCGGTGATGCCAACGATGGAGTCCTCGAGCGGGGCTTCGGTCCGGTGGCCGGTTCCTCGGCGGGCGGTGCCCGTGAGGCCGTGGTCGGTGAGGTGCTGGGGCGGATCGACGCGGCGGCCGGGCTCGGTGGCCACCGGGACGGTGGCTGCCCCGCTCTCGCGCCCGTTTCGTACGACCTTGACACCCTCACCGCCCGGCTCGGTTCCGACGAGGTGCGCTGGGTGCTGTTGCGGCCGGCCGCGCACGATCCGGTGCGGCTGCCCGAGCGGCCCGTACAGCGGGAGAGCAATCCGCGCTTCCGGGTGCAGTACGCCTGCGCGAGGGCGCGGGCGCTGGTGCGGAACGCGGGTGAGCTGGGGTTTGTGAGCGAGCCGGGGGACGTGGGGGAGGAGCATCCTGCGGCGGTTGCCGGGGTCGCGGCCGACGCGCGGCCCGCATCGCAGCCCTCGCCACGGCACGCCGCAGCCGCCCCTGTGACCTCCCGCAGCCTGCACGCGCTGCAGACCCTGCTGGCCACCTACCCCTCCGTCATCGACGTCGCCGCGCGGCTGCGGGCACCGGACCGTGTGGTGCGGCATCTGGAGGCGACGGCCGACGCGTTCTTCCGGTGGCATGACGACTTTCCGCCACTGCCCGTCGGGGAGCAGAAACCCTTGGCCGTGCACCGTGCCCGGCTGGCCCTTGCCGAGGCCAGTGGGACGGTGCTCGCCAACGGCCTGCGTCTGCTCGGCATCTCCGCTCCCGCCCACCTCTGAACGACTTCGAGGGGATCTCCACCGCCATGAGCCGCTCCGCGCACCCTGCAGGGCCCCGGCACGCTGACGTACTGCCCGAGGGGCACTACGCCGGGCCGCCCGCCGATCTCAACACCCTCGACCCGCGGGTCTGGTCCCGTACGGTCTCCCGCAATGCCGACGGTGTGGTCACCGTCGGCGGGCTGGACGTCACCGCGCTCGCCGCGGAATTCGGCACTCCGGCGTACTTCCTGGACGAGGACGACTTCCGGGCCCGCTGCCGGGCGTGGAAGGACGCCTTCGGGCCGGGAGCGGATGTGTTCTACGCCGGGAAGGCCTTCCTGTCGCGGGCCATTGTCCGCTGGCTGCACGAGGAAGGGCTGAATCTCGACGTCTGCTCCGGCGGTGAACTGGCCACGGCGCTGGCGGCGGGAATGCCGGCCGAGCGGATCGCCCTGCACGGCAACAACAAGAGCACCGAGGAAATCACCCGGGCCGTGGAGGCGGGGGTCGGGCGGATCGTGCTCGACTCGTTCCAGGAAATTGTGCGGGTCGCCCATATCGCGCAGCGGCTGGGCAAGCGGCAGCGCGTACAGATCCGGGTCACGGTCGGTGTCGAGGCGCATACGCACGAGTTCATCGCGACCGCGCACGAGGACCAGAAGTTCGGAATTGCGCTGGCGGACGGGCAGGCCGCGGAGGCCGTGCGCCGTGTGCTGAAGCTGGACGGGCTGGAACTCATCGGGATTCACAGCCATATCGGGTCGCAGATTTTCGATATGGCGGGATTCGAGGTGTCCGCGCGCCGCGTGGTGCAGCTGCTGACCGAAGTGCGTGACGAGCACGGAATCGAGCTGCCCGAGATCGATCTGGGGGGTGGGCTCGGTATCGCGTACACCTCGGACGACGATCCGCGGGAGCCGCACGAGATCGCGTCGGCGCTGGGCGACATCGTGAGCAAGGAGTGTGCGGCGGCGGGGCTGGGCGTGCCGCGGCTGTCGGTCGAACCGGGACGGGCGATCGTGGGCCCCACGGCGTTCACGTTGTACGAGGTCGGCACCGTCAAGGAGCTGGAAGGCCTGCGGACGTACGTGTCCGTGGACGGCGGGATGTCGGACAACATCCGTACGGCGCTCTACGACGCGGAGTACAGCGTGGCGCTGGTGTCGCGCACCTCCGACGCGGCGCCGATGCTCTCGCGCGTGGTGGGCAAGCACTGTGAGAGCGGGGACATCGTCGTACGCGATGCCTTCCTGCCGGCCGATGTGGCGCCGGGAGATCTGCTCGCGGTGCCGGCCACCGGTGCGTACTGCCGTTCCATGGCGAGTAACTACAACCACTCGCTGCGGCCGCCCGTTGTAGCGGTAAGGAATGGCCGGGCCCGGGTGATCGTCCGGCGGGAGACGGAGGAAGATCTCCTGCGGTTGGATGTCGGGTAGGGCCGGATCGCCGGGTCCCCGACCCGGATGAAATAAATGTCTCGGCATCTGGACGAAGGGCGGAAACCGCCGTCCGGTGCGTGAGACTTGTGCATGAGCAAGCTGGAATTCGCTGATCGATGAGAAGCAGAGGTCAAATGATGCGTACGCGTCCGCTGAAGGTGGCGCTCCTGGGCTGTGGTGTTGTCGGCTCAGAGGTGACGCGCATCATGACGACGCACGCCGATGACCTCGCCGCCCGTATCGGTGCGCCCGTGGAGCTGGCCGGGATCGCCGTCCGCCGCCCCGACAAGGTGCGCGAGGGCGTCCCGGCCGAGCTGGTCACCACCGACGCGACCGCACTCGTCAAACGGGGCGACATTGATGTCGTGATCGAGGTCATCGGCGGTATCGAGCCGGCCCGTACTCTGATCACCACCGCCTTCGAGCACGGCGCGAGTGTGGTCTCCGCCAACAAGGCGCTGGTCGCGGCGGACGGCGCGGCGCTGCATGCGGCGGCCGAGGCCAATGACGCGGACCTCTACTACGAGGCCGCCGTCGCGGGCGCGATCCCGCTGGTACGGCCGCTGCGCGAGTCCCTGGCCGGCGACACCGTCAACCGGGTGCTCGGCATCGTCAACGGCACCACCAACTTCATCCTCGACAAGATGGACTCGACCGGGGCCGGCTACAGCGAGGCGCTGGACGAGGCGACCGCGCTCGGATACGCCGAGGCCGACCCGACCGCGGACGTCGAGGGCTTCGACGCCGCCGCCAAGGCCGCGATCCTGGCCGGTATCGCCTTCCACACCCGCGTGACCATCGACGATGTGCACCGCGAGGGCCTGACGGAGGTCACCGCGGCCGATATCGCCTCCGCCAAGCGGATGGGGTGCACGGTCAAGCTGCTGGCCATCTGCGAGCGGGCCGCGGACGGGGCGTCCGTGACCGCGCGGGTGCACCCCGCGATGATTCCGCTGACGCATCCGCTCGCCTCCGTCCGCGAGGCGTACAACGCGGTCTTCGTCGAGGCCGAGGCGGCCGGCCAGCTGATGTTCTACGGGCCGGGCGCGGGCGGCGCGCCGACCGCCTCCGCGGTCCTCGGCGACCTCGTCGCGGTCTGCCGCAACAAGCTCGCCGGCGCCACCGGACCGGGTGAGTCCGCCTACACCCGGCTGCCCGTCAGCCCCATGGGCGCGGTCGTCACGCGGTACCACATCAGCCTCGATGTGGCCGACAAGCCCGGTGTTCTCGCTCAGGTCGCCACGATCTTCGCGGAACACGGCGTATCGATCGATACGGTCCGTCAGTCGGGCAAGGACGGCGAGGCATCCCTCGTCATCGTCACCCACCGAGCGGCGGACGCGGCCCTGTCGTCGACCGTCGGGGCTCTGCGCGAGCTCGACACCGTTCGTGGTGTCGCCAGCATCATGCGGGTCGAAGGGGAGTAAAGGAACCCATGTCTGCCAATTCCACTGTGACCACGGCAAGCAGCCAGTGGCGCGGAATCATCGAGGAGTACCGCGACCGGCTTCCGGTCAGCGACACGACCGAGGCCGTCACCCTCCGCGAGGGCGGCACGCCGCTCGTACCGGCCCAGGTGCTCTCCGAGCGCACCGGCTGCGAGGTGCACCTCAAGGTCGAGGGCGCCAACCCCACCGGCTCCTTCAAGGACCGTGGCATGACGATGGCCATCACCCGAGCCAAGGAGGAGGGCGCCAAGGCGGTCATCTGCGCCTCCACCGGCAACACCTCCGCCTCGGCCGCCGCCTACGCGGTCCGGGCCGGCATGGTCTGCGCGGTACTCGTCCCGCAGGGCAAGATCGCGCTCGGCAAGATGGGCCAGGCGCTGGTCCACGGCGCGAAGATTCTCCAGGTCGAGGGAAATTTCGACGACTGTCTGACGCTGGCCCGGCGGCTGTCCGACAACTACCCGGTCGCACTTGTGAACTCCGTGAACCCGGTGCGGATCGAGGGCCAGAAGACCGCGGCCTTCGAAATCGTCGACATGCTCCGCGACGCGCCCGACATCCATGTGCTGCCCGTCGGCAACGCCGGCAACATCACGGCGTACTGGCGGGGCTACCAGGAGTACGCGGCCGACGGCATTGCCTCGCACACCCCGCGGATGTGGGGTTTCCAGGCCGCCGGCAGCGCGCCGCTCGTGCGTGGTGAGGTCGTCAAGGACCCGCAGACCATCGCCACCGCCATCCGCATCGGCAACCCCGCCTCGTGGTCGTTCGCGGAGCGGGCACGGGACGAGTCCGGCGGCTTCATCGACTCCGTGACCGACCGTCAAATCCTGGCTGCCTACCGCCTGTTGGCCGCGCAGGAAGGGGTCTTCGTGGAGCCCGCCTCGGCCGCTTCCGTCGCCGGTCTGCTCAAGGCCGCCGAGGAGGGCAAGGTCGACCCCGGCCAGCGCATCGTCTGCACGGTGACCGGCAACGGCCTCAAGGACCCGGACTGGGCGGTGGCCGGAGCGCCGCAGCCGGTCACGGTCCCGATCGACGCGGACGCCGCGGCGGAACGCCTCGGCCTCGTCTAGACGGGCCGGCGCCCCCGCGCGGGGGCGCAGCCGTACGGCAGGACCTGCGCGTACGGCACCCGGGGGCGGGACCGCGGAGGTCCCGTCACCCCTCGCAGCAAAGTGTGCAAAGGCTGCAAAGTCCGGGGAAGGCAGCGTCGGGGCACGGGAAGGCGCGCGACACGCATCGTGCGCCTCCTGTGCGCCCTATGTCGCGACAGAACCTTCCTTCGATAGGCTGGAGCCAACTCCCCTCCCCACGGCATAACGCAGTGGCGTTCAGGGCAGGTCAGAACAGACCCCACGAGCCGGCCGGGCACTTCGGTGCCGCGGCGCTGTGTGGGGCAGTACCGCAGCATCAATCAAGGAGAGTCATCGAGCGATGGCCGGTCCCGCGTTCCGCGCCGCCGCCGTCCGGGTGCGCACCCCCGCTACCAGCGCCAATCTCGGTCCCGGCTTCGATGCCCTGGGTCTGTCCCTGGGCCTGTACGACGATGTCGTGGTGCGCGTCGCCGACTCCGGCCTGCACATCGACATCGCAGGTGAGGGTGCCGACTCCCTGCCGCGCGACGAGAGCCATCTGCTCGTCCGGTCGATGCGCACCGCCTTCGAGCTGCTCGGCGGACAGCCGCGCGGCCTGGAAATCGTCTGCGCCAACCGCATTCCGCACGGCCGCGGCCTGGGGTCCTCCTCCGCCGCCATCTGCGCGGGCATCGTCGCCGCCCGCGCGGTGACGATAGGCGGTGAGCAAAAGCTCGACGACACCGCGCTGCTGGAGCTGGCCAACGAGATCGAGGGCCACCCCGACAATGTCGCCGCCTGCCTGCTGGGCGGTTTCACGCTCGCCTGGACCGACACCGGCACCGCCCGCGCGATCCGGATGGATCCCGCCGATTCCATCGTTCCGGTGGTCTTCGTCCCCGGAAAGCCGGTGCTGACCGAGACCGCCCGTGGACTGCTGCCGCGCACCGTCCCCCATGTGGACGCCGCGGCCAACGCCGGTCGCGCCGCACTGCTCGTCGAGGCCCTGACCAGGCGCCCCGAGCTGCTGCTCGCCGCGACCGAGGACCGACTCCACCAGGAATACCGCGCTCCCGCGATGCCGGAGAGCGTGGCCCTGGTGAACCGACTGCGTGCGGACGGCGTCCCTGCAGTCGTGTCCGGTGCGGGCCCGACGGTGCTCGCGCTGGTCGAGGATGCGGCGGCCGAGAAGGTCGCGGCACTGGCGGGAGAGGGGTGGGCGGCCAACCGGCTGACCCTCGACGCGGCGGGCACCTGCGTGCTGCCGCTCGCCGGGTGATCACGCGGGTGATCGACGATTGCCGGTCTTGGAGAGGGGGAATGTTTGTTGGACCCGGTAGTGTTAACCTCAAGTCAGTACTCGACGCCTGAGCGGCGCGGTGCTTCGTGTCCCCCATAGGGACCACCTTCTTCCGGGAGCCTCCCAAACTGCTTGGAGCCATGGCCTGAGCAGGAGTGAGCACGCTCCGGAATCGGCGTGACGACATGGCCAGTCTGCATCTCTTCACGCCGGAGCCATGAACTGATTCTCTCCGCCACTTCCGGCGGGACCACCGCCCCGGCCCGGTCCACAAGACCAAGGACCCAGCCGGACAGCACAACCGGTCGCCGAGCCAGACAGGCCGACGCCCGCTCCAGGGAAGGACCCTTCGTGAGCGACACCACCGATCTGATGGGCGCGCGCACCGATGGCAGTGCCACCGAGCCCGCCGCGGACGCTCCCGCCGCTCCTGCTACCGCACGGCGCCGCCGTTCCGGCACCGGCCTTGACGGCATGGTCCTGGCGGAGCTGCAGCAGGTCGCCTCCGGCCTCGGTATCAAGGGCACCGCGCGGATGCGCAAGAGCCAGCTGATCGAGGTCATCAAGGAGAAGCAGGCCTCCGGCTCGGGCTCCGCGGCCAAGGCCGAGGCGCCCGCAGACACCGAGACCAAGCCCAAGCGCCGTACGACCTCCAAGGCCCGTACCGGCGAGGACAGCGCGGAGCAGACCGCGGGCAAGGCCGCCAAGGGCGGCAAGGCCGCGGACAAGTCCGGCGCCCAGCAGCAGATCGACATCCCCGGCCAGCCCGTCAGCGACGAGCAGCCCGCCGGCGAGCGCCGCCGGCGCCGCGCCACCGCCGCCGCGGGCAGCCCCGAGGGCGCCTCGGGCGACGTCAAGACCGAGACCAGGGTCGAGACGAAGACCGAGGTCAAGGCGGACGCCAAGGCCGACACCGCGACCGCCCCGCAGGAGTCCGGCGAGGGCCGGACGGGCAAGGGCGGCGAGCGTCAGGACCGCGGCGACCGCCAGGACCGCGGCCAGAAGGGCGACCGCGGCGACCGCGGCCAGCGCCAGCGCGACCGCGGTGACCGCCGCAAGGGCGACGCCGGTGACGGCGGCGGTCAGGGCGGTCAGGGTGGCCAGCGCCAGCGCGACCGCCGTACCGATGACGACGACGACTTCGAGGGCGGCCGCCGGGGCCGTCGCGGCCGCTACCGCGACCGCCGGGGCCGCCGCGGGGGCCGCGAGGACTTCGGCAACGAGCCGCAGGTCTCCGAGGACGACGTCCTGATCCCCGTCGCGGGCATCCTCGACATCCTCGACAACTACGCGTTCATCCGGACCTCCGGCTACCTGCCCGGTCCGAACGACGTGTACGTCTCGCTCGCCCAGGTCCGCAAGAACGGCCTGCGCAAGGGCGACCACGTCACCGGCGCGGTCCGCCAGCCCAAGGACGGCGAGCGGCGCGAGAAGTTCAACGCGCTGGTGCGGCTCGACACGGTCAACAGCGTGGCGCCCGAACAGGGCCGCGGACGGCCGGAGTTCGGGAAGCTGACGCCTCTTTACCCGCAGGAGCGGCTGCGCCTGGAGGGTGAGTCGGGCGGTCTGACGACCCGGATCATCGACCTGGTCACGCCGATCGGCAAGGGCCAGCGTGGTCTGATCGTGGCCCCGCCGAAGACCGGCAAGACCATGATCATGCAGGCGGTCGCCAACTCGATCACCCGCAACAACCCCGAGTGCCACCTGATGGTCGTCCTGGTCGACGAGCGTCCGGAAGAGGTCACCGACATGCAGCGCTCGGTGAAGGGCGAGGTCATCTCCTCGACCTTCGACCGGCCTGCCGAGGACCACACCACCGTCGCCGAGCTGGCCATCGAGCGCGCCAAGCGCCTCGTCGAGCTGGGGCACGACGTGGTCGTCCTGCTGGACTCGATCACCCGTCTGGGCCGTGCCTACAACCTCGCCGCCCCGGCCTCCGGCCGCATCCTGTCCGGTGGTGTCGACTCGACCGCGCTCTACCCGCCGAAGCGCTTCTTCGGCGCCGCACGCAACATCGAGGACGGCGGTTCGCTGACCATCCTGGCCACCGCGCTGGTCGAGACCGGCTCGCGGATGGACGAGGTGATCTTCGAGGAGTTCAAGGGCACCGGCAACCTGGAGCTCAAGCTCGACCGCAAGCTCTCGGACAAGCGCATCTTCCCGGCGGTGGACGTCGACGCGTCCAGCACCCGTAAGGAAGAGATCCTCATGGGCAGCGATGAGCTCGCCGTCGTGTGGAAGCTGCGCCGGGTGCTGCACGCCCTGGACCAGCAGCAGGCCATCGAGCTGCTGCTGGACAAGATGAAGCAGACGAAGTCCAACGCGGAGTTCCTGCTGCAGATCCAGAAGACGACGCCGACCGCGGGCAACGGCAACGACTGACGCCCGCAGGGCGCACGGCGCCGTACCGCACAGCCCCCCTCACCCTTTCGTGGGTGAGGGGGGCTGTGTGCTGGGCGGGGCCGGGCGCGGTACGGAGCCGGGTGCTTGCCCCGTGCCCCGCGGGCCCACACACGCCGCTCTTGAGACCTTCCGCACAGATCCGCGCAAGCCGCATGGTTTCAGCCAAGCCGGGAAAAGGGCCGAAAGCCCAGGTGGGAAGGGTGAAGGTCCTGGGCCTGCGGAGCGGACCCCCGAGGATTTCTAAGAAATCGCTCATGACTCGCTGTGCAACCCTTCCCGTCGACCTCCCGTCTGACAAGGAGCAACGGGCCGTGTCAGCACACAGCACGGCGGCGGCGAGGGGCAGCCGAGCGAATGAGGACTGAGGAGCAGATGGCGGACAGCAGCGGGACCGCGCAGACGGCCGAAAGTCGTGCCCGCGGCATACGTGCCACGGGCCGCCGGCGCAAGGGCCCGACCCGACGCCGCCGAGCAGTGACCATCACCCTGTGCACGCTGACCAGCGTCGTACTGCTGGGTGGGGCCGGACTCGGCTACGTCTACTTCAAGCTCAACGGCAATCTGAAGGGCGTCGACATCAACGCCGCCCTCGGACACGACCGGCCGAAGAACGTCGACGACGGCTCGATGGACATCCTCGTCATGGGCTCCGACTCCCGCGCCGGCAAGAACGGGGAGTACGGCAAGGACGAGGGCGGCGCCCGCTCCGACACGGCGATGATCGTGCACGTGTACAAGGGCCGTAAGAAGGCCGGCGTGGTCAGCATCCCCCGGGACACCATGATCAAGCGCCCCGACTGCACCACCAAGGACGGCAAGGACGCCCCCGGCGCGCAGCGGGCGATGTTCAACACCGCGTTCGAGGTCGGCGGGCCGGCCTGCTCCGTCAAGACCGTGGAGTCGATCAGCGGGGTCCGGATGGACCACTTCGTCGAGGTCGACTTCACCGGCTTCAAGAAGCTCATCGACGCGCTCGGCGGGGTGGACGTCACCACCAAGAAGCCGATCGACGACAACAACAGCCATCTGCACCTGCCGGCCGGCAAGCACACCCTCAACGGCGAGCAGTCGCTCGGCCTGGTCCGCACCCGGCACGGGGTGCCCGGCGGCGACGGCAGCGACCTGGGCCGCATCCAGCTGCAGCAGACGTTCATCAAGGCCCTGATGAACCAGGTCAAGAACGTCGGGGTGCTCACCAACCCCACCAAGCTCTACGACATCGCCGACACGGCCACCAAGGCCGTCACCACCGACACCGACCTCAACTCGGTCAGCGAACTGACCGGCCTGGCCAAGAGCCTGGGCAACATCGGGTCGGACCACATCGACATGGTGACGATGCCGGTGACGTACGACCCCGCCAACCCCTCCCGCGTGGTGCCGCTGACGAAGAAGAGCGAGCAGGTCTGGGACGCGCTGCGCCAGGACAAGGACATCCCCAAGTCCGCGATCAAGGGCTCGGCCGGTGACCAGGGCGGCACGGACAAGTACGTGAAGTAGCCGGACGGCGGGCGTTCCGGGGCCCGGCGGCCCCGGAACCGGCCCGGGGAATAGCCGCGGCCGTACCCCGGTTTTGGGAGATACGGCTAGTCCTGGCAGACTGGACCGTCGGCCCCGGTTCACGTGACGCAACCCGCAGCACGACCCGGTGCACTCCCGAACCTAGGAGAATCCCTTGAAGCGCGACATCCACCCGGAGTACGTCGAGACCCAGGTCAGCTGCACCTGTGGCGCGTCCTTCACCACCCGTAGCACGGTCGCCGGCGGCACCATCCGCGCCGACATCTGCTCCGAGTGCCACCCGTTCTACACGGGCAAGCAGAAGATCATGGACACGGGCGGCCGCGTGGCCCGCTTCGAGGCCCGCTTCGGCAAGGGCGCTGCAGCCGCCAAGAAGTAGCGACCCGCACGGCGCCGGTCTCCGGTCGCCCCTGCCCAGGGGTGACCGGACCGGCGTTTTGTCGTCCTGGCCCTGGGCTCCCGTACGGGGGCCGGGGCCCGCGGCGCAGCCGCAGATGTGCCAGCGCCCCGGTACCCGGATCACCACAGCAGCCAGTAGAGGAACCCCACGATGTTCGAGGCGGTCGAGGAACTGATCGGCGAGCACGCCGATCTCGAGAAGCGGCTGGCCGACCCCGCGGTCCATGCCGACCAGCGCGAGGCCATGCGGCTCAACAAGCGCTACGCGGAGCTCACCCCGATCATCGCGACGTACCGCGACTGGAAGCAGACCGGCGACGACACGGAGACCGCGCGCGAACTCGCCGCGGACGACCCGGACTTCGCCGACGAGGTCAAGGAGCTCGACGCCCGGCGCGAGGAGCTGACCGAAAAGCTGCGGCTGCTGCTGGTCCCGCGCGACCCCAGCGACGACAAGGACGTCATCCTCGAGGTCAAGGCCGGTGAGGGCGGCGAGGAGTCCGCGCTGTTCGCCGGCGACCTGCTGCGGATGTACCTGCGCTACGCCGAGCGGGCCGGCTGGAAGACCGAGATCCTGGAGGCCAACGAGTCCGACCTCGGCGGCTACAAGGACGTCCAGGTCGCCGTGAAGACCAAGGGCGGGGGCGGCGCCACCGAGCCGGGGCAGGGCGTCTGGGCGCGGCTGAAGTACGAGGGCGGGGTGCACCGCGTCCAGCGCGTGCCCGCCACCGAATCGCAGGGCCGCATCCACACCTCCGCGGCCGGCGTGCTGGTCACCCCCGAGGCCGAGGAGGTCGAGGTCGAGATCGGCCCCAACGACCTGCGGATCGACGTCTACCGCTCCTCCGGGCCCGGCGGCCAGTCCGTCAACACCACCGACTCCGCGGTGCGCATCACCCACCTGCCCACCGGCATCGTCGTCTCCTGCCAGAACGAGAAGAGCCAGCTCCAGAACAAGGAGCAGGCGCTGCGCATCCTGCGCTCCCGGCTGCTGGCCGCCGCCCAGGAAGAGGCCGAGCGGGAGGCGTCGGACGCCCGCCGCAGCCAGGTCCGCACGGTTGACCGCTCCGAGCGCATCCGTACGTACAACTTCCCGGAAAACCGCATCTCGGACCACCGGGTCGGCTTCAAGGCGTACAACTTGGACCAGGTGCTCGACGGCGAACTCGACCCGGTCATCCAGGCGTGTGTCGACGCCGACTCGGCCGCCAAGCTCGCCGCCGCCCAGTAGGCCCGCAGGATCCGTAGCCCCCGGCCCCGGCCCCGGGCCCCGTCGCCGGGGTACCGCAGGCCCCGGCACCGCACAATGAAGACGCAGCGCACTAGGAGGAAGGCCCCGTGAACCTTCTGCTCGCCGAGGTGGCCCAGGCCACCCAGCGGCTGGCCGACGCCGGTGTGCCCTCGCCGCGCTTCGACGCCGAGGAACTCGCCGCGTTCGTGCACGGCGTCAAGCGGGGGGAGCTGCACCACGTCAAGGACGCGGACTTCGACGCCCGCTACTGGGAGGCCGTCGCCCGCCGCGAGGCGCGTGAACCGCTCCAGCACATCACCGGCCGGGCGTTCTTCCGCTACCTCGAACTCGCCGTCGGGCCCGGGGTGTTCGTGCCCCGCCCGGAGACCGAGTCGGTGGTCGGCTGGGCGATAGACGCCGTACGGGCCATGGACGTCGTCGAGCCGCTGATCGTCGACCTGTGCACGGGCTCGGGGGCCATCGCACTGGCCCTGGCCCAGGAGGTGCCCCGCTCGCGGGTGCACGCCGTGGAGCTGTCCGAACAGGCACTGGACTACGCCCGCAAGAACGTCGAGGGGTCCCGCGTCGTTCTCCATCACGGCGACGCGCTGACCGCGCTTCCCGAACTGGACGGGCAGGTCGACCTGGTCGTCTCCAACCCGCCGTACATCCCGCTGACCGAGTGGGAGTACGTCGCACCCGAGGCACGCGACCACGACCCCGAGCTCGCGCTGTTCTCGGGCCAGGACGGCCTGGACACCATCCGGGGCATCGAGCGGACCGCACACCGCCTGCTGCGCCCCGGCGGAGTGGTCGTCATCGAGCATGCCGACACCCAGGGCGGGCAGGTGCCGTGGATCTTCACCGAGGAGCGGGGCTGGGCCGATGCGGCCGACCACCCGGACCTCAACAACAGGCCCCGTTTCGCCACCGCGCGCCGGGCGACGCCATGACGCGTTCCGCTTCGGCGCCTGATGCAGCCGATGCATCCGAAGTATTCGTTTCGCACGAGGAGGTCCCGTAATGGCACGGCGATACGACTGCAGCGACGCGACCGACCGCACCACCGGTCTGCGCGAGGCCGCCTCGGCCGTCCGCCGCGGTGAGCTGGTCGTGCTGCCCACCGACACCGTCTACGGCATCGGTGCGGACGCCTTCAGCGCCGAGGCCGTCGGCGACCTGCTGGAGGCCAAGGGCCGCGGCCGCGGTATGCCCTCCCCGGTCCTCGTCGGGTCCCCCAACACCCTGCACGGGCTGGTCACCGACTTCTCCGAGCAGGCCTGGGAGCTGGTCGACGCCTTCTGGCCCGGGGCGCTCACCCTCGTCGCCAAGCACCAGCCGTCGCTGACCTGGGACCTGGGCGAGACCCGGGGCACGGTCGCGGTGCGGATGCCGCTGCACCCCGTCGCGATCGAGCTGCTGACCGAGTTCGGCCCGATGGCCGTCTCCAGCGCCAACCTCACCGGCCACCCGTCCCCGCAGGACTGCGACGCCGCACAGGAAATGCTCGGCGACTCCGTCTCCGTCTACCTCGACGGCGGCCCGACGCCCGCCGCCGTGCCCTCCTCGATCGTCGATGTCACCGGCAAGATCCCGGTGCTGCTGCGCGAGGGCGCGCTCAGCGCGGAGGAGCTGCGCAAGGTGGTACCCGAGCTCGAGGTGGCCAATTGATGGCGCCCCTGGGGCGTGGCATAGCGGGACCAGGCACCGGCACCCACCCCCCTGTACCCCCCTCACCCCCTTTTCGGATCCTCCACGTCAGCACCGGCAACGTCTGCCGCTCGCCGATCACCGAGCGGCTGCACCGCCGTGCCCTGGAGCTGCGGCTGGGCGACGCCCGCAGCGGCGGGCTGCTCGTGGAGAGCGCCGGCACCTGGGGCCACGAAGGCGCGCCGATGGAGACCCACGCCGCGACGGTGCTCACCGACTACGGTGCCGACCCGGCCGGGTTCCTCGGCCGGGAACTGCTCGACGAGCACGTCATCCGCGCCGACCTGGTGCTCACCGCCACCCGTGACCACCGCGCCCAGGTCATCTCGATGGGGCACTCCGCGGGGCTGCGCACCTTCACGCTCAAGGAGTTCAACCGGCTGGTGCGGGCCATAGACCCGGCCACGCTGCCCGAGCCCGACCCGGAGCTGCCGGACGGCGGGCTGGTCGAGCGCGCCCGCGCGCTGGTCGGTGCCGCCGCGGCGCTGCGCGGCTGGCTGCTGGCGCCCAACCCGGAGTCCGACGAGGTCTACGACCCCTACGGGGCGCCCATCACCTTCTTCCGCTCCATCGGCGACGAGATCAACCAGGCGCTCGACCCGGTCGTCACCGCCCTCACCGGGGTCCCGGCGCGGGCCTGAGGCCCGTTCGCCCACAGACCGGGGAGAGCGGCCCTCAGCGGCCCTGTGCGGGCGGCAGGACCCGGTCGGCCCGCACACCGCGCCCGAACTCCCCGCCGCGCCTACATTGGGACTACGTCCCCGTACGAGGCCGGGAGCAAGCGATGCCTGCCACCACCGCGTCACCCCGTCACGAGACCGAGGCCGGCCCCTCCCGGGCCGCCGAGCCCGCCGCCGGGGCCGCCGAGACCGCCGAGGACCGCGCACGGGCCGCCGCCCGTGACGCCGCCGTCCGGCCGGCCGGTGCCCCGGACTTCGCCGCCCTGCTGCACCAGGACCCCGAGATCGCCGGTGTACTGCTCGGTGAGAGCGCCCGGCAGAGCGACGGACTGCAGCTGATCGCCGCGGAGAACTTCACCTCACCGGCCGTCCTCGCCGCCCTCGGCTCCCCGCTGGGCAACAAGTACGCCGAGGGCTACCCGGGGGCCAGGCACCACGGCGGCTGCGAGATCGTCGACCTCGCCGAGCGGATCGCGGTGGAACGCGCCAAGGCCCTTTTCGGCGCCGAACACGCCAACGTCCAGGCACACTCCGGGTCTTCGGCCGTACTGGCCGCCTACGCCGCCCTGCTGCGCCCCGGCGACACCGTCCTGGCCATGTCCCTCCCGCACGGCGGGCACCTCACCCACGGCTCGCCCGCCAACTTCTCCGGCCGCTGGTTCGACTTCGCCGGCTACGGCGTCGACGAGGAGACCGGACTGCTGGACTACGAGGCGATCCGGGAGTTGGCCCGCGCCCGCCGGCCCAAGGCCATCGTCTGCGGCTCGATCTCCTACCCCCGGCACATCGACTACGCCGCCTTCCGCGACATCGCCGACGAGACCGGCGCATACCTGATCGCGGATGTCGCGCACCCGCTCGGGCTGATCGCCGGGGGAGCGGCGCCCAGTCCCGTCCCGTACGCGCACGTGGTGTGCGGAACCACACACAAGGTGCTGCGCGGGCCGCGCGGCGGGCTGATCCTGTGCGGCGCGAAGCTGGCCGAGCGCATCGACCGCGCGGTGTTCCCCTTCACCCAGGGCGGCGCCCAGATGAACGCGGTCGCGGCCAAGGCCGTCGCCTTCGGCGAGGCCGCCACACCCGCCTTCGCCGCGTACGCCCACCAGGTCACCGCCAATGCCCGCGTGCTCGCCGGGGCACTGGCCGCCCAGGGCCTGACGGTCACCACCGGTGGCACCGACACCCATCTGATCACCGTCGACACCGCTCCCCGCGGCCTGGACGCCCGCACCGCCCGGGGGCGGCTGGCCGCCGCCGGGATCGTGCTGGACACCTGCGCACTGCCGTGTGCCGAGGCCCCCGACGACCTGGCGGCCCGCCCGACCGGCCTGCGGCTGGGGACCGCCGCGGTGACCACACAGGGGATGGGCGAGGCGGAGATGACGGCGGTCGCCGAGCTGATCGTGGCGGCGCTGGAGGAGGACGGCAGTGCCCGCTCCAGGACCGTCGCTTTGGTCCATGGCTTTCCGCCTTATCCCGATCGCGGGTGATGGTGGAACCATCCGCTGACGCCAGGCGTCTATTCCTGTATTCACGGCCAGGGGGCTGACACGCATAGGGTGTGGGGCTGTGATGGCCAGCTATACCAATGGGGCAGCCCGTGCGTGAATACCTGCTGACGCTGTGCGTCACGGCCGCGGTGACCTACCTGCTGACCGGGCCGGTACGGAAGTTCGCGATCGCGGCCGGTGCGATGCCGGAGATCCGCGCCCGCGACGTGCACCGCGAGCCGACACCGCGGCTCGGCGGTATCGCCATGTTCGGCGGACTGTGCGCCGGTCTGCTGGTGGCCTCGCACCTGACCAACCTCAAGAGCGTCTTCGAGAACTCCGACGAGCCCCGGGCGCTGCTCTCCGGCGCCGCCCTGATCTGGCTCCTCGGCGTCCTGGACGACAAGTGGGGCGTGGACGCCCTGGTCAAGCTCGGCGGCCAGATGATCGCCGCGGGCGTGATGGTCCTGCAGGGCCTGACGATCCTCTGGATCCCGATCCCCGGCGTCGGCACGGTCTCGCTGACCCCCATGCAGGGCACCCTGCTGACCGTCGCCCTCGTCGTGATCACCATCAACGCGGTGAACTTCGTCGACGGCCTGGACGGCCTCGCCTCCGGCATGGTGTGCATCGCCGCCGCGGCGTTCTTCATGTACGCGTACCGGATGTGGTTCGGCTACGGCATCGAGGCGGCCGCGCCGGCCACGCTGTTCTCGGTCGTCCTGATGGGCATGTGCCTGGGCTTCCTGCCGCACAACATGCATCCGGCGCGGATCTTCATGGGTGACTCGGGCTCGATGCTGATCGGCCTGGTGATGGCCGCGGGCGCGGTCTCGGTGACCGGCCAGGTCGACCCGGACCTGCTCAATGTGAAGGCGGGCGGTCTGCGTGAGGCGACCCACGCGATGGTGCCGGTCTACATCCCGCTGCTGCTGCCCCTGACGGTCATCGCGGTGCCGGTGGCCGACCTGGTCCTGGCGATCGTGCGGCGTACGTGGAAGGGCCAGTCGCCGTTCGCGGCCGACCGCGGGCACCTGCACCACCGGCTCCTGGAGATCGGGCACTCGCACAGCCGGGCCGTGCTGATCATGTACTTCTGGTCGGCCCTGATCGCGTTCGGCGCGGTCGCGTACTCGGTGAACAACGCCAGCATGTGGATCGTGCTGGGCATCGTGCTGCTGAGCGCGGTCGGACTGGTGCTGCTCCTGCTGCCGCGCTTCACCCCGCGCACGCCGCGCTGGGCGGAGTGGATGGTCCCCCCGCGCTACCGCCGGGTCTCCCGTGCAACCGCTCCGGAGGCGCCGGCCGCGGCGTGGGACGAGGAGAGCGTCACCGGGCCGCAGGAGGAGCGGGAGCCGGTCCCCGCGGGCATCAACGGGGCCACCGCGATCGGCGACCGCTCACGCTTCGTGGGACACCGCAGGGCGGACAGTCACCACTGATCCGCACCGTCGGTCGCCCGAACGTGCTACAGGAATCGGGTCGGTTGACCCCATACCAGACATAAAGCTGGCTGTCCGTGCACCAACGCGCACGTTCACGCTCAGGTGTGACAGGGTCCACACGAACCAGGTAAAGACCTCATCAAATAGTTTGTGATACCGTTCACGAAACCCGGCGATAGAGCCGAAGGGTCGTAGTGCGACTGCCCTTGGGCCGCAGGTTCCGCCTCAGGCCGGGTCTACGCTCGTCCATGACGACACACCCCACATCTTTTGCCGGAGCGCCGCCATGCAGTCGAATGACGCCCGACTACTCCTTCACGCCGTTGTGCCCACCCTCGCCGCCGGCGCTGTCGCCGTTGCCGTGAGTGCTGTGGTCGCCGGTGTGGCGGGAGCGCTCGGCGCCGTCATCGGGACCGCGCTGGTGGTGCTCGTCATGGGGGCCGGTCTCGTGGTCCTCCAGAAGACCGCGAAGAACCACCCGCAGCTGTTCCAGATGATGGGTCTGTTGCTGTACACGGTGCAGATCCTGTTCGTGGCGGTCTTCCTGATCGCGTTCAAGGGCACCACGCTCTTCGACACCAAGGCATTTGCGTTCACCCTGCTCGGCGCCACCCTCGTGTGGATCGCGGCACAGACCCGCGGTCATATGAAGGCGAAGATTCTGTATGTGGAACCCGACTCCGCCGAAACGAAGAAGGCGGAGACGGCGGGGTCGCCGACGTGACACGTAGGGCCGAGATAAATGCCCTCTTGCGGGCCTGCTATCGTCCGGTTTCAACTGCGGCACAGTTGGCGCAGGCGGCTGAGCTCCCGGGTTCCACTCGATGGAATGGGCGGTTCTCGCGGCCGATGCCTGTGATGTGGCAGGGCCCAGCGCCCGCCCGCCGCCCCCAAATCCGTAAGACCAGTCCAGTGCCGCTCCGTGGCTCAACGCCGCGCCGACACAACGAGGTTGCCGTACCCATGCGCCACGCTGAAGGAGCTCGCGGTGAGTGCTGAAACGATGCTCGCCTTCGAGACCGACTGCCACATTTTTTCCGGCTGTGGCTTCGAGGCCCCGGGCCTTCATTCGTTCGTCTTCAAGCCCCTGTTCACCGTCGGTGGCTACGAGTTCAACAAGCCGATGCTGCTGGCGTTCCTCAGCACGATCGTCGTGGTGTGGTTCTTCTGGGCCGCATTCGGCCGGGCCAAGGTGGTGCCCGGAAAGCTCCAGATGGTTGGCGAGGCGGGCTACGACTTCGTGCGCCGCGGGCTCGTCTATGACGCGCTCGGCAAGAAGGAGGGCGACAAGTACGTCCCCTTCATGGTCTCGCTGTTCTTCTTCGTGTGGATCATGAACATTTGGTCCATCGTCCCGGTGATGGCGTTTCCGGTGACATCGGTCATCGCCTTCCCGATGGGCCTTGCCCTGGTGGTCTATGTCCTTTGGCTGAGCCTGACGTTCAAGAAGCAGGGCTTCGTCGGCGGCCTGAAGAACATCACGGGTTACGACAAGTCGCTCGGCTGGGTGCTGCCGCTGATCATGGTGCTCGAACTGCTCCAGCACCTGATCATCCGCCCGTTCACGCACGCGGTCCGGCTCTTCGCGAACATGTTCGCCGGTCACCTGCTGATCCTGCTGTTCACCCTTGCCAGCTGGTACCTGCTGAACGGCATCGGCATCGTCTACGCGGGCGCGTCCTTCGTGATGACGATCGTGATGACCGCCTTCGAGCTCTTCATTCAGGCCGTCCAGGCGTATGTCTTCGTCCTCCTGGCCTGCAACTACGTCCAGGGCGCGCTCGCCGAGCACCACTGAGCACCCTCGCCTCCCAGCCCAACAGCTGTCCGGTGGCCAACCCCCACCGGTCCGTGAAATGAGAAGGAAGTAACGGCATGTCCGCTGCTCTCGAAATGGTCAACCTCGCCGCCGGCTCTGCCAAGACCAACGTCGTCGGCAACGTCGCCTCGATCGGTTACGGCCTCGCCGCGATTGGCCCCGGCGTCGGCGTCGGCATCATCTTCGGTAACGGCACCCAGGCCCTGGCCCGTCAGCCCGAGGCTGCCGGCCTGATCCGTACCAACCAGATCATGGGTTTCGCCTTCTGTGAGGCGCTCGCCCTGATCGGCATCGTCATGGGCTTCGTTTACCAGTAAACGAACCCCTCGACTATCCCATTCAGACGGAAGGCACTGATGTGAACGCCCTGGCGAACATGGCGGCGGAGGTTCCCGAGAACCCCCTGGTCCCGCCGATTCCAGAGCTGGTCATCGGCCTGATCGCCTTCTTCATCGTCTTCGGCATCCTGGCCAAGAAGCTCCTCCCGAACATCAACAAGGTTCTGGAAGAGCGCCGGACGCTCATCGAAGGCCGCATGGAGGAAGCCGAGGCGGCTCAGGCCGAAGCTCAGCAGGTACTCACGGACTACCGGGCACAGCTGGCCGACGCCCGCCACGAGGCCGCGCGACTGCGCCAGGAGGCGCAGGAGCAGGGTGCGACTCTCATTGCTGAGATGCGCGCCGAGGGCCAGCGGCAGCGCGAGGAGATCATCGCTGCCGGTCACGCCCAGATCGAGGCGGACCGGAAGCAGGCTGCGCAGGCGCTGCGCCAGGACGTGGGCAAGCTCGCCGTCGACCTGGCCGGCAAGCTCGTCGGGGAGTCCCTCGAGGACCACGCCCGGCAGAGCCGGACCATCGACCGCTTCCTCGACGACGTCGAGGCCAAGGCGGCGTCCGACGCGACGAAGGCTGAGGCCGGACGATGAACGGAGCGAGCCGCGAGGCACTCGCCTCCGCACGCGAGCAGTTCAACGCGCTGACGGATGACACCTCCGTCGACGCCGCGAAGCTCGCCGAGGAGCTGGCTGCCGTCACCGCTCTGCTCGACCGCGAGGTGTCGCTGCGTCGGGTCCTGACCGACCCGGCGCAGGCCGCCGAAGCGCGCGCCGAACTGGCCGGACGACTGCTGGGCAACCAGGTGGGCGGCCCGGCCGTCGACCTGGTGTCCGGCATGGTCCGCGCCCGCTGGTCGGGTTCGCGTGACCTGACCGACTCGCTCGAGGAGCTGGCCTACAGCGCCGACCTCGTCGCCGCGCAGCGGGCCGGCCAGCTCGACGACGTCGAGGACGAGCTCTTCCGGTTCGGCCGCATCGTCAGCTCCAACGGCGAGCTGCGCGGTGCGCTGACCGACCGGAACGCGACGGTCGCGGCCAAGACGGAGCTGCTGCGTGCGCTGCTGGGCGGCCGGGCCAACCCGGTCACCGAGCGCATCGTGATCCGTCTTGTCGTACAGCCGCGGGGCCGTAGCCTGGAAGCGGGGCTCGACGCCCTCTCCAAGCTGGCGGCGAGCCGCCGGGACCGGATGGTCGCGGTGGTCACCTCCGCGGTGCCCCTCAGTGAAGGGCAGCGGCAGCGCCTGGGCGCTTCCCTGGCGCAGCTGTACGGACGGCAGGTCCACCTGAACCTCGACGTGGACCCCGAGGTCCTCGGCGGAGTCCAGGTCCGGATCGGCGACGAGGTCATCAACGGAACCATCGCGGCGCGCCTCGAAGAGGCGGACCGGCGGATGGCCGGCTGACCCAGCCACACCAACTCAAGAGCTGCACAACCGGCGGTCGGACGCCGGACCAGCCGGCCGGACCACACGGTCCGGCTTGCGGTCCGGGCGAAGCCCCGGGGACCAGCACAAGCATGACGGCGGCCCGAGTTGGGCCGTAAGCGGAAACCCCCTGGGGGACAGACCCCCGGACACCCGCAAGTAACTTCGGGCCCAACAAGGAGAGCAGGGAACCCAGATGGCGGAGCTCACGATCCGGCCGGAGGAGATCCGGGACGCGCTGGAGAACTTCGTCCAGGCGTACAAGCCGGACGCGGCCTCGCGCGAGGAGGTCGGCACGGTAAGCGAGGCCGGAGACGGCATCGCGAAGGTCGAGGGCCTTCCCTCGGCAATGGCGAACGAGCTGCTGAAGTTCGAGGACGGCACGCTCGGTCTTGCGCTGAACCTGGAAGAGCGCGAGATCGGTGCGGTGGTCCTCGGTGAGTTCAGCGGCATCGAGGAGGGCCAGCCGGTGCAGCGCACCGGTGAGGTGCTCTCGGTCGCCGTGGGCGAGGGCTACCTCGGCCGCGTCGTCGACCCGCTGGGCAACCCGATCGACGGCCTCGGCGAGATCGAGTCCGAGGACCGCCGCGCCCTGGAGCTGCAGGCCCCGGGCGTCATGGTCCGTAAGTCGGTCCACGAGCCGATGGAGACCGGCTACAAGGCCGTCGACTCGATGGTGCCGATCGGCCGTGGCCAGCGTCAGCTGATCATTGGTGACCGCCAGACCGGCAAGACCGCCCTGGCCGTCGACACGATCATCAACCAGCGCGACAACTGGCGCTCGGGCGACCCGAAGAAGCAGGTCCGCTGCATCTACGTCGCCATCGGCCAGAAGGGCTCCACCATCGCGTCCGTGCGCGGTGCGCTGGAGGAGGCCGGCGCCCTGGAGTACACCACCATCGTCGCCGCCCCGGCGTCCGACCCGGCGGGCTTCAAGTACCTGGCGCCCTACACCGGCTCGGCCATCGGCCAGCACTGGATGTACCAGGGCAAGCACGTCCTGATCATCTTCGACGACCTCTCGAAGCAGGCCGACGCCTACCGCGCCGTGTCCCTGCTGCTGCGCCGTCCGCCGGGCCGTGAGGCCTACCCGGGCGACGTCTTCTACCTGCACTCGCGTCTGCTGGAGCGCTGCGCCAAGCTCTCCGACGAGATGGGCGCCGGCTCGATGACCGGTCTGCCGATCGTCGAGACCAAGGCGAACGACGTGTCGGCGTTCATCCCGACCAACGTCATCTCCATCACCGACGGCCAGTGCTTCCTGGAGTCGGACCTCTTCAACGCGGGCCAGCGCCCGGCGCTGAACGTGGGTATCTCCGTCTCCCGTGTCGGTGGCTCGGCCCAGCACAAGGCCATGAAGCAGGTCTCCGGCCGGCTCCGCGTGGACCTCGCCCAGTACCGCGAGCTGGAGGCCTTCGCCGCCTTCGGTTCCGACCTGGACGCGGCCTCCAAGCAGCAGCTGGAGCGCGGCAAGCGGATGACCGAACTGCTCAAGCAGGGTCAGTACGCTCCGTACGCCACCGAGGACCAGGTCGTCTCCGTCTGGGCCGGCACCAACGGCAAGATGGACGACGTTCCGGTCGAGGACATCCGCCGCTTCGAGCGGGAGCTCCTCGACCACCTGCACCGGGAGAAGAAGGACCTCCTGACCAGCATCCGCGAGGGCGGCAAGATGTCCGACGACACCATCGGCGCGATCGCCGAGGCCGTCGACGGCTTCAAGCGGCAGTTCGAGACCTCGGACGGCAAGCTGCTCGGCGAGGACGCCCCGGCCGGCACCAGCAAGTGACGACGGAAGGGACCTGATCCATGGGAGCCAAGCTCCGGGTCTACAAGCGTCGCATCCGCTCCGTCACCGCGACCAAGAAGATCACCAAGGCGATGGAGATGATCGCCGCCTCGCGCGTCGTCAAGGCGCAGCGCCAGGTGGCGGCGTCGACGCCGTACGCGAGTGAACTGACCCGCGCGGTGACAGCGGTTGCCACGGGCTCGAACACCCAGCACCCGCTGACGACGGAGGCGGAGCGTCCCTCGCGGGCCGCGCTGCTGCTCATCACGAGCGACCGCGGTCTGGCCGGCGGCTACTCCTCCAACGTCCTCAAGGCCGGTGAGCAGCTCACCGAGCGGCTCAAGGCCGAGGGCAAGGAGGTCGACGCCTACATCGTCGGGCGCAAGGGGGTGTCGTACTACAGCTTCCGCGAGCGCAAGGTCGTGGAGTCGTGGACCGGCTTCACCGACAACCCGACGTACGCGGACGCCAAGGCGATCGCCGCACCGCTGATCGACGCTGTCCAGCAGGACACCGCCGAGGGCGGCGTGGACGAACTCCACATCGTCTACACCGAGTTCATCTCGATGATGACGCAGACGGCGCTCGACGACCGGCTGCTGCCGCTCAGCCTCGACAAGGCGGTGGCGGAGTCGGAGGAGTCGGCCAAGGGCGAGATCCTTCCGCTGTTCGAATTCGAGCCGTCGGCCGAGGACGTCCTCGACGCCCTGCTTCCGCGGTACGTCGAGTCGCGGATCTACAACGCGCTTCTGCAGGCCGCCGCCTCCAAGCACGCCGCCACGCGTCGTGCGATGAAGTCGGCGACCGACAACGCGGAAGAGCTCATCAAGTCGCTCTCGCGGCTTGCCAACGCGGCCCGACAGGCCGAAATCACCCAGGAAATCAGCGAGATCGTCGGTGGCGCCAGTGCTCTGGCCGACGCGACCGCGGGGAGTGACTGACCACTATGACCACCACTGTTGAAACGGCCACGGCAACGGGCCGCGTCGCCCGGGTCATCGGCCCGGTCGTCGACGTGGAGTTCCCCGTCGACGCGATGCCGGACATCTACAACGCGCTGACCGTCGAGGTCGCCGACCCGGCGGAGCAGGGCAAGCTCAAGACCCTGACCCTCGAGGTCGCCCAGCACCTGGGCGAGGGCCTGGTCCGTGCGATCTCCATGCAGCCCACCGACGGTCTGGTCCGCCAGGCCACGGTGACCAACACCGGCACCGGGATCACCGTCCCCGTCGGCGACATCACCAAGGGCAAGGTGTTCAACACCCTCGGTGAGATCCTGAACAAGCCGGAGGCGGCGTCCGAGGTCACCGAGCGCTGGGCGATCCACCGCAAGGCCCCGACCTTCGACCAGCTCGAGTCCAAGACCGAGATGTTCGAGACCGGCGTCAAGGTCATCGACCTGCTCACCCCGTACGTCAAGGGCGGCAAGATCGGTCTGTTCGGTGGTGCCGGTGTCGGCAAGACCGTTCTGATCCAGGAAATGATCTACCGCGTGGCCAACAACCACGACGGTGTGTCGGTGTTCGCCGGTGTCGGCGAGCGCACCCGTGAGGGCAACGACCTCATCGAGGAAATGACGGACTCCGGCGTCATCGACAAGACCGCGCTGGTCTTCGGTCAGATGGACGAGCCCCCGGGCACCCGTCTGCGTGTCGCCCTGGCCGGTCTGACCATGGCGGAGTACTTCCGCGATGTGCAGAAGCAGGACGTGCTCTTCTTCATCGACAACATCTTCCGCTACACCCAGGCGGGTTCCGAGGTCTCCACGCTGCTCGGCCGTATGCCGTCCGCGGTGGGTTACCAGCCGAACCTGGCGGACGAGATGGGTCTGCTGCAGGAGCGCATCACCTCGACCCGTGGTCACTCGATCACCTCGATGCAGGCGATCTACGTCCCCGCGGACGACCTGACCGACCCGGCGCCGGCGACCACGTTCGCCCACCTGGACGCGACCACCGTTCTGTCGCGCCCGATCTCGGAGAAGGGCATCTACCCGGCGGTCGACCCGCTGGACTCGACGTCCCGGATCCTGGACCCCCGCTACATCTCGCAGGACCACTACGACTGCGCCTCGCGCGTCAAGACGATCCTGCAGAAGTACAAGGACCTCCAGGACATCATCGCGATTCTGGGTATCGACGAGCTCGGCGAGGAGGACAAGCTCACCGTCCACCGCGCCCGTCGTATCGAGCGGTTCCTGTCGCAGAACACCCACGTGGCGAAGCAGTTCACCGGTGTCGACGGCTCGGACGTCTCGCTCGACGAGTCGATCACCGCGTTCAACGCGATCGCGGACGGCGACTACGACCACTTCCCCGAGCAGGCGTTCTTCATGTGCGGTGGCATCGAGGACCTGAAGGCCAATGCCAAGGAGCTGGGCGTCTCCTGACCCCGGCACCGGTCCCGGGGGCGGCCCTGGCCGCCCCCGGCCCGTACGACCACTAGTATTTGACCCAACATCTGCCGAGCCAGGCAGGTGGAGACCCGAGGAGCCATCGTGGCTGAGCTGCACGTCGAGTTGGTCGCCGCGGACCGTCAGGTCTGGTCCGGCGAGGCCAGCCTGGTCGTCGCGCGCACCTCGTCGGGCGACATCGGCGTCATGCCCGGACACCAGCCGCTGCTCGGCGTGCTGCAGTCGGGCCCGGTGACGATTCGTACGACCGGCGAGAGCGGGGACGGCACCGTCGTCGCCGCGGTGCACGGCGGCTTCATTTCGTTCGCCGACAACAAGCTGTCTCTGCTCGCGGAGATCGCGGAACTGTCGGACGAGATCGATGTCCAGCGCGCTGAGCGGGCCCTGGAGCGAGCGAAGTCGGACGCTGACGCGGCCGCCGAGCGTCGCGCCGATGTCCGGCTGCGTGCGGTGACGGGCGTTCACTGAGCCCCGTCGCCGACGAGATCGATCCTCAGCCGCGGGCTGCCCGGAGTTGTCCGGAGCGGCCCGCGGCTGAGGCAATGCAGATGCGTTACTCTCCTCCACGCCCGACCGGCGCGGGGGAACCCCCATCGAGGCGAGGAGGTCGGTCGAGATGGTCCTCGCTCTGCTTGTGAGCGGCGTGGTCGTGGTCCTGGTGCTGCTGGGGCTGTTCGTCTTCGGACTGAGGCGGCGGCTGATCCAGCGGTCCGGTGGCACCTTCGACTGCAGTCTGCGCTGGCATGTGCCGGAGAACGAGACCGGTGGCAAGGGCTGGATCTACGGTGTGTCGCGCTACAACGGCGACCGGGTCGAATGGTTCCGGGTGTTCTCGTACGCGCCCCGGCCGCGCCGCCTCCTGGAGCGCTCCGCCATCGAGGTCCTGGAGCGCCGCACCCCGCAGGGTGAGGAAGAGCTGGCGCTGCTCTCCGACTCCATCGTGCTCGCCTGCCGGCACCGCGGCACCCGCCTGGAACTGGCGATGAGCGAGGACGCGCTCACCGGCTTCCTCGCCTGGCTGGAGGCGGCCCCGCCCGGCCAGAGAGTCAATGTGGCTTAGAAAAAAGCGTCTCGCTGGATGGGGGTGCCCCCGGACGAAGTCTGGGGGAGGGTGAACGTGGCCTGAATCGGGTGGGCCGGGGAATATCCTCGGTCGCTGCCGGATTGTGGCCCCGCAAGGGGGCCGTGCGTCCCCTACGGGATGCGTTCGGCCGGCCCCTACGGCTCCGCGGCCGCGGCCTTGTGCGTCGCCGCCGCGCCACCCCTCCGGGGCCCGCCTCGCCCCCTACGGCCCGTCCACCCCCAACTCCTGTGCCAGTACGGCCGCTTGCACCCGGCTGCGCAGGTCCAGCTTTGCCAGCAGGCGGCTGACATGTGTCTTCACGGTGGCCTCCGCCATGGCCAGTCGCAGCGCGATATCGGCGTTCGAGAGCCCCCGCCCCAGGCACCCCAGCACTTCCCGCTCGCGCGGCGTCAGCGGGTCCAGGACCGCCGGATCCAATGTCCCGCCGTCCCGGGCAGGCCTCCGGAGGGCCGTACGCGGACTGGCGAACTCCGCGATCAGCCGCCGGGTCACTGCCGGAGCGATCAGTCCCTCGCCGGACGCCACGGTGCGCACCGCGGTCAGCAGCGCGGCCGCGTCGCTGTCCTTGAGGAGAAAGCCCGCCGCCCCCGCCCGTAGCGCCCCGAAGACGTATTCGTCCAGGTCGAAGGTGGTCAGTATCAGCACGTCCGCCAGTTTTTCGGCGACCACCTGCCGGGTGGCGGAGACCCCATCGAGGCGGGGCATCTGGATGTCCATGAGGACGAGGGCGGGGCGCAGCTCGCGGGCGAGCCGTACCGCCTCCTCGCCGTCCTCGGCCTCCCCGACCACCTCGATGTCGGGGGCGGAGCGCAGGATGAGGACGAGTCCGGCCCGTACGGCGGACTGGTCCTCGGCGACGAGAACCCGGATCGGCTGCGCGTCGGCGCCTGTCATCGTTGTTCTTCCTCCTCGGCGGCGGGCAGCGCTGCCCGCACCAGCCAGACTCTGCCGGCCGGCCCGCTCTCCGGGCCGGCCTCGAATGCTCCGCCCAGCAGGGCGGTCCGCTCGCGCATCCCGACCAGGCCGCTGCCGGAGCCGGGCGCACGGGGGCCGGGGCGGTCGGCGTACGGGCTGCGGACGGCGACGGTGAGCACCCCGCCGCGGTCATGGGCCAGGCGCACCCGCACCTCGCCGGGTGCGGCGTGCTTGAGCGCGTTGGTCAGCGACTCCTGGACGATGCGGTACGCGGCCAGGGCGACCGGCGCCGTCGGCTTCGGTCCGGCTCCGGGCCCCTCCGGGCTCCGGGCGTCCTCCAGCTCAAAGGTGAGTCCGCTGCTGCCGCCGCTCGTACGGGCCTGGTCGATCAGGGCGTCCAGCCCATCGAGCGTGGGGGTCGCCGCGGGCTCCTCGTCCCCGTCGGCCGTCTTGGGGTCCCGCAACAGCCCGATCAGACGGCGCATTTCGGCCAGACCTTGCACGCTGTTCTCACGGATCACCCCGAGCGCTTCGCTGGTCGCCGTCGGGTCGTCGATGGACTGCGCGGCGGTGGAGTGGATGGCGATGGCGGACAGATGGTTGGCGACCATGTCGTGCAGCTCGCGTGCCATCCGGGCCCGCTCGCCGACCACGGCCTGCGTCCGGTCGATCTCGGCCAGCAGCGCGATCTGCTCGGCCCGCAGCTGCGCGGCCTGCGCGGCGTCGCGGTGGTTACGGATGATGAAGCCGGTCCAGGCCGGGGCGATGGTGATCAGCGCGATGCTGATGATGACCATCACGACCTGCGGGTCCTGCCAGGCCGCGGTCAGTGCGATGGCCGCCAGGACGGTGACCAGGACGGAGTGCGGCGGGATCCGTCGGGCCGCGTTCGCCGGTCCGTAGAGGACCGCCGCATAGACGACGTCCGTGAACATCAGGACGGTGGCGACCAGGGTGCCGGCAGCGATGTCCAGCGCCAGGGCCGGCACCGCGAGGGCCAGCGCCGCCATCGGGGCCGTGCGGCGCATCAGCGCCGCCACCGACATCACGGTGAGTGCGACCAGGGTGAGCGAGGGGGACAGCCCCAGGCGCGAGGGTCCGCCGTGCAGATTCATCGCCCAGAGCAGCAGTCCGCCGAGCAGCCCGCCGCCCGCGATGAGCACATCGAGACGGTGCGGCCGGCCGGGCGCGGCGGGGGATCTGGCGGTCACCCCTCCATCAAACACGGCGCCGGGGTCCGCTGCCCCCATGTCCGGGGCATCCCCGAAGGCCGTGCGCTACATCGAAAGATGCAGTCCGGATCATCGCGCGCGACGACGTGGCGGGCGCCGGCCGCTGGAAGGCTTGAGGTGTTCGGTGGAGAGCCCTGAAAGGAGACAGCCGTGATCGTCGCGCTGATCATCGCCTGCGAGGTCGGCTTCTGGGTGCTGCTGGCCCTCGGCCTGGCGCTGCGCTACCTGGCCAAGATGCCGCGGACCGGGGCGGCGGTGCTCCTGATGGAGCCGCTGCTGGAGCTGATCCTGCTGATCGTCACGGCGATCGACCTCAAGAACGGCGCGCCGGCGGACTGGAAGCACGGCCTGGCCGCCGTCTACATCGGCTTCACGGTCGCCTACGGCCACTACACGATCAAGTGGGTCGACGGGCACGTCGCGTACCGCTTCGCCGGCGGCCCGCGGCCGGTGAAGCGGTACGGACTCGACTACGCCAAGCACGAGGGGAAGCTCCTGCTGCGCACGGTGCTGATGGCCGTGGTCGCGTGCGGGCTGCTGCAGGCCGCGATCGTGTACGTCGGGGACGGGGGTGACACGGCCTCGCTGCACGAGTGGCAGGGCACCTCGCTGAAGATCGTCAGCATCCACGCGGTGATCGCGCTGACCTACCTCATCTGGCAGAAGAAGGACCCGCGCGGCCGGACCAAGGTCCCCGGAAAGGCGCCTCGGCCGCAGCAGAAGACGCTGCGCTAAGAGGCGTTCGGGCCGGGTGCCGGTGGCCGCTCAGCGCTCTCCGCCGGGCACCCACAGCACGTCGCCGACCTCCTTGTTGGCCGTACGGGCCAGGATGAACAGGAGGTCGGAGAGGCGGTTGAGGTAGGTGGCCGTCAGCGGGTTCATGGTCTCGCCGTGCTCCTCGAAGGCGGCCCAGGTCGCGCGCTCGGCGCGGCGGACGACCGTGCACGCCTGGTGCAGCAGCGCGGCGCCGGCCGTACCGCCGGGAAGGATGAAGCTGCGCAGCTTCTCCAGCTCGGCCAGGAAGCGGTCGCAGTCGGCCTCCAGCTTGTCGATATAGCTCTGCTCGACGCGCAGCGGCGGGAACTCCGGGTTCTCCACCACCGGTGTCGACAGGTCGGCGCCGACGTCGAACAGGTCGTTCTGCACCCGCAGCAGCACCGCCGCGACGTCCTCGGGGAGCGAGCCGAGCGCCAGGGCGACGCCGATCGCCGCGTTGGCCTCGTTGGCGTCCGCGTACGCCGAGATCCGCGAATCCGTTTTGGCGGTACGGCTCATATCGCCCAGGGCGGTGGTGCCCTTGTCGCCGGTGCGGGTGTAGATGCGCGTCAGATTCACCATGGTGCGAGCCTACGCCGCGGACCTGCGGAAGACCCGGGTGCAGTAGGTCACGGACAGGGCGGCGAAGGCGGCCGCCACCAGCACGCCGTAGAGCACGGCCGAGGAGGCGTAGGAGCCCACGAAGGCCGCGCGCACCGCGTCCACGAGATAGCGGAACGGCATGAAGTGCGACAGCACATCGAGCCACTTGGGCCCCAGCGACATCGGCAGCATCAGCCCGGACAGCAGCATCGAGGGCATGGTGACGGCGTTGATGACCGGTCCGAACTCCTGCGGTGTGCTGACCTTCAGCGCCAGTGCGTACGACAGCGAGGCCAGCGCCACGGTCAGCACGGCGACGAACGCGAAGCCGATGAGGATGCCGGGCAGCGGTGCCCGCAGCCCCATGGCCAGCGCGGCCAGCACCAGCAGCGCCGCCTGGAAGACGAACAGCGCGGCGTCCCGCAGCACCCGCCCCAGCAGCAGGGCCAGTCGGCTCACCGGCGTCACCCGCATCCGCTCCACGACCCCGTACTGCTTCTCGACGATGATGCCGAAACCGCAGAACGAGGCCCCGAACAGGGCGAGTTGGAGCAACAGCCCGGGTACCAGCACCTGCCAGGAGCTGCCGGACGAGGACAGCGGCAGATCGGTCAGCAGCGGCCCGAAGAAGAGCAGATACAGCAGCGGCATCAGCACGCCGAAGAGCATCTGGAGCCTGGAGCGCAGGGTCTGGCGGGCGTACCGCCCGAAGATCAGCGCGGTGTCGGAGAGGAGGGAGGAGAGGGAGATGGGCGAGGGGGACGAGGAGGGGGAGGGGGAGGGAGATGAGGGGGACGAGGTGGGCGAGGTGGACAAGGGGGCTCCTAGATGGCGACGGGGGCCGGGTCGTGGGGTGCGGCGCCGCGCCCGGTGAGGGCGAGGAAGGCGTCCTGCAAGGACGCGTCGGGGGAGCCGGCGTGGGCGCGCTTGAGGGCGTCCGGAGTGCCCTCCGCGACCACCACGCCCTTGTCGACGATCACCAGCCGGTCGGCCAGCGCATCGGCCTCGTCGAGGTAGTGGGTGGTCAGGAAGACGGTGGTGCCGTGTTCGGTGCGGATCCGGCGGACCAGGTCCCACAGATCGGCGCGGCTGCCCGGGTCGAGCCCGGTGGTCGGCTCGTCGAGGAACAGCACCTGGGGACGGTGGGTGAGCCCCATGGCGAGGTCGAGCCGGCGCCGCTGGCCGCCGGAGAGCGTGGCGGTCTTGCGGTCGAGCAGTTCGTCCAGGCCCAGGTCGGCGGCCAACTCCTCGGCACGGGCCAGGGCTTCGGCCTTGCCGAGGCGGTAGAGGCGGGCCTGGGTGACCAGCTCCTCGCGCAGCGAGACATGGGGGTCGACGCCGCCGGACTGGGCGACGTAGCCGACGGCGCGGCGTACGCCCGCCGGATCGCGGACGAGGTCGCAGCCGGCGACGGTCGCGGTGCCTCCGGTGGGCGCCAGCAGGGTCGTGAGCATCCGCAGGGTCGTGGTCTTCCCGGCGCCGTTGGGGCCGAGGAAGCCGAGGATCTCGCCGCGCTCGGCGGTGAGATCGATCCCGCGTACCGCTTCGACGGTGCCGCGTGGGGTGGTGAAGGTCCGGGCTAGCCCGGACGTGTGGATGACGGACATGCTCACAGAAAAACAGAGTGACTGAAAAATTGCAACGCCCCCAAAATTTCATGGAGCCCAAAGAAGGGTAGGGTGAGGGCATGGCAGAAGGGCTCAGGGAGCGGAAGAAGCGGCAGACCCGCCAGTACATCTCGGACGTGGCCACCGGCCTGTTCCTGGCGCGGGGCTTCGACGCGGTGACCATCGCGGAGGTCGCCGAGGCCGCGAATGTCTCCGTGAACACCGTCTACAACTACTTCCCGGCCAAGGAAGACCTCTTCTTCGACCGGAGCAAGGGCATCGTGGACCGGCTCTCGCGCTTTGTGCGCGGCCGGGGGGCCGGGGAGTCGGCGGCCGCCGCAGTGCTGCGGGAGCTGCGCGAGGAGGTCGAGGCGGTTTCGCCGCGGGTGGGCCTGATGGAGGGTTACGACCAGTTCATGCGGGTGGTGCACGGGGCGCCCACCCTCAAGGCCCGCCTCTGGTACATGCAGCAGGAGACCCACCTCAACCTGGAGGAAACGCTCCGGGAGGAGACCGGCGCCGCGGCCGACGATCCGCTGCCGGGCCTGATGGCGGGCCAGATCGGCTGGGTGCACCAGAGCCTGATGGGCTGGATCACGCACCAGATGCTCGCCGGCCGCAAGCCCGCCGAGGTCTCCCGCGAGGCTCTGGTCCTCCTCGACGAGATGGCGGAGCTACTGGGGGAGAAGGTCCTCAACTACGCCGTACGGGCGACCGGCTGACGGCGGGCGCTCCCCTTCCGCACGCCGCCCGGAGGTCCCGGCGGTGTGACGTCCGTCATGGATAATCGGCGCCGTGGCCCGAAGCGCCTCGTTACGGGGCGGTGGTCGGGCGACGGGCGGGCGTGACGCGCATCTCTTACCCGCCAAACGATCGCCCACGAGCGCTAACGTCACCCAGGACCGTCAAATGCACAGGGTGTGAGGGGACAGCAGTGGCAAAGAAGCTCGCCGTCATCGGGGCCGGACTCATGGGGGCCGGTATCGCGCAGGTCTCCGCCCAGGCGGGCTGGGACGTGGTTCTCCGCGATGTGACGGACGAGGCGCTGGCCCGGGGCAAGGGCGGTATCGAGGCCTCGTTCGAGAAGTTCGCCGCCAAGGGCAAGCTGTCGGCGGCCGACGCCGAGCAGGCGCTGGCCCGCATCACGACCACGACCGACCTGGAGGCCGTCGCCGACGCCGATATCGTCGTCGAGGCCGTTTTCGAGCGGATCGACGTCAAGCGCGAGATCTTCCAGTCGCTGGACAAGCTGGTCAAGGACGAGGCGGTGCTGGCCTCCAACACCTCGGCCATCCCGATCACCAAGATCGCCGCGGCCACCTCCCGTCCCGAGCGGGTCGTCGGTACGCACTTCTTCTCGCCGGTGCCGATGATGCAGCTGTGCGAGCTGGTCCGCGGCTACAAGACCAGCGACGAAACCCTGGCCACCGCCCGGGAGTTCGCCGAGTCGGTCGGCAAGACCTGCGTCGTCGTCAACCGCGATGTGGCCGGCTTCGTCACCACGCGCCTGATCTCGGCGCTGGTCGTCGAGGCCGCCAAGCTCTACGAAGCGGGCGTGGCCAGCGCCGAGGACATCGACACCGCCTGCAAGTTGGGCTTCGGCCATGCGATGGGACCGCTGGCCACCGCCGACCTGACGGGCGTCGACATCCTGCTGCACGCCACCGACAACATCTACACCGAGTCCCAGGACGAAAAGTTCGCACCGCCGGAGATCATGCGGCGAATGGTCGATGCGGGCGATATCGGTCGCAAGAGTGGGCAGGGCTTCTACGAGCACTGAGGCCGCGTCAGCCCCCTCGGGCCGGCGGTGTCGCCCCGAGGGGTGAATTCGGTATCGGTTCGCTTACAGGCGGCAACTTCGCCGTATGAGAGGCAGTCAGTTCTGTAGACGTTCAGGCGTCACCACCCATGACATCGGGGAGCGCATATGCACATCAGGGGCGACCACGCCGAGCTGGTTGTCGGGGGCCGCCTCGACGTCCGCAGCGCGGCGGACGCCCGTGCGGCCCTGCACGCCGCCGTCGACTCCGGTCGGGGCGACCTCGTGCTGGACCTGGCCGAGCTGAATTCCTGGGACGCCACCGGCCTCGGCGTGATCATGGGCGCGCACCGCCGCGCCGGCCGGGTGGGCCGCCGGCTGGTGCTGCGCGGAGTGCCGCCCCAGATGCAGCGCCTGCTCGTCGCCACCCGGCTGCACCGCATCCTCGCCATCGAGGGCGGCATCGAGGCGGAATCGCTTCCCCGGGTGTAGAGGCGGGCGGGGCGGGCCGCCCGGCGTCCCGCGCCCGGCTCCGGCCTCCCGCGCCCGGGTCCGGGGTGTTCCCCGGGCGATCAGGATCGCGCCCGAAGCGTGAGGAAAACTGAAGAGCCGGGCCACGGAAATGTCGTGAACCGCGCGATACCGACCAATCCAGGAAGTTCCGGTCAGAGCTGCCCCCCGGCGGTACACCTGCCCGCTCTCCGGGTCTAAGGTTCGGTTCCCGCCCGTATGTCATCATCCGCGGCGGGCACCGGACCAGACGCGACGGCTGAGGACGACCTGCCGGAGCCGGGGGAGTGCGGACGGCCGGAAGCGCAGTCGGCACGCCAGATCTGGGAGCTTGCAGCATGGACCCGAACAGCCACCGGGGACCCGAGGAGTACGGCGCGCAGGGCGGCCCCGCCGAGCCGCCGGTCCCCGCGTTGGGCGGCGCGCGCAGCGGCTCCGGCGGGCAGGCCCGCGTCGTCCGGCTCGTCTCGGGCCCCTACCTCGTCACCGTCAACCCCGTCGACGGCAGCGAAATAGAACCCTGCCCGCCCGGGGAGCGCCCCGAGGCCCCCAGCAGGCTCGACCCGCAGGAGCGCGCCGCGGCCGCCCGCGCCGCCGCGCCCCCGGGCCCGCCGGGGGACGCCGGTCACGAGGGCGTGCTCGAAGAGCGCACCGAGGACACCGAACGCCTGGTCCGGCTGCTCTCCCGTGGCCGCTCGGTCCGCGTCACCGGCCCCTCCGGCTCGGGCCGCACCCGGCTGCTGGACGCCGTCGCCACCGCCTGCGCCGACCTCGCCCCCGACGGCGTCATCCGGCTCTCCGGCTACCACCGCACCGTCACCGACCTGCTGTACGCGCTGTTCGCCGCCGTGTACCGGGCCCCGCAGCACCGCCCCGACCGGCCCGAACTGCTGCGCATGATCGCTGAGATCGGTGCCATCGTCGTCCTGGACGACCTGGAATTCGGCGGCGCCGCGCTCGACGAACTGCTCGACGCCACCCCCGAATGCGCCTTCCTGATCGCCGCCACTCCCGACGTCGCGGCGCCCAGCCCCGGCTCGCACCTCGAAGAGGTCTTCCTCGGCGGTCTCGGCCGGGCCGGCTGCGCCCGGCTGCTGGAGCGCGCCGTGGACCGGCCGCTCACCGACGACGAGGAGGCCTGGTCCGCCGACCTCTGGTTCGAATCCGAGGGGCTGCCGCTGCGCTTCGTGCAGGCCGCCGCCCTGCTGCGGCAGCGTGACCGGATGCGGGGGGCGCCGGGTGCCCTCGACGACGGCTACGGCCTCTTCCCCGAGGAGGGGGCGGCCCACACCGACACCGGCACCGACACTGCGGCCGATACCACTACCGCCGCCACCGACGGCGACGTCGAGCCCGGCGAGCAGGCCGACGTGCCCTTGCCCTCCCTCGGCGAGGCCGCCGCGCCCGCCCCGCTGCTCGCTTCCCGGCTGGGCGACGCCGCCCGGGAGACGCTGCGCTTCGCCGTCGCGCTCGGCGGTGAGCTGCCCCACCAGGCGCATCTGCCGGCCCTCACCCAGGACACCCACGCCGACGCCGCCCTCGGCGAGCTGCTGGCCTGCGGCCTGATCACCCCGGTCGGCAGCCACTACCGGCTCGCCGCCACCGTCCAGGAGCAGTTGGAGGCGGCCGGCTACGCGGAGGGCGCGGCCGCACGGGCGCACACCGCCGCTCAGCACTACGCCTGGTGGGCCGGCCACCCCTCGGTCACGCCCGAGCGGGCCGCCGCCGAATCCGATGTGGCACTGGCAGCCATGGGCGCACTGACCGGAAGCCGGGAGAGCGGGCACGCCAGCGCGGCCGTGCTGCTCGCCCGCACGGCCGCCCCGGCGTTCGCCGCCGCCCTGCAGTGGAACGCGTGGGAGCGCACCCTGCGGCACGGCCAGGAAGCCGCGCGGCTGGCCGGGGAGGTCGCCGAAGAGGCCTACTTCCACCACGAGCTGGGCGTCCTGGCGCTCTGCACCGGCAGCCTGGACCGGGCGCGCGCCGAGCTGGAGGCGTCCATCGGGCTGCGCGGGGTGCTCTCCGACCGCCATGGCGCGGTGGCCGGACGGCGGGCCCTGGCGCTGGTCACCGACCGTTCGCGGGCCGAGGCGGCCGCGGCGGCCACCACGGCGCTCCCGCAAGCCGTCGCCGCGGCCTCCGCGGCGTCACCGGACGCACGGAAGAAGCCGGCCGCCACACCGCGCGACGGCGCCTCGACCGCCAAGCTGCGGGCGGCACGGGCCGAGGAGACGGCGGGCACGATCACCGCCCGGGGCGCCTCCGCGACCGCCGCCACCACGGCCGTCCCCGCGGTGGCCGGGAGCGGCACCAAGACCGGCGGCAAGGGCGCCCTGCGGGTGTTCGGCGGGGCGCGCCGCAATGTCGTGGCCGCGGGCGCCGGCGCGCTGCTGGCGGCCGTCCTCGGCACCGTCGTCACCCTCGGGGCGACCGGTGGTGACCACCCGCACGACGACAAGGTCAGCACCGAGCAGACCACGGACGACGGCGACAGCAGCGACCTGCCGGCCGAGCAGCCCGCTACGGGCACCAGCCTGCCGCCCACCGGCCCCGGCACCTCCCGGCCCGGCACCCCCGCCCGCTCGCAGAGCCCGTCGCCGTCCGCGAGCGACCCCGCCACCAGCGGTTCGCCCACCGACCCCAGCACCGGGCCCACGAGCCCGACGGGCGAGCCGACCGAGCCGACCGGGCGGCCCACTTCGCCCACCGGCCGGCCGACCCGTACGCCTTCGCCGACCGACGAGCCGTCCACGAGTACCTCGCCGACGGATTCCGGCGAGCCCTCGCACAGCGAGGACCCCACGGGCAAGCCCACGACCCAGAGCCCGTCGCAGTCGGCCGCCAACCCCGCCGGCAGTTCCTCCAGTGGCAGTGGCACCACTCCGTCCGGTGGATCACCGGCGACGGGCGGCGGCACGCCGTCGGACGGAACGGCCCCCTCCGGCTCCGGTACGCAGAGCGCACCGGCCGGCTGACGGCCCCGCCCCGTCCCGGCCGGCGGCCGGGACGGCAAGACAGCACGAGGGCCCGGTACACACGTACCGGGCCCTCGCGCTGCGCGCGCAACCGTGCGGGCCGCCGCTCCCGGGGCCGCGGGGTCAGAACAGACGCAGCTTGTCGTCCTCGATGCCACGCAGCGCGTCATAGTCCAGGACGACGCAGCCGATACCGCGGTCGGTGGCCAGCACCCGCGCCTGCGGCTTGATCTCCTGGGCCGCGAAGATGCCCTTCACCGGCGCCAAGTGCGGGTCGCGATTGAGGAGTTCGAGATAGCGGGTGAGCTGCTCGACTCCGTCGATCTCACCACGCCGCTTGATCTCGACGGCGACGGTCTGGTTGTCGGCGTCCCGGCACAAGATATCCACCGGGCCGATGGCAGTGGGGTATTCACGCCGAATCAGCGAGTATCCCTCGCCCAAAGTTTCGATCCGGTCCGCCAGCAGCTCCTGGAGGTGCGCCTCCACCCCGTCCTTGATGAGCCCCGGGTCGACGCCGAGCTCGTGCGAGGAGTCGTGCATGACCTCCTCGAGGGTGATGATCAGCTTCTCGCCCCCCTTGTTCTCGACGGTCCACACCTCCCCGTCGCCCTCCTTGAGAGTGCAGGGCGGCGACATCCAGTTGAGGGGTTTGTAGGCCCGGTCGTCCGCGTGAACGGAGACGGAGCCGTCCGCTTTCACCAGGATGAGGCGAGGGGCCGAGGGGAGATGGGCGGTGAGCCGGCCCGCGTAGTCCACGGAGCAGCGGGCGATGACGAGACGCATGGGGCGAAACGCTACTCGACCGGAGGCCCCGCACGCGATTCGCCCTGGATCACGGGGCCTTTACGGGGGAAATCCCCGCACCCCCGGCGCTCACCAATGGCCGGTTGTATGTGCAATCTCCTGGTGCGGGCTTCTTGCGCGGCATACCGTTACAGCGGGGGGTTGTGAACCGAACACGCTCCGTCGCAAAGCCCCCAGTCCCGTCCCTAGGCCCCGTCCGTCCCGGCGGGTCCGCGAGAGGAGAACCTCATGTCGCTCGACGTCTCACCGGCCCTCCTCGAACAGGCCGAGCGAGGCGAGGTCGACGAAGCCGCATTTGTCGACTGCGTCCGGACCTCCCTGCCCTACGCATGGGGGATGATCAGCTCTCTGGTGGCCCAGCTGAAGGTGGACGGCGGAGAGTTCGCCGACAATCAGACGCCGCCGCCGGACGAGCAGGCGCGCGGCCAGCTGCTGCGCGCGCTGGCGAGTGACGCCATCCGTGGTTCCCTTGAGCGCCACTTCGGTGTGCGGCTCGCCTTTCAGAACTGCCACCGTGTCGCGGTTTTCCCGCTCGACCCGGTGGTGGACGACCGACTGGCCCGTTTCACGTCCATCCGGGGTCAGCTGCTGAACCAGTCGCCCGAACTCCGCGACTGCTGAACGACGTTGCTGCCGCTGCGCACACGGTGATCACCCGCACCGTGCCGTGCGCCAGCGGCAGCACCACTCACAGCAGGGCGACCGTTCCCTCGTACCGCTCCGTTGTACGGCGCCCTCGCACCGGCGCATCGCAGGCCACGTCACCGTCACCCGCCCACGGCCTGCGCATGCCGTCCGCCGTACCGGACCCGGTCACTCCAGCTGCGACAGCACCTCCGTGCCCAGCCGGCGGACGTTCTCCTCCGTCGCCGCAAGATCGCCGGAGCCCTCGACGAGCAGCGCGAAGCGGGTGATGCCCGTACGCTCCGAGGTCGCCGCCAGCCGGTCCGCGCACCACTGCGGCGGTCCGACGGGGTGCAGCCCGCACAGCAACTCCGTATAAGCATGCGGATCACGCATCGCGCGATAGCGGCCGTCGACCGTCACATGGGCGCCCAGGCCCTGCCGCAGCCAGCCGGGCATCGCCTTCGTCAGGGTCTCCCGCGCGGCCTCGCGGTCGTCGGCGATCTGCACCACGCCGGCCGAGACATGCCCCGCCGCGGCCACCTCGTCGCCGTCCAGCCCGGCCTCCCGCGCGGCCGTCCGCCACAGCGCGATCATCTCCGCCTTCTCCTCGTCGCCGCAGTGCATGCCCAGCAGCATCGGCAGCCCGCGCGCGGCAGCCGTGCGCACCGACGAGGGGGAGGTGCAGGCGACCACGACCGGCGGGCCCGGAGGCCCGGCGCCCGGGTCGTCCGGATCGGTCAGCGCCTCGGCCGGACGCGGTACCACCGCCACTTCGCGGAACGTATAGCGCTCGCCCTGCGCGCCGACCCGGGGCTCCCGCAGCCAGCGCATCAGCAGATCGAGCGATTCCGGGAAGCCGTGGTCATACGCTTCGAGTCCGGAACCGAACACCTCCAGATCGACCCACGGACCGCCCCGGCCGACGCCGAGCGTGAACCGCCCGTCGGAGGTGAGATGCAGCAGCGCCGCCTGCTCACCGAGTGCCACCGGATGCTGGGTCGGCAGCACACTCACCGCCGTCCCGACGCCGATCCTGCGGGTCCGGCCCAGCAGCAGCCCGGCCAGCGTCGCCGCGTTCGGGCAGACGCCGTAGGGTACGAAGTGGTGTTCCGCCAGCCAGACATCGTCGAGTCCGGCCTCCTCCGCGACCTCCGCGGAGCGCACCGCGCGGTGCAGTGCTTCCCCCTGTCCCTGACCGGGGAATTGAGCGGCCAGGATGAAAGCCCCAACGCGCATCGCTCTCTGCCTCCTCGCAGCCGACGCGACTCCCCCTTACAGGCAACAACGTGTGACACGTGCCAAGGGCACGGCCTGACGCGAAATTTCCTGATGATCGCAGAATCCTGCCGAGCGGCGTCCACCCCTGACCGCGCCGCGTACGCTGGTGACAGCCCGTGACTCCGTACATATCCGAGGTGTTCTGTGTCCCCGCGCCGAAACCGCCAGCACGGCGGTGCGAAGCCCATCGACCGCACGGGCGGTGACCCCTACGGCCGGGTGGGGGCGCCTCCCGGCAGCGGCGGCTGGGAGACCACCGAGGAGTGGCGCGGCGAGGACTGGGTCGTGCGGCCCGTCGGGGGCGGCGGCGCGGCCAAGCGCTACCGCTGCCCCGGCTGCGACCAGGAGATTTTGCCCGGAGTCCCGCATGTGGTCGCCTGGCCGCGGCACGGTGACGTCGACGACCGCCGGCACTGGCACAAGGCGTGCTGGAACGCACGGGACCGCCGGAGCGCGCGGCTCCAGCGGTCCCGTAATGCGCCCCGTTACTAGGGGGTGTCTCCCCCTAGGGCAGATACTCCCTTTCGGGGCGCAGGGCGATGCCCTGGCCGCTCCTCGGCGACCGGGGGCGCCGGTGCGGCCGGACGGTCTCAGACGTCGCGCTTGTTGATGACCGCGTAGGCGGCACCGAGAGTGACGGCCGTCAGGCCCGTGACTATCCACAGGGGGTCCCAGCCGGACGGGCCGGTGTTGATGAGGTTGCTGCTGAACATCACGCCGAGCTGGCTGGGGAGCGCGTACTCCAGCAGCCAGATCTGGATGTCCTTGAGGCTCTGCGCCTGCATGAAGATCGCCAGCACCAACGGCAGCAGATAGACGCCGATCATGAGCGTGATCGCGCCCGCGGAGTGCCGCAGCAGGGCGCCGACGGCCAGCGAGAGCAGCCCGATCATGGCGACGAAGAGGCTCACCCCGACCGTGGCCTTGAACCAGTCCCCGCCGGTCGGTTCGTTCTTGATCTCCAGGCCGCTGACCATGGAGTACTGCGCGAGGGCCACGACCGTCGTGGTCACCAGGGCGAGGACGAAGCTCAGGGCGAAGAAGACGATCGCCTTGGCGGTCAGGATCCGGGCGCGGGGCGGGCAGGCCGTGAGGGTGGTGCGGATCATTCCGGTGCCGTACTCGGAGGAGATCACCAGCACGCCCAGCGTGATCAGGGGGATCAGGCCCATCATCATCCCGAAGGTGCCGTAGCTCAGGGGTGAGTCGGGGCCGAGCGTGTCGCTGTGCCCGGCGATGACCGAGCCCGTCAGCAGGCCGATGCCCACCGTCAGGAGGATCATCACGCCCGCCGTCCAGAGCGTCGACTGCACGGAGCGGATCTTTGTCCACTCGGAGAGCAGTGCATGGCCGAGGTGGGTGGGGCGCACCGGGATGGACGAGACATAGCCGCCCGGTCCGCCGGCGTAGGCCTGCTGGGGGTGCGGCTGAGCGGGAGGCTGCGGGGCCTGACCCTGCCCCTGGGCCGGGGCCTGACCTTGGGCCGGGGCCGGGGCCGGGGCCGGTGCCGGTGCCGGGGCCGGTGCCTGGGCTTGGAGCATCATCGTGCCCGCGTCCTTGCCCGGTCCGTGCGCGGCGAGCGGCTGCGGTACGGGCGGCTGCTGGGCCTGCGGAGCCTGCTGGGCCTGGAGGGTCATGGTGCCCGCCTCTTGGGCGGGTGCGGGCTGCCCCGGGGCCTGCTGGGCCTGGAGCATCATCGTGCCCGCTTCCTTGGCGGGGGCGGGCTGCCCGGGGGGCTGTTGGGCCTGGAGCATCATCGTGCCGCCCTCCTGGGCGGGCGCGGGCTGCTGCGGCGCCGGCTGCTGCGCGGGCTGCTCCGGACCGGCGGGCTGCCCCTGGGGCGGGGTGCCCTGCTGCTGCGGTGCGGCGCCCTGCGGGGCGGCGGGCGGCATCGGGGGCGCGGCCGGCATCGGCTGCTGCTGCGCGCCGGTGTCGTGGGGTCCGTGCTCAGGCTGCGGCTGCTGAGGGCTGGTCATCGGGCGTCCTCGTGGTGCGGCGTGGGCTGGTCGGCGGGGGCGGCGGGCGGCATCGGCGCGGCGGGCTGCTGCCCGTACGGGTGGGGTGTGCCGTAGGACTCGGGTCCCCCGTACGGGTGACCTTGAGCCTGCGCCGGCGGCGGATAGCCCGGCCCCGGAGCCGCCCCGGCCGCCTGCTGGGCGTATGGATCCTGCTGGGTGTACGGGTTCGGCTGCCCCTGGCCGGGGACGCCGGCCGGTGCCTGGCCGGGCTGCCCGGCCGCGTATCCGGGGCCGCCCGCGAACCCCTGCGGGGCGTACCCGGCGGGGGCGCCCTGCAGACCGGCCCGTTGGTCGTGTGTCGAGCGGTAGTCCACGGCGCCCTGCGTCAGCTGCATATACGCCTCTTCCAGCGACGCCTGGTGCGGCGACAGCTCCCACAGCCGGACCTCGGCCCGGTGCGCGACATCGCTGATACGGGGGAGCGGCAGCCCGGTCACCCGCAGCGCGCCGTCCGGCTCGGGCACGGCCTGCCCGCCGGCCTCCCCGATCGCGGCGATCAGCTTCTCGCGCTGCTCCGGCTCGGTGTCCGGCGTACGCACCTTGGCGAAATCGGCGGAGTTGGCCGAGATGAAGTCCTTGACGGGCATGTCCGCCATCAGCTGTCCACGGCCGATCACGATCAAGTGCTCGGCGGTCAGCGCCATTTCGCTCATCAGGTGCGAGGAGACGAAGACCGTACGGCCCTCGGACGCCAGCTGCTTCATCAGATTGCGCACCCACAGGATGCCCTCGGGGTCGAGGCCGTTGACCGGCTCGTCGAAGAGCAGCACCTGCGGATCGCCGAGCAGCGCCGCGGCGATGCCCAGCCGCTGGCCCATGCCGAGCGAGAAACCCTTGGAACGCCGCCCCGCGACGTCCTGCAGACCGACCACCCCCAGCACCTCGTCGACGCGGCGGGCGGGAATACCGGACAGCTGGGCGAGCGAGAGCAGATGCTGGCGCGCGCTGCGGCCGCCGTGCACGGCCTTGGCATCGAGCAGCGCGCCCACCTGGCGCGGAGCGTTGGGGAGGCTGCGGAAGGGCCGGCCGGCGATGGTGGCCCGCCCCGAGGTCGGTGCGTCCAGGCCCAGAATCATGCGCATGGTGGTCGACTTACCGGAGCCGTTGGGCCCCAGGAAGCCGGTCACCGTGCCCGGCCTTACCTGGAACGACAGGTTGTACACGGCCGTCTTGGCGCCGTAGCGCTTCGTCAGGCCGACTGCCTCGATCAATTCTCCGCCCCTCGCGAGATGGTCGGGGCAGAGGCGCCCTCGTGCCCCCGTGAGGGTTAGGAGGCTATCCGGCCGTTGACGGTTCCCGTCAATTCCTCATGTCCCCGACTGTCCCGCGGGGTCCTGGATTTGGCGTCTCGCGGCTCGGCGGCATGGCGGCTTCGGGGCTTCGGGGCTTCGCGGCTTGGCGGCTGCGCGCTCCCGCCATTGCGCCTGCGGCCGGGGAGGGGCGCCGGGGCGCGCCCGCGCTGCTCAGGGACGGACGGGACGCAACCGAACGCGGAATCCGTTATGCGTCGCGCTTTTTCAGGAGGACGAATCCGCCGACGAGTGCCGCGGCCGTCCAGGCGATCATGATTGCCAGCCCGCCCCACGGGCCGTACGGAACATCGCTGTTGGCGGGCGTCACCACTTGCATGATCTTTGAGCCCGCCTGGTCCGGCAGAAAGCGGCCGATTTTCCGGGTCGCCGTGACATTTCCGAGAATATTGGAAATGAGGAAGAAGAACGGCATCAGAATGCCCAGCGAAAGCATCGGGCTGCGCAGCATGGTGGCCACCGCCATCGAGAACAGCGCGATCAGCGTCATATAGAGCCCGCCGCCGATCACCGCGCGCAGCACGCCCGGATCCCCGATATGCGCCCGGAGATCGCCCAGCACCGACTGCCCGGCGAAGAACGTCACAAAGCTGGTCGCCAGGCCGACGACGAAGACCAGCGCGGTGGCCACCAGCAGCTTGCAGAACAGGAAGGTGCCGCGCTGCGGTACGGCCGCCAGCGAGGCGCGGATCATGCCGGTGCTGTACTCGTTCGACACCACCAGCACCCCGAAGACGATCATCGCCAGCTGGCCCAGCCCCATCCCGGCGAAGCTGATGTTGGTGGCGTCGAACGCCAGCCGGGCCCTGGCCGGCATCGAGTTGAAGTCGCTGCTGGTCAGGCTGCAGATCACCACACCCAGCCCCACGGTGACCACGACGGCGATGCCCAGCGTCCACACCGTGGACCGCACTGACCTGATCTTGGTCCACTCCGACCGAATGACCTGCCCGACCGCCGCCATCCGTCAGCTCCTCTTCTTCTTCTGCCAGTTTGCGCCCCAGCCGGTCGGCTGCGGTTCGCCCGGCCGTGCCCCGGCCGTCTGCGGCTCTCCCGGGGGCCGTGCCGCCTGCGGCCACCCGCCGGCCTGCGCCGGCACCGGTTCGCCGCCGTGTGCGTGGTACTCCACCGACTCCGCCGTCAGCTGCATGAAGGCCTCCTCCAGGGACGCCTGCTGGGGGCTCAGCTCATGGAGCACCAGCTGGTGTGTGGCGGCCAGTTCGCCCAGCCGCTCCGCGGGCACCCCGTCGACCTCCAGCGAGCCGTTGGCGGCCGCCACCGCCTGCATGCCCTCGGCGTGCAGCAGATCCAGCAGCTTCTCCTGCTCCGGCGACCGCATCCGGACGTAGGACCGCGAATTCTGGTGGATGAAGTCCTTCATCGAGGTGTCCGCCATCAGCCGGCCCTGCCCGATCACGATCAGGTGCTCGGCGGTCAGTGCCATCTCGCTCATCAGATGCGAGGAGACGAAAACGGTGCGGCCCTGGGCGGCGAGGTTCTGCATGAGCGTGCGGATCCAGTGGATGCCCTCGGGGTCGAGGCCGTTGACCGGCTCGTCGAAGAGCAGCACTTGCGGATCGCCCAGCAGCGCCGCGGCGATGCCCAGCCGCTGGCTCATCCCGAGCGAGAACCCCTTCGTCCGCTTCTTGGCGACGGCGCTCAGCCCCACGGTGTCCAGCACCTCGCCGACCCGCCTGCGGGGGATGCCGTTGCTCTGCGCCAGACACAGCAGATGGTTGGCGGCGCTCCGGCCGCCGTGCACCGACTTCGCCTCCAGCAGGGCCCCGATGTACGTCAGCGGATCCTGCAGCTGGCGGTAGTGCCTGCCGTTGATCCGGACCGTGCCCGACGTGGGGTTGTCCAGGTCGAGCATCATCCGCATGGTCGTCGACTTGCCCGCGCCGTTGGGGCCGAGGAAGCCGGTGACGATGCCGGGCCGCACCGTGAAGGTGAGGTCGTCCACGGCGACCTTGTCGCCGTAATGCTTGGTCAGCCCCTCGAGCTCGATCATGTACAGCACGCTAGGCCCGCCCCGTGGCCCCTGCCACCGGTGCGGGGCCGCCCGGCTGACCCCCCGTACGCACCGCGCCCCCGCGCCGCCACAGGAGGCGGTACGGGGGCGCGGTCCGGAACGGTACGGAACCTGCCGGGGCACCAGCCGGCGTCAGCCGGGGAAGGGCCGACGGGCCGGTGGTCCGCCGGGTCAGCGGGTCTGCTGGGCGGGAACGCCGTGCGAGGCGGTCTCGTCCTCGCCGGGGGCGCCGGCCGCGGCCACCGCCGCACCGGTCAGCGTCGCCAGCATCTCGCGGACGTTGGTCAGCTGGGCGTTGATCGAGTCGCGGCGGTTGGTCAGCGCCGCCAGCTCGCGCTCGGATTCGCTGCGGATACGATCCGCCTTGGCATTGGCGTCCGCCACGATGTCCTCGGCCTGGCGCTGCGCGGTCTCCACCGTCTGACGGGCCCGGCGCTCCGCGTCCGTCCGCAGCTTCTCGGCCTCCAGACGGAGCTGTTCGGCGCGGTGCTCGATCTCCGCGAGCCGCTTCTCGGCCTTGGCCTGACGCGAGGCCAGGTCGCGCTCGGACTGCTCACGGCGCTTGGCGAGGTTGGTCTCGAAGTCCGCAGCGGCCTGCGCGGCCTTGGCGCGGGTCTCCTCGAAGAGGGAGTCCGCCTCCTCGCGCTTGGACTGCGCGTCCTTCTGCGCCTCGGCGCGCAGCGTGGCCGCCTCGCCCTTGGCCTTCTCGACGATCCGGGCGCCCTCGTCCTCCGCCTTCGCCTTCCGGTCGGTGGCGAACTGCTCGGCGTCGTTACGGACCTGCTGGGCGGCCGACTCGGCCAGCTCACGGTGCTGCTCGGCGGCCCGGCGGGCCTCTTCGCGCAGATCCTTCGCTTCCTCTTCGGCGAGGCGGAGGATCTTCTCCACGCGCGCACCGAGGCCCGCGTAGGAAGGTTCGGCGTCATTGACCTGCGCCTGGGCGTTCTGCGTTTCGAGGTGCAGCTCCTCGATCCGCTTTTCCAGCGACGTGATGCGGGCCAGCGCGCTGTCGCGGTCCGCGACGAGCTTCGTAATGCGGTCATCCACCTGACCGCGGTCGTACCCACGCCGCACGAGCTCGAAGCCGAAGGGGGAGGAAGTGTCGCTCATGGGGTTCCTGTCGAAGAGACCGGTGAGGTGATAAGGAGAATCCTAGGGGTCATCACGGCGTGTCATCGAGTCATTGCGGGTTTGATCTGGAGAATGACCCCTCATTTGAGTGGCTACCCTTCAGACTGCTTGCCACTCGAACGAGTTGCCCCCGCGCCCGCGGCCGCCTTCACCCCGCCGCCCTTGCCTTCCCCGTTTCCGCCGGGTGCCTCGAACGACTCCAGGGCCTCCAGAACGTCCTGAACGCGGCTGATTTCGGCGTTGATGTCCTCGCGCCGGCGCACCAGGACCTCCAGCTCCCGCTTGCCCTCGTCCACGATCCGGGCGGCCTCCGCCTCGGCCTCGGCGCGCATCCGCTCCGCGTCGCGCACCGCCTCGGCCTTCTTGTTCTCGGCCTCCTTGATCAGGCCCTCGGCCTTCTTCACCGCCGAGATCCGGACCTTGCTCGCCTCGCTGTTGGCATCCGCCACCATCCGGTCGGCCTTCTCCTCGGCCTCCACCTGCTGGGCGGTGGCCTGCGCGATGAGCTTGTCGACCCGTTCGCCGGCGTTCTTCATCGTCTCCGCGGACTCCCGGCGGGCCCGCTCGTGCAGCTCCTCGACCTCGGACTCGATCCGCCGGCGCAGCTCCTCGGCACGCTCCCGGATGCCCGTGGCGTCGCCGCGGGCCTCCTCCAGCAGCGTGTTCGCGTCCGTACGGGCCTTCTCCACCCGGGCATTGCCGTCGGACGTCGCCTCCGCGAGGAGCCGGTCGGCCTCCTTGCGGGCCGCGCCGACCATCGTGTCGGCCTGCTCCTCGGCGGCGGTGGCGGCCTTCAGGGCCTCCTCCTGGGCCTTGGCGACGAGCTGGTCGGCCTGCTCGGCCGCGTCCCCGCGGCGCTTGGCGGCGTCCTTGCGCGCCTCGTCGATCAGCCGGTCCGCCTCCTGCTGCGCCTCCGTGCGGGTCCGCTCGGCCGCCGCCTCGGCGTCCTCCTTGACCTTCGCGGACTCGCCGCGGGTGCGGGTGGCGTGTTCCTGGGCGGCGGTGACCGTCTCGGCCGCTTCCGTGCGCAGCCGGTCCGCCTCCGCGGTGGCCGTCGCGAGCATGCGGTCCGCCTGCTCGCGGGCATCGGCCCGGGTGCGGTCCGCGTCCCGTTCGGCTTCCGCGGTCGTCTCCGCCGCTTCCGTGCGCAGCCGCTCCGCCTCGGTCGCCGCCTCCGACATCAGCTGGTCGGCCTGCTCGGCGGCGTCCGAGCGGGTCTTGTTGGCCGCCTCGCGCGCCTGGTCGCCGGTGTGCTCGGCGTCGAGACGGGCCTTCTCCAGCGCCTCGGCCGCCTCCGTCCGCAGCCGCTCGGCCGCCTCGGTCGCCTCCGCCACCAGGGCCTGCGCCTGCTGCTCGCCCTCGGCCCGCAGCCGCTCGGCGTTCTGCTGGGCCTCCTGGACGGTACGGTCCGCGTCGTCCTGCGCCGACGAGGTCAGCTCGGTCGCCTCGGTGACGATCCGTTCGGCCTCCGTGCGGGCCTCGGTGACCAGACGGTCGGCCTGCTCGGCAGCGTCCGAGCGCATCCGGTTCGCGTCGTTGCGCGCCTCCGCACGGGCCCGCGCCGCGTCCTGCTCGCCCGCGGCCAGCGCGTCCGAGGCGTCGGTGCGCAGCTGCTGCGCCTTCGCCGTGGCGTCCGCGACCAGCTTCTCGGCCTGCGCGGTCGCCTCCGACACCAGCCGGTCGGCCTGCTCGGCGGCCTCGGACCGGACCGTATCGGCGTCCCGGCGCGCCGCGTCCAGGACACCGGCCGCCTCCGTACGGAGCGCGTCGGCCTCCTCGATGGCCTCGGAAACCGCCCGCTCCGCCAGGACCTTGGCGGCCTCCTGGGCCTCCTGGGCCTCCTGCCGCGCCCGTGCGGCGTCCTGCGAGGCGCGCTCCCGCTCGTCGTAGGCGTCCTTGCGGACCCGGTCCGCCTCGTCCTGCGCCTCGGCCTTGGTGCGCTCCGCGGCGTGCTCGGCCGCCGAACGCAGTCCGGCGATCTCCTCACCGGCCTGCTCGTGCAGCCCCGCGACCGCGTCCCGCACCTGCTGTGCGGTCTGCTCGGCCGCCGCCACCAACTCGCCCGCACGCCGGTCCGCTTCCTCGACCAGCCGCTCGGCTTCCTCCTGCGCCTCGCCCACCCGGGTACGGGCCGACGCCAGCAGCTCCTCACTCTGCTCGCGCGCCGCGGTGCGCTCCTGGTGGGCCTCCTCGCGGGCCTCGCCCAGCAGCTGCTCGGCCTCCCGGCGCCGCCGCGCGGCCTCCTCCTGGGCCGCGGCCAGCGCCTGCGCCGCCTCCGCGCCGGTGCGCTCCGCGGCCGTCGCGGCCTCGGCACGCACCCGGTCCGCGGTCTCCTGGGCCTCCGACTTCAGCCGCTCCGCCTCGGCCGACGCCTCGCTGCGCAGCCGCGTCGCCACCGACTCGGCCTCGGCGCGCGCCGACGCGGCGTCGGACGCGGCCTCGTCGCGCAGCCGCTCGGCCTCCGCCTCGGCCTGCTGCTGCAGCATCCGGCGCCGCTCCGCCGACTCCGCCTTGAGCCGGGCCGCGTCCTCCTGGGTCTCCCGGCGCAGCCGCTCCGCCTCCGCGCGGGCGTCGCGCAGCGTCCGCTCGGCGGCGGTGACCTTCTCCTCCGCCTCGCCGTGCAGGCGGTCCAGTTCGGCCTGCGCTTCGGTCCGCAGCTCCGCCGCGGCCTCTTCGGCCGCCGCGCGCAGCCGCGCGGCGGACTCCTCGGCCTCGGTGGTCACCATCTCCGCGGCCTGGGCGCCCTCGGTCAGCAGCTCCTCGGCCTCCGACCGGGCCCGCTCCAGCGCCTCTTCGGCCTGCCGGCGCAGCGCGGTGGCCCGCTCGATGGCCTCCGTCCGCACCCGCTCGCTCTCCGCGACGGCGCCCGAACGGGTCTCCTCGGCATCGGCCTTGGCCTTGCCCAGCAGCTCCTCGGCGGACCCGGCCGCCTCCTCGATCTGCTGGACCGCCTCCCGGCGGGCCTCGCTGCGGATCCGCTCGCCCTCGGCGACCGCGTCCGCGCGCAGCTGCTCGGCCTCACCGCGCAGCCGCCGTGCCTCCTCCTGGAGTTCGGCGGTCTTGGCGCGGTACTCCTTGGTGTCGTCCTTCGCCGCGCCCTTGAGCTGGGCCGCGGTGTCATGCGCCTCTTCGCGCAGCCGGTCCGCCTCGGCCTCGGCCTCGCTGCGCAGCCGTTCGGCCTCCTCGGCGGCCGCCTTGGTGGTGGCCGCGGCGTCCTCCGAGGCCTTGTTCAGCACCTCCTCGGCGGTGCGGGCGGCCTTCGCGAGCTGGGCCGCGGCGTCCTCCGACGCCTTGGACCGGGCGGTCTCCTCCGCCTCGGCGATCAGCCGGTCGGCCTCCGTGCGGGCGTCCTCGCGCAGTTGCTCGGCCTCGGCCTTGAGCGCTTCGGCCTCCTTGGTGGCCTCGCCGACCAGCCGGGCGATCTCCACCTTGGCCGTACGGGTGCGCTGCTCGGTGTCCGACTCGGCCGCCGTCAGCCGCTTGGTGGCGCTCTGCTGCGCCTCCTCGACCAGCTTCTCGGCCTCGGCGCGCGCCTCGCGCAGCGCCTTGTCCGCCTCCTGGACGCGTGCTTCGGCGGTACGGGTCAGCTCCGCGGCCTGGCGGCGGGCCTCCTCCGACTCGGTGCCGACGCTGGTGCGCAGCTGCTCGGCCTGATCGGTGGCCTCCTGGGCCTGGTTGGAGGCGGCGTTCAGCAGCCGCTCGGCGTCGGCCCGGGCGCGGCGCAAAATGCTTTCCGCTTCGGCACGGGCCTCTTCGGCCTCGGTGCCGAGCCGTTCACGGGCGCGTTCGGCCAGCCGCTGGGCCTCGGCCCGGGCGGCCGACAGCGCCTGCTCGGCCTCCCGGCGGGACTCCTCCATCAGCCGGCGGGCCTGCGACTCCGTCCGGGCGCGCAGCTGTTCGGCCCAGGCGACGTTCTCGTTGACGTGCGACTCGACGGTCTGCCGACGCTCGTTGAGCTCTTCATCGAGCCGCTGGCGCCGGGTGACCGCCTCGGCGTGCAGCTCGGCCTCCAGCCGGGACTGCCGCTCCGCCTGCTCCTGCAGCAGCCGCTGGGTCTGCGCCCGCGCCTCGCGCAGCTCGCGCTCGGCGTCCGTACGCAGTTGGTCCGCCTGGATCTGCGCATTGCGCAGCAGCTGTTCGGCCTGATGACTGACGTTGTCGTAGGCAGGACGGGTCGCGAGGTTGCGGCGCGCCTCATGGAGCTTGGCGCGCAGCACCTCGACCTGGTAGCCGAGGTCGTCGGCGTGCTGGACGGCCTTGTCCCGCTCGCTCTTCAGCCGCTCCATCTCGGCCTCGAACTGCGAGAGGTGGTCGTCAGCCTCGTAGCGGTCGTTGCCCCGCACTGCGCGGTCCCATCCGTCCCCTGGTCATGGTGGCGGCCGTCTCCGTCCTGCGGTGCTCGTCCCGTACACGTCACGTCGTACCGGACTCGCGCCCCTCGGAGCTGACCCTTCCGAAGAAATGGTGTCAGATCATCGGCAGAGTATGGACCGAGCCCCACTCCCTTACCCCGGCCGAAGCTGCACTCTACCGGCCGGGGAAGGTGATGGTCAGTGGTCTTCGGAGGTGGCGGGCGCCGCGGTGACGAGTTCGGTGAGCACTCCGTGACAATCCTTGGGGTGCAGGAAGGTGATCCGCGACCCCATCGAACCCGTCCTGGGCTCGTCGTAGAGGACCCGGACGCCCTTGCCGCGGATGGCCTCGGAGTCGCCGTCCACGTCCGCGGTGCCGAAGGCGATGTGATGGACGCCCTCGCCGTTCTTGGCAAGCCACTTGCCCACCGCGGAGTCCTCGCGGGTGGGTTCCAGGAGCTGCAGATACGAGGCGCCGCCGTCCGACGTCCCATTGATTTTGATCATGGCTTCCCGGACTCCCTGCTCCTCGTTGACCTCGGTGTGGAACACCTCGAAGCCATACGTGGCACGGTAGAACTCGACAGTCTTGTCGAGGTCGAAACAGGCGATCCCGATGTGGTCGATTCGCGTCAGCATGGCTCCAGTGCACCCCTCGCATGGCTGGTTACGCAACGTGCGCGCGATCACACCCGCTTGCCGGTGACCCGGCGCGTACCGCTCAGTACATTGACGGGTAACCCTCGTTAACTTCCCTGCAAAGGAAGGCCGCACCGCATGTCTGCAACGAACGGCACGAACGGCAGCACCTCAGTGATCGTGGCGGGAGCGCGCACCCCCATGGGGCGGCTCCTGGGATCCCTGCGGACCTTCTCCGGCGCCGACCTGGGCGCCGTCGCCATCAAGGCGGCACTGGACCGGGCGGGCATCGGCGGCGATCAGGTGCAGTACGTGATCATGGGCCAGGTGCTCCAGGCCGGGGCGGGGCAGATCCCGGCGCGCCAGGCGGCCGTGAAGGCCGGCATCCCCATGAACGTCCCCGCGCTGACCGTCAACAAGGTCTGCCTCTCCGGCCTCGACGCCATCGCGCTGGCCGACCAGCTCATCCGCGCGGGTGAGTTCGACGTCATCGTTGCCGGTGGCCAGGAGTCCATGACCAACGCCCCGCACCTGCTGCCGAAGTCCCGCGAGGGCTTCAAGTACGGCGCCGTCGAGATGCTCGACGCGATGGCCCACGACGGCCTCACCGACGCCTACGAAGGCATCGCGATGGGCGAGTCGACGGAGAAGCACAACACCCGTTTGGGCATCGCCCGACCGGAGCAGGACGAGGTCGCCGCGCGCTCCCACCAGCGGGCCGCCGCCGCACAGAAGAACGGGCTCTTCGAGGCCGAGATCACCCCCGTGGAGATCCCGCAGCGCAAGGGCGAGCCGGTCGTCTTCAGCAAGGACGAGGGCATCCGCGGCGAAACCACCACGGAATCGCTCGGCAAGCTCCGCCCGGCCTTCGCCAAGGACGGCACGATCACCGCCGGCACCTCCTCGCAGATCTCCGACGGCGCCGCCGCCGTGGTCGTCATGAGCAAGGCCAAGGCCGAGGAACTCGGGCTCGAATGGATCGCGGAGATCGGCGCCCACGGCAATGTCGCCGGCCCCGACAACTCGCTCCAGTCCCAGCCCTCCAACGCGATCAACCACGCGCTGGGCAAGGACGGACTGACCGTCGCCGATCTTGACCTGATCGAGATCAACGAGGCGTTCGCGGCCGTCGCCGTGCAGTCGATGAAGGACCTCGGGGTGTCCCCGGAAAAGGTGAATGTCAACGGCGGCGCCATTGCGCTGGGTCACCCGATCGGGATGTCCGGAGCCCGCATCGTGCTGCATCTCGCGCTGGAGCTGCGCAGGCGGGGCGGTGGCGTGGGTGCCGCCGCGCTCTGTGGTGGCGGCGGTCAGGGCGACGCGCTGATCATTCGCGTACCGGGTAAGTAACCGAGTACCCGTACGCACACGCGTACGGGCGGGCCGATTCGCATACCAGCGAACCGAAGGAGCCGAGCGGCGATGGTGGACGTCCCACAGCTGGTGGAGCAGGCACGGCAGGGCCGGCCGAGGGCCGTGGCCCGGCTGATCTCCCTCGTGGAGGGGGCGTCACCGGAGCTGCGCGAGGTGATGGCGGCCCTGGCGCCGCTCACCGGCAACGCCTATGTGGTCGGGCTGACCGGTTCGCCCGGCGTCGGCAAGTCCACCACCACCTCCGCGCTGGTGACGGCCTACCGCAAGACGGGCAAACGGGTCGGCGTGCTCGCCGTCGACCCGTCCTCGCCGTTCTCCGGCGGCGCGCTCCTCGGCGACCGCGTACGGATGAGCGAGCACGCCTCGGATCCCGGCGTCTACATCCGTTCGATGGCCACCCGCGGCCATCTGGGCGGCCTGGCCTGGGCCGCGCCCCAGGCGATCCGGGTCCTGGACGCGGCGGGCTGCGACGTGGTCCTCGTCGAGACGGTCGGTGTCGGCCAGTCCGAGGTCGAGATCGCCTCCCAGGCCGACACCAGCGTGGTGCTGCTCGCGCCCGGCATGGGCGACGGCATCCAGGCGGCCAAGGCCGGAATCCTGGAGATCGGCGACGTCTACGTCGTCAACAAGGCCGACCGGGACGGCGCGGACGCCACCGCGCGCGAGCTCAACCACATGCTGGGGCTGGGCGAATCCCGTGCGCCCGGCGACTGGCGGCCGCCGATCGTCAAGACGGTCGCGGCGCGAAGCGAGGGTGTCGACGAGGTCGTCGAGGCGCTGGAGAAGCACCGGGCCTGGATGGAGGAGCACGGCGTCCTGGCCGAGCGGCGGCGTTCCCGGGCGGCGCATGAGGTCGAGACGATCGCGGTCACGGCGCTGCGGGAGCGGATCGGTGATCTGCGGGGGGATCGGCGGCTGGATGCGTTGGCGGAGCGCATCGTTTCCGGGGAGACGGATCCGTATCGGGCGGCGGATGAGTTGGTGGACGGGTTGACGAACGGGGCCTGACGGCCCCGCGGGGCCCGTTGTTTGTCTGCGGGTGGGTTGTGGCTGGGCGCGCAGTTCCCCGCGCCCCTTTGGGGCGCCGTCGGCGTACCGGCCGTTGTTCGGTGCGGGGGCGTTTGGGCTGGCGCCTTTGCGGGGTTCGTGATTGCCGCTGGGGCCGGAGGGGACGCACCGGAACCCTCCCCCAGCCTTCGGCCGGGAGGTGCCCCCACGGCGCGGGCGCATCTGCTACGTGGCACAGAATTGCCCGGCGTTCGCTCCGGTCCTGCGGGCGGGCTCCGGTACATCCCCTCCGACCTACGCCCGTTCCCGGCTGCGGCCCGGTGGCACCGTTCCTCACCGATCCACGTGTCGGCTTCGGCCAAGCTTCGCCCGGAGCGTGTGCGGCCCGATGACGACTGCCGGGCCGTCGGAACCGGTGCGCCCGGCTAGGTCCCTGCCAAGGGGAGAGCTCGGGGTCGTAACGGTGATTGGTACGGCGGGGCGGTCGCCGACGCGCGGAGGTCGGAGGGGATGTCCGGTGCCCCGCCCGCAGGACCGGAGCGAACGCCGGGCCGGTCTATGCCACGTACCAGGGCCGCCCGCGCCGAGGACGGGGTACCGGGCGTCCCCTCCGGCCCACCACCCACAATGCATAGGCGAAACGGCCCCAGCCACACGCCTCCCGCACCAAGACCACAGCGCGAAGCGACCCCGTGCCCGGCGCAAGCCACAGGCAAGGCCTCCGCCCACAACAGTGTGGGCGGAGGCCGGAACGAAACGGGACGTGTCAGTCGTCCGCGCCGTCGTTGTCGTTGTCGTTGTCATCATCCGAGTCGTGCGCCGGAGCGGCGGTCGCGTTGCCGGACTGGGTGTCGATCAGCAGCTTGTGCTCCTTGCCGTCCTTGGTGACCGTTTCGGCCTCCCAGACCGCCTTCGTCCCGTGGTCGTCGTCCAGCTCGACGGAGGTCACCGTGCCGTGCGAGGCGGCGGCGCGGGCGGCGGCCGAGGCGTCGGTCCTGGCGTTCTCCGCGGCGGCCCGCTCCTGGGCGGCGTCGCCCTCGTCGTGGTCGACGTGCTGGTTCAGCACCCGCGCGTTGCCCGCGTCGAGGGTGATCTCGTGCCACTTGCCGTCCTTGCCCAGTACGTCCGCGTCCCAGACCAGGCCGGGGCGGTCCGCGTCCAGGTCGAGGCCGGTCACGGTGCCGGGGACGGCCTTCAGCGCGGCGGCCGCGGCGTCCGGTGCGCTCACCTTGGCGGCGTTGGCCTCGCGGATCTCCTCCTGGCCGTTCGCGTCGTCGTCCTGCATCGGGATGCTGGAGCGGCCGTCCTGCACCCGGGCCGTGCCCGAGGTCTGCGCAGGCGCATCGTGGGCGACCGTCTTCGCCGGGAGCTGCCCGCCGGAGGCGGCGTGGGCGGAGCCGGCGTGGGCGGAGCCGGCGTCGTTGCTGACCGCGACGGCGGTGACCGTGCCGCCGGCGACGAGGGCGGCGGCCGCGGCGGTGGCGATGATCAGATGGCGCTTCATGTGTGTTCTCCCCTTGCGATCGGCTGTGTCCACACACTCGCTGAACGAAGCTGAAGGGGACCTGAAGGTGCCTGAAGGGGGCTTCAGGAAAGGGATGGCATGGTGAGCGCATGCACCCGCCTGTCACCCGCCACCGTCCGCCCGGAGGCGCGCGCCGCCCGTTCCGTCTGCTGATCGTGGAGGACGAGAAACGGCTGGCCCTGTCGCTGGCCAAGGGGCTGATGGCCGAGGGGTACGCGGTGGACGTGGTGCACGACGGACGGGAGGGGCTGCGCCGGGCGACGGAGGACGGCTATGACCTGATCGTGCTCGACATCATGCTGCCGGGGATGAACGGCTACCGCGTGTGCGGGGCGCTGCGGGCCGCGGGCCACGACGTGCCGGTGCTGATGCTGACGGCCAAGGACGGCGAGTACGACGAGGCCGAGGGGCTGGACACCGGGGCCGACGACTATCTGACCAAGCCGTTCTCGTATGTGGTGCTGGTGGCGCGGGTGAAGGCGCTGCTGCGCCGGCACGGCCGCAGCGCGCTGCCGGTGCTGCGGGTGGGGACGCTGACCATCGACCAGGGCGCGCAGCGGGTGGAGCGGGACGGCGCGGAAGTGGCGCTGACGGCGAAGGAGTTCGCGGTGCTGGAGCAACTGGCGCTGCGGGCGGGCGAGGTGGTCTCCAAGGCGGAGATCCTGGAGCACGTCTGGGACTTCGCCTACGAGGGCGACGTCAACATCATCGAGGTCTATGTGAGCGCACTGCGGCGCAAGCTCGGTGCCGGGCACATCGTGACGGTGCGCGGTGCCGGATACCGGCTGGTGGCGGGTGAGTAGGGTGCTGGGCTCCGTACGGGCCAGGGCGGCGGCCGGCGCGACCGTGGTGGTGGCCCTGGCCCTGATCGCGGCGGGGACGGCCGTGCTGCTGGTGCTGCGCGGCAATCTGCAGGAGCAGGCCGGGCTGCAGGCCGAGGTCGCGGCGCGGGAGGTGGCCGCGCAGATCGCGACGGGCACGCCGTACGCCGGGCTGGATCTGCCGGATGGCGAGGACCATCCGGTGGTGGTGGCCGATGACGACGGACGGGTGCTGACGGCCGGTGAGGACGTGCGTGCCGTCGACGGGAAGCCGGTGCGCGGCGCGCAGCACGGTGCGCAGGGCGCCGGGCCGGGTACGTCCGGGGACGACGATGACGACGACCGGAGCGGGCTCAAGCCCGGTGAGGTCGATGACGATGTGGCCCACCGGGACGGGACCGCGAATGTCGACGGGAAGGTGGCCGACTACCGGTTCGCGGTGGTCGAGGCCAAGGACACCCGCGGCGGGAAGGCGACGGTGCGGGCGGGGGCGGCGCTGGCGCCGGAGCAGGAGGCCGTGGGGTCGGTGCGCACGGCCATGCTGATCGGGCTGCCGCTGCTGTGCGTGGTGGTGGCGGGGGTGACCTGGCTGGTGACCCGGCGGGCGCTGCGGCCGGTGGAGGGGATCCGCGGGGAGATGGCCGCGATCACGGCGAGTACGGATCTGAGCCGCCGGGTGCCGGTGCCGCCGTCGCAGGACGAGGTGGGCCGGCTGGCGCGGACGACCAACGAGACGCTGGCGGCGCTGGAGTCGTCCGTGGAGCGGCAGCGGCGGTTCGTCGCGGACGCCTCGCACGAGCTGCGCAGCCCGATCGCGAGTCTGCGGACCCAGCTCGAAGTGGGGGTGGCGCATCCGGAGTTGCTGGACGTGCCGGGTGCGGTGGAGGACACCGTGCGGCTGCAGCGGCTGGCGGCGGACCTGCTGTTGCTGGCGCGCCTGGATGCGGGGGAGCGGCCGGCGGACGCCCGGGTCGATCTGGCGGCGATGGTGCGCGAGGAGAGCTCGCAGCGGGTCGCGGACCGGGTCCCGGTGCACGTCGGGGAGCTGGCGGGCGCGGAAGTGGCTGGGTCGCGCAGTCAGTTGGCGCGGGTGCTGGGGAACCTGCTCGACAATGCGCAGCGGCATGCCGTGGGGTCCGTGCGGGTGGCCGTGGTGCGCGAGGGGGAGTGGGTGGTGCTGCAGGTCGAGGACGACGGGCCCGGGGTGCCGGAGGGCGAGCGGGAGCGGATCTTCGAGCGGTTCGTACGGCTCGATGACGCGCGGGCGCGGGACGACGGCGGGGCCGGTCTGGGGCTGGCCATCGCGCGGGATGTGGCGGTGCGGCACGGCGGCTCGCTGGGCGTGCGCACGGGGTCGGTGTTCGCACTGCGGCTGCCGGTGGTCGGCTGATCCGGCGGGGCCCTGGCCGCCCGGCCCCGGCCCGGTCAGGGGGCCGAGGCCGGCCGGTCAGAGGCCGCCGCGCTCCTTGCGGAGGTGTTCGGCGACGGGGCCGAGGGAGCTGCGGAGCGCCTGGAGGTCGTCGGCGGTGAACAGGTCGATGAAGTGCTTGCGGACCGAGGCGACATGGTGCGGGGCGACCCGGCGCATGGTGTCCCAGCCTTCGTCGGTGAGGACGGCGTAGAGGCCACGGCGGTCCGACTCGCAGCTCTCGCGGCGCACCAGGCCGGCGTTCTCCATCCGGGTGATCTGGTGGGAGAGACGGCTCTTGGACTGCAGCGTGCTGGCCGCCAGGTCGCTCATCCGGAGCCGTCGGTCCTCGGCCTCGGAGAGGTTGACCAGGATCTCGTAGTCGTTGTTGGTCAGGCCGAACGGCTGCAGATCACGCTCGAGTTGGTGCATCAGCAGCCTGCTGACGTCCAGGTGGGTGCGCCAGGCACACTGCTCCTGGTCGGTCAGCCAGGGGGTGTCACTGTCGGTCGTCATGGAATGATTCTACCCGTAAAAGTTGAATAGTGAATTAATTGGGCGGCGGTGGCGACGTCGGCGGCCGGGGCTGGACGTTGGTCAGACGTTCGAGGTCACCGTCCGCAGAGTATCGCTCACAGCCCGAAGCGGCGTTGGAGGCTCCCGAGGTTGCCGGGGAGCTGGGGCAGTTGTGAGCCACTTTGCGGAACGTGTCCGCCCCCGCCCGGAACGCCCGCCTCGGTGGGGACCGCTCCGGTTGCCAGCTCCGGCATCAGCTGCTCGGTGGACTGGAGCAGGACCGTGCCGGCGCCGACGAACTCGAACTGGTGCTCCTCGCCGGAGGCTCCGCCGATGCCGGTGTGCGCTCGCAGCCCGCCCAGGAATCCCCGAAGGTACTGGTGGTCGTAGTGGTGGCACGGGGAGGGGCAGTCGGCCCAGCCGACGAGCGCCTGCGGGTCGACCCTGATCGGCGGTTCCATGAAGACCACCGGGCCGTTGGAAGCGGCCACGAACTTGCCGGTCCCGATGAGCGTGAGGAAGCCCGGGATGATCGATTGCTTCAGCGCGAGAGATGGCTGAAATGCGAGCAGATTGCCGGAGCGAATCGTCAGGTTGCCGTCCTCCAGATCGAAGGAGTTCACGTCGAAGGCACGGTCCGCGAGCAGCATTTTTCCGCGGCCCTCGGCGACTACCCAGTCCGCGGCGTGCAGTGGCGAATGGAAACTTCCGGCGATCAGGCGGTCCAGGCGGCCGTGTCCGATGCCGTGGAAGTCGATCTGCCCGTAGTAGGCGATCATCTTCCCCTTCTGCAGGAACCACTGGCCGTTCAGGTCGACGCTGAAGGCGTACGCGTTGACGTTGTCGTCGGCGGGGAGCGACGAGGCGTCGTGGACGACGGGACCGGTCACAGCTTTTCCTCCGACGCCTGAACGTAGACGGTGCCCTGGCCCGACAGCTCCAGCTGGAAGGCCTCACCCGAGCCGCGGCCGACCATGTCGCGCCAGCCGAGCGCCGTGGACAGTTTGTTGCGGACGTCGCCGCGGTGGGCGACATAGGCCTGCGGGTCGACATGGACCGGGCGCTGGGGGCTGATCGGCAGCTCGATGACGCCGCCGTGCGCCATCACCGCGGCCGAGCCGACGCCCTTGAGGGTCGTGGTGAACAGGCCCTGGCCGGTGACCTGGCCGCGCACCATGCCCATCACGCCGCCCTGCGAGCCCATGAACATCGTGCCCTGCTGGAGCGAGCCGTCGAAGGCCAGCAGCCGGTCGGCCTCGACGTACAGCGTCTCGCCGGTCAGGTCGACGACATGGACGTGATGGCCGCCGTGGCCGAACATCACGGTCCCGGTGCCTTCGACGGTCATCAGGGGCGTGGCCTCGCCGGCGATCCGGCGGCCGATCATGGAGCCGACGCCGCCCTGGCCGCCCTGGATGTTGGGCGTGAACGCGACCTCGCCGCGGTAGGCGAGCATCGCGCCGCGCTGGCTGAACATCCGCTGGCCCGGCCCGATCCTGGCCTCCACCATGCGGGAGTTGAGCGCCGTGAACGGCATCAGACCTCACCCCCCACGGTGTTGCGCTCGCTGGGCTGTACGTAGACCAGGCCCTCGCCCTCGAATCGGATCTGGAAGGACTCGCCGGAGCCCTCCCCGAGGACGGTGCGGAAGTTCACCCCGGTCTGGAAGTGCTGCTTGAGGTCGCCGGTGTGCGCCACATAGGCGCCCGGGTCGACCTGGAGGGGGTACTGCTTGGTGACCCGCAGCACCACCGCGGGGCCGTCGGAGGTGATCGCCGCCTGGCCGCTGCCCTCGACGGTGGTGGTGAACAGGCCGTTGCCCTGGGAGGCGCCGCGCAGGCCGGTGAAGGTCGTGCCCGTCCGCAGCGCGGCGTCCGTGCACAGCAGATTGCTCGCCTCGACGTACAGCTTCTCGCCCTGCAGCTGCACCAGGTTGATCTCGCCGGCGCGGTCCGCGAAGTAGCAGGTGCCGTGGCCCTTCACCTCCATCACGGCCATCTGCTCACCCGTGAGCCGCCGGGTGACCATGCCCCGCAGGCCCTCGCCGCCACCGGACATCTTCTTGAACGACATCTGGCCGTCGTACGCGACCATCGCACCGTTTTTCGCCTTGACGGCATCGCCCGTCATATCGACGGCGAGCACCTTGCTCCCCTGGAGCCGAAACTGAGCCACGGGTCAGACGGTAGTCGGCCGCGGCCGCCCGGGGCAGGTCCTTCGGCCCTGATATCGCCCTGATACCGCCCGGAATTCCGCCGGGCGCCGGCCCGGCGGCGCCCCGCACCTCCCCCCGGCGCGGTGATCGCCGAGGCGGCTGTAACAATGGGGCGAAGCTTGTGAACTCTTGCACAAGCGCCCGCCCGTCACCCGACCTCCACCCCCAGAAGACGGCGCTACGCGCCGAACCCCATCTGCCACCCGAACGAGGTTCCCGTGGACATCAAGACCGCCGCCGCCCTGCACCGACTGCGCCTGGCCTCCATCCCGGAGGCGCTTTCCTTCCCGGCGCTGCTGATCTTCGGCACCGGCTTCCGCCTGGCCTTCGACTACGACTCCCTGGTGATGCCGCTCGGTCTGATCCACGGGCTGCTGTTCATCACGTACGTGGTGCTGCTGCTGGACGTGTGGAACCGCACCAAGTGGCCCTTCAAGCGCGTCGCCTTCTTCTTCGTGCTGGCGATCCTGCCGTTCGGCGGCCTCTACGGGGACAAGGTGCTCAAGCGCGAGGAAGAGGCCGGTGTGATCGCGGCCCGCGCCCGCAAGGAAGGCGTCCTGAACACATGATCGTCGCCTTCTCCGTGAGCCCCCTGGGGGTCGGCGAGGACGTCGGCGAGTACGTCGCCGACGCGGTCCGGGTCGTCCGCGAGTCGGGGCTGCCACACCGTACGGACGCGATGTTCACCTCCCTCGAAGGTGAGTGGGACGAGGTCATGGACGTCGTCAAGCGTGCGGTCGCGGCCGTCGAGGCGCGCTGTGGGCGGGTCTCCCTGGTGCTCAAGGCCGATATCCGGCCCGGCGTCACGGACGGACTGACCTCGAAGGTGGAGACCGTGGAGCGGTACCTCGCCGAGGGCGACGCCCGCCGCTCCTGAGCGGTCCCCCTCCGCAGCAGCGGTGTGCCGGTGGCACCCCGGGCGGCCGGCCGGGCCTCACCCTCCCGCCGCCAGCGTGATCCCCAGCGGGGTGCGCTCGTAGAGCACCTGGTGTCCGTGCCGGTGGGAGGTCAGCAGGCCGGCGTCGCGCAGTACGGACAGATGCCCCGAGACGGAGGACGGCGCCAGGCCCAGCCGGTGGGCCAGGGCCGTCGTGGTCGCCGGGGCGTCCAGAGCGGCCAGTACGGCGGCCCGGTTCGCCCCCAGCAGCCGCGCCAGCGCCGGGCCCGTCTCCGGCTCGGTCCACAGCCCGCCGATGCCGCGCGCCGGATAGATGACGGTGGGCTGCCAGGGCGGTTTGAACCCGCTGACCACGTCCGGCCAGACGAAGACGCTGGGCAGCAACAGCACCCCGCGGCCTGCCAGATCCTGCATCCGGGCGACCTCGGTGCGGGTACGGACGGTGAGGGTGTCGCCCGACCAGGACACCCGCGGATGCAGATCGGCGAACAGCCGCTGCAGCCCGCCGCCCGCCAACTGGCGCGAGCGGTAGGCGATCTCGGCCTCCAGCAGCGCCCGCAGCCGGGGCCAGTCCGCGGCGATCAGCGTCCGCCAGGCCCGCTCGGTGACCTCGGCCAGCTCCTGGACGGCGCCCGCCGGGTCCGCCAGCGCCGCCCGGCCGTGCTCCGACCGTGCGGCACCCGGCGTGCACGCCAGCGACGCGGCCATCTCGGCGCGCGCCAGGGCGGGGTCGGTGGCCCGCAGCCGGGCCAGCTCCTCGTCGAAGCCGGTCGTCGGGGTGTCCGGCGGGCGGCCCAGGAAGTCCGGTGTGTAGCCCGACGACGGCATGAACCGCCACAGCGGTGTCAGGTCCAGGCCGGCCAGCCTCTCGTGCATCCGGCGCAGCCACGGCGTGTGGTAGCCGTGCCGGTCGGCGTGGCGCAGGGTCCGTACGGCCTCATGGGTCTCGCACAGTGGTGAGACGGCGAACCGGATGCGGAGCAGATCGTCGGCGCGGAAGTGCAGATTGACCGGCATGCCTGTGCCCCCCACGCCCAGGATTCGGCTCTGGCCGAAAGAGTACGGCCCCCAACCGGGCTCCGGCAGGCTGCGGACATGTCGTCGCCGCCTTCCGGGCCCGCTTCGCCGGACCGTTCCGCCTGCCCCGACGGCGGAGCCGCCGCCACACCCGCTGCCACCACCACCTCCACGGCCACCGCAGGACCCGCTGCCGCCGCCGGGCCGGATGCCGCAGCCGGACCGCACTCCGATGAGGCCCGCCCGGCCGGCTATCGCGCCGTCTTCGCCGTCCCGGAGTTCCGGTGCGTCTTCGCCGCGCATCTGCTGTCCTCGCTCGGCGTGGTCGTCTGCGAGCTCGCCCTGTCCGTCCTGGTCTTCGAGCGCACCGCGTCGCCGCTGCTGAGCGCCCTGACCTTCGCGCTGGGACTGCTGCCGTACGTCATCGGCGGGACGCTGCTGTCCGCGGTCGCCGACCGGTATCCGGCCCGGCGGGTGCTGGTCGGCTGCGATGTGCTGTGCGCGCTGGCGGCGGCGGGGATGGTGGCGCCGGGCGCACCGGTCGCGGTCCTGCTGGTGCTGCGCTGTGTGATCGCGGCCATCGCGCCGGTCTTCGCCGGGACCCGCGCGGCGACGCTGGGGGAGATCCTGGGCGAGGGGGAGCTGTTCGTCCTGGGGCGGTCGGTGATCCGCCTCGTCAACCAGAGCGCGCAGCTCGCCGGGTTCGGGGCCGGGGGCCTGCTGCTCGTCGCCGTGGCCCCCAGAGGGGTACTGGCGCTCACCGCCGGTACGTTCCTGGGGTCGGCCCTGCTGCTGCGGCTGGGGACCCTGGCGCGGCCGGCCCGTGACCGGGCCCGGGGCCCGGGGCGCGGTGCGCTGCTGGGGGCCTCGCTGGACGGCGGCCGGCGGCTGCTGGCCGACCGCCGGGTACGGGCGCTGCTGTTGCTGACGTGGCTGCCGCCGGCGTTCGTCGTGATCCCCGAGGCGCTGCTGGTCGCCTACGGGGGCCTGCTCGGCGTCGGCCCGGCCGGCATGGGACTGCTGATGTGCAGCATGCCCGTCGGGGCGGTGGTGGCCGAGGCCGTGGCGGGCTCGTTCCTCTCCCCGCACGCCCGCGCCCGGCTCACTTTCCCCATGGGGCTCTTCGCCGTGCTGCCCTCGCTCGGCTTCGCCGCGCAGCCCTCCCTCGGCTGGGCGCTGCTGCTGCTCGTACTGACCGGCACCGGGATCTCGTACAACTTCGGGGTCGACCGCTGGTTCGTCGACGCGGTCCCCGAAAGGCTGCTGGGACAGGCGATGACGGTGATGCAGGCCGGGCGGATGACGGCGATGGGGCTGGCGATGGGGCTGGCCGGTGCCGCCGCGGAGGTTGCCCCGCTGCGCGTCGTGATGCCGGCGGCCGGAGTGGTGGGGGCGGGGTGCGTCCTGGTGGTGATCCGGGAGGTGCGGCGTACGGCGCCGGGACGGCCGGCGGGAGCGGTCCGTGCGGGGGGTACAGGGGCGTGCGGGCCGGCCGGACCGCTTCCCGGTACCGAAAACTGAGACACGGCTGATCAGCATGTGACCTCCCGGTAGGGTCACAAGCGTGCCGAAGCCGCTCAGCCTTGCTTTCGATCCCATCGCGCGCGCCGACGAACTGTGGCGGCAGCGATGGGGCGCCGTGCCCTCGATGGCCGCCATCACCTCGATCATGCGCGCCCATCAGATCCTGCTGGCCGAGGTGGACGCGGTGGTCAAGCCGTACGGGCTGACCTTCGCGCGCTACGAGGCGCTGGTGCTGCTGACCTTCTCCAAGGCCGGTGAGCTGCCGATGTCCAAGATCGGCGAGCGGCTGATGGTGCATCCGACCTCGGTGACCAATACCGTCGACCGGCTGGTGAAGTCCGGTCTCGTGGCCAAGCGGCCGAACCCGAACGACGGGCGGGGCACGCTCGCCAGCATCACGGACAAGGGCCGTGAGGTGTGCGACGCGGCGACCCGCGACCTGATGGCGATGGACTTCGGGCTCGGGACGTACGACGCCGAGGAGTGCGGGGAGATCTTCGCGATGCTGCGGCCGTTGCGGGTGGCGGCGGAGGACTTCCAGGACGAGTAGCGGGCGCCGCCGCCCGGTCCGGTGGGCCCGGTGTGCGCAGGGGGGCGGCGAAGATCGCCCCGGAACGGGCCGTTACGCTCGGGGCATGAAGCGAAGCGTCCTGACCCGTTACCGGGCGATGGCCTACATCACCGCCGTGATGCTGCTGGTGCTCTGCACGTGCATGGTTTTCAAGTACGGCTTCGGGATGGGCAAGGACCTCACCCTCGTCGTCTCGCAGATCCACGGCGTGCTCTACATCATCTACCTGGTGTTCGCCTTCGACCTGGGCTCCAAGGCCAAGTGGAAGTTCGGCAAGCTGCTGTGGGTGCTGATCGCGGGCACCATCCCCACCGCCGCCTTCTTCGTGGAGCGTCAGGTGGTGCGGGAGGTCGAGCCGCTGATCGCCGATGACGCTCCGGAGCCGGTGAAGGCCTGACCGCTGCCGGGTGAAGGTGACCGCACCCGGTCCGCCCCGGCGTGGTTCGCCGTAACCCTGCCGACCTGCTCATACGCGCCTGTCCCGATCTCGGGCGGGCGCGTTTGTGCTGTTCGGAGCCCGTTACGGAATGTGACCACGGTGGCGCGTGGGGCAACTCATGGCGCTCTCCCGTCGACAAGTACTAGGACGTCCAAGTAAATTCGGGAGTATGGACGCTGACGCGATCGATGAGGGCCGCCGCCGCTGGCAGGCTCGGTATGACTCCGCCCGGAAGCGGGACGCGGACTTCACCACGCTTTCGGGTGATCCCGTCGAGCCGGCGTACGGGCCCCGGCCCGGAGACTCGGTCGAGGGGTTCGAGCGGATCGGGTGGCCGGGCGAGTACCCCTTCACGCGGGGGCTGTACCCGACCGGCTACCGCGGGCGGACCTGGACGATCCGCCAGTTCGCCGGTTTCGGCAACGCCGAGCAGACCAACGAGCGCTACAAGATGATCCTCAAGGCGGGCGGCGGCGGCCTGTCCGTCGCGTTCGACATGCCCACCCTCATGGGCCGGGACTCCGACGACCCGCGCTCGCTGGGCGAGGTCGGCCACTGCGGCGTCGCCATCGACTCGGCGGCCGACATGGAGGTCCTGTTCAAGGACATCCCGCTGGGGGACGTCACGACGTCCATGACGATCAGCGGGCCCGCCGTCCCGGTCTTCTGCATGTACCTGGTGGCCGCCGAACGGCAGGGCATCGACCCGGGCGTCCTCAACGGCACCCTGCAGACGGACATCTTCAAGGAGTACATCGCACAGAAGGAGTGGCTCTTCCAGCCCGAGCCGCACCTGCGCCTGATCGGCGACCTGATGGAGCACTGCGCGCGCGGCATCCCCGCGTACAAGCCGCTCTCGGTCTCCGGCTACCACATCCGCGAGGCGGGCGCGACGGCCGCACAGGAGCTGGCGTACACGCTCGCCGACGGCTTCGGATACGTGGAGCTCGGCCTCTCCCGCGGCCTGGACGTCAACACCTTCGCTCCCGGCCTGTCCTTCTTCTTCGACGCGCACCTGGACTTCTTCGAGGAGATCGCCAAGTTCCGCGCCGCGCGCCGGATCTGGGCCCGCTGGATGCGGGACGTCTACGGCGCGACGAGCGAGAAGGCGCAGTGGCTGCGCTTCCACACCCAGACCGCAGGGGTCTCGCTGACCGCCCAGCAGCCGTACAACAATGTCGTACGGACCGCCGTCGAGGCGCTGGCGGCCGTGCTCGGCGGCACCAACTCGCTGCACACCAATGCGCTGGACGAGACCCTGGCGCTGCCCAGTGAGCAGGCCGCGGAGATCGCGCTGCGCACCCAGCAGGTGCTGATGGAGGAGACCGGCGTCGCCAACGTGGCGGACCCGCTCGGCGGCTCGTGGTTCATCGAGTCGCTGACCGACCGGATCGAGGCGGACGCCGAGAAGATCTTCGAGCAGATCAAGGAGCGCGGCCGGCGCGCGGTCCCCAACGGCGAGCACCCGATCGGCCCGATGACCTCCGGCATCCTGCGCGGCATCGAGGACGGCTGGTTCACCGGCGAGATCGCCGAATCCGCCTTCCGCTACCAGCAGGCGCTGGAGAAGGGCGACAAGAAGGTCGTCGGCGTCAACTGCCACCACGGCTCGGTCACCGGCGATCTGGAGATCCTGCGGGTCAGCCACGAGGTCGAGCGCGAGCAGGTGCGGGCGCTCGCGGCCCGCAAGGAGGCCCGGGACGACGCCCGGGTCCAGGTTTCCCTCAAGGCGATGCTGGAAGCCGCCCGGTCGGGCGGCAACATGATCGAGCCGATGCTGGAGGCCGTACGGGCCGAGGCGACCCTCGGCGAGATCTGCGGTGTGCTGCGGGACGAGTGGGGCGTGTATACGGAGCCGGCCGGATTCTGAGGCCAGGCCAGGAGGCCAGCAGGGACGTCCCCTCCCCCTGGGCGCGGGGCGGCAGGCATGGGCCTGCCGCCCCGTACGGCTGCCGGGCCACGGAGCGCCGCCCGGCTCACCGGTGGCCGTACGGCGCCGTCAGCCCGCGGCGGGAAGCGACTGGTAGCGGCTGCCCGCGAAACGCCGCAGTGCGGTATCGAGGCCGTCCAGGCGGGTGCTCGTCTCGTTCTTCGCGGGGGAGACGAGCGTGCACTTCAGCACACCCGGCCCGGCGTGGAGCGGGGAGGGGACCCGGGCGTCCGTTCCTTCTGCGAGGGTCGCCGTCAGGGCGATGCTGCGACTGTTCCGCTTTCCGGTGAGCGTGACGGAGGAGACGTCCCGCCAGGGCACCGTGACCGTGTGCGGCCCGTGCCGCACATAGAGACCGTCCGCTCCGACCCGCAGTGTCCTGGGGTCGAGGAGTGGCGACGAAACCTTCACCCCGTAGAGCAGATGCAGCAGCATGACGAAGAGCGTCGCCACGAACGCGGGCCCGGGCCCGTGGATCACCTCTCCGGCCCATTGCAGGAAGCCGGCGATCGTCAACGCCGAAACGACGGGCCATCGCAAGCGGCGCCAGACCGCCGCGACGCCCCATTTCTCCACGGTGAACGCGGGGAGGGCGGCCGGTGGCGCAGCAACCGGCCGATGCCCGCGCGGTGCCGCGTCGGGCGGCTCGGCTGTGGCTGTTGAGCTCGCCGGCTGCGGTCCGGTGGCCGCCAGGGCAGCCGCGTCGGAAACGGTCTTTGCCACGGGCATCGGCGCGATGCGCGGGTCGGGGACCGTCGCGCGCGCTGCGCCCGCGAGACGTGCGAGGAGCGCGTCGGCGGTGGGACGGCCCTCCGGAGACTTGTGCAGACAGTCCCGCACCAGCCCCCGCAGCCCGTCCGGCACGGCGCTGAGATCGGGTGCCTCGTACACCACCCGGAACAACAGCGCGTGGGGGGACCCGTCACCGAAGGGTCCTGCGCCGGTGACCGCGTAGACGAGCAGGGAGCCCAGCGAGAAGACATCCGAGGGCGGGCCCACCGGCTGCCCCAGTGCCTGCTCCGGCGACATGAAGCCAGGTGTGCCCAGGACGGTCCCGGCCTTGGTCAGATCGGTACCGCCGGTGGTCTCCAGGGCCTTGGAGATGCCGAAGTCGATGACCCTCGGACCGTCGTCGACGAGCAGGACATTGGAGGGCTTGAGGTCGCGGTGGACCAGGCCGCCTCGGTGAAACGAGGCGATGGCCTCGGCCAGTCCCGTGCCGAGCCTGCGTACCTCGGACTCGTCCAACGGGCCCTGCTGGATGACGTGTTCGTCGAGCGAGGGGCCTTCGACGTACTGGCTTGCGATCCACGGCATGGTGGCGTCCGGGTCCGCGTCGACGACCGGCGCGGTCCAGAAGCCGCCCGCCCGCATCGCGAGCTTGGCCTCGCGCCGGAACCTGTCGCGAAAACCGGGCGTGGCCGCCAGATCCTCCCGTACGACCTTCACGGCAACCCGCCGCCCCGCCAGGGATTCTCCGACGAACACCCGGCCCATCCCGCCCGAGCCCAGACGTCCCAGCAGCTGATACGGTCCGGCGGTCCGTGGGTCCGTAGCTTCCAACGGCTCCATCAAGCTCCCCATCCACCGCACCCGGATTTTCCGAGGCCTCACCCTAAGGGGTGTCTACCCGGTCACCGAGTCGTGGGTCCGTTCGTGGACGCTTCGCCCGCAAGGCCGCCAAGACACTGCCTAGGCCGCCGGTACCGGCATCCGCAGCCGGAACAGCGCCCCGCCCCCCGGCGCCCGCTCGGCGGTGAGTTCGGCGTCGTGGGCGCGGGCGATCTGGCGGGCCATGGCCAGGCCCAGGCCGGAGCCGGGCAGGGCGCGGGCCGTCTCGGCGCGGTAGAAGCGGTCGAAGACATGGGGGAGGTCGGCCTCGGCGATGCCGGGGCCGTGGTCGCGGACCGTCAGGTCCAACTCGCCTGATGTGAAGGTGAGTTCGGTGTCGACCGAGCCGCCCGGCGGGGAGAACTTCGCCGCGTTGTCGAGGAGGTTGGACAGCAGCCGGGACAGCCGGGACGGCACACCGGGGATCGCGACACCGGCCGCGGCCGGGTCGATCGCGGTGGTGAAGGTGATCTCCGGCCAGTGTTCGCGGGCCACGCCCACCGCGTGCTCCAGGAGGGCAGCCGGGCGCACCTGCTCCACCAGGGGCTGCGGCTCCTCGTCACGGGCCAGTTCGATCAGGTCGCCCACGAGGGTGGTGACCTCGCGCAGCTGGCGGCCCAGCGCGGCCGAGGCGCGGTCGCGCTGGGCGTCGGTCAGCCGGTCGGCGCGGGCCAGGAGTTCGGCGTTGGTGCGCAGCGCCGTCAGCGGGGTACGCAGCTCGTGGGAGGCGTCGGCGACCAGGCGGCGCTGCGCGGTGACGGACTGTTCGAGCTCGCCGAGCATGGTGTTGAAGCTGGTGGCCAGGCGGGTGATCTCGTCCTCCCGGGCGGGCGGGCCCGGGGGCAGTTCGATGCGGTGGCGGGCGTCGCGGGTGGCGGCGATACGTTCCGCGGTGGCGGTGAGCCGGGCGACCGGCGCCAGGCCCGTACGGGACACCCAGTAGCCGAGTGCGCCGGCCAGCAGGACGCCGGCGCCGCCGACCGCGGACAGCGCCAGGGCGGCCTGCTCCACGCTCCGGTCGACGGAGTCGGAGCGCAGGGCGACCTGCACCGCCTCGTCCTTGCCCGTCAGGCGCGTGGTGAACATCCGGACCGGCTGCCCGGCGACGGTCAGCTCGCTGTAGAACGCCGCGTGCCGGCCGGCGGCGACCTTCCGGGTGGCGTCGGAGACGGGCAGTCCATAGGGCTTGCGCGGATCCTTGGCGGGGTCGGCGGGCACGATCTGGAAGCAGGACGAGGCCGGGTACTGGCAGAGGGTGTCGCTCGGCGTGGGGCCCCAGTCCTGGCGCTCGCGCATGACCTCGGTGGACGTCAGGGCCAGATTGCGCTCGAGCTGGCGGGTCATCTGGTAGTCGATGAGCACGAACGCGGCCGCACAGACGCCGACCGCCACCAGTGCCACCGCGGACGAGGCGGCCAGCGCCAGCCGGGCGCGGAGCGGGCGGCGGCGCCGCCAGCGGGCCCCCAGGCCGCGGGTGCCGGTCACGCGCCCTCCGCATGGTCCAGGCGGTAGCCCACGCCGTGCACGGTGTGGACGAGGCGGGGCTCGCCGCCCGCCTCCAGTTTGCGGCGCAGGTAACCGATGTAGACCGCCAGGGAGTTGGAGTCGGGGCCGAAGTCACGGCCCCAGACGCGTTCCAGGATCACCTCGCGCGGCAGCACCTGCCGCGGGTGCAGCAACAGCAGCTCCAGCAGCGCCCATTCGGTGCGGCTGAACTCCAGGGGCCGGCCGGCCCGGTGGCCGGTGCGGGTCAGCGGGTCGACGACCAGATCGCCGAAGGAGAGCCGGGCGTCCTCGACGGCCGTGGTGGCGGCCCGGCGCAGCAGGGCCCGGACGCGGGCCACCAGCTCGTCCAGGGCGAACGGTTTGACGAGGTAGTCATCGGCGCCGGCGTCGAGCCCGTCGACCCGTTCGCTGACCGAGTCCAGCGCGGTCAGCACGAGGATCGGGGTGCGGTCGTCCAGGGCGCGCAGCCGGCGGCAGACGGCCAGTCCGTCCAGGACGGGCATCATCACGTCCAGGACGAGGACGTCCGGCTGCCAGCCGGCGACCTCCGAGAGGGCGGCCAGGCCGTCGGCGGCGCCCCGCACCGTATAGCCCTCCACGGCGAGGCCGTCCTCGACGGCGGCACGGACCTCCGGTTGGTCGTCGACGACGAGGATCTTGGGGGCTGGGGTGTTCCCGGGCGTGGGCGGCATGGACATAGGCTGCCAAACACCTCTCTTAGAAGCTTCTTAGGGCGTATCGCGAGCGTGGCGGCCATGCGCACACCACTCTCCGTCGTGATCGGTGCGGGCGGCACCGGCGGCCACATCTATCCGGGACTCGCTCTCGCCGACGCGCTGCGCCGGGCCGTGCCCGATGCGGTGATCTCCTTCGTCGGGACCGAACGCGGCCTGGAGACAGAGCTGATCCCCCGGGCCGGATACCGGCTGCACACCGTCGACATGATCCCCTTCGACCCCTCGCTCGGCGCCCGACGCTATCTGCTGCCGGCCGCGCTGCTGCGCTCGGGTGCCCAGTGCCGGGCTCTTCTCAAGGAACAGAAAGCCCAGGTCGCGGTCGGTATGGGCGGTTATCCCAGCGCCCCGGTGATCGTCGGGGCCAAGATGGCCGGGCTGCCGAGCCTGGTCCATGAGTCCAACGCGGTGCCCGGCCGGGCCAACAAGTTCGCGGCCCGGCTCACCCCGCACCTCGCCCTCGCCTTCGACCGCAGCCGCGCGCACCTGGCCGGCGGCGGGCGGGCCGAGACGGTCGGCATGCCGCTGGTGGGGCCGCTGGCCGAGCTGGACCGGGCGGGCCTGCGGCCCACCGCCCGCCGGGCCCTGGGCGTACCGGACGGCGCGCGGCTGCTGCTGGTCAACGGCGGGAGCCTGGGAGCCGCCCGGCTGACCGAGGCGGCGGTGGGGCTGGCCGGCCGCTACCGGGCGCGCGGTGACCTGCGGCTGCTGATCAAGACCGGGCCCGCGGCCCTGGAGCGGACCCGGGCCCTCCTGGCGGCGAACGGCGGGGACGCGGTCGCCGAGGCCGTGCCGTACCTGGACCGGATGGATCTGGCGTACGCCGCCGCCGATCTCGTGGTGTGCCGGGCCGGTTCGGCGACCGTCGCCGAGCTGGCCACCATCGGGATGCCGGCCGTCCTCGTGCCGTACCCGCATGCGCCGGGCGACCACCAGACCCATAACGCCCGGGTGCTCTCGGACGCCGGGGCGGCGCTGTTGCTGCCCGACCCGCAGACCACGGCGGAGCGGCTGGACGCCCTGGTCACCCCGCTTCTCGACGATCCCGCCCGGCTCGCCGCGATGGCCGCGGCCGCCGACCCGGGCACCCATGCGCGGGCCGCCGGCCTGCTGGCCGACAAGGTGCTGGCGCTCGCCGGTCACCCGCAGGTCCACCACCACCCCACGATGAAGGAGTCAGCATGAACAGCACGCAGCAGTGGACGGGCCGCCGGGTCCTGGTCACCGGGGCCGAGGGGTTCATCGGCTCGACCCTGGTCGACATGCTGGTGGCGGCGGGCGCAGAGGTGCGCGCGTTCGTCCACTACAAGCCCTATGCCGAAAAGGGAAATCTGGCGCACTATTTCGTGCCGGGCGGCCCGGTCGAGATGGTCGCGGGTGATGTGCGCGACGCGGGCCGGGTGAGCGACGCCGTCGAGGGCTGCGACACGGTCTTCCATCTGGCCGCGCTGATCGGGATTCCGTACAGCTACGACTCGCCCGGCGCGTATGTGCAGACGAACGTCGTCGGGACGGAGAACGTCGCCCAGGCGTGCCGGCGGCATGCGGTGCGGCGGCTGGTGCACACCTCCACCAGTGAGGTCTACGGGACCGCGCTGACCGCGCCGATCGGCGAGGACCACCCGCTGCAGCCGCAGTCGCCGTACTCCGCCTCGAAGATCGGCGCGGACATGATGGCGCTGTCGCACCGGCACGCCTTCGAGCTGCCGGTGACGGTGGTGCGGCCGTTCAACACCTACGGCCCCCGGCAGTCCGCGCGCGCCGTGATCCCCACGATCCTGGCCCAACTCCACGCGGGCGCCCGGCAGATCAAGCTGGGCTCGCTCACCCCGACCCGCGACTTCACCTACGTCACGGACACCGCGGCCGGCTTCCTGGCGCTGGCCGACTGCGACCGGGCGCTGGGCGAGGTCGTCAACCTCGGCACCGGGCGGGAGATCGCCATCGGGGCGCTCGCCGAGGCGCTGATAGCGGCATCGGGACGGGACGCCGAGGTCGTGGTGGACCCGGCGCGGCTGCGGCCGGCCGGCAGCGAGGTCGAGCGGCTGCTCTCGGACAACTCCCGGGCCCGCGAGTGGGCTTCGTGGCGGCCGGAGGTGTCCCTGGAGCAGGGGCTGAAGCGGACGTCGGAGTGGGTGGCCGACAACCTCCACCTGTTCGCGGCGGACCGCTACCAGGTCTGACCGGTGCCGCGGCGGGGCGCCCCGGTGCCGCGCCGCGGCCGGCGCCGGCCGGCCGGGCTCAGCCCTGGTCGCCCAGACCGGAGAGCCCGGTGAGGAAGAGGGCCGTGAAGTCGCGCCCCCACGCGGCGTCCACGGGCTCCCCGCTGACCAGGGTGCGGTGCACGATCGCCCCGGCGATCACATCGAAGATCAGGTCCATGTTGCGGGTGGCGGCCCGCTCGCCGTCCGCACCGGGGCCGTCCGGGGGCAGCTCGCCGCGGGCCTGGGCGCGCGAGCGGCCGAGCAGGACCAGCCGCTTCTGGCGGTCGACGATCGCCGAGCGGATCCGTTCGCGCAGCGCCTCGTCGGCGGTGGACTCGGCCACCACGGCCATCAGCGCCGTCTTGGTCTCCGGCCGCGCGAGCAGCGCCCCGAACTGCAGCACCACGCCCTCGATGTCGGACTGCAAGGAGCCCCGGTCGGGGAGTTCGAGCTCGTCGAAGAGGACCGCCACGGCGTCCACGACGAGCTCGTTCTTGTTGGCCCAGCGGCGGTAGAGCGTCGTCTTGGCGACACCGGCGCGGGCCGCCACATCGCTCATGGTCAGCCGCCCCCAGCCCAGATCGACGAGTGCGGCCCGGGTCGCGTCCAGGATCGCGAAATCGGTCTCGGCGCTGCGCGGGCGGCCCGTGCGGCCCTTCCGGGAACTGGCGGAGTGGTGCATGCGGGCGACCATACCGGGCAGTACGGGAGATGCCGCCCGTGAGGCAGATCACGCCTCACGGGGCCGGGCCCGGTGGTGATCCGGGACCGACGGCGAGTTACGCTACAGGTCGTAGCGTAAGAGTGACAGCCACTGGCCGTGGGTGGGGACCCGCGGCCGCGCACGACGGTCCTTCCTCGGGACCGCACACCGGCCCTCCTCGGGGCCACCACGGGCAGCGGCCCTGGACGTACGCCGGCACTCCGGCGGGGCGTACGGACGGGGTGCGGCGCCCGGCACACGGCCCCGGTGGCGGCACCGGACCGGCCCTTCGCAGCACCGCCGCACGACCGATCGCATCGCAGACCGCAGCGCTTTCCGGATCGCTTTCCGGAACGGCCCGCCCAGGGGGGAGGATGGACCCATGCAGCCACGCAATATGTCCATGAGTGGAGTCGTCGACCTCGCAGCGGTGAAGTCGGCGGGGGAAGCGAAGCAGAAGGCGGAGCAGGCACGTGCCGAGGCCGCCCGTACGGGCCGGGCGCCCGCGAGCGGTGCCCGCCTGGTGTTCGACGTCGACGAGGCAGGGTTCCAGCAGGACGTCCTGCAGCGCTCGACCGAGGTCCCGGTCGTCATTGACTTCTGGGCCGAGTGGTGCGAGCCGTGCAAGCAGCTGGGTCCGCTGCTGGAGCGCCTCGCGGGGGAGTACGCCGGCAAGTTCGTGCTGGCCAAGATCGACGTCGATGCCAACCAGATGCTGTTCCAGCAGTTCGGGGTGCAGGGCATCCCGGCGGTCTTCGCGGTCGTCGCGGGGCAGCCGATCCCCCTCTTCCAGGGCGCGGCCCCGGAGTCGCAGATCCGCCAGGTGCTCGACCAGCTGGTGCAGGCCGCCGAGCAGCAGTTCGGCATCGTGGGGGCGCCCATCGACCCGCAGGCCGCGGGCGAGGCGGAGCAGGAGGCCGAGGCTCCGGCGCCGGCCGGCCCCTATGACGCACTGCTGGAGGCCGCGAACCAGGCGCTGGACTCCGGCGATCTGGGCGGTGCCGTCCAGGCGTACAAGAACGTGCTCAACGACGACCCGGCCAACCCGGAGGCCAAGCTCGGCCTGGCGCAGGCCGAACTCCTGCGCCGGGTGCAGGATCTCGACCCGCAGGTGGTGCGCAAGGAGGCCGCGGAGAACCCGGCCGATGTGCCGGCGCAGATCCGCGCCGCGGACCTGGACCTGGTCGGCGGGCACGTCGAGGACGCGTTCGGCCGGCTGGTCGACGCGGTGAAGCGGTCGGCGGGTGAGGACCGGGAGGCCGCGCGGGTGCGGCTGCTGGAGCTGTTCGAGGTCATCGGCGCGGAAGATCCGCGGGTGACGGCGGCGCGTACCGCGCTCGCCCGGGTGCTGTTCTGACGGCTGTCTTCGGACTCGTCCGCTTCTGACCAGTACCGCCTCCGCGAGTTGCCCGAACAAACGACACAGCGGCCACGTTTTACCAAAACTTGGTAATCGTGGCCGCTGTTACTTCAAGTAAGCCCGAGCGGCCCCCTTGCGGCACTGTGTCCGCAATTGCCCAATGTCCCCTCACTGTTAGTGGCGACGTTGTGTGTCCACTTGATTTCGGTGTGTCGTGGCGTGTTTATCGGGCCGTTACCCGCAAGTAACGAGCCCCTTGTGCCGCGGCTCCGAATGGACCACGATCGGCCACGCTCGGTCCATTCCCGCAGCCCGGCATCCGGTCGGTGTCGCGGGGTACTTGGGTCCCCACCGAGTGGTCGGCGGCAGGTGTCGCCGGCGGTGGACAGGGGGGTCTCTGCCCCACCCGGCAGGGCCTGTCCAGGAGGTTGCGCGAGAGCGTGGCCAGTGGTTGTCGCTCGGGGGTGATCGCCGGTGTTCGGAACACGATGTGCCTCCGAGACAGGCGCTCTCCTTCCCGAGGACGTAGCACTTCTCCCATCCCAGGCACGGCTGTCCCAACGGGGGCGGCCCGTACCGGAGATGTACGTCCGAGAAGGAGGAAAGTCATGGAGTCCCTGGCTCGTGGCGGGACCAGATGGAAGCGGTTCGCCGTCGTCATGGTGCCGAGCGTCGCGGCGACCGCCGCGATCGGTGTCGCCCTCTCGCAGGGTGCGCTCGCGGCATCGTTCAGCGTGTCCGGCCAGCAGTTCAAGGTCGCTACCGACCGGCTGGACGGCACCGGGTTTGTTCAGTACGGAGCCATTGACGCCCAGAAGGGCGGCAAGCAGGTCCCGGTGGCGGTCTCGGGGTTCTCGAACGCCAAGATCAAGAACCTGTGCCAGTCGGTAGTCGTGCCGGTGCCGGTCTTCGGCGATGTGTCGATGAAGCTGTCGGCCGGTGGCGGTGACACGCCCGTCGAGGCGAAGAACCTCTACATCGACCTGGACCAGCTGTCCGCGGACGCGACCTTCAACAACATCGACATCGGTGTTGCTGCGGGCTCGACGACCAAGGGCCCTGGCATGCACAAGGGCGACAAGGCCGACCCCGGCTCGTTCGCCCAGCAGGCCGAGTCGGCCACGCTGACCCACGTCAGGCAGCAGGCATGGGCCACGACGGCCGGAACGTTCAAGCTCAGCGGCCTGAAGATGAGCGTCGCCAAGGGCAAGAGCGAGTGCTACTGACGCACTGAGCGTGCGGGCGCGGGGCGAGCTGTGCGGCGTTCGCCGTTCCCCGTGCCCGTACGCCGGGTAGCGCCCGGTAGGACACCTCAGCACAGAACCACCGATTTGCCAGTCCCGAGGAGCTGTACGACATGAGCGCCGACACGCGACCACGGCTGATCGAGACCATCGGCCGGAAGCGGCTTTCGTTCCGGGAGTGGCGCGGACACCGCCCGTTCTGGGGCGGCATGCTGACTCTGCTGGCCGGCATCCCGATCATGTACATCCCTTACGCGAATCTCACGATCGGTTCCCTGACCGTCCGCATGGCGACCACCGCCGGCGCCGGCTCGCTGATCATCGGCGTACTGCTGGTCGTGCTCGGCCTGACCATGTGGTTCCAGCCCGCTTCGCGCGTTTTCGCGGGTGTGGCGGCGATTCTGCTCTCCCTCGTCTCCCTGGTCGTCTCGAACTTCGGCGCCTTCCTGATCGGCTTCCTCCTGGGGCTGATCGGCGGTGCGCTGGGAGTTTCCTGGGCACCGGGCAAGGCCGAGCGGAGCGGGGACGACGCCGAGGAGCCGGCCCGTAAGACGGTCGCCGGACCGGTGCTCGCCACGCACCCCGCGCCGGCCGACGGTCCCGGGTCGGGCAATGGACTGGACGACCTGTCAGGAACGAGCCCGACCAACGGAACGAACGGGAGGCACCGTGCCGGGTGACGAGCTGCCCGACAGCGCAGCTGCCGGGGCGAGAACCGGGCCGAGGCACGCGGCGCCGAGGAAGCCGCTGCTGACTCGGCTCCACGTGCCCGCGGGAAAGGCGATAGCCATCGCCGCCATGCCGTCCGCCGTGCTCATGGGCATGGGGCTGACGCCCCAGATGGCGATAGCCAAGCCGGCGCCCAAGAGCCCCTTCAAAGACGGCCCGTGCGTCACCGCCCCGGACAAGGTGGACGGCAAGGACGCGGGGTCCAAGGACGGTGCGGCGGACAAGAAGGACGACGCGCAGGGCAAGGACGACGCCAAGCCGTCCGGTGAGCCCTCCGCCTCGCCCTCGGCCGGCAAGGACGCCGGCAAGGCGCCCGAGCCCGCGCCCTCGGGTTCCTCGAAGACCGATGAGCCTTCGGGCTCCGCGACCCCGTCGCCGTCGTCCTCCGAGGAGAAGAAGGACGACGGGGGGCTGCTGGGCGGCATCGGTGACGCCCTCGGCGGTCTCCTCGGCGACAAGTCGAAGGACGACGACTCCTCGGCGTCGCCGAGCCCGTCGGCCTCCGAGCCGGCCTCGCCGAGCCCTTCGCCGTCCGCGTCCAAGGACTCCGGCTCCGCCACCGACAAGGTCACCAAGCCGGTCACGGACACGGTGGGCGGCCTCAAGGACGGCGCGGACAAGGCCGGGGACGCCGTCAAGAACGGGTCGAAGACGGTCAACGACACCGTCCACGGCGCGGTGGGCGCGGCGGACAACGCCCTGCCCGGCGGCGGCCTGGACGGCAAGGACGCCAGCGGGAAGAAGTCCTTCCCCTGCGTCGTCGAGAACAAGCAGAAGGGCAAGGCCGAGCAGACTCCCGCCACCCTGCCCGACGACCCCTGGCATCTGGAGTCCAGCGCGCTCACCCTGCGCGGCCTGAACTACGAGGGCGTCGTCAATGTCCAGACACAGAACGGCCACACCAAGCAGGCCCTGAAGTTCACCGCCGACAGCGTCGACATCGGCGATCTGCACCAGATCGTCGACGACCCGACGTCCGGCAAGCACTACCACGTCCAGGGCGCACCGGGCTCGACGTCCACGATCCGCGGCGGCAAGGTGACGATGTACACCGAGCGGCTGCAGGGCAACCTCTTCGGTCTGATCCCGATCGTCTTCGACCCCGAGCACCCGCCGCCGATCAACGTCCCGTTCGCCTACTTCACCAAGGTGAAGATCGACCAGGCGGGCCAGTTCGGCGGCAATCTCCACATCCCGGGTCTGCACCAGTCGATCACGGACTGAGGATCCCCGGCCGCGGGCCGGGGATCACCGGCCCTTCCGGGAGCCGCAGAAAACGGCGGTGGGCCGTCCCCTTGCGGGGGCGGCCCACCGCCGCTCCGTGTGCCGGGGGCGTCAGGCCTGCTCGCCGCCGAGGTGGTGCACCCGGACCATGTTGGTGGTGCCGGGGACGCCGGGGGGCGAACCGGCGGTGATCAGCATGGTGTCGCCCTCGCTGTAGCGCTTGAGCTTGAGCAGTTCGGCGTCCACCAGGTCGACCATCGCGTCGGTGTTGTCGACGTGCGGCACGACGAAGGCGTCGACACCCCAGCTCAGCGTGAGCTGGTTGCGGGTGGACGCCTCGGTGGTGAAGGCAAGGATGGGCTGGGCCGCGCGGTAGCGGGAGAGGCGGCGGGCGGTGTCACCGGACTTGGTGAAGGCGATCAGCGCCTTGCCGTCCAGGAAGTCCGCCATCTCGCACGCCGCGCGGGCCACCGAACCGCCCTGCGTACGCGGCTTCTTGCCGGGCACCAGCGGCTGCAGGCCCTTGGAGAGCAGTTCCTCCTCGGCCGCCTCGACGATCTTCGACATCGTCTTGACGGTCTCGATCGGATAGGCACCGACGGACGACTCGGCGGAGAGCATCACCGCGTCGGCGCCGTCGAGGATGGCGTTGGCGACATCGGACGCCTCGGCACGGGTCGGCCGGGAGTTGGTGATCATGGACTCCATCATCTGGGTCGCCACGATCACCGGCTTGGCGTTCCTGCGGCACAGCTCCACCAGGCGCTTCTGCACCATCGGGACCTTCTCCAGCGGGTACTCCACCGCCAGGTCACCACGGGCGACCATGACGGCGTCGAAGGCCATCACGACCTCCTGCATGTTGGCGACCGCCTGCGGCTTCTCGACCTTGGCGATGACCGGGACCCGGCGGCCCACCTCGTCCATGACGCGGTGCACGTCCTGGACGTCCTTGGCGTCCCGCACGAAGGACAGCGCGACCATGTCGCAGCCCATCCGCAGGGCGAACTTGAGGTCTTCGACGTCCTTCTCGGACAGCGCGGGGACGTTCACCGCGGCGCCGGGCAGGTTGATGCCCTTGTGGTCGGAGATGACCCCGCCCTCGATGACGATGGTGCGCACCCGCGGGCCGTCGACCTCGACGACCTGGAGGGCGACATTGCCGTCGTTGATCAGGATCGGGTCGCCCTTGGACACATCGCCGGGCAGGCCCTTGTAGGTCGTGCCGCAGATGGTCCGGTCGCCGGGGACGTCCTCGGCGGTGATGACGAACTCGTCGCCGCGCACCAGCTCCACGGGGCCGTCGGCGAAGGTCTCCAGACGGATCTTGGGGCCCTGCAGGTCGGCCAGCACACCGACCGCGCGGCCGGTCTCCTCGGAGGCCTTGCGGAGGCGGTGGTACCGCTCCTCGTGCTCCGGCTGGGTCCCGTGGCTCATGTTGAAACGGGCCACATTCATGCCGGCCTCGATCAGCGTCTTCAGCTGCTCGAAGGAGTCGACGGCGGGGCCCAGGGTGCAGACGATTTTGGAACGGCGCATGGGCGGAATCCTATCGGTTTGTTTAGCGGCGGAATATTTCGGTAGGCGGAAACACCGAGACCTAGGCGCTGACCAGGGCGTATGTCTGCTGGGCGATCTCCAGCTCCTCGTCCGTGGGTACCACGGCGACCGCAACCCGGGCGTACTCCGGGGAGATCAGCCGGGGCTCGTCGGACCGTACGGCGTTGAGCGAGGCGTCCACGGCCATCCCCATCTCCTCCAGGCCCGCGACGGCGGCCTCGCGCACCGGGGCGGCGTTCTCCCCGACGCCCGCCGTGAACGCCACCGCGTCGACCCGGCCGAGCACCGCGCTGTAGGCACCGATGTACTTCTTCAGCCGGTGGATGTAGATGTCGAAGGCGAGCGCGGCACGCTCGTCACCCTCGTCGATCCGGCGCCGGATCTCCCGCATGTCGTTGTCGCCGCACAGCCCGATCAGCCCGCTCTTCTTGTTGAGCAGCACGTCGACCTCGTCCTCCGACATCCCCGCCACCCGCTTGAGGTGGAAGGTGACCGCCGGGTCGATGTCGCCCGAGCGGGTGCCCATGACCAGGCCCTCCAGCGGGGTCAGCCCCATCGAGGTGTCCACGCAGCGGCCGCCGGCCACCGCCGAGGCGGAGGCGCCGTTGCCCAGGTGGAGCACGATGACATTGACCTCGGAGGGGTCCTTGCCCAGCAGCGCGGCGGTCTTGCGGGAGACGTAGGCGTGCGAGGTGCCGTGGAAGCCGTAGCGGCGGATGCGGTGCGCGTCGGCGGTCTCCATGTCGAGGGCGTAGCGGGCCGCGTACTCCGGCATCGTGGCGTGGAAGGCGGTGTCGAAGACCGCGACCTGCGGCAGGTCGGGGCGCAGCGCGCGGGCGGTCCGGATGCCGGTGATGTTGGCCGGGTTGTGCAGCGGGGCGACCGGCACCAGCCGCTCGATCTCCTTCAGCACCGCGTCGTCGATCACGGTCGGCTCGGTGAACCGCAGCCCGCCGTGCACCACCCGGTGCCCGATCGCGGCCAGCTGCGGGGAGTCGAGGCCGAGGCCGTCGGCGGACAGCTCCGCGGCGACGGCCTTCAGCGCGGCCTCGTGGTCGGCGATCGGGCCTTCCGTCTCGCGCTTGTCGCCCCCGGTGGCCAGCGGGGTGTGGACCAGGCGGGAGGTCTCCTCGCCGATCCGCTCGACCAGGCCGACGGCGAGCCGGCCCGCGGCACAGCCGCCGGCCGACTGCGCGTCGGTCATGTCGAGCAGCTGGTACTTCAACGACGAGGAGCCGGAATTGAGGACGAGGACGCGGGTGCCGGTGGCAGTCATGGAGCGCTTTCCGATGGGGGGCGGGGACGGGGGAGCGGCCGGGTCAGGCGGTGGGTCAGGCGCCGGGACGGGCGCCCTGTGCCTGGATGGCGGTGATGGCCACGGTGTTCACGATGTCCTGGACCAGGGCGCCGCGCGAGAGGTCGTTGACCGGCTTGCGCAGCCCCTGCAGGACCGGGCCGACGGCGACCGCACCGGCCGAGCGCTGCACGGCCTTGTAGGTGTTGTTGCCGGTGTTGAGGTCCGGGAAGATCAGCACGGTGGCCTTGCCGGCCACGTCGGAGTCGGGGAGCTTGGTCTGGGCGACCGCCGCGTCCACCGCCGCGTCGTACTGGATCGGGCCCTCGACCAGCAGGTCGGGGCGCAGCTCGCGGACGATCTCGGTGGCCTTGCGGACCTTGTCGACGTCCGCGCCGGAGCCGGAGGTGCCGGTGGAGTACGAGAGCATCGCGATCCGCGGCTCGACGCCGAACTGGGCGGCGGTGGCGGCCGACTGGATGGCGATGTCCGCCAGCTGTTCGGCGTCCGGGTCCGGGTTGACGGCACAGTCGCCGTAGACCAGGACCCGGTCGGCCAGGCACATGAAGAACACCGAGGACACGATCTGGGCGCCCGCCTTCGTCTTGATGATCTCGAAGGCGGGCCGGATGGTGGCGGCGGTGGAGTGCACCGCGCCGGAGACCATGCCGTCGGCCAGGCCCTCCTGGACCATCAGGGTGCCGAAGTAGGAGACGTCCGCGACCACGTCGAAGGCCAGCTCGATGCTGACGCCCTTGTGGGCGCGCAGCGCGGCGTAGCGCTCGGCGAACCGCTCGCGCAGCCCGGAGGTCTGCGGATCGATGATCTGGGCGCCCGACAGGTCGATGGCGAGATCGGCGGCGCGCTTGAGGATCGCCTCCTCCTCGCCCAGCAGGGTCAGATCGCAGACATCGCGGCGCAGCAGCACGTCGGCGGCCCGCAGCACCCGCTCCTCGCTCCCCTCCGGGAGGACCACCCGGCGGCGGCCGGAGCGGGAGCGCTCGATCAGCTCGTGCTCGAACATCATCGGCGTGACCCGGCCGGAGCGGGCGACGGAGATGCGGTTCGTCAGCTCCACGGTGTCCACATGCCGCTCGAACAGGCCGAGCGCCGTCTCCGCCTTGCGCGGCGAGGCTGCGTTCAGCTTGCCCTCGATCGCGAACAGCTCGCCGGCGGTCGGGAAGGATCCGCCGGGCACGGAGATGACCGGGGTGCCGGGGGCGAGGCGGCCGGCCAGCGCCATGATGTCGGGGCCGGGCCGCTCGTCCAGGGTGAGCAGCACACCGGCGATCGGCGGGGCACCGGCGCTGTGCGCGGCGAGCGAGCCGATGACCAGGTCCGCCCGGTCTCCGGGGGTCACCACGAGCGCGCCCGGGGTCAGTGCCTTGAGGAAGGTCGGCAGCATGGCGCCGCCGAAGACGAAGTCCCTGGCGTCCCTGGCGAGGCCCGAGTCGTCGCCGAGCAGCACCTCGGCGCCGAGGGCGTGCACGATCTGGCCGACGGTCGGCGCGGAGAGCGAGCCGTCCTCGGGGAGCGCGTAGCAGGGCACGGGGAGCCGGGCGGAGAGCCGGTCGACGACGGCCTCGCGGTGCTCGGGGGCCACCCGGTTGACGACCACGGCCACGACATCGCAGCCCAGCGAGTGGTAGGCGCCGTAAGCGTTGCGGGCCTCGGCGCGTACGGACTCCGCCTCCTGGCCCTGGCCGCTCACGACGGCCAGCACGGCGGCGCCGAATTCGTTGGCGAGCCGGGCGTTGAGGTTCAGCTCGGCCGGGAGGCTGGTGGCCGCGTAGTCCGAGCCGAGGACCAAGACGTACTCGTAGTCCCTGGCCACGGCGTGAAAGCGGTCGACGAGCCGGGAGACCAGCTCGTCGGTGCCGCGTTCGGCCTGGAGGGCGGCGGCCTCCTCGTAGCTGAGGCCGTACACGGTGTCGGGGGACTGGGTGAGCCGGTAGCGGGACCGCAGCAGGTCGAACAATCGGTCGGGCCCGTCGCCGTGCGTCAGCGGGCGGAAGACCCCCACCCGGTCGACATGGCGGGTCAGCAGCTCCATGACCCCCAGCTCGACGACCTGGCGGCCGTCGCCGCGGTCGATACCGGTCACGTACACGCTCCGCGTCACGTGTGCTCTCCGATCCAGTCGATGGCCACAAGGTCAAAATAAGTCGTTATTGTGGGCGTGCCCCTCTTGACAATACCTATGTGTGTAGATAGGTCGCTCTCCCAGTTTCCCTTGCGGAGTCCGTGCGGGGACAGTGGGGGTGAGGTCCGTGGAGGAGGAGGGCGGGCCGTCCCGTGAAACAATCGGACCGGCTCACACGAACCGACAGCGAGCACAGGAGACCCAGCACGATGCGTATCGGAGTCCTCACCGCAGGCGGCGACTGTCCTGGTCTGAACGCTGTGATCCGGTCTGTTGTCCACCGTGCCCTCACCGGGCACGGCGACGAGGTCATCGGCTTCGAGGACGGCTTCAAGGGGCTGCTCGAAGGCCGCTACCGCAAGCTCGACCTCGAGGCGGTCAGCGGCATCCTGGCCCGCGGTGGCACCATCCTCGGCTCGTCCCGGCTGGAGCGCAACCGGCTCCGGGAGGCCTGCGAGAAGTCCAAGGACCTCTCCAAGGACTACGGCATCGACGTCCTGATCCCGATCGGCGGCGAGGGCACCCTCACCGCGGCCCGGATGCTGGCGGACGCCGGGATGCCGGTCGTCGGCGTCCCCAAGACCATCGACAACGACATCTCCTCCACCGACCGCACCTTCGGCTTCGACACCGCCGTCGGCGTCGCGACGGAGGCGATCGACCGCCTCAAGACCACCGCGGAGTCGCACCAGCGCGTCATGGTCGTCGAGGTGATGGGCCGGCACGCCGGCTGGATCGCGCTGGAGTCCGGGATGGCCGGCGGCGCCCACGGCATCTGCCTGCCGGAGCGTCCCTTCGATGTGAACGACCTGGTCAAGATGGTCGAGGAGCGCTTCGCCCGGGGCAAGAAGTTCGCGGTGGTCTGTGTCGCCGAGGGGGCCCACCCGGCCGAGGAGACCATGGACTACAAGAAGGGCGTCATCGACCAGTTCGGCCACGAGCGGTTCACCGGCATCGGCAACCACCTCGCCGTCGAACTGGAGAAGCGCCTCGGCAAGGAGGCCCGCCCGGTCATCCTCGGCCACGTCCAGCGCGGCGGCACCCCCACCGCGTACGACCGGGTGCTCGCCACCCGCTTCGGCTGGCACGCCGTCGAGGCCGCGCACCGCGGCGACTTCGGCCGGATGACCGCGCTGCGCGGCACCGACATCACCATGGTGCCGCTGCACGAGGCGGTCACCGAACTCAAGACGGTGCCCGCGTGGCGGATGGACGAGGCCGAGTCGGTCTTCTGAGCCCCGCTGCTCCCCGGAACGCCCACCGCTTCCCGGAAACGCCGACGGCGCGCCTGTCCTCCGTCGAGGGCAGGCGCGCCGCCTTTGTGGGGGGTGGCGGTCAGGTGGTCACTCGGCGCCGATGGCCTGGAGCATGTTCAGCCGGGCCGCCCGGCGGGCCGGCCAGAGCGCGGCCAGCACCCCCACGGCCGCCGCGATCAGTACGAACAGCGCGAGCCGGCCCCAGGGCAGCAGCAGCTCGTAGGTGGGCAGGCCCTCGCTGACCAGGGTGCCGACGGCCCAGGAGCAGAAGACACCCACCGCGATGCCCAGGCCCGCGCCGAACAGCGCGATGACCACCGACTCCAGCCGGACCATCTGCTTGATGCCGCTGCGGGCCAGGCCGATCGCCCGCAGCATCCCGATCTCGCGGGTCCGCTCGAAGACCGACATGGCGAGGGTGTTGACGACGCCCACCACCGCGATGATGACGGCCATGCCCAGCAGCCCGTAGGAGACGTTGAGCACCATCTCGATGTTCGCGGCGTTCTCCTTGCGCAGCTCGGCGTGGTCCTGGACCTTCAGCAGCGGGCTGTCGCCGAGGGCGTGCCGGATCTGCTTCTCCAGCCCCTCCGACGGGCCGTCCTGGGCCTTCACCAGCAGCGTATCGACCGTCGGCATGAACTGGTGCGGCGCTGACAGCGAGGCGGCGCCGATCGAGTCGCCGACCAGCTGGTTGTCCGCGTAGATTCCGACGATCTTCAGCTTCGCCTTCTTCTTGTCGAAGAAGGTGGCGTCCAGGGTGTCGCCGGTGTGCCAGCCCTTCTTCTTGGCCATCTCCTGGGAGACCGCGATGTCGTGGCCTCCGGCGCCCTTCAACGAACCGCTGATGAAGTCCAGTTGGAGGACCTTGCCGATCGTGCGGAGGTCGGTGCCCATCAGGCCCATGGAGGAATCAGGGGTCGAGAAGCCCGTATTGCGCAGCGGAGCAGCCGCCTCGACGCCCGGGACGTCCGCCACCTTCTGCGACAGCTCGGGGTCCAGACCGGAGGAGGCCCCGATCTTGTAGTCGGCCTTCAGCCCCTGGGCCGTCATCTTGTCCATGGCCTGCCCGGCCGAGTTCCCGACGACCGTCATACCGGTGATCAGGGTGAGGCCGATCATCAGCGCCGAGGCGGTCGCCGCCGTACGGCGGGGGTTGCGCAGCGTGTTCTCCGTGGCCAGCTTGCCGCTGATGCCGAAGAGCCGGGTGGTGACGACGCCCGCCAGCGAGACCAGCGGCCGGGACAGCAGCGGCGCGAGGATGATGACGCCGGTCAGCGTCAGCATGCCGCCCACCATCGCGATCGGCAGATCGTCGGCCTTCTTCAGCGTGGAGACGTAGCACATGGTCGCGATGCCGAGGCCGGTGATGACCGCGCCGAGGGAGTTGCGGAGCACCAGGCTGCGCAGTGCCGGCGGCGCCTCGACGGTGTTGAGCGCCTCCACCGGGGCGATCTTCGCCGCCTTGCGGGACGGCAGCCAGGCGGCCAGTACGGTCACCACGACGCCCACACCCAGCGCGGAGAGCACCGCGGCCGGGCTGATGACGACCGGTCCGTCCGGGAAACCCGCGCCATTCGCTTCGAGCACCGCCCGCAGGCCCACGGCGAGGCCCATGCCCAGCGCGAAGCCGACGGCCGACGAGATCAGGCCCAGCAGGGCCGCCTCCGCGAGGACCGAGCGCACGACCTGACGGCGGGAGGCGCCGATCGCACGCATCAGGGCGATCTCCCGGCTGCGCTGGGAGATCAGCATGGTGAAGGTGTTGGCGATGATGAAGACGCCGACGAACAGCGCGATCCCGGCGAAGGTCAGCAGCGTCTGGGACAGGGCCTTGTTCTGGCTGGAGACCATACGGGACTGCTCCGCGGCGAGATCGGTGCCGCTGGTCGCCGTGGCACGGTCCTTGGGCAGCACCTCCCTGACCTTGTCGGTCAGTGCCTCCTGATCGGTGCCGGGCGCGGCACCGATCACCAGCTCGTCGAACTGGCCGGGGTGCAGGAACAGCTTCTGCGCGGTGGCGGTGTCGAAGAGCGTCAGGCTGCCGCCCGCGGTGACCTGCGGGTCGTCGGTGGAGACGATGCCGACCAGCCGCTTCGTCAGCACCGGGCCGTCGGTGGCGAGCCGCACGGCGTCACCGATCTTGCGGCCGGACGCCTTCGCGGTCGCCTCGTCCAGCGCGACCTCGTCGTCGGCGGCCGGTCCGCGGCCCTGCAGCAGCGGGTAGCGGGGGTCGTGACCGTCCTTGTCCGGCTGGAAGTTGGTGGCGAGGTTCTGCCACTCGTGGCCGAGCGGCACATTGTCCGGGCCGGCGACGGTGGCCGTGCCGTTGACGTTGCGGCGTACGGACTGCACGCCGGGCAGTGCGCGGATTTTGTCCGCCAGCTTGTCGTCGACAAGGGTGGTCCGCTTGCGGTCCTTGCCGATGTCCGGGGAGCTGTCGCCGGCCTCGGCCTGGACGGAGACGGCCACCCCGTCGAGGTTCTTCTCGGACGCCTTCTTGACGGCCGAGCCGACGGTGTCACTGAAGATGAGGGTGCCGGCGACGAAGGCGACGCCGAGCAGGACCGCGAGCGCGGTCATCATCAATCGGGCTTTGTGCGCAAGCACATTGCGCAGGGCGGTTCGCAGCATGGTGGTGGTGTCAGTCCTGGTCCGGTGGCTCGGGATGAAGGGCAGCGCGCCGGGGAGCGCGGTGGTGCGGTGTGCCGGGCGTCAGCTCGTACGACCCTTGGCTTCGAAGAGCCGCATCCGGTCCAGGACGGTGTCCGCGGTCGGCTCGTGCAGCTCCTCGACGATATGGCCGTCGGCGAGGAAGACCACCCGGTCCGCATAGCCCGCGGCGACCGGGTCATGGGTGACCATCACGACCGTCTGCTGCATCGCCTGCACCGACTCCCGCAGGAAGCCCAGCACTTCGGCGCCCGAGCGGGAGTCGAGGTTGCCGGTCGGCTCGTCCGCGAAGATGATCTCCGGCTGGGCGGCCAGCGCGCGGGCGACCGCGACGCGCTGCTGCTGGCCGCCGGAGAGCTGGGCCGGCCGGTGCGACAGCCGCCCGGACAGGCCGACCGTCTCGATGACACGGCTGACCCAGTCCCGGTCCGGCTTACGGCCCGCGATGTCCATCGGCAGGGTGATGTTCTCCAGCGCGCTCAGCGTCGGCAGCAGGTTGAACGCCTGGAAGATGAAGCCGATCTTGTCCCGGCGCAGCCGCGTCAGCTGCTTGTCGTTCAGCGAGGACAGCTCCACGTCGCCGATCCGGGCCGAGCCGGACGAGATGGCGTCCAGTCCGGCCATGCAGTGCATCAGCGTCGACTTGCCGGAGCCGGACGGACCCATGATCGCGGTGAACCTGGCCTTGCCGAACTCGACCGAGACGGAGTCCAGCGCGACCACACGGGTCTCCCCCTGGCCGTAGACCTTGCTCAGGTCCGTGGCACGGGCGGCGACGGCAGCGTCGGCGCGGGTGGGGGCGGGAAAGGCGGCCGGGTGGGACACGGGGAACTCCTGGAGAAGGACGGACGTTTCGATGTCCCCATTCTCGAAGGCGCAGGTCGGCGGGCGCCTCGGCCGCAAGGACCGAAAGCCGCACCGGCCGGAAGTGCCATCGCCGCGCCCGGCGTCATTCTCTGGACGGACGGGCGGTCCGACTCGGGGCCGACGGGGCGTCTCGGGGTTTACCCGGGCCTCTCGGTGTTTCCGGGGCATCCCGGCGGTACCCGACGGCACCGGCGGTACCGGCGGTACCGGGGCGTATCGGCGATGAGGAGACACCTCAGGGCCGCGGCTCGCCGACCCGGGCCCAGAATTCCGCCAGGATGCCGTCGAGGAACGCGCGTCCCGCCCGGCCGGACTCCTCGGCGCTGTCCGAGTCACCCCAGTTGAGCGTAGCGGCCATGGTCGCCTGATACGCGCCGTGCACCTCCTGCAGGACGGCCCGGAGCTGTTGCCGGGACAGCGGTACGACCTGGCCGACCGGCCGGACGTAGGCCTGCCAGCGGGTGGTGGCGGCGCTGGTCAGCAGCTCGGTCAACTGGCCGTCCCGGCCGGTGAAGCGGACCAGCGCGGGCAGTGGCAGGGACAGCACCTCGGCGAGCGACGCGGCCTGCCGGTCGCTGCCGCTCCACGCCCCGCCGGCCTCCAGGCGCTCGTATGCGGCCCGGTCCATGCCGATCCGCAGCGCGAGGTCCGCCGGGGCGAGGCCGAGCGCCAGACGGTACTCGCGCAGGGTGTCCGGTGCGCCGAGCAGATCGCCCGGCGCGCACCACAGGGCGCCGGCCAGCGCGGTCAGTTCGGCCTCCGTGGGGGCGCTCTCGCCCCGTTCCCAGGACGCCACCGTCGCCGGCGGAACCGGTATGCCGAAGGCGGCCCGGATTCCGTAGGCGACATGGGCGGGCGTCATCCCCAGCGCCTCGCGGAGCCGGCGGGCGGCCTCGGCGTGGAATGGGGGTCTGCGGGGCTCCCCGTCTTGCGTATGCACCGGCACACGGTAAGTGACGGCCCGGCCGCGCACCTATCGTGCGGATGCCCAAGGACGAGGCTCGTAGGAAACCACCGGTCACGGTCAGTCAGTGGCCCGACCACCGGTAGCGCAGTTCGGGGCGGCCGACCTGGCCGTACTGGGGGGCGCGGGCGGCCCGGCCGCTCTCCACCAGATGTTCGAGGTAACGGCGGGCGGTGATCCGGGAGATGCCCACATCGGCGGCCGCCTCGGTCGCCGTCAGCCCGCTCCCGGCGGCCCGCAGCACATCGGTCACCGCCCGCAGGGTGGCCGCGGTCAGCCCCTTGGGCAGTGCGGCCGGACGCGGTGCGCGCAGCGCCGCGATCGCCCGGTCCACCTCGTCCTGCCCGCTGGCCTCGCCGGTGGTGGCGCGGAACTCCGCGTAGCGGGTGAGCCGGTCGCGCAGGGTGGCGAAGGTGAACGGCTTCAGCACGTACTGCACCACGCCGAGCGAGACGCCCTCGCGCACCATCGCCAGATCCCGGGCGGAGGTGACCGCGATGATGTCGGCGGTGTGGCCGGCCGCGCGCAGCGTCCGCACCAGCTGCAGCCCGTGGCCGTCCGGCAGGTAGAGGTCGAGCAGCAGCAGATCGACGGGGTGCGCGTCGAGATGGCGGCGGGCGTCGCCGCCGGAGTGCACGGTGCCGGAGACCGTGAAGCCGGGCACCCGTGCCACGTACAGGGCGTGTGCGTCGGCGGCGACCGGATCGTCCTCGACGACGAGGACCCGGATGTCGGAGGGGGTCACCGGGCGTCTCCTCTCGCGCCGGGGCGGGCCGCGCCCCTCGCCCCGTTCATGCCGGCGCGCCCGTCCGCAGCGGCAGCCGTACGGTGAACCGCGCGCCGCCTTCGGATGCCCGGTCCAGGGTGACGGTGCCGCCGTTGCGGCGGACCGCCTGCTGGACCAGGGCCAGGCCCAGACCGCGGCCCCGGGCGGGCACGGCCGTGCTCTGCTTGGTGCTCCAGCCCCGCCGGAAGATCTCCTCGGCGGCGTCCGCGGACACCCCGGGGCCGCTGTCGGCCACCCGCAACAGCAGTTCGCCGCCGTCCGCCCGCGCGGTGACGCGCACCCGCGGCGGCCCGGCGGCGGTGTGCTCCGGGGTGGGGGCGGCGGCGTCCAGGGCGTTGTCGAGGAGGTTGCCCAGCACCGTGACCAGGTCGCGGGCCGGCAGGCCGGGCGGCAGCAGCCCGTCGTCGATCCGGCTGTCGGCGGTCAAGGTCAGTTCGACGCCCCGCTCGTTGGCCTGCGCGGCCTTGCCGAGCAGCAGCGCGGCGAGCACCGGTTCGGCGACCGCGCCGACGACCTGATCGGTCAGCGCCTGGGCCAGCTCCAGCTCCGCGGTCGCGAACTCCACGGCCTCCTCGGCGCGCCCCAGCTCGATCAGCGAGACCACCGCGTGCAGCCGGTTGGCGGCCTCGTGGGCCTGTGATCGCAGCGCCTCGGTGAAACCGCGCACCGAGTCCAACTCCCCGGACAGCGCCTGGAGTTCGGTGTGATCGCGCAGGGTGACCACGCTGCCGCGCCGCTCCCCGCCGGAGACCGGTGCGGAGTTGACCACCAGCACTCGCTCGCGGGTCAGCTGCAGCTCGTCGACGCGGGGGCCGGGTGCCAGCAGCGCCTCGGTCAGCGGCTCGGGCAGCCCCAGCTCGGTGACGAGACGGCCCACCGCGTCGTCCGACAGCCCCAGCAGCTCCCGCCCGCCGTCGTTGATCAGGGCGACCCGGCGCTGCCCGTCGAGCATCAGCAGCCCCTCACGCACCGCGTGCAGCGCGGCCTGGTGGTACTCGTGCATCCGGCTGAGCTCCGCCGCGTTCATCCCGTGGGTGTGCCGGCGCAGCCGGGCATTGATCACATACGTCCCCAGGCCGCCGAGCGCCAGCGCCCCCGCGGCCACGCCCACCAGCGCCAGGATCTGGTTGCGCAGCTGCTCACTGATCGTCTCGATGGTGATCCCGGAGCTGACCAGGGCCGTGATCCGGCCGCCGCGCCCGGGATCACGGACCGGCGCGACGACCCGTACGGACGGTCCGAGCACCCCCATATGCGTCTCGGGGAAGACCCTGCCGTGCAGCGCCGGGCCGATGTGCCCCAGGTACTTCTTGCCGATCGCGGACGGCTCGGGGTGCGTCCAGCGGGTCCCGTCCGGGGCCATCACCACCACGAAGTCGACACCGGCGTCGTGCCGCAGCCGCTCGCTGTACGGCTGGAGCGCGGCCGTCGGGTCCTTGGTGCGCGCGGCGGCCACCACCGCGGGGGAGTCGGCGACGGCGGTGGCGGCGGCCGTCGCCTGCCGCCGTGCGGTCTCCTCCGCCTGCCGTCCCGCGCTGAGGTACGCGAAGAGCACACAGCCCACGACGACCACCGCCACCAGCACCACCTGCATGGCGAAGAGCTGCCCGGCGAGGCTGCGCGGGCCGCGCAGGTGCCGGGACGGGCGGGGGCGGGGGAGTCGCATACAGAACAGTCTGCACGGTCACTTTCGGAACAGTCCGTGCGGTCACTTTTACGTGAACGAAATGTACGTAAGGGTGACGGGCGCCACAGCGGCGTGCATAGTCGCCGGAACTTGTTGTGTGACAGAGCCGCAGATCAGCGCACAGCCGTAGACCGAGGAGACAGCCGTGGCTGCACAGACCCCGTTGTCCGGGGGCACCACCGAGGAGACCGCGCCGGCGAAGCGGGACCGGACCCACTTCCTCTACATCGCCGTGATCGGGGCGGTACTGCTCGGCATCATCGTGGGCTTCGCCGCCCCCGGTGTCGCCGTCCAGCTCAAGCCGCTCGGCACCGGGTTCGTGAACCTGATCAAGATGATGATCGCGCCGGTCATCTTCTGCACCATCGTGCTGGGCGTCGGCTCGGTGCGGAAGGCCGCCAAGGTCGGCGCGGTCGGCGGACTGGCCCTCGGCTACTTCATGGTGATGTCCACCGTGGCGCTGGCCATCGGCCTGGTCGTCGGCAACCTGCTGGACCCCGGGTCCGGCCTCCATCTGACCGAGTCCGTCCGGCACGCGGGCCACGCCCAGGCCGGGGGCGGCGCGGAGTCGCTGTCCGACTTCCTGCTCGGCATGATCCCCACCACCCTGGTCTCCGCCTTCACCCAGGAGCAGGTCCTCCAGACGCTGCTGGTGGCGCTGCTGGTCGGCTTCGGTCTGCAGGCGCTGGGCGCGGCGGGTGAGCCGGTGCTGCGCGGGGTGGGGCACCTCCAGAAGCTGGTCTTCCGGGTGCTGTCCATGATCATGTGGGCGGCGCCGGTGGGTGCCTTCGGTGCCATCGCGGCGGTGGTCGGCGAGACCGGCGTGGACGCGCTGAAGTCCCTGGCCGTCATCATGATCGGCTTCTACACCACCTGTGTGCTGTTCGTGATCGTGGTGCTCGGCACGCTGCTCCGGCTGATCGCCAAGGTCAACGTCTTCCAGCTGCTGAAGTACCTCGGCCGGGAGTTCCTGCTGATCCTGTCCACCTCCTCCTCGGAGTCGGCGCTGCCCCGGCTGATCGCGAAGATGGAGCACCTGGGCGTCAGCAAGCCGGTGGTCGGCATCACCGTCCCCACCGGCTACAGCTTCAACCTCGACGGCACCGCCATCTACCTGACGATGTCCTCGCTGTTCGTGGCCGAGGCGATGGGCAAGCCGCTGCCGCTCGGGCAGCAGATCTCGCTGCTGGTGTTCATGGTCATCGCGTCGAAGGGCGCGGCGGGCGTCACCGGCGCGGGACTTGCGACCCTGGCCGGCGGCCTGCAGTCGCACCGCCCCGAACTGGTCGACGGCGTGGGCCTGATCGTCGGCATCGACCGCTTCATGAGCGAGGCGCGCGCCCTGACCAACTTCGCCGGCAACGCGGTGGCCACCATCCTGATCGGCACCTGGACCAAGGAGATCGACCACGCCCGGGTGGTGGAGGTGCTGGCCGGCCGGGCGCCGTTCGACGAGAAGACGATGACCGACGACGACGCCTCCGCGGAGCCGGCCGCCCCCGAGGTCGCCGGGCCGCGGGACGGCGAGGCGGCGAAGACGTCCGCCACGGTCTGATCCCGGGCCGCGGGACGAGGGGAGGGGCGGGTGCCGCAGGCGGCGCCCGCCCCTCCGCCGCGGCCTGCGGAGGCGGCGCCCGCCCCTCCCGTGCCCACGAGCCGTGCGGCGGTCAGGCCGGTCGCAGCCAGAGGGTGGCCAGCGGGGGCAGGACGGGGGAGACGGAGGCGGCGCGGCCGTTCCAGGGGGTCGGTTCGGCCGTGAGGGGGGCGGGGTTGGTGATGCCGCTGCCGCCGTAGCGCGGATCGTCGGTGTTGAGCACTTCCCGCCAGGCGGGTACGTGGTCGGGGACGCCGAGCCGGTAGGAGTGGCGGACGACGGGCGAGAAGTTGCTGACCGAGATCAGCGGCGAGCCGTCGGCGGCGAAGCGCAGGAAGGAGAAGACATTGTCCTCGCGCGCGTCGCCGTCGATCCAGGAGAAGCCGGCCGGGTCGGTGTCGCGCTCCCACAGCGCGGGGGTGGCGGCGTAGCGGCGGTTCAGGTCGCGGACGAGATCGCGTACGCCCCGGTGGTCGGGCTCCGCCTCGTACGACGGATCGAGCAGCCACCAGTCCGGTCCGTGGCTCTCCGCCCACTCCGCCCCCTGGGCGAACTCCTGCCCCATGAAGAGGAGTTGCTTGCCGGGATGGGCCCACATGAACCCGAGGTAGGCACGGTGGTCGGCCCGCTGCTGCCACCAGTCACCGGGCATCTTCGACACCAGGGCGCGCTTGCCGTGCACCACCTCGTCGTGGGAGATCGGGAGCACGTAGTTCTCGGAGTAGGCGTAGATCATCGAGAAGGTCATCTCGCCGTGGTGGTACTTGCGGTGCACCGGCTCCTTGGAGACATAGCCGAGGGAGTCGTGCATCCAGCCCATGTTCCACTTCAGCCCGAAGCCCAGACCGCCGAAGCCACCGGGGCCGACGTGGTGGGTGGCGCGGGTGACGCCGTCCCAGGCCGTGGACTCCTCGGCGATGGTGACGACACCGGGGCAGCGGCGGTAGACGGTCGCGTTCATCTCCTGGAGGAAGGCGACCGCATCGAGGTTTTCCCGGCCGCCGTGGACGTTCGGGGTCCAGTCGCCGTCCTCGCGCGAGTAGTCCAGGTAGAGCATCGAGGCGACGGCGTCCACCCGCAGGCCGTCGATATGGAACTCCTCGCACCAGTACACGGCGTTGGCGACAAGGAAGTTGCGGACCTCGGTGCGGCCGTAGTCGAACTCCAGGGTGCCCCAGTCCGGGTGCGCGGCCCGTGCCGGGTCCTGGGGCTCGTAGAGCGGACGGCCGTCGAACTCCGCCAGCGCCCAGTCGTCGCGCGGGAAGTGCGCCGGCACCCAGTCCATCAGCACGCCGATGCCGGCCCGGTGCAGTGCGTCGATCAGGAACCGGAAGTCGTCCGGGGTGCCCATCCTGGCGGTGGGCGCGTAGAACCCGGTCACCTGATAGCCCCACGAGCCGCCGAAGGGGTGCTCACAGACCGGCATGAACTCGACGTGCGTGAAGCCCAGGTCCTTCACATAGGCCGGGAGCTGCACCGCGAGCTGGCGGTAGGTGAGGCCGGGGCGCCAGGAGGCCAGATGCACCTCATAGACGGAGAACGGCGCCTCGTGCACGGGCCGTTCGCCGCGCCGGGCCATCCAGTCGGCGTCCGTCCAGCGGTAGTGCGAGGCTTCCACGACCGAGGCGTTGGCGGGCGGGCATTCGGTCCGCCGGGCCATCGGGTCGGCGCGCACGGTCCGCGAGCCGTCCGGCCGGGTGATCTCGAACTTGTAGAGCTCGCCCTCGCCGATGCCCGGCAGGAAGAGCTCCCAGACGCCCGAGGAGCCCAGCGAGCGCATCGGGTGGCCGGTGCCGTCCCAGTAGTTGAAGTCGCCGACGACCCGCACGCCCCGGGCATTGGGCGCCCAGACGGTGAAGCGGGTACCGGTCACCCCCTGGTGCTCCGTGATCCGCGCGCCGAGCGCCTGCCACAGCTGCTCGTGCCGGCCCTCGGCCAGCAGATGCAGGTCCAGCTCGCCGAGCGCGGGCAGGAAGCGGTAGGGGTCCTGCACCGTCAGGGTGGTGTCGCCGTAGTCGACCAGCAGCTCGTAGTCCGGGATCGTGCGCAGCGGCAGCACCCCGGCGAACAGCCCGTCGCCCTCGGCGGGCAGGTCGGCGCGCAGTCCCTTCCCCAGGACCGTGACGCCCCGGGCGCAGGGTTTGAGGACCCGGATGAGCAGTCCGCCGCGGACGAGGTGGGCGCCGAGCAGCCCGTGCGGATCGTGATGGGCACCGTCCAGGAGCCGGCCGCGGTCCTCGTCGGACAGCGGCACGGCGGGCCGGACCCCATGGCTGCCGGCTGCCGACGGCGCCGCAGGGGACGGGCCCGCGGGCGCGGCCGCCCGGCCGGGCGGTGCCGTCTCCCGGGGAGCTGACGGCCGGGTGGGCGGGGCACCGGCCGCGGGCCCGGCGAAGGTACCCCGCGCGGCCACCGAAGGGGCGACGGCCGGCGGCCGGGGCGTCGCCGCGCGGCCGGACCGCCCCGCCGCGCTGTCGTCGGCCGCGCCCGGAGCGGGCGTGGTGTCGGGGGTGGTGGGACGGGACGGCGGGCGGGCGGTCACGGGAGGCCTCCTCGGTGCGGGGCGGAGTGGTGCGTCGGTCGGGTCTGGGGGGCGTACGGCATTCGGCGTATGGGCGTACGGGCGTACGCGCGGCGGATCGGCGGTTCGTCTGTCGGCCCCTCACCCCCGGCCGTGGTCGGACCCGGCGGCCCCGCCCGGCCGGCTGTCCGCCTCCAGGGCCGGCTCCCCGCCGGAGGCCAGCCGCCGGATGGCGGCCATCGGGACGGACAGCCAGTCGGGCCGGTGCCGGGCCTCGTACAGCACCTCGTAAACGGCCTTGTCGGTCTCGTAAGCGCGCATCAGTTCGGGCGCCGAGCGCGGATCGAGCCCACCGGCCTCCGCATAGCCCCGGCAGTAGGCGTCACGGGTGCGCCGGGCCCACTCCAGCGCCCAGGGGTCCCCGCCGGCCGGGCCGCTGCGCGCGGCATAGTCGAAGGACCGCAGCATGCCCGCGATGTCCCGCACCGCCGGCTGGAGGCGGCGCCGCTCGGCCAGCGGGCGGGCCGGTTCGCCCTCGAAGTCGATCAGCGACCAGCGGCCCTCGTCGGCGGAGCGCAGCGTCTGGCCCAGGTGCAGATCGCCGTGGATGCGCTGGGCGGCCCAGCTGCGGCCGTCGTGGCCGCTCGTGGCGAGCGCGTCGAAGGCGGTGCGCAGCCGGGCGCGGTAGGGCTGCAGTACGGGCACGGCGCGGGCGGTGGCGTCCAGCCGCTGGTGCATCTGGGCGGCGATCACCTCCAGCTGCGGGCGGCGCAGTTCGGTGGTCGGCAGCGTCTGGGCGAGCGCGGTGTGCACCTCGGCGGTGGCATGGCCGAGCGCCCGCGCCGAGCCGGTGAAGTCGGCGCGGACGGCGAGTGCGTTCAGCGCCAGCTGCCAGCCGTCCGCCGAGCCCGGCAGGAACGGCTGCAGCACGCCCAGCGTCGTTGCCTCGCCGCCCTCCTCGGCGGCCGCCGCCTCGTACCAGGCGGCGGGCGCGGGCACCCGCGCGCACTTGGCGTCCGCCAGCGCCCGCGGCAGCTCCAGGTCCGGGTTGACCCCCGGTTCGATCCGCCGGAAGACCTTCAGGATGAAGGAATCCCCGTAGACGATCGAGGAGTTGGACTGTTCGACGGCGATCGGCCGGCCCGACAGCCCGGAGGGGATCTCGGCGTCGGGCTCCCGGCTGAAGCACAGCGCCCCGAGCCGGCCCGGCACCCGCAGCCGCTCCAGCAGCAGCCCGCACAGCCGGTTGTCGAGCAGCGCGTCGTAGACGGTGCGACCGTGCAGCGGGCCGCCGCCGGGACGGCCGATCACCGCGGGCGCCAGCTGCGGCGGCAGGGCCGGATGCACCCCCAGCAGAAGTTGGTAGCAGTCGCCGCCGAGGGGCGTACGGCTCGGTGGCGCGCTCTGCTGGGCGCGGACGAGCAGGAGCAGCAGGCCGGGTGTGCCGACGTCGGTGCACGGCAGCAGTTCGGTCGCCGAGAGCAGCGTGAAGCCGGTGAGCAGCCGCCCCTTACCGGCGAACCAGCGCTGGCGCGGTACCCATTCGGCGAGCAGCGGAGCCAGCGAGGAGAGCAGATCGGGGGCGGCGGCGAGCGGGCGGTGATCAGGGGTGTTGCGGGTGGCACGGGTCGAGGCGGTGTCCGACATGGCGTCGCGTCCTTTCCCCGGGCACACGACATATAGGGCAAAGTGTCCCGGAATACGGCCTTGACTGTGCGGTGGCGCGGTGGGGGTACCCCCAGACGGCGGCTGCCGGTGAGGCACCCGGACGGGGTCCGGAGGCGGGCACCGGGCGAGCTCGTCCCTGCGGCAGCGGCGATTCCGGCGTGCCTTGCTCCGCTGCGCGGCGGATTCCCTCCCGGGCCGGGGGGACCGACGATGGCTCACCCGGCCCGTGCGGTAGTAGGGAGGGTGCCCGGGCGAAAGGTCAAAAAACGCCCGTACGCGCCAGGTGGCCGCGTACGGGCGTCTTTCCGGCCCGTGCCCGGTCAGGGCGCCGGACGTTATCCGGAGTTTCTGCGCAGCCGGAACCAGTAGAACCCGTGGCCCGCGAGGGTCAGCAGGTACGGCAGCTCCCCGATGGCGGGGAAGCGGACGCCGCCGATGAGTTCCACCGGATGGCGGCCGCTGAACGACCGCAGGTCCAGCTCGGTGGGCTGGGCGAAGCGCGAGAAGTTGTGCACGCACAGCACCAGGTCGTCGTCCGCGCCCGCGGCGCCCGGCGACTCCCGCAGGAAGGCCAGCACCGCCGGATTGGTGGAGGACAGCTCGGTGTAGCTGCCGAGCCCGAACGCGGGGTTCTGCTTCCGGATCTCGATCATCCGGCGGGTCCAGTGCAGCAGCGAGGACGGCGAACTCATCGCGGCCTCGACATTGGTGACCTGGTATCCGTAGACCGGATCCATGATCGTCGGCAGCGAGAGCCGGCCCGGGTCGCAGGAGGAGAACCCGGCGTTGCGGTCCGGCGTCCACTGCATCGGCGTCCGCACCGCGTCGCGGTCGCCGAGCCAGATGTTGTCGCCCATGCCGATCTCGTCGCCGTAATAGAGGATCGGCGAACCCGGCAGGGACAGCAGCAGGGCGGTGAAGAGCTCGATCTGATTGCGGTCGTTGTCGAGCAGCGGGGCCAGCCGCCGGCGGATTCCGATATTGGCCCGCATACGCGGGTCCTTGGCGTACTCCGCGTACATGTAGTCGCGCTCTTCGTCCGTGACCATTTCGAGGGTCAGCTCGTCGTGGTTGCGCAGGAAGATGCCCCACTGGCAGCCGGACGGAATCGCCGGGGTCTTGGCGAGGATTTCCGAGACCGGATAGCGCGATTCGCGGCGCACCGCCATGAAGATGCGCGGCATGACCGGGAAGTGGAAGGCCATATGGCATTCGTCGCCGCCGACGCCGTAATCGCCGAAGTAGTCGACGACGTCCTCCGGCCATTGATTGGCCTCGGCCAGCAGCACGGTGTCCGGGTAATGGGCGTCGATCTCCGCGCGGACCCGCTTGAGGAAGGCGTGCGAGGCCGGCAGGTTCTCGCAGTTGGTGCCCTCCTCGGCGTAGAGGTAGGGCACCGCGTCCAGCCGGAAGCCGTCGATCCCCAGGTCGAGCCAGAAGCGCAGGGCGGAGATCATCTCCTCCTGGACCGCCGGGTTCTCGTAGTTGAGATCCGGCTGGTGGGAGAAGAAGCGGTGCCAGAAGTACTGCTTGCGGACCGGGTCGAAGGTCCAGTTGGAGGCCTCGGTGTCGACGAAGATGATGCGGGCGTCCGAGTACTGCTTGTCGTCGTCGGCCCACATGTAATAGTCGCCGTACGGGCCCTCGGGGTCGGTGCGCGACTCCTGGAACCACGGGTGCTGGTCGCTGGTGTGGTTCATCACCATGTCGATGATCACCCGCATGCCGCGGTGGTGCGCGGCGTCCACGAATTCCACGAAGTCGGCCAGATCGCCGAATTCGGGAAGTACCGCGGTGTAATCGGCGACATCGTAACCGCCGTCCCGCAGGGGGGATTTGAAGAACGGTGGCAGCCAGAGGCAGTCCACCCCCAGCCACTGCAGATAGTCGAGCTTCGCCGTGATGCCCTTGAGGTCGCCGATGCCATCGCCATTGCTGTCCTGGAAGGAACGCACCAGGACTTCGTAGAAGACGGCCCGTTTGAACCAGTCGGGATCGCGGTCCTTCGCCGGGGTGTCCTCGAACGTGTCGGGGACAGGCTCATTGACGATCAATTGGGTGACCCTCCGATCGGTGAGGACGGTCGCAGCGACAGCACATGGGCGGGCGCGAGAGAGCGGCCCGGCTCCAGGCGCACATAGTTGTCCCTGCCCCAGTGGTAGGTATCGCCGGTGAGCTCGTCGCGCACCGGAAAGGACTCGTGCCGGCCGAGGCCGAGTTCCGGCATGTCCAACGACACCGTCGCCTCGTGGGTGTGGTGCGGGTCGAGGTTGACCACCGTGAGCACCGTGTCGGCCCGGTCGCCGTGCCCCTCGTGCTTGGAGAAGGCGAGGACGGCGTCGTTGTCGACGTGGTGGAAGTGCAGGTTGCGCAGCTGCTGCAGGGCAGGGTGCCGGCGGCGGATGCGGTTGAGCGCGGTGATCAGGGGGGCGATGGTGTGCCCCGCTCTGGCCGCCGCATCCCATTCGCGCGGCCTCAGTTGGTACTTCTCCGAGTCGAGGTACTCCTCGCTGCCGCGGCGTAGCGGCGTCGACTCGCACAGCTCGTATCCGGCGTAGACGCCCCAGGTGGGGGAGAGGGTGGCGGCCAGGACGGCGCGTACTTCGAAGGCGGTACGGCCGCCCTCCTGGAGGTAGGCGTGCAGGATGTCCGGGGTGTTCACGAAGAAGTTGGGCCGCAGGTAGCTCGCGCTCTCGCCGGACAGCTCGGTCAGGTACTCGGTCAGCTCCTGCTTGGTGTTGCGCCAGGTGAAGTACGTGTACGACTGGTGGAAGCCGATCCGGGCGAGGGTGTGCAGCATGGCGGGGCGGGTGAAGGCCTCGGCGAGGAAGAGCACGTCCGGGTCGGTGCGGTTGATCTCGCCGATCACCTTCTCCCAGAAGGCCACCGGCTTGGTGTGGGGGTTGTCCACCCGGAAGATCCGTACGCCCTTGGCCATCCAGAAGCGCAGCAGGCGTTCGGTCTCGCGGACCAGCCCGCGGAAGTCGGCGTCGAAGGCGATCGGGTAGATGTCCTGGTACTTCTTCGGCGGGTTCTCGGCGTAGGCGACCGAGCCGTCGGCGCGGCGGTGGAACCACTGGGGGTGCAGGGTGACCCAGGGGTGGTCGGGCGAGCACTGCAGCGCGAAGTCCAGCGCCACCTCCATCCGCAGCTCACGGGCGGTGCGGACGAAGTGGTCGAAGTCCTCGAAGGTGCCCAGGTCCGGGTGGAGGGCGTCATGGCCGCCGGCCGGCGAGCCGATGGCCCAGGGAGAGCCGACATCGTCCGGGCCGGCCGACAGCGCATTGTTGGGGCCCTTGCGGAAGGAGGTGCCGATGGGGTGGACCGGCGGCAGATAGACGACATCGAAGCCCATGGCGGCGACGGCCGGCAGCCGGTCGGCGGCGGTGCGCAGGGTCCCGCTGACGGCGGTGCCGTCCGGGGCCACGGTGGCGCCCTCGGAGCGCGGGAAGAGCTCGTACCACGAGCCGTACAGGGCCCGCCGGCGCTCCACGACCAGGGGCATCGGCCGCGAGACGGTCAGCAGTTCGCGCAGCGGGTGGCGGTCCAGCGCCGCGGTGACCTGGGGGGAGAGCGCCGCGGCGAGCCGGGTCGCGGCGGGCAGCTCGGGGTTGCGCAGGGTGTCCACGGCGCTGAGCACCGACTCCCGGCCGTCGCTCTTGGGGACCTCCGAGGCGGCCCGCTCGTGGAGGTCGGCGCCCTCGGTGAGCACCAGCTCGGTGTCGATGCCCGCCGGGATCTTCACGGCGGCGTGCCGCCGCCAGGTGGTGACCGGATCGGACCAGGCCTCGACGGTGAACGACCAGCGGCCCTCGACGTCGGGGGTGACCTCGGCGCTCCACCGGTCGCTGCCGGGTGCCTGCTCCCGCATCGGGGTCCAGGGGCCGCAGCGGCCGGCCGGATTGCGCAGCACCACGTTCGCCGCGACGGCGTCATGCCCTTCGCGGAAGACGGTGGCCGATACCTCGAAGGTCTCGCCCACCACCGCCTTCGCCGGGCGGCGGCCGCAATCGATCTGCGGGCGGATGTCCAGAACAGGAATGCGACCGATCATGGGCTCACCTGAGTTTGTGGCGCTTTGCTAGGTTTTGTCCTTTGTATCCGCTCCGCGGCGGGGGTGCCGGGTGCGCGCATGGGCGCTCCTGTCCGCTTTCACTCGGCTGGCGGATGACGCGGCGGGGCGGGTCGGCGCTCCTCCGGCCTCCGGTCGGTGGTTCCCCCGGTGGACGCTGTGCAGGTGGGCGATGCGGGTGAGCACGGTGTGCCCGGTGCGCCCTCCCGTGGGCGGCGGCCGGGCGGCCGCCGGGCGGCCCGGCGGAGGGCGCCCCACGGGGAGGTGGCCACGGGCCCGCCGTGCGGCGGCGGACACCCTGCCGCCCCCTCGCGGGAGGCTGTGGCACGGCGCTGACACGGTCGGCGTTCGCCTCCTCAACTCGGTCTGATCACAGCGGAGTTGCGGTGTGCGGATGTCCGGTGCCGCGCCGGTTTCCCTCGGCGCCCACACCGCAGCCTCCCCCCAGGAGGTAGTCCGTACAAGAGCGCATGAGGGGGTGAAATCGGCCATATCGCGGGACGCGGCGGTAGGGGCTGTCCCGTAGGGAGAAACCCGGACGCTCCCGCGACGCGCGAAAGCGGTGCCCGGAGACGTTCTCTCCGGACACCGCTCGCTGCGGGGTGCTCTCACCCCGAAAGGATCAGTGCGTGTGCACGCGGGGTGTTACTTGACGGCGACGCCGTCCCACGCGGCCTCGACACCCTTGACCTCGGGGCTGCCGGCCTTGTACAGGTCGGTGGCCGCCTTGACGGTCGCCTCACGGGCGGCCTTGTAGTCGGTATTCGAGGTCATGTACTCGGTCAGGGCCTTGAACCAGATCTTCTCGGCCTTGTCCCGGCCGATGCCCTCGACCTTCTTGTCGTCCTTCGTGGGGCTGTCGTACTTGACGCCACCGATCTCCTTCGGGCCGCTGCCCTCGGACAGCAGGTAGAAGAAGTGGTTGGCCACGCCCGAGGAGTAGTGCGGGTCGAGACCACCGGTGCTGGAGTCCCAGAAGTCCTTCGACTGACCGTCCTTGGACGGCTTGTCCATGTAGCGCAGCGGCTTGCCGTCACCGTTGATGTTGATCTTCTCGCCGATGAGGTAGTCGCCCGGGTCCTTGTCGTTCTTGGCGTAGAACTCGACCGACGTGCCGAAGATGTCCGAGGTGCCCTCGTTCAGGCCGCCGGACTCACCGCTGTAGGTGAGGTTGGCGGTGGCGGCGGTGACACCGTGCGACATCTCGTGCGCCGCGACGTCGAGGGCGGTCAGCGGGGCCTTGTCGCCCTCGCCGTCGCCGTACGACATGCAGAAGCAGTTGTCGTCCCAGAAGGCGTTGACGTAGTTCTTGCCGTAGTGGACGCGCGAGGTGGCACCCTTGCCGTCGCCCTTGATGCCGTTGCGGCCCTGGACCTTCTTGTAGTAGTCCCAGGTCTCGGCGGCACCGTAGTGGGCGTCGACGGCCGCGGTCTGCGGGTCGTCCGGCTTGCCGGTGCCCCACTTGTCGTCCTCGTCCGTGAAGGCCTTGCCCTCGCCGGACTCGCTGTTGCCGAGGTTGAGGGTCTTGTGACCACCGCGGTCGGCGTCGGTCAGCGTGAAGCCGCTGCCCTCCTTGGAGGTGCCCAGGTCGACGGAGCCGCTGAACTCGCTCTCGCCCTTGCCGGTGCGGATGTCGTCGTACTGGAAGATCTTCTTGCCGCTGTTGGCGTCGGTGATGATGTGCATCCGGCTGGGGGTGCCGTCCTTCTTGACGCCCTTGACGACGGTGTCGTAGGCGAGGACGGGGTTGCCGGAGGCGGCCCAGACGACCTTCTTGGGCGTCTGCGCGTCGGCCTTCTTGCCGCTGAGCGACTTCACCGCGGTGCCCTGCGCCGACTGCGCGGCGGCGGTCGGGGCTATCTTCGCCGTGGTGGAGGCCACCTTGACCGTCTTCTTGGTCGACTTGGTGGTGCTCTTGATCGCGCCGCCCTTGGCGGTGTGCACGACCATGTCGCCGCCGAGGACCGGAAGGCCGGCGTAGGTGCGGTCGTAGCGGGTGTGCGTGGTGCCGTCGGCGTCCTTGATGACGTCCTTGACGACCAGCTTCTCCTGCGAGCCCAGGCCGAGTTCCTTGGCGGTCTGCGCCTTGGTGGCGCTCGCGTCACGCAGCAGTTCCGCGCGGTGCGAGGCGCTCAGCTTGAGCGGCGAACCGTCCGCGGTGGGGGCCTGGACGGGGGAGGCACCGGCGGTGCCCGCGGTGATGCCGGCGGCCACGAGGGCCGCCGCCGCGAGGGAGATACCGGCGATGCGGGTCTTACGGGACATGTGGGGGGTCACGCGTGCTCCTTCAACTTTGCCAAGAGGTGGGGGTGCAAAGCGATGCGGGTGTGACGTGCGTTCGGGAAGACTGCCATTCGAACGCGTGCATGTCAGGAGGGTGTTCGGGTTTTGGCTGAAAAAAGTCCGTGGAGAGGTGAGCGCTGTTCGTATAACGGAGCTGGGCGTCACCCCCGAAGATCCGGAGGTGACGCCCAACAGGCTTGCTCAGCAGGTCAGTTGTGAGCTGCGGTGATCCGCCGACCCGCTTGTGTCACACCAAGGTGACGGCCGGGTGCCGAGGTGCGGTCAGAACGTCAGCTTCCAGCCGTTGATGTAGCCGGTGTCCTGGGAGTAGACGTCCTGAACCCGCAACTTCCAGGTGCCGGAGGCCTTCTCCGAGGAGGCGTTGACCGTGTAGGTCGTCTTCACGTCGGCCGCCGAGTCGAAGGCGCTGGAGTTCTTCAGCCGGTAGGCCGTGCCGTCCGGGGCGATCAGGTCCACGACCAGGTCACCGCGGTAGCTGTGCACGATGTCCACCCCGACCTTGAGGGTGCTCGGCGCGTTGCCGGTGCGGCCGACATTGATCGGCGAGGTGACCGCCGCGCCCGCGTCCGGGATCGCCACGTCGTCGGCGTTCTCGAAGACATTGCCGCCGCCGGTCGCGTTGACCGTCCAGGTGAAGGCGGCGGTACCTGTCTTCTTCGCGGCGTCGGTGACCGTGACCGTCACATTGCTGGTGCCGGCCGTGGTCGGCGTACCGGAGATCAGACCGGTGGTCGCGTTGAGCGACAGCCCGGCGGGCAGGCCGGTCGCCGCGTACGACAGCGCGCCCGCGGTGCCGCTGCTCGCCTTGATCTGCAGGCTCGCCGCCTGGCCCACGGTGCTGGTCTGGTTGCCCGGGTTGGTGACGGTGACCCCGCCGCCGTCCGGCACGCGGGCGCCGACGTTGACCGCCGCCCAGGTGTTGGCGACCGTGTTGTACGACGCGCTGCCCTGGCCGAACAGGTCCGCCGCGGCCTGCAGGGTGGCGGTACGGGCGCCCGCGTAGTTGGTGTTGGCGCTCATGTACTGGCTGAGTGCCTTGAACCAGACCTTCTCGGCGTTGGCCCGGCCGATGCCCGGGACCGGCAGGCCGTCGGAGGTCGGGCTGTCGTAGTGGACGCCCCCGATGTCCTTCGGGCCGCTGCCCTCGGACAGCAGGTAGAAGAAGTGGTTGGCGACACCGGACGAGTAGTGCACGTCCTTGTTGCCGACGCCACTGGACCAGTAGTCGGCCGAGGCGCCGTCCTTGGACGGCTTGTCCATGTAACGCAGCGGGGTGCCGTCGCCGTTGATGTCGATCTTCTCGCCGATGAGGTAGTCACCGGGGTCGGAGGCGTTGTTGGCGTAGAACTCCACCGCGGTGCCGAAGATGTCCGAGGTCGCCTCGTTGAGGCCGCCGGACTCGCCGCTGTAGGTGAGGTTGGCGGTGGCCGCGGTGACACCGTGCGACATCTCGTGGCCGGCCACGTCGATGGCGGTCAGCGGGGAGTTGTTGCCGCTGCCGTCGCCGTACGTCATGCAGAAGCAGCCGTCGTCCCAGAAGGCGTTGACGTAGCTGTTGCCGTAGTGCACACGCGAGTAGGCGCCCACGCCGTCACCGCGGATGCCGCTGCGGCCGTGCACGTTCTTGTAGTAGTCCCAGGTCTCCTGCGCGCCGTAGGCCGCGTCGACACCGGCCGTCTGGGCGTTCTGCGGCGTGCCGTCGCCCCAGGTGTCGTCCGCGTCGGTGAACAGCGTGCCGGTCCCGGAGGATCCGTGCCTGAGGTCGTACGTCTTGTGGCCTCCGCGCGTGGCGTCGGTCATCGAGAAGTTCGGCGCCGAGCCGGAGGTCCCGAGGGTGACCTTGCCGCTGTACTCGCTGTTGCCGATGCCCTTCTCGATCCCCTGGTACTCGAAGATCTTGGCGCCGGTCGTGGCATCCGTGATGACGTGCAACTGGCTGGGGGTGCCGTCGTCCTGCAGCCCGCCGACCACCGTCTCGTACGCCAGCAGCGGCTTGCCGTCGGCGACCCAGACCACCTTGCGCGGTGCCTTCGCGGCCTCGGTCTTCTTCGACCCGAGTGCCCGCGCGGAGGTGACGGCCTTCGCCTCGGCCGCGGCCGGCTTCACCTTCGCGGTGGTGCTCGCGACCTTGATCTGGGAGCGCACGGCCTTGGTGACGCCCTTGAGCGTGCCGCCCTTGTTCTCGTGCACCACGAGGTCGCCGCCGAGGACGGGCAGCCCGTCGTAGGTGCGCTCGTAGCGGGTGTGGACGGTGCCGTCGACGTCCTTCGAGACGTCCTTGACGACCAGCTTCTCCTGCGCGCCGAGCTTGAGCTGCCGCGCGGTCTCGGCGGTGGTGGCACTGGCTGCCCGTATCAGCTCCGCACGCTGGGACGGGGACAGCTTGGCCGGCAGTGCGCCGGGATCGGGGGTGGCATGCGTGGTGCCGGGCCGCGGGGCGGCCGCCGTGCCGGTACCGGCCTGGACGCCGACTGCCAGCATTGCCGTGACGGCGACGAGTGCGCCGGTCGCAACGGCGCGTCCATGGGGGGTGCGTCTCACACTGACTCCTTCTGCGGTGGCCGCCTGAGTGGCGAGGCGGCCGAGGGGGACCGGGCGGCGAAACGGCCGTCCGGGCAGAGCGAGGCAGAACTCTTGGAGCGTGTGGGGGGAGACGTACGGGTGGTGCTGGGCGTACGGGTGGTACGGGCAGTACGGGTGGAGCACGTGGAACCTGCGGCCACCGCGGGATGTGGTGCTGTGGGGATCCGTGCGGCGGTTGCGGGGAAGAGTCCCACCACCGGTGGCTTGTTGTCAGGCACCGTTCAACGAATTGGCCGGAAACCGTCCGTTGCGCGAAATCGGTGTTCGGAACCCGGACGGCCCGTGATCGGCCGCGCGATCCGTTCCCGCCCGTTCAAACCTCGGAAAGCTGTGGGAAGCGCAGCTCATAGCCGTCCGGATCCCGTCCTGGGAAGATCCCGCCGGCGGGGGGCCTTGACGGTCTCCGGGGGCGCCCTTGCGGGCTCCCGAGGGGCGGAGCGAGCGGCCGGGGTCAGCCGGACGCGTCCCGGCCGTGCCAGGAGTGCCACAGAGCGGCATAGGCGCCGTTCGCCGCCACCAGCTCGTCGTGCGTACCGAGTTCGGTCAGCCGGCCGGCCTCCATGACGGCCACCCGGTCCGCGTCATGGGCGGTGTGCAGGCGGTGCGCGATCGCGATGACCGTACGCCCCTTCAGGACGGCGGCCAGGGCGCGTTCGGTGTGCCGCGCCGTACGGGGGTCGAGCAGTGCGGTCGCCTCGTCCAGGATCAGGGTGTGCGGATCCGCCAGCACCACCCGGGCCAGCGCCAGTTGTTGGGACCGGGCGCCGTCGAGGCGGTGGCCGCCGGAGCCCAGTTCGGTGTCCAGCCCGGCCGGCAGCTCCTCGGCCCAGTCGGCCCCCACGGCGGCCAGCGCGGCGCGCAGAGCGGTGTCGTCGGCACCGGGCGCGGCGATCCGCAGGTTGTCCCGGACGGTGCCGAGGAAGACATGGTGCTCCTGGGTCACGAGGACGACCTGACGGCGCAGCACCTCCGGTTCCAGTGCGGCGACCGGCACCCCTCCGACCGTCACCGAGCCGCTGCGCGGCGCGTCGATACCGGCCAGCAGTCGCCCCAGCGTGGACTTGCCGGCCCCCGAAGGGCCCACCACGGCGAGGCGTTCGCCGGGGCGGACGGTCAGGTCCACACCGTGCAGGACGTCGCGGGGCGCGGCGGTACGCGGGCCGTCGTCGTCCCCGCCGGCGTAGGCGTAGTGGACGGCGGTGACATCGATGCGGTCGTCGACGGGTGCGACGGGTGCGGCGGGTGCGGCGGGGGAAGGCCGGGGGGAAGGTTTCCCGGAGGGGTGGGGCAGGAGGGCGGCGGTGACGGGCGCGGTGCTCCGCGAGGCCCCGCCCAGGCCCTCGACGCGGGCGAATGCGGCGCCGCTGCTCTGCAGTTGTTCGACCCGGAACAGGATCGTCTCCAGCGGCTCGGACAGCTGGCGCAGATACAGCGCAGCGGAGACGACCACGCCCAGGCTGATGCCACCGCGCCCCTGTAGCACCCCGCCGGCCAGCAGGACGCCGGCCACCGGGAGGACGTACGAGGCATCCACGGCGGGCAGCAGCACGCTGCGCAGGAACAGCGTACGGGTACGGGTGCGCCGGCAGCGCTCGATGGCCCGCTCGCCCGCTGTGGTCCGGCGCTCCTCCAGCCCCAGGGCCTCGACGGTCCGGGCGCCCGCCGCGGTGGCCGCCAGCAGTTCGGCGAGCGCCGAGGTCGCCGCCCCCTCGGCCAGGTAGGCGGTGCGCGCCCGGCGCAGGTACCAGCGGACCGCGACCAGTCCGCACAGCATCCCCAGCCCGCACCCGCCGAGCAGAGGATCGAGCGCCATCACCGCACCGAGCAGGAACAGCGCCTGCACCGTGGCGATCAACACCTCCGGCGCGGCGTCCCGCACCGCCTCGGCGACCGCGGCCGCATCCGAGGTGCCACGGGTCGTCAGGTCGCCGGTGCCCGCCCGCTCCACCGTCGCGGCGGGCAGCGCCAGCGCCCGGCCGACGTACTCCTCCCGGACGCGCGCCACGGTCCGTTCACCGAAGCGGTACCCGACGAACCGGGCGTACCGCGCCAGCAGCAGCTGTGCCATGGCGCACACCAGGATGACCAGTGCCAGCCGGTCGACCGTGCGCACCCCGCCGCCCTCGCGCACCGTGTCCACGATCCGGCCGAGCAGCCAGGGGCCGGCCAGGCCGGCGCCCGCGGCCAGGCCGTTGAGGGCGAGTATCAGGGCGAAGGCCCGGCCGTCCCGCCGGATCAGCCGGAGCGCCGCCTGCCGGGTCGTGGCCGGATCGGCCACCGGCAGCGCGGCACGGTCCGGGGGCGCCGCATGGTGCGGGAGTGCCGCACGGTCTTGCCGTGCCGCGAGGTCCGGGAGCGCGTCCTCGGCTCGTCCGGGCGCGGTGGGCGACTTCGTCATCGCGCGCCTTCCTCGGTCACGGGTACCTCGGCGGTGCCCGCAGGCCCTGCGCCGTCGGCTTCCTCGTCCTCGCCGCGAGAGACCAGGCGGCGGTATCCGGACTGCCCGTCGAGGAGTTCACGGTGACTGCCGACGGCCGCGACTGTTCCGTCCACGAGGAAGTACACCCGGTCGGCCCGGTCGAGCAGCAGGGGCGAGGTGCTGGTGACCACCGTCGTACGGCCCGCACGGGCGGCGTGCAGCCGGGTCGCGATACCCGCCTCGGTGTGCGCGTCGACCGCCGAGGTCGGCTCGACGGCGAGCAGTACCTCGGGGTCGGCCAGCAGCGCCCGCACCAGGCGCAGCCGCTGCCGCTGCCCGCCGGAGAGATTGCGGCCCTGCGCCTCGACCGGTGCGTCGAGCCCGTCGGGCAGACCGCGGACGATGTCCTCGGCCAGGGCCGTACGGACGGCGCGGTCGATCGCCTCCCCGGTCCGGTCCCGGCGGCCGCAGACCACCTCGCGCAGCGTCCCGGCGAACAGATCCGCCTCGTTGTCCGCCACCAGGATCCGGTCGCGTAGCTGCCGTGCCGCGATCTCGTCGAGACGTACCGCGCCCCAGGTGGCGGCCGAATCCGCGAACCCGCCCAGGCGGTCGACCACCGCCGCCGACTCGGCAGGCCGGGCGGCTGCCAGCGCGGTCAGCTGCCCGGGCACCACCTCGACGCCCGACACCGGATCACGCAGCACGGACGCCATGCCGGGAGCGTCCTGTCCGGGAGCGTCGTCCCGTCCGGGAACGCGCTGCCCGGGAACGTCCCGTGCCGCGCCCGCCTCCCCCACCCGCCGTGCGCCGTCCGGTTCCAGCGCCAGGAACCGTACGACCCGCCGGGCGGCGACCAGCCCCCGGGTGAGGTCGTAGCCACCCTCGATGAAGAACGACACCGGTAACACCAGCGCCGCCGCATAGCCGTAGACCGCGACCAGCTCCCCTGCGGTGAGGGTGCCTTGGGCGGCCATCCGCGCCGCCGGCCAGGTCACCGCGGCCAGAGACAGGGTGGGCAGCCCGAGCCCGAGCGCCTGGACCCAGCTGGTCACCGCACCCACCCGGTAGCCCTCGTCGCGCAGCGCCCGCGAGGCGTGCCGGTAGTGGCCGGCGAACACCGCTTTTCCCCCGAGGCCGTTGAGCACCCGCAGGCCACCGACCAGATCCGTCAGCCGCGCCGCCAGCCCGCTCTGCCGCTCGCGGTAGCGCGTCTGCGCTCCCTGTAACCGCCCCAGCAGCGGCCCGACCAGCACCGCGAGCAAGGGCACACCCAGCAGCACCACCACGGCCAGCAGCGGTGAGATGCTCAGCAGCAGGACGGCGACGACCGCATACGCCAGCACTCCGCCGACGCCGGGCCCGGTCATCGTCAGCGTCTGGCTGATCACCGCGACATCACCGATCCCGATGGTGACGACCTCCCCGGCGGTCACCTTGTGGGGCAGCGCCGCCCCCAGCCGCACCGTCTGCGCCATGACGGCGCGCACCGTACGGAACGTGGCGTCCATACGGATGCGGGTCATCGTGCGATGCCGCATCACCGCCAGCCAGGCGTTCACCGCCCCGACCCCGAGCAGCACCGCAACCCAGCCCAGCAGCACCGGCATCCGGCCCGTGGCCAGCCCGTCGTCGATGGCCCGTGACAGCACATACGGCGGCAGCATCAGCCCCACCATCCACAGACTCCCGTACGAGGCACCTGCTGCCACCCGGCCCCGTTGGCTGACCACCAGCCACCACAGATACCGCCCGGCACTGCGCGGGCCGGGAGCTCCCCGGCCGCTCCGCGGATCCGTCACGCCGTCGGCCGCCGTCATACCGTCCGCCCCCTCTGCCGCCCCGTCCTCCTGTGCCGTGCGTCCCCCGGGCGCGTTGTCCCCTGGTGGCTGTCCCCTGGTGGCTGTCCCTTGCCTTGCCTTGCCTTGCCCTGCCTTCGCCGCGCTTTCTGTGGTGTCGCGGGTGGCGGTGGGTCAGTCCGCCGCGGTGCCGTCGGTCTCGAACCGCGGGGAGCTGCCGGTGCGTTGCTGCTGCGCCGCGGTGAGGGCGCGGACGACGAAGATGCCGGCCACCGCGGCGCCGATGACGGCCGCGTCCGCGGCCAGGAGCAGCGGTACGTCCTGGTAGGCGCGGGCGATGACGTCGTCCGTGGAACCCGTGTACATCAGGCCCGTACCGCTCAGCATCCCGGCGACCCACAGGCCCCACCACCAGTTCACGGCGCGCGGCAGTGGTTCTCCCGGCGCGCTCGCGCGGTGGATGTCGACAATGATGCCGCGCGGCACCCACAGGTTCGCCACGGGCACGATCCAGCCCGCGTAGACCCACGGCCCGGCGTAGCGCGGCGGCTGTCCGGAGAGGGCGCGGGCGTTGTCCCGGACGCGCCACAACCAGGCCAGAAAGGCGATCGCGCAGAGCACCGTGGTCCCGCCCGCCAGGGCGCTGATGATGTGGAAGCCGTTCTCCAGGGCGGTCAGCGTGCGATGCCGGCCGCCGCCCTGGTCCGGGAGCCCGGAAGCAGGCATCCCGGACAGGGCGAGCCGGAGCTGCCAGACGGCAACGGCCGCCCAGGCGGTCCCGGCGAGGACAAAGGCGGCGACGGCGCCGCGGGCAGCTCCGCGGACCGGGTGCAGGGAGTGCAGCAGGGGATGATCGTTCACTCGATCATTCTTTCCCACGGGGGGCGCGTACGCCAGACGGGATCACCGCAGCCGGGCCACGTGGTGTCTCGGCTCGCTGTCGGTGGGCCACGGCCGTGCTCGCCGCCCTCGGCGCCGGGCCGGCGCCCCCCTCGTCCGGCGCCCTGTGTACACCGCTGCCGTCCCGGGCCGGGCATCCTTCCGGGCCTGATCACGTGTCGAGGACCCTACGGACCTGTAGGGAGCGCGACTTCATGAGCACTGGCTCCTGCGGAAACACCGGATTCCGCGCCTGGTGAGCAGCGCGTGTGCTCGGTGATCACGAGCAGCATGGCCCGCCAGGCTCTGAGCGGTAGTCACTTCGGGTAGCGGACTCCGCTTCTTGGGCAGCAAGCAGGTGTTTTTCACTTTCTCCTCTGCAAGCTGGAGGGGAGGGGGTGAGCTTCAATGGTCTCGACGATCGCCGGGTCGCTTACGTTTCCTGTCCCGCCGGAAAAGCGAAGAGCGGAGGATAGGTGACAGGCCATCTGTATCAGTGGCACTCAACCGGCAAGCAGACCAATACTCGCCAACTCCATTCCTTGGGCAGTTCGCTGAGTCGGGCGCACCCGGAATGGGCGCCCGGCCACCTTCGGCAGCAGGAGGCCCCATTGCGCATGCCACGCCGGGCTGGGTACAGTCACCATCGTGCTCAACTTGAGCGATTGAGGGAGGTTATGCCCGAGATGAATAGTTCCGAGGAGCAGGAGACGGACCTCGCCTACATCGATGAGGCCGACCTGGCAGCAGTGCACGGCGGTGGTGTCGGTAACCACCAGACCCACGGGCACGCTACTACGGACTGAAGGCTGTGGCGCGCGGGTAATCCCTCGCGCGCCACTCCCTTCTGTTCGATCCCCGTCCTTTGGTGTCGCGCTGCTTGAGGCTTGTATTCGGACGTTTCCAAGAGTTTGAGAATACGCCTACACAAGAAGACGAGTTTATGACAGCTTCACGCCCCGAAGGCAAGGCAAGCGAGTTTCACCTCGACGATGCGCGGTGGGGCGAGACGCCCGGCATGGAGACGCCGATCGACAGCTTTGGGCGAAATGACCTGAAGCGGTACGGCTTCGAGTGGGAACGTGACGCTGTTCGTGTCCGCGTGCAAAGCGATTTGATGCCGCTGGGCGAGCGTCTGTGTGTATCGAATGGAGTGCGGCCGGCCGATGACCCGCGTTACCGGTCTCATGCTTCTGTGCCGATGTGGCCCTGGCGCACACTCGACGCTGCCGAATTGGAGACGCTGTGTGCGCCGCCCGGACAATGGGATATGCGTCGAATGGTTGGCGTCTGCCGTTTCCCCCCTTCGGTGCATCGCGAACTCGTGCGCGTGGCACTCGCTTACGCGAATGCCTTCAACGCACACGATGAACAGGGTGTTGACGTAGCCAATCGGGATGCAGCCGACCTTCTCGGAGAATATCTTCTGACGCGGGAAGGTTTCGGCCTCATTGGTTTGGCGGCTCGCGACCCAGGGCTTGTGACAGTTACTCCGAGAATAGAAACGGGTCTCCTCACGGGACTGCACGTTGACGGCTGGGACACTTTCAGGCCGGTTGGGCTGGCTACCAACCGTGTAGGGGTGAATCTAGGGAAAGGGTCGCGGTCGCTTCTCTACGTGCCGTTCGCCGCCGATGCGTTGGGGCTGGCAGACCACAAAACGTGGGATCGGCGTATTCCCGGCTTCTTCACCGCACACCCGCAGTGCCCTGTCCTGCGGGTCCGTATTGACCCGGGAGAGGCGTACATCGCCCCCACTGAACTGGCTCTCCATGATGGAAATACTGAGGGAAACCAGGCGATCGACGTCTGCCTGCACGCGCGAGGACAGTTCGGAATCCCTGAGTAATTTCCAGCTTTGGGTTGAGACATGGTGAAGGGCGAGGATGGAGCGAAGAGCGGATGCTCCTCCGTTGGAAAGATCATAAACGGCAGATAGATGGAGACTGCTGACCGTAGCGACTGTTCATGATCCCGGGGTAATGCCCAAACAGTGCTCATGATCGCGCGGAAGTGCTCACGCAACCGCGGAACCTACAGGACCGACGGGCTACCCCACGCTCTCCCGCCACGCCCGGTGCAGCTCGGCGAACCGGCCCCGGCCGGCGATGAGTTCCTTCGGTGGGCCGTCCTCGACGATCCGGCCGTCGGCCATGACCAGGACCCGGTCGGCGATCTCGACGGTCGAGAGGCGGTGGGCGATCACCAGGGCCGTACGGCCTTGCAACACGGTGGCCATGGCGCGCTGCACCGCGCGTTCACCGGGGATGTCCAGCGAGCTGGTGGCCTCGTCGAGGATGAGGACGGCGGGGTCGGCGAGCAGGGCGCGGGCGAAGCCGACCAGTTGGCGCTGGCCGGCGGATATCCGGCCGCCGCGCTTGCGGACGTCGGTGTCGTAGCCGTCCGGCAGCGCGGTGATGAAGTCATGGGCGCCGATGGCCTTCGCGGCGAGTTCGATCTCCGCGCGGGTGGCGTCCGGGCGGCCGAGGGCGATGTTGTCGGCGACCGTGCCGGAGAACAGGAAGGCCTCCTGGGTGACCATGACGACACCGCGGCGCAGGGTGGTGGTCGACAGCGCGCGCAGATCGACGCCGTCGAGCAGCACCTCGCCCTCGGTGGGGTCGTAGAAGCGGGCCAGCAGCTTGGCGAGGGTGGACTTGCCGGCGCCGGTGGCACCCACCACGGCGACGGTCGTGCCCGCCGTCAGCGTCAGATCGAAGCGGGGCAGCACCTCGCCGCCCGAGCGGTAGGCGAACCGGACGCCGTGGAAGGCGACCTCGCGGCCCGGCCGGCCCGCCGCCACGGCCGGCAGCGCGGCAGGTGCCGCGGGCTCCGGCACGCCGGGGCGCAGGGCCAGCAGACCGGCGATCTTCTGGAGGGAAGCGGCCGCGGATTCATAGGAGTTGAGGAACATCCCGAGCCGGTCGATGGGGTCGTACAGCCGCCGGAGGTAGAGCACACCGGCTGCCAGCACACCGAGCGCCAGCCCTCCCGTGGCCACACGGTAGGCGCCCCACAGGACGAGTGCGGCGACCGTGGTGTTGGCCACCAGCCGGGAGGAGACGACGTAGCGCGCCATCTCCAGGGAGGTGGCGCCGTTGATCCGGGCGTGCTGGTGGTTCAGCCGGGCGAAGGCGGCGTCGTTCGGCCGCTCGCGGCGGAACGCCTGCACCGGGCGGATGCCGCTCAGGGTCTCGGTGAACTTCACGATGACACTCGCCATCGCCGTGGACTTCGCGCTGTAGACCCGGTGCGAGCGGTGCCGGAAGGAGCGTACGAGGAGGGCGAGCGGACCGGCGGAGACGAGGGCGGCCGCGCCGAATCCCCAGTCCAGCCAGATCAGGGTGGCGGTGATGTAGATCGTCGAGAGCGCGACTGTGATCAGCTCCTGCAGCCCCTCCTCGAGGAGTTCACGCAGCGACTCCACGTCCGTCGTGGCGCGGGAGATCAGCCGGCCGGACGTATAGCGCTCGTGGAAGTCCAGGCTCAGCGCCTGCGCATGCCGGAAGATGCGGCCGCGGAGGTCGAGCAGCACATCCTGGCTGACCCGGGCGGAGAGCTGGATGAAGCCGAACTGCAGCCCGCCGGACGCCACCGCGCACAGCACCGCCGCCACCGCCACGGCGATCAGCGGCCCGTGATCGCCCGCCCGCAGCGCCGGCACCGCGCTGTCGAGCGCGTAGGCGACCAGCAGCGGGCCGGCCTGCACGGCGGCCTGCTGGAGCAGCAGCGAGGCGGCCACCCACCGGACCCGGCGCCGGTGCGGGGCCAGCAGGGAAGCCAGGAGGGTGCGCGAGGCCCCCTTGGGGGTGGGGAGCAGATCGTCTGCGAAGGCATCGGTGGCGGGGGAGCCCGGGGCCTCCGGGGAGCCCGGGGCCTGCGGGGTGCCCTCGGGCTCCGGCGAGCTCTCGGGCTCCGAGGTGGCCTCGGCCTCCGGGGAGCGCGGTGTGGCGGGCGGCTGTTGTTGCGGGGCGCGGTGCCCCTCGGGGCCGTCGGGCGGGAGGCCGGTTGCGGTGGTGGTCATCGGGCGCTCTCTCCCTCGCCGGACATCAAGGTGGCGTACTCGGCGTTGTCCCGGAGCAGTTGGTGGTGGGTGCCGACGGCGGCGATCCGGCCGCCGGACAGCAGTGCCACCCGGTCGGCGAGCAGAACCGTGGACGGCCGGTGGGCGACGACCAGGGCGGTGGTGGCCGCCAGGGCCCGGCGCAGCGCCGCCTCCACCAGTGCCTCGGTGTGCACATCGAGGGCGGAGAGCGGATCGTCGAGGATCAGGAAGCGCGGCCGGCCGACCACCGCACGGGCCAGGGCGAGCCGTTGCCGCTGCCCGCCGGACAGGCTCAGCCCCTGCTCACCGACCTGGGTCGCACTGCCCTCGGGCAGGGCGTCGACGAATCCCTCGGCCTGTGCCACCGCCAGCGCCCGCCGCAGATCGCCGTCCTGCGCATCCTCTGTGCCCATCAGAACGTTCTCCGCGGCGGTCGCCGAGAAGAGTGTGGGCTCCTCGAAGGCCACGGCGACCAGCGCACGGGCCTCGTCCCGGCCGATCGTCGCCAGATCGCGCCCGTCGAGGGTGATCCGGCCCGCGGTCGGGTCGTACAGCCGCGGCACCAGCGCAGTGAGGGTGGTCTTCCCGCTGCCCGTCGCCCCGACCAGCGCCATCGTCTCGCCGGGCCGGATGTGCAGGGTGACGTCCTGGAGGAGGGGCGGGGCGTCCGGCGGCGCATCGGGGTAGCGGAACTCGACGCCGGAGAAGACCAGTCCGCCGGTGCCGGGCAAGGCGGGAAGGGGGGAAGCCGGGGCGCCCAGGGGGCCTGCGGTGGTGGCCGGTGTGTCCGTGGGCAGAGCGTCCCCACCCCGTACCTCCCCACCCCGTACGCCCCCGCCCCGTACGCCCCCGGTCCCTCCGCCCGTCGCCGGTTCCTCCACCGCGGGCTCGTCCATGACCTCGAAGTACCGGTCGGTGGCCGTTGCCGCCTCGTTGGCCATCGCCAGCAGGAAACCGGTCGACTCCACGGGCCAGCGCAGCGCCAGCGCGGTCGACAGGAAGGCGACGAGGGTGCCCGCGGACAGCTCGCCGTCGGCCACCTGGAGCGAGCCGAGTACCAGGGCGCCGCCGATCGCGATCTCCGGAAGTGTGGTGATGCAGACCAGGATCCAGGCCAGCAGCCGGGCCTTGCGGAGTTCGGAGCTACGCAGCGCATGCGTCAGCTTCCGGAAGGACCGGGCCTGGCTGCGGTGGCGTCCGAAGCCCTTGATGATGCGGATGCCGAGCACCGACTCCTCGACCACCGTCGTCAGATCGCCGACCTGGTCCTGGGCCTGGCGGGCCGCCCGCCCGTACTTCGCCTCGAAGACCGAGCACAGCGCCATCAGCGGCGGCACCGGTGCCAGCAGCACCAGGCCCAGAGACCAGCGCTGGGCCATGAGGATCACCGCGCCCACCAGGATGGTCACCCCGTTGACGAGCAGGAACGTCAGCGGGAAGGTGAAGAACATCCGCAACAGCTGAAGGTCGGTGGTTCCCCGCGACAGCAACTGGCCCGAGGGCCAGCGGTCGTGGAAGGCGACCGGCAGCCGCTGCACATGGCGGTACAGCGCCTCGCGCATCGCCGCCTCGACCCCGGCCAGCGGGCGCGCCACCAGCCAGCGCCGCAGTCCGAACAACAGCGCCTCCGCCAGCCCGAGCAGCAGCAGGAAGGCGCCACCGAGCCATATCCCGCCCGGATCGCGCCCGGCCACCGGCCCGTCCACCAGCCACTTGAGCACCAGCGGGATGATCAGGCTGATGCACGAGGCGAGTATCGCCACGCACGCGGCGGTGCCCAGGCGCGCCCGCACCGGGCGGATGAACGGCCACAGGCGCAACAGCGAGCGCACTGCGGAGCGCTGGGGTAAGTCGGTCCGGTCGGGCGGGGGCGAGGTCTGCGCGGTATCGGCCATCACTCGCGAGCGTAAGGCGCGGCACTGACAACGCTCATGCCATTTTCCGCCCGGCGGCCCCGCCCGCTGTGCCGCGCCGCGCTACCGCCGCCCCACCACTGTCCGCTACCGTCCCACCCCCCTCAGCCCGGCACGGCCCGGAACAGCACCACCGACCGCCCGGCCAGCGTGAGCGAACCGCCCGCCGGGTACGGCGGCCGTGCCGCCTCCGGCTGGTGCTCGCGTGCCGTGTCGACGAGGAGTTCGTAGGCGCGGGCCCAGGGCGGTCCGGGGAGGGTGAACGGGCAGGGCCGGTCGGCCGCGTGGAGCACGGCCAGGAAGCTGTCGTCGACGAGGCGGATGCCCCGGGCGTCGCGTTGGGAGATGTCGTTCCCGGAGAGGTACATCCCCAGCGTGGCCCCCGGGGTGTACCAGTCCTGTTCGGTCATCTCCGTGCCGTCCGCGGTGAACCACGCGAGGTCGCGCAGACCGCCCTGCTGATGCGGCCGCCCGGAGAAGAACGCCCGGCGGCGGAGCACGGGATGCGCGCGGCGCAGGGCGATGAGGCGGGCGGCGAGATCGGCCAGCGGGCGCCATTCGGGGTCGTCCAGCAGCGACCAGTCCAGCCAACTGGTCTCGTTGTCCTGGCAGTAGGCGTTGTTGTTGCCGTGCTGGGTGCGGCCCATCTCGTCGCCGGCGACCAGCATCGGCACACCCGTCGACAGCAGGAGGGTGGTCAGCAGGTTGCGCAGCTGTCGGCGGCGCAGCGCGCGGACCTCCTGGTCATCGCTCTCGCCCTCGGCACCGCAGTTCCAGGAGCGGTTGTCACCGGTGCCGTCACGGTTGCCCTCGCCGTTGTCCGCGTTGCGCTTGTGCTCGTAGGTGACCAGGTCACGGAGGGTGAAGCCGTCGTGTGCGGTGATGAAGTTGACCGAGGCATAGGGCCGGCGGCCGCCCCAGGCGTAGAGGTCGCTCGATCCGGAGAGCCGGTAGCCGAGATCGCGCACGTCGTGCTGGGCGCCGCGCCAGAAGTCGCGGACGGTGTCGCGGTAGCGGTCGTTCCACTCCGTCCACAACGGCGGGAAGGCACCGACCTGATAGCCGCCGGAGCCCACGTCCCAGGGCTCGGCGATCAGCTTGACCCGGCGCAGCACCGGGTCCTGCGCGATCACCGCGAGGAACGGCGAGAGCATGTCGACATCGTGCATGGAGCGGGCCAGCGCGGCCGCCAGGTCGAAGCGGAAGCCGTCCACGCCCATCTCGGTGACCCAGTAGCGCAGCGAATCGGTGATCAGACGCAGGACATGGGGCTGGACGACGTGCAGGGTGTTGCCGCAGCCGGTGTAGTCGGCGTAGCGGCGGGCCTCGCCGGCCAGACGGTAGTAGCCGCGGTTGTCGATGCCCCGCAGAGAGAGCGTCGGGCCCAGCTCACCGGCCTCCGCGGTGTGGTTGTAGACGACGTCGAGGATCACCTCGATGCCCGCGTCGTGCAGCGCCCGCACCATCCGCTTGAACTCGCCGACCTGCTGCCCCCGGGTGCCCGTGGCGGCGTATCCGGCATGGGGCGCGAAATAGCCGACGGAGTTGTAGCCCCAGTAGTTGCGCAGCCCCCGGCGCACCAGGTGGTCCTCGTGCGCGAACTGGTGGACCGGCAGCAGCTCGACGGCGGTGATGCCGAGCCGGACCAGGTGCTCCAGCGCCGCGGGGTGCGCCAGCCCCGCATAGGTGCCGCGCAGCCGCTCGGGGATACCGGGGTGGCGCATCGTGAAACCGCGCACATGCAGTTCGTAGAGCACGGAATCCGGCCAGGGCGTCTTGGGCCGGCGGTCGTCCTGCCATTCGTCGATGCCGCCCTCGTCCCCGGTGTCCTCGCCGACCACGACGCCCTTGGGGACGTACGGAGCCGAGTCCCGGTCGTCGCGCACGGTGTCGGCGACGTGCTGTTCCGGCCAGTCACGGACATGGCCGTAGAGCTGGGCCGGCAGCGCCGCCCCCGCGCCGGACGGTTCCGTACGGGCGCCGAAGTCGCCGTCCACGGCCCTGGCATACGGGTCCAGCAGCAGCTTCGCCGGATTCCAGCGGGCGCCGCTCCAGGGGTCCCAGCGGCCGTGCACCCGGTAGCCGTAGCGCTGGCCGGGGTGGACACCGGGCAGGAAGCCGTGCCAGATCTCATGGGTGAGCTCGGTCAGCGCATGGCGCGTCTCGCGCTCCGCGTCGTCGAAGAGACACAGTTCCACGGCCTCGGCGCCGCCCGCCCACAGGGCGAAGTTGGTGCCGGCGATGCCGTCGGGGCCGGTGCGATAGCGGGCGCCCAGTGGTGTAGGGCTGCCGGGGCGGATATCCGCGGGTGGGGCGAGTGGTTCATCCGCCACCGCCTCCTGCTCGGGTGCGCTCGACACGTGCCGGCCTCCTGCGGCTCATGGCTCGGTCGGGCGGCGGGCCCCGGCACGGGGTACCTCCCGGTGTCCACCGGGAGAGTCCGGCCGTGCAGGTGTCCCCCGCCCTCCCCGTTGTTCTTCCCGCAACCGGGCGTTGCCTCACGCTTCCCCCGGCGGGGGCTCATCGGTCTGCCCCGCACTGCCCGTGACATCCCGTTACGCGGCATACCTCCCAACCTGATGGTCATCCGTCACAATTCGGTACATGACCGCCCATCAGCAGAACCGAGCAGGGGACCGAGCGCAGAGCCGGGAGGACGGCCGGGCACGGGGCAGGGTGCCGGACCGGGCGGGCGGGCGAGCGGCGGTGCGGGCGGCCCGCCGGGTCCGCGTCGTCCTCGTCGCCGCGGCCGGGCTCGCCGGGGCGGTGGCGCTGGCCGGCTGCGGGGACGCCGAGGGCTTCGTCGGCAGCAAACCGCGCTCTCCGGGGGTGGCGATCAGGATCGTCCCGCACGACGGGGCGCACGGTGTACGGGCCGACGGGCGGTTCGAGGTACGGGTGCCCGAGGGGCGGCTGGAGCGGGTCGAGGTCAGCCGGGCCGGTGGCGCCGGCCGGCAGCCCGTCGCCGGGCGGATCGCCCCGGACGGTATGACCTGGCGCCCGGCGGCCCGGCGCCTCCAGCCCGGCGCGAAGTACACCGTCGACGCGGTGGCGCTGGACGGTGCGGGCCGGCGCTCGGCCCGCCACACCACCTTCACCACCGCCGCGCCCGTCCGCCGCTTCACCGCCCACTTCTCTCCCCAGGGCGACGCCACGGTCGGCACCGGCCTGATCTTCTCGCTGGTCTTCAACCGGCCGGTCGCCGACCGCGCGGCCGTCGAACGCGCTGTCAGGGTCAGCGCCCGCCCCGCCGTCGAGATCGCCGCCCACTGGTTCGGCCACCGCCGGCTGGACTTCCGGCCCCGGGAGCGCTGGCGGCCGGGCACCGGGATCACCGTGGATCTGCGGCTGCGCGGCGTGAAGGCCGGACCGGGCGCCTACGGGACGCAGCACCGGACCCTCCACTACCGGGTGGGCCGGGACCAGGTCAGCACCATCGATGCCGCCCGGCACACCATGACGGTCCGCCAGGGCGGCCGGGTGGTGGCGGTCCTGCCGGTCACCGCGGGCGACGACGCGAACCCCACCTACAACGGGAAGATGGTGATCCTGGAGCGGCATTCCGTGACGCGGATGGACGGCGACACCGTCGGCTTCGGCGCCGAGTACGACATCCCGGACGTGCCGCACGCCATGCGGCTCACCAGGTCGGGGACCTTCCTGCACGGCAACTACTGGGCCCCGCCCGAGGTCTTCGGCGGCCTCAACACCAGCCACGGCTGCGTCGGGCTGAAGGACATCAAGGGCGGCGGCCCCCACACCCCGGCCGGCTGGTTCTTCGGCCACTCGATCGTCGGTGACACCGTCGTGGTGGAGCACTCCCCGGAGCGGATGGTCGCGCCGGACAACGGCCTCGGCGGCTGGAACATGCCCTGGGAGCTGTGGCGGGCCGGGTCCGCGCGGCGCTGACCGGCGGCCGCCTCGGTGGCCGTCCGCCCCCTGCCTCCGCACCACCCCCGCAGTTGGGACTAAACGGTGACGTTCACGGGGAGTTCACTGTCACCGCGGTGTGGTTATCTAACGGCAAGCGCGCGGCTGTCCGCGTCCGCGCGCGGGGGACCGCGGGCCGTGCGAGGGGGAAGGGGCAGTCGTGAACGTCCAGCCGAATTCGGGGGTGCCGGCTCGCCGGCGTCGGTGGCCGGTCACGGGCGGGGGCGCGCCGGCCCTGCTCGTCGGCGCGATGCTGCTGCTGGTGACCGCTTGCGGCGGTGACGTCGATGACGACACATCGGCGGGCAAGGCGGGCGGGGAGAAGGCCGCCTCGCAGGCGGCCGTGACGATAGCGCCCAAGGACGGTGCGCACGACGTCGCCACCAGCGGCGCGCTGAAGGTGACCGCCCACAAGGGCCGGCTCAAGTCCGTCAAGGTCAAGGACGGCAAGGGCAACGAGGTCGACGGGAAGACAGCGGGCGGCGGCGCCTTGTGGCAGCCGAGCGGCCACCTCGGCGCCTCGACGGAGTACACCGTGGACGCCATAGCGGTGGACGGCAAGGGCCGGGAGACCGCCGAGCACTCCCGCTTCACCACCCTCGTCCCGAAGAACACCTTCATCGGCCAGTACACCCCCGAGAACGGCCAGCGGGTCGGCGTCGGGATGCCGGTCTCGATCCACTTCACCCGAGGTATCACCGACCCCAGGGCCGTCGAGGACGCCATCAAGGTCAGCGCGCAGCCGTCGGTCCCCATCGAGGGCCACTGGTTCGGCAACGACCGGCTCGACTTCCGCCCCGAGAAGTACTGGGCGGCCGGCACCAAGGTCACCCTCAAGCTCGACCTCAACGGCGTCGAGGGCCGGCCCGGGGTCTACGGCACCCAGGCCAAGGAGGTCTCCTTCACCGTCGGCCGCAGCCAGGTCAGCACGGTCGACGCCGCGTCGAAGAAGATGACCGTGGTCCGCGACGGCAAGAAGATCAAGACCATCCCGATCACCTCGGGTGCGCCGGGCACCGAGACGTACAACGGCAAGATGGTGATCAGCGAGAAGCACCTGGTGACGCGGATGAACGGCGACACCGTCGGCTTCGGCGGGGAGTACGACATCAAGGACGTCCCGCATGCGATGCGGCTGAGCACGTCCGGCACGTTCATCCACGGCAACTACTGGTCGGGCAGCGCGACCTTCGGCACCCGCAACGCCAGTCACGGCTGTGTGGGCCTCTTCGACCAGCGCGGTGGCGGCGACAGCTCCACCCCGGCGGCGTGGTTCTTCCGCAACTCCGTCGTCGGCGATGTGGTCATCGTCAAGAACTCGCACGACGAAACGATCCAGCCGGACAACGGCTTCAGCGACTGGAACCTTTCCTGGGAGAAGTGGAAGGCCCGCCAGTAGAGCCGCCAGTAGAGCTGCCAGGAGGGCCGCCCATAGGGGCATCGGTGGCCTCGGCGGCAGGGCGGCCGGAAGGCGAGCGGGCCCGGTGCACTGTGACGCAGTGCACCGGGCCCGATGTCGTTAACGCGTACTAACCTTCCCGCATGACTGTGAATCTCGAGGTCGCCGACGGCGTCGGCACCATCCGCCTGGACCGTCCGCCGATGAACGCACTGGACATCGCCACCCAGGACCGGCTGCGCGAGCTGGCCGAGGAGGTCACCCGCCGCGACGATGTGCGCGCCGTCGTCGTCTGGGGCGGCGAGAAGGTGTTCGCGGCCGGCGCGGACATCAAGGAGATGCAGGCCATGGACCACGCGGCCATGGTGGTGCGCTCCAAGGCCCTGCAGGACTCGTTCACCGCCGTGGCCCGGATCCCCAAGCCGGTGGTCGCCGCGATCACCGGCTATGCGCTGGGCGGGGGCTGCGAGTTGGCGCTCTGCGCCGACTTCCGGATCGCGGGCGACAACGCCAAGCTCGGCCAGCCGGAGATCCTGCTGGGTCTCATCCCCGGCGCCGGCGGCACCCAGCGGCTGGCGCGGCTGGTGGGCCCGTCCAAGGCCAAGGACCTGATCTTCACCGGCCGTCATGTGAAGGCCGACGAGGCCCTTGCGCTCGGCCTGGTCGACCGGGTGGTGCCGGCCGCGGAGGTCTACGAGCAGGCGCACGCCTGGGCGGCACGGCTGGCGGCCGGTCCCGCGCTGGCGCTGCGGGCCGCCAAAGAGTCCGTCGACGGCGGTCTGGAGACCGACATCGACACCGGCCTGACGATCGAACGCAACTGGTTTGCGGGGCTGTTCGCGACCGAGGACCGCGAGACCGGTATGCGCAGCTTCATCGAGGAAGGGCCGGGCAAGGCCAAGTTCCGCTGAAACGGCTGTTGTTGGCGATGCTTCTGAGGTTTGGGCCGGGTGCAATGCCTCGTGTGGGCGAACCAAGGAAGGCTTAATTGCGCCTTAAGGCAACCTTGTTGAGGCGTCCGGCCGCTTCCGTGGAGGCCCGGCGTCCAGGCAGGTCAGCCTGGGTGCGCCGGGCCCTCGGCCGCCGTTGGCAGACGTCTCGCCGGAGGGCTGGAACCGACGATTCCGGACAATCGATTCCGTCGGTTCCGCTCCCCTGGACGCGGCGCAACGGCCATGATGGGACGCATGGCGGGCCTCGAAGGAATGGAGCAGCCGCGGCCGCGGAGCGATCCGGCCGCCGCCCGAGGGGGCATCCCCGGTCCGGACGCAGACACCGCACCGGCCCCTCGCGCACCGGCCCTCGCGGCCTCCGGCCCGGTCGGCGACCCGGCTCTCGGCGAGGTGCGGCTGCCCTCGCGCCCCCAGTCCGCCGGCATCGCGCGCCGGCTGACCGCCGCCGTACTCATCGGACAGTGGGCCCTGACGCCCCAGCTCGCCGAGCACGCCGTGCTGCTGGTGTCCGAGCTCGTCGGCAACGCCGTGCGGCACACCGGCGCCCGCACCTTCGGGCTGCGGATGCTCCGCCGCCGCGGCTGGATCCGGATCGAGGTGCGCGACCCGTCCCGCGGCCTGCCCTGCCTGATGCCGGTCCAGGAGATGGACCTCAGCGGCCGCGGCCTCTTCCTCGTCGACAAGCTCTCCGACCGCTGGGGCGTGGATCTGCTGCCCCGCGGCAAGACCACCTGGTTCGAGATGCGGATCGCCGACCGCTGAGGGCCGGTTTGCCCGGCCCTCGGCCCCCGGCCCCGGGGGCGGCGCGGCGCAATTCCGGCCCTGCCCGGCCTGGCCCGCCTCGCCCCGGCCCGGCTTGCCCCCGGGCGCCTGTGCCCCGTCGGTTCTCGTTGCCCCGACGGTCCCCGTTGCCCCGTCGGTTCCCGTGTCCCGACGGCCCCGATGTCCGCTCCGGTCGGTGCTCAGCTCGCGCGATGACGATCCGTAGGATGGGATATTCATGTTCGCGCACCGGGCCCGGAGAGGAGGGGACATGCACCACGTGCGCCGGTCGGCCACGCTGACGCTGCTGCTCCTCCTCGCCGTCACCTTCGGGCCGCTGCTGTGCCGCATCGGCGGCGACCAGGCCTGGCTGGCGGGCCGGGCGGCAGCGGCCACGGCGGCATGGCGGGCCGACGCCGCGACGCCGGCGCACCCGGCGGCGGCGCGCACCGCGGCGAGCCCGGCGGACGGTGACGCATCGGCGCACGGGGACGGACCCGTGGACGGGTACGCATCGCCGGATGGCGACGCACCGACACGGCCGTCCGCCGCCGGCGGCCCGCGGCTCGATCCCGGTGCCCCCCTCGCCGTGGCCCACGCGCCCAAGAAGTGCTCGAACCGGCATGCCCCGGGGCCCACGGAGTCCGCCCCGCTGCCCACACCGCACCGCGGTGAGCCCCTGGCCCCCGCCACCACCGGCGCGGGGCCGCTCGCCGCTGATCTGCCCGCGCAGTACGCGCTCGCCCGGCCACCGACCGACAGCGCGCCCGCCCGTGACCGCACCCCGCTCCTGCCCGTACTGCGGATATAGGCCGCTGCCCCGACGCACACGGCCTGACCTTCCCCTTCCGTACGTCTGGAGCTTCCGCATGCCCGCTTCCGCCTCTCCCACCCGCAAACTGGCCGCCATCGGCGCGGTCATCGCCCTTGTCGTGGCCGTCATCGCCATCGGGGTCGCCATCGGCAAGTCCGCCGAGGACGACCGCGGCACCGGCCGCGGCAATACCTCCGAGGCCGCCGCCTCCGGTGCGCCCGAGGAAGACCCCGCACAGCAGAAGATGTTCGACGACCTCGCCAAGCGGACCAGCCGGCGCGAGGACGGGGATCCGCTGGCCGTCGGCCGGAAGGACGCCCCGGTGGTCCTGGTCGAATACGCCGACTACCAGTGCTCGTTCTGCGGCCGCTTCACCCGTGAGACCCAGCCCGGACTGATCAAGAAGTTCGTCGACGCGGGCACCCTGCGCATCGAATTCCGCAACTTCACCGTCTTCGGCGCCGACTCCGAGCGGGCCGCCCGTGCCTCCTGGGCCGCCGGGCAGCAGGGCAAGTTCTGGCAGCTCCACGACGAGCTGTACGCCAAGACCCGTAAGGGCAAGGCGCTCGCCGAGGACAAGCTCGTCGAGCTGGCCCGCAGCAGCGGTGTGGACGACATCGACAAGTTCCGTTCGGACATGAAGAGCGAGGATGCCGAGCGGGCGCTGAAGAAGGATCAGACCGAGGGGTACCAGCTCGGGGTGCAGTCCACGCCGTCCTTCCTCGTCAACGGCCGGCCGGTCGCCGGGGCCCAGCCCGCCGAGGTCTTCGCCCAGGCCATCAAGGATGCCGCGGCGCGGGCGGACAAGAAGGGAACGGCGGACAAGAACGGGGCCAAGGACAAGAGCGAGCCGTCGGGCAAGGACGGGTCTGCGGCCAAGGACGGGCCGGCGGCCAAGGGGGCCGGGGAATGAACGACATCGGCTACCTCGCGGCGTTCCTGGGCGGTGCGCTGGCGCTGCTCAGCCCGTGCAGCGCGCTGCTGCTGCCCGCGTTCTTCGCGTACTCGCTCTCGACGCCCGGCCGGCTGGTGGCCCGTACCGGAGTGTTCTACCTGGGGCTGGCCACCACGCTGGTGCCGCTCGGCGCGGCCAGTACGGCTGCCAGCCGGCTGTTCAACGGCCACCGCGATCTGCTGATCGCCGTCGGGGGCTGGGTCGTCATCGCGATGGGGCTGGCCCAGATCCTCGGCCTGGGCTTCGCCTCCCGGCGTGCCCAGGCGGCCGCGGCGAGGATCACCCCGCGGTCCGCCGTCTCCACCTTCCTGCTCGGCTGTGTCTACGGGCTCGCCGGCTTCTGCGCGGGCCCGATCCTCGGCGCGGTGCTGACGGTGACGGCGGTCAGCGGCTCACCGGTGTACGGCGCCTCGATGCTCGCCGTCTACGCACTGGGCATGGCGCTGCCGCTGTTCGTGCTGGCGCTGTTGTGGGACCGCTGCAAACTCGGTACCCGGGGCTGGCTGCGGGGCCGTGCCTTCACCCTCGGAAAGCTGCGGCTGCACACCACCTCGGTGCTGTCCGGGGTGTTCTTCATCGGTATCGGCGTGCTGTTCCTGCGTTTCAACGGAACCAGTGCGCTGCCCGGAATCCTCGACGCGGACGACGAATTCCGGGCCGAGGAATGGGCGGCGCGGATCGGGAACGCCGTACCGGATTACGCGCTGATCGCGGTGGCCGCGCTGATCGTCGCCGTGGTGCTCGGCCGTATCGCGCTGCGGCCGGAGAAGAAGCCGCGGGGCGAAGCCGAGCAGCCGGCGGACGGGGCGGAACGGCCGCGGGAAGGGGCCGGGTAGCGGCGGAGTGCCGGTGGCGGGGCCGGGCCGTTGTGGAACGGCACCTGGCCCCGGCCCCCGGGGCTCACCCGTCCCTCACAGCCACACGTTGTCGTTGACCGACCCCAGGCCGGTGCCGGACAGCCGCCGGTGCAGGGCCAGCGCCTGGTCCTCGGTCAACGAGGCCACATGGTCGGCACAGGCACGCAGCCGGTCGCCGTGCAGCGCCAGCTCCTCGGCGCGGTCCGGCGGCAGCAGCTCGGGTGCGTCATGGGTCCAGCGCAGCAGCTCGCTCACCACCCGCCGCTTGCCGTGCTGCTGGGTGGCCAGTGCGGGCCGGTCGATGACGTAGCACCACACCAGCTCCTTGAGCAGATCGCAGGCGGCCCGCCGCTCCGGCGGGATCACCAGCCGCGCGCCGTAGCGGATCGCCGCCTCGCCGCCCACCTCCAGCTCGATCCCACGGGTGAAGTACGAGATCAGATCGGAGGTGCGGCGATTGACCGCGACCGCGTCCTCATGGCTGCCGCTGTACGGGGCGGGTACCGCCAGCCGCTTGCCGATGTCCGCCATCATCACCAGCGCCGCGTCACGGTCGAAGGGCTCGCCCTCGCGCGCCCGCTTGGCCTGTACGTAGTCCAGGAAACGGCGGGTCTCCCGCTCGGTGTCGGCGCCTGCCGCCCCGTCCGGCGGGAACAGCGCGGCCAGCGGGATCAGACCCGTACGGTAGAAGTCCTCCACGTCGTGGCAGGCGTAGGTGACATCGTCCGCCCAGTCCATGACCTGCTCCTCGACCGGTACGGCGGTGTCCGTACGGCCGGCCCGCACCCAGGAGAACGCCTCCCGGTCGGCGACGTACACCCCCCACTTCACATGCCGCGCCGGGTCCTGGTCGACAGGCGCCCGCTCCCACGGGTATTTGGTGGCGGCGTCCAGACAGGCGCGGGTCAGGTGCAGTCCGCGATGGCCCGGGTATTTGTGGGCGGCGAGAAAGGTCAGCACCCGCAGGGTCTGCGCATTGCCCTCGAAGCTGTCCAGCACACCGTCCGCGAAGTGCAGGTCGTCCATCGTGGCGCGCAGCGCCAGCTCACCGGCGTGCCCGAAGGGCGGGTGGCCTATGTCGTGAGCCATGCACGCCGCCTCGACGAGCGCCGGGTTGGGCCCGCCGTACCGGCGCTCCAGCCGCTCCGCCATCCTCCGGCCGAGCTGCGCCACCTTCATGGAGTGGGTCAGCCGGGTGTGGTACGCGCCCAGCTCGGCGCTCGCCACCACCTGGCTCTTGCCGGCCAGCGCCCGCCACTGGGTCGAATACAGGATCCGGTCGACGTCGTGCTCGAAGCCGGACCGCTGCCCGTCGTCGGGCACCCGTCGTCGGAGGGAGTGCTGCTCGAGGTCCTCATCGCTGTATGTGGCAGGTCGCATGCGCGGATGGTAGTCCGCTCCCGCCGGGCGGGGGCTCGCCGGTGGGCGGGGCCCGCCGGTGGGCGGGGCCCGCCGGTGGGCCGGGGCCCTGCGTCACCGACCCGGCCCACCGGCACACCGCGGGAGACACCCCCCAAGGGCCGAAGCCGGCAGCCGGCAGCCACCGGACGGCGGACAGCTCTAGGCGCTCAGCCGCCGCCGGTGTGGATGCGGACGGGGACGCGGGCGGGCGTGCGCCGGGTGGGCGTCCGCCCGGCGCCGGCGGTCGTTGCAGAGCAGGCACTTTCCGTAGCCCGGCGGAAGGGGGTCTTCCACGTCGCCGTACAACGGGTCGACCGCGCCGTGGGGATGTAGGGCACAGCCGGTCGGGCCGGTCTCCGCGCCCAGCGAGCCGGCAGCGGTCAGTGCTTGCCGGAGGACGTCGACGAGCTGGTCCGCATCGCGCCGGGTCGGCGCGGACTGCAGGGACGAGGCAAGGTCGGAGGCGGTGGTCAGCGCGGACCGGAGTTCGCGCAGGTTTGCGTAACCCATGCCTCGGAGCGTAGGCGGACCCACTGACAGTTGATCTTCCGATCGCACTTCGCGGCTTCCCATGGCCGGATGCATGCCCGCTCACACCCATGATGTAGCACCGGGACGGTGACGGTCGCCTTGCCGGTCCGTGACGGGGTGGGGTCGACGGGGGCACGGCGGAGCCGACGGGGCGGGGCAGGGCGGAGCCGGCGGGCCGGGGCGGGGCGGAGCCGAGGGGGCGGGCCGGGGCCGGGCGACGCGGGATGCCGTCCCCCCCACCCCCGAACCCACCCCCCGCCCCCTCCCCCGAAGGGGGAGAGGGGGAGGGGGCGGGGGAGAGCCGAGCGGCCCCTCAGGGCGCGATCGGCAGCGCCCGCTTGTGCTCGGTGAGGCGGTAGCGGCGGACGATGGCGTAGGCGGCCGCGGCGTCGACCGGGTGGCCCTCCAGGTAGTCGTCGATCTGGTCGTAGCTCACACCGAGCGCGTCCTCGTCCGGCTTGCCCGGGTCAAGGGTCTCCAGGTCGGCCGTCGGCACCTTGTGCACCAGCTCGCCGGGGGCGCCCAGCGCCGCCGCCACCGCGCGCACCCGGCGCTTGGTCAGCCCGGTGAGCGGCACCACATCGGCCGCGCCGTCACCGAACTTCGTGAAGAAGCCGGAGACCGCCTCGGCCGCGTGGTCGGTGCCCACGACCAGGCCGTCATGGGCGCCCGCGACGGCGTACTGCGCGATCATGCGCTGGCGCGCCTTGATGTTGCCCTGGACGAAATCCTGGTGGTGGGCGTCACGGAAGACCAGCCCGCCGTCCATCGCGGCCCGCAGCGCCGCATCGCTCGCCGGGCGGATGTCGACGGTCAGCTCCCGGTCCGCGCGGATGAACTCCAGCGCCCGCTGGGCGTCCTTCTCGTCCGCCTGGACGCCGTACGGCAGCCGCATCGCGTAGAACGTCGCCTCGTGCCCGGCGGCGCGGGCCCGCTCCACGGCGAGCTGGCAGAGCCGGCCCGTGGTCGTGGAGTCGACGCCGCCGCTGATCCCCAGGACCAGCGAGCGCAGGCCCGTGGAGGTCAGCCGCTCCGTGAGGAAGGCCACCCGGCGTTCGATCTCCTGCTCGGCGTCGAAGGACGCGGTCACCTGGAGATCCCGGGCGATCTCCTGCTGCAGGGCCTTGGACGCCGGGTCGGTCACGGCTGCTCCTCGTGTTCTCGTGCGGCACCGGCTTGCGCCCGTGCCGCGTCTGCGTCGTGTTCTCGTGCCGGGTCGCGTGGTGCGGTGACACGTTGTTCCCGTGCCGCCTACGCAGCGTTCCCGTGCGGTCTGCTGCTCTGCGTACGCGCGGTTTTCCGGCGGCGCGGAAAGGCGCGCCGACAGCAAACCTTATGCCGGGTGCGCCCACTTCTTCAGGGCGGCCTTGGTCGAGAAGTCCGCGACGTCCTTGTCCAGCGGCTGGTCGGTGTACTGGTGGAAGCGCCACTTCGCCTTGATCCGCGGATGTCCGGCGGAGACGTAATCGGCGATCCACAGGCCGTCGGCCGCGTAGGACGTGGTGTCGTGGTTCAGCCAGAAATCGCGGTTGCAGTAGAGCAGCACGCGGTGGGTGGGACGCAGCTTCTTCACTGCGTGCAGGAACTGGTCCTTCTGCGCATTGCTCGCGTAGGTCCCCTCGCCGGTGCGCTCCCAGTCACAGGCGAGGAGGTCGCCCTGGACCGATGCGCATTTCTCGACGAAGTATTTCGCCTGGGCGGCGATATTGCCCGGCCACAGAAAGTGGTAGAAACCCACCACGCAGCCCGCTTTACGGGCCTTTGACGCCTGTGCGGACTGGTGCGGATTGATGTAGGAGCGGCCTTCGGTCGCCTTCACGAAAACGAAGTCCAGCCCCTCGGCGGAGTACGAGGTGTTGTAGGCGCTGACATCGACACCATGCAGCATGAACGGCCTCCTGCCGATCGGACCTGCGGATTCGAAGCGTCAACTGCGTGAATCCTCGACTGCGTTGCCGTGGTGCCGGGTGTTTCTCGTGTTTCCGCACTCCCGTGATCAGATGCTTCCGCGAGCCGGCGTCCCTGCGTGCGAAGCAGTCTCGTTCCAGCAGTTCAGCATGTTTGCCACCGGGGACGCCAGATTGTGGTCGGGAAGTTCCTTGTACCGCGGTCAAGTTGAGGCCTTGTACCGCGGCCGGGTTCGGCGTCCTCGTATGGCGGCCGGGACGAGTCCTTGGGCCGCGGTCACGTGGAATCCGTGCGCCACGGTCACCTTGCGGCGGCTACGGTTTCGCCGTCCCCGGGACCGTCGCCGTAGCGGGACGACGCCTCAGCGCCGCAGGGCCCGCCGCACCACCCGCCGCGCGACGGCGCGGGCCCGCGCGAGGGTGCGCCGCCAGGCGCGGGCGGCACGCGTCGACCGGAGCTCCTGGAAAAGGAGCTCATAGCGCTCGGCGATCGGCTCCGGGTCGTAGCGGTGCGAACTCTCCAGCGCGGCCCCGGCCATGTCGCGGCGGCGCTGCGGGTCCTCGATGAGCCGGAGGAGCGCACCGGCCATCGCCCGGCCGTCGCCGCGCGGCACCAGCAGCCCGTCCGTACCGTCGTGAATGATCTCGGCCGGGCCCAGCGGGCAGTCGGTGCTGACGACGGGCACGCCGCACCGCATCGCCTCGACGAGGGTCATGCCGAAGGACTCGGCGTCCGAGGCCGAGGCGACGATCGACGCCTTGGCGAACTCCGCCTCTATCGGGGAACGCGGCCCGGTCAGCTCCGCCTGCCCGTTCAGCCCGAGCCCGTCGATCAGCCCCTGGAGCTGTGCGCGCTCGGCGCCGCCGCCGTGTATCCGCAGCCGCCAGTCGGGGTGCTTGGCGGCGACCGCGGAGAACGCCTCGATCAGCAGGTCGAAGCGCTTGCCGCGGACCAGCCGGCCGGCCGCCGCGATCACCTTCGAGGTGCCCTCGGACGGCGGCCCGTCCGGTGCGGGCACGATGTTCGGCACCGCCAGGACCCGTACGCCCGGCAGCGGCATCCGCGAGCGGTAGACCGCGGCATCCGCCTCGGTGGTGGTGACCAGGGCGTCCAGCGTCCGGTAGTGGCGGGCGAGTTCGGCCCGGAGCCGCTTGCTGTGCGCGTCGTGTCTCAGATGCTCCTGGGCGATCCGCAGGGCCCGGCGGGGGCCGAACCGCGCCAGGTAGACGTTGATGCCGGGCCGGGTGCCGATCAGCACGTCGGCCTCGGTGGTGCGCAGGAACTCCGCGGCCCGGACATCGGTCAGCCGGCTGTACTGGTGGTGCCGCTTCTCGGCGAGCGGGAAGTCCCGCGCGGGCTCACCGAACAGCGGATCGGCCATGTCCTCGCTGCCGACGCGGGTGTCCACCAGCGGCACCAGCCGCACCCGGGGGTCCACCGTGAAGCGCGGGACCTCGCGGTGCCGCAGCATCGAGACGATCTCGACGTCGTGCCGGTCGGCGAGCGCGGCGGCGAGGTTGAAGGTGGTGCGGATGGTGCCGCCGATGGCGTACGCGTTGTGCAGCAGGAGGGTGATCTTCATGCGGTGAGGTGCTCTTCCCGGAGATGTGCCGAGTCGTCCGACCGGCCGGTACGCTCACGGCCGCGTCATCGCGACCGGCCCGTCCGGCACCGGGACACCGTGGCGGTAAGGGGTAAGCCGATGGCGTGGCGAGGGTGAGAGCCCGGTAAGAACCACGGGTGAGATCCGGGTAAGAAAGCCCCGGCGGGACCGGCCGCCCGGCATCGCACCTCCGAGCCCTTGGCAGACTTGCCGCGTGACCCATTCCGTACTGCTCGCCGAGGACGACCGGCCCATCCGCACCGCGCTGGAGCGTGCCCTGACCCTGGAGGGATACCGGGTCACCGCCGTCGCCGACGGGATCCAGGCCCTCGCCGCCGCGCACCGCGAGCGGCCCGATGTGATCCTGCTGGACGTGATGATGCCGGGGATCGACGGGCTGCAGGTGTGCCAGGTGCTGCGGGCCGAGCAGGACCGCACCCCGATCCTGATGCTCACCGCCCGGGTCGAGACCGCGGACCGGATCGCCGGTCTGGACGCCGGTGCGGACGACTACGTGGTCAAGCCGTTCGAGGTGGAGGAGGTCTTCGCCCGGCTGCGGGCGCTGCTGCGGCGGACGACAACGGGAGCGGCCGCGGACGAGAGCGGCGCGGGCGCCGGTTCCGCTGCGGCGGGCGAGACCGAGGGGGCCGAGGAGGCGTACGACGCGCGGGTGGCGGACAGCGGTGTCGTCGAGGCCGCTGACCTGCGGATCGACGGGCCCTCGCGCCGCGCCTGGCGAGGCGAGCGCGAGCTGGAGCTGACCCGGACCGAGTTCGAGCTGCTGGAGCTGCTGGCCCGCAACGCCGGAATCGTCCTGGACCATTCGACGATCTACGACCGGATCTGGGGCTACGACTTCGGCCCCGGCTCGAAGAACCTCGCGGTGTACGTGGGCTATCTGCGGCGCAAGGTCGATGTCCCGGGCAGCCGCCCGCTGATCCACACGGTGCGTGGCGTCGGTTACGTGCTGCGGGAGGACTGAGATGTCCCCGGCCCGCGACCGGCCCGGCGCCGGGCCGCGCACCCCGGCCGGCCCCCGGCTGTGGGCTCGGCTGCGCGCCCGGCTGCGGGCTCGGGCACGTTCCTGGCGCAGGGGCGGATCGGCCGCCTGGCTGCGCACCCGTAGACCCGCCAGTCTGCGCACCGCCGTCGCGGTGGCGTTCGCCATGGGGGCGGCCGCGGTGACCGTCCTGGTCGGGTTCCTCAGCTACGACGCGGCGGCCCGGCTGGTGCGGGTCGACGAGAGGTCGGTGTTCTCGCAGGTCGTACGGGATCTGCGGACCCAGGTCCAGGAAAAGCCGTTCGAGCCCACCGACTACACGACCGTCGACCCCGACCACGACGGGCCGCGCGACGACCTCACCCGGCCCACCCGTACCGATGTGCAGATCCTGGGCGCCGACGGCCGGATCGTGGAGGCGGGGCGCCCGCCCCTGCCGGCCGGTACCGGGGAACGCCGGGTCGCCGGTGACGCGCGCGCCGGCCACCTCGCCGAGCGGGAAGCGGAGATCGGCGACGAGGAGTACCACGTCGCGACCGTGGCACTCGGCGGCGGCCGCGGTGCCGTACAGGTCGCGCAGAAGTTCAGCGAGACCGAGGATCTGCTCTCCGCCCTGCAGCAGCGCACCGCCCTGCTGGCCGCCGCGGTCATCGCGCTGTCCGGCGCGGGCGGCTGGTGGCTGGCGCGCCGCATCACCGGCCGGCTGGTGCGGCTGACCTCGGTCGCCGAGAAGGTGGCGGAGCACGGACGACTGGACGTCCCGGTCCCGGTGGCGGGACGGGACGAGGTCGCCCGGCTGGGGCGGGCCTTCGACGACATGCTCGGCCGGCTGGCCAGCGCCGTCCAGGACCAGCAGCGCCTCGTCCAGGACGCCGGCCACGAGCTGCGCACCCCGCTGACCTCGCTCCGTACGAATATCTCGCTGCTGAAGCGCTTCGACGAGCTGCCGCCGGACGCCCGCGACGAGCTGTTGGCCGACCTGGCGGGCGAGGCCCGGGAACTCAGCGATCTGGTCAATGAGCTGGTGGACCTGGCGGCCGGGCAGCGGGACGACGACCCGCTCTCGGAGGTGAGCCTGGCCGAGGTCGCCGAGAAGGCGGCCGCCTCGGCCCGCCGCCGCACCGGCCGGGAGATCACCGTACGGACCGTGCGCCCGGCAGTGGTCGAGGGCCGCTCCGCCGCGTTGCACCGCGCGCTCACCAACCTCCTGGAGAACGCCGCCAAATTCGACGCCGGCGGGACGGAGCCGATCGAGGTCGTCGTCACCGGGGCCCGCATCGAGGTCCTGGACCGCGGCCCCGGCATCGCCGACGCCGACCTCACCCGGGTCTTCGACCGCTTCTACCGGGCCGCGGCGGCCCGCGGTCTGCCGGGTTCCGGACTCGGCCTCGCCATCGTCCGCGAGATCGCCACCGCCCACGGCGGCCATGCGTTCGCCGCGCGGCGGGCCGGGGGTGGCGCGATCCTGGGCTTCACGGTCGGGAGGGGAAAGAACGACGGCAAGGGAGCCGGAGCACCGATGGGGGCCGGGGTGCCGGGGGCGTAGCGTCCGTTGCCGCCGGGGCGCCGGGGGTGTGGCGTCCGTTGCGCCGGGGCTTCGCGCTTCTCCGAGCAGGGGCTTTCCCGGCCTCTGCAGGCGGCCCGCGCTTCCCCTGCTTCCGGCCTGTGCCGTTTGTGCCTTGCCGGGCATGCGCCTCTGCGGGCCGTCAGCGTGCCGCCTCCCCTTGAGCCACCTCCACCGTCTCGTGCAGATCCGTTGCGGCGTCCAGGGCGGCGGCCGCGGAGAAGGCGACGCAGGCGAGCAGGGCCGCCGCGATCAGCCGACGGCCCCGGAGGACGGCGCGTGTCGGAGGGTGGCCCGGGGGCCGCTCGGGGGCCAGTAGGGCGGCGACGCGGCGGGGGACCGGGCCGGTGGTCGCGGCGAGGACGGTGCCGGGGCGGTGTGCGGCCGCGGCGGCGGGGCGGGCGGCCAGCGCGGCGCGGCCGATGGCGCGGGCGGTGACGCGGCGGTCGCCCACCCGGGAGGCGGCGGTTTCGTCGGCCCAGCGTTCCAGGGCGTAGGCCAGCGGGGCGCGCAGGTACCGGAGCAGGGGGTGGCAGACCGCGGCCAGCGCGGCCGTGAGCAGGAAGAGATGGTGCCGGCCCGCGAGATGGGCGCGCTCATGGGCGAACAGCGCCTCCCGCTCGTCCGGGGGCAGCGCCCGCAGCATCCCGGCCGTGACCACCACCCGGCCCGGCCGTCCCGGCAGGGCGTAGGCGTCGGGCGCGGCGTGCGGCAGGACGCACAGATCGCCGGAGGTGGGGTGGGCGTCGGTGGCGAGGCGGGCGGTGCGGAGTTCGGTGTGGTGGCGGCGCATGCGATGGACGACGGCGAGGGCGGTGGCGCCGAGCAGACCGGCGGCGGCACCGGCGGCGGGGACCGACGCGGCCGGATCGCTGCCCAGCAGTGGCAGGGAGAGATGGTCCAGAGCGGCGACCGGCGACAGTCGCAGCGCCCCGGCGGTCAGCAGCAGGCCGAGCGCCGCGGTCGTACAGCCGGCCAGTGCGACCGCACAGCCGGTCAGCAGCCAGGCCGCGGCGCGCGGCGGCAGCGACTCCGCCAGCCGGCGGGCGGCCGGCACCGCGAGCAGCGGCATCAACAGGGGGATCCACACGGCGACGATCATGGCGCGGCACCGGGGTCGGGGGCGGTGCCGGGGCCGGGGTCGGCGCCGAGGCTGGTGCCGGGGCCAGGACCGGGCCGCGAGCCGGTTCCCGGTCCCTCGGGGGCGCCTTCCGCGTCCTCCAGAAGGGACCGCAGCAACTGCTCGTCCTCACTGGTCAGCTGGGAGACGAAGCGGGCGAGCGCGGTGCCGCGGTCGTCCTGCTTGTCGAGTTCGCTGCGCATCCGCCGGGCGGTCAGCCCCGCGGAGTCCTGTATGGGGGAGTACACGAAACCGCGGCCGGCCCGGGCGCGGGAGACCGCACCCTTGTCGTGCAGCCGGGTGAGGATCGTGGTGACGGTGGTCCGCGCGAGCCGGCCGCCCAGCGCGCTCTGCACCTCGGCGGGGCTCAGCGGCCCGCCGGCCGCCCAGAGGGCCGCGAGCACGCTCGCCTCCAGCTCCCCGGCCGGGCGCCGCTGCACGGGTGATGTCTCCGACATGGAACGCCCTTCACCTGTTCGTCGTCTACAGTGCCGTAGACCGTCTACGGGACTGTAGTCGGTCGGGCCGGCCGGAAGCCGGGCCCGCAACCCATTATGGGAGGGGCCGCTGACATGTCCGCAGCCGCCGCATTTTCGCAGGTGACAGCGGTCGATCAGGCCGTCAACGTGCTCGATGCCGGCTCCCTGCTGGCCGCATTCGGTGCGCTGGGGGTTGCCGTCGTGCTGTTCGCCGAGACCGGGCTGCTGATCGGCTTCTTTCTGCCCGGCGATTCCCTGCTGTTCACCGCCGGACTGCTGTGCGCCCCGGGCGCCGGCGGAGCCGTCCACCTCGTGCTGCCCCAGGTCCTCACGGCTGCCGCCGTCGGTACGCTCGCCGGCTCCCAGACCGGTTACTGGATCGGCCGGCGCGGCGGCCGCGCCCTGCTGGCCCGCAGCCGCGCCCGTCGACTGCACGAGGGCGCCGCCCGCGCCGAGGAGTTCCTGGCCCGCTACGGCCACGGCAAGGCCATCGTCCTCGCCCGCTTCGTCCCCGTCGTCCGCACCGTGCTGAACCCGCTGGCCGGCGCCCTGGGCGTGCCCGCCCGCACCTTCGCCCTCTGGCAGATCGCCGGCGGCCTGCTCTGGACGCTCGGTCTCACCCTCGCCGGATACGCCCTGGGCACATCGGTACCGAACGTCGACCGCTATCTGCTGCCGATGGTCGCCCTGGTGGTGCTGGTATCGCTGGCCCCGCTCGCCGTCGAACTGCTCCGCTCCCGCAGACGCCCGCAAACGGCCCCCGGCCGCCCGACACCGCCCCCCGACGCCTGAAGCACGTCCCACGACCTGAAGCACGTTCCACGACGCCTGAACCACGCCCCCCGACGCCTCGGCGACGCCGCTCCATCCGCCCACCCCTCCACCCCCGTCCACCCGTCCGGCGCCCTTCGCACCGAGCCGCGGAGGCGGAGCCGGGGAGCGCCGAGCCGGGGAGCGCCGAGCCGGGGAGCGCGGAGCAGGGAAGCACCGCGCCACAGAGCGCCGCGCCACAGAGCACCGAGCCGCCAAGGAGAACCCCCGTGACCCACCTCGCCTTCGGGGGAGCCTCGACCGATGGCGGCCCGTACACCCGGGTCGCCTACCTCGCTCAGCACGCCCCGCACACCCTGAACACCCTCCTCTCCTATGGGACCGACCACGGCCCCGCGCTCTTCGCCGCCCTGATGCTGATCGGTTGGCGGCGCGCCAGGAGCGGCGCCTCCGGTGCCATGGCGCCGGCCACTCCTCTCGCCCGTCGCGCGGCCCCCGCCGTCGACCGGATCCGCGCCACCCGGCTGCGCCCCCTGGTGGCCGCGCGGTGACGGCGTCGGGACGGGAACCGGGAGGGGAGCGGGAGCCGGGACGGGGGCGGGAACCCGAACCGGAACGGGCACCGGAACCAGGGCCGGGGCCACAGCGGCCGGACGCGGAGCCGGAGCCGGAGCCGGCCCCGAGCTCCGAACCGCACCCCGCCCCCTGGCGCCGTCCCGCCCCCGCCCCACTCCTGACCTTCGCCGCGGTCTGCGCCGCGCTCTTCGTCGCCGTGGCCCTCACCGTGTCCCTGCGCCACGGAGCGCCACTCGCCCCCGAACGGGCCGCCCTCCACTGGTCCACGGCTCACCACGGCGAGCCGCAGCGCTCCCTGGCCCGCGCGCTGACCGCCACCGGCAGTGGGCCGGTTCCCTATCTGCTGGCGGTGCTCGCCGGCCTGCTGGCCGGCCGCGGTGCGGTGGGCCGACTGCGCGCGGTGATCTGCGCCGTCACCGTCCTCGCCGTCGGCCAGGCGATCCGTTACGGCCTGATGGGACTGCTCGCCCGCCCCCGCCCGTCGGCCGAGGACTGGGCCGCGCACGCCTCCGGCTACGCGTTCCCCTCCGGCCACGCCACCACCTCGGCGCTGGCAGCCGGAATCCTGGCCTGGGGCATCGCCCGGCGCGCCCGCCCCGCCGTGGCCCGCACCTGGTGCGCGGTACTGGCCCTCTGGGCCGCCGGAGTCGGCCTCACCCGCGTCTATCTGGGCGTCCACTGGCCGGGCGATGTCCTGGCCGGCTGGCTGCTGGCGGCCACCCTGCTCGCCCTCGCACTGCTCCTCGAGCCCTTCGCCCGCCCCGCCGGACCGGCCCGGCCTCGATCGGCAAAGGCGCCCCATAGCGCACATTCCCATGAATAGCTGACGATCGGACCAGGTCTTCCCCAAGGTGGCATGGACGCGTCCCACGCCGAGCAGCACTGTCCTGGGCGCCGGTACGGCCGAACCGATTCGGCCACGGCGCACGCGCACAGTACGAACCACCGCAGCACCAGGGGGCTCACGATGCACCAGCCACTCGACGCTTCGCCGCCGCGCCGGTCAGCCGACCGGACCGCCGCGGCCGGCGCCCCGCCCAGCCGCTGCCCGGCCGCCGCCGCCAAGGACCCCACCCCGTGCGAGGGCTCCCGTGACGCCGCCACCATCGTCGACCGCCAGGGCAGAGAGGTCGCCGGCTGCGTCCACCACTGCGCCCGCCTGCTGGCCGGCCTCGAAGGCGCCCGAGTCCACCCCTTCGTCCCCACCGGCCAGGCCCTGGACATCTACTCCCGAGCCCGTGAACTCCCGCCCTTCGCCTGGGAGATCGGCCGGTAGCCGGATAGTCGACCCGGCGGACGACCGGCCCGCCGACAAGGAAAGGGGAAGGCCCTGACCACGCCGAAAGAAACGAACGCGCTGGTCAGGGCCTCCAGGGTCGGCAATCAGCACTCGATGATCGGCCTGGTCGTTCCTGCGCTGTACGGGGTGTCGGATAGCGATGGCGGGCCTTGCCGGGGGCCGCCTCAGTAATCGATGCGAGCCCCGGAATCGCGCGGTTGACGCTGCCGGCCTGGCCCAAGCTCACGCCACGTCAGATCTTGCGGACGCGGATGCCGTGGCCGCACAGGATGAGGAGATCTTCGGGGTCCGAGGTCAGGGCGGTCACCGGGGCGGGTGAGGCGAGTGCGGTCGCGGCCACGATGGCGTCGAGGGCGTACTTGTGGCCGTGCAGGCCGGCAGCGGCGAGGAGCTTGCTGGCGTGGCGGGCGATGGCTTCAGTGGGCGGGACGACGTTCACGCGGGAAATGGCGTAGTCGAAGCGAGCCTGGTGGACCTTGGGGTCGCGGGCCTCGACCAGCGTGACGGAGCTGGTGACCACACGGATGTCCTCGGCCTCGGCGGCAGCCAGCCACTCGGTGAGTTCAGGGGAGCGTCGTACGAGTTTGGAGAGCCCCTCGCAGTCCAGGATGAGTGTCCCGCTCACGCGGCGTCCGCCGAGCCGGCCGTGTCACCACGCAGGATGGCCCGCTTGGTCTCGACCGCTACCTGGTCAACCGGGCCGTGTTCGGCTTCGGCGTCTTGGATGAGTTCGCGCAGCCGGTCCCGTTCCAGCTGGCGCTGGATGAGCGCTTCGACGTAGGCGGACATGCCTCGTTTGCCGGTACGTGCCTTGAGAGCGGCGATGGTGCCTTCGTGGAGGGAGACGGAGACCGGACGGACGGGGCCTTCGCCGGGAGCGGAGGAGGTGACCATGGCCCTACGTTAACAAAACTCTTGTTATTGGGTGCCGCTGTTCGTGGTCGGTCCTCCGTGCAGACAGCGCCTTCCCAGTCGTCATGGCGGAGCTGCTCGAAGAGGTTCCAGGGAAGGGGTCGTCGTGGAGCAGGTGCGATAAAACCCCAGGTCAGAAACGATTCCCGAAGGACCTCAGGGACTTTCACGTCCGTCCAAGGGAGGACCCAGGGACTTTCCGCCGCGTGAGCAGGAAAGGCCCTGACCACGCCGAAAGAAACGAACGCGCTGGTCAGGGCCTCCAGGGTCGGCAATCAGCACTCGATGATGTTGACGGCGAGGCCGCCGCGTGCGGTCTCCTTGTACTTGACGCTCATGTCGGCGCCGGTGTCCTTCATGGTCTTGATGACCTTGTCGAGGGAGACGTGGTGGCGGCCGTCGCCGCGCAGGGCCATGCGGGCGGCGGTGACGGCCTTGACGGCGGCCATGCCGTTGCGCTCGATGCACGGGATCTGGACGAGGCCGCCGACGGGGTCGCAGGTCAGGCCCAGGTTGTGCTCCATGCCGATCTCGGCGGCGTTCTCGACCTGCTCGGGCGAGCCGCCCAGGACCTCGGCGAGGCCGCCGGCGGCCATCGAGCAGGCGGAGCCGACCTCGCCCTGGCAGCCGACCTCGGCGCCGGAGATGGAGGCGTTCTCCTTGAAGAGCATGCCGATCGCGCTGGCGGCGAGGAGGAAGCGGACCACACCGTCCTCGTCGGCGCCGGGCACGAAGTTGAGGTAGTAGTGCAGGACCGCGGGGATGATGCCGGCCGCGCCGTTGGTGGGGGCGGTCACCACCCGGCCGCCGGCCGCGTTCTCCTCGTTGACGGCCATTGCGTACAGGGTGGTCCACTCCATCGCGCGGGCGGCCGCGTCGCCCTCGGAACGCAGGGCGCGGGCGGCATTGGCGGCCCGCCTGCGCACCTTGAGCCCACCGGGCAGGATCCCCTCACGGGACATGCCACGAGTGACGCACGCCTGCATGACCTGCCAGATCTCCAGCAGCCCGGCCCGGATCTCCTCCTCGGTGCGCCAGGCCTTCTCGTTCTCCAGCATCAGGGCGGAGATGGACAGGCCGGTGTCCTGGGACAGCCGCAGCAGTTCGTCACCGGTACGGAAGGGGTACTTCAGCACGGTGTCGTCGGGCACGATCGGGTTTTCGCCGGCGACCGCGTCCTCGTCGACGACGAAACCGCCGCCGACCGAGTAGTAGGTCTTCTCCAGCAGGGGTGCGCCTGCGGCGTCGTACGCGCAGAGCGTCATGCCGTTGGCGTGGTAGGGCAGGGCCCGGCGCCGGTGCAGGATCAGCTCGGCCGACTCGTCGAAGTCGATCTCGTGCGCGGCGCCTATCTCCGCGCCCATCAGCCGCAGCCGCTTGGTCTGCCGGATGCGCTCGACCTCGGCGTCGGCGGACTCGACGTCGACGGTGCGGGGGGAGTGGCCTTCCAGGCCGAGGAGGACGGCCTTGGGGGTGCCGTGGCCGTGGCCGGTGGCGCCCAGCGAGCCGAACAGCTCGGCGCGCACGGTGGTCGTCTGGGCGAGCAGACCGTCCTTCTTGAGGCGTCCCACGAACATCCGGGCGGCGCGCATCGGGCCGACGGTGTGGGAACTGGAGGGGCCGATGCCGATGGAGAAGAGGTCGAAGACGGAGATGGCCACGGGGGCGGACTCCCTTGTCTGCTCGTGGTGGACGGTGGAGCGATGGAGCGGTGCAGCGATGGAGTAATGGGGCAGAGGGGACGTTTCTGCGCCGCTCGTCGAGGGTAACGCGGACCCGGCCGGGTGCCGTCGGACGGAAGTCGTCGGGCCCGCGACGCCATGGATAACGGGCGGTAACGGGTGGCTATGGGGTAACGGGCTTCGTCGGTCGGTGTGGAGGGCAGGCCAGAGGCAGGTGACGGCACCGGGCCGTGCACCGGCCGGTCCGACCTGTCGGGGAGGCGGGTGCCCGGTCGCGTCCGGTGGTGGCGGGGCGCGACCGGTCGTGCGCAGTCCTGCCCGGCCTTGATCCGCATGCGGAGGCCCGGCCGGAATCCGCCTCCCGTGAGAGGGCGGCTGCCCGCCACCGCAGCGGTCATGCATGCCACGCCCGCCCGCCGGCACCGCGCTCGCGTGAAACGCAGGCCTCCCACTCGCATGACGCACGAGAGAGACGAGCAGACAGACCACGAGCCCGGGACCCATGACCCCGGGCTCACCGTCGTGGACCCGCGCCCGCCGGTCACCGGCGGGCGCGGGCTCCGCGCAGGAGTCGCGTCACAGGGACGGGTACAGCGGGAACTTCTCCGCGAGCACGGTGACGCGGGCCTTGAGGGCTTCGGCGTCGTAGGCGGGCTTGAGGGCTTCGGCGATGATGTCGGCGACCTCGCGGAAGTCCTCGGCCTGGAAGCCGCGGGTGGCCAGCGCGGGGGTGCCGATGCGCAGGCCGGAGGTGACCATCGGGGGCCGCGGGTCGTTGGGGATCGCGTTGCGGTTGACGGTGATGCCGACCTCGTGGAGGCGGTCCTCGGCCTGCCGGCCGTCGAGCTCGCTGTCGCGCAGGTCGACGAGGACGAGGTGGACGTCGGTGCCGCCGGACAGGACGGAGACGCCGTGCTGCTTGACGTCGTCCTGGACCAGGCGCTCGGCGAGGATCCGGGCGCCGTCGAGGGTGCGCTGCTGGCGCTCCTTGAAGTCGTCGGAGGCGGCGACCTTGAAGGAGACGGCCTTGGCGGCGATGACGTGCTCCAGGGGCCCGCCCTGCTGGCCGGGGAAGACCGCGGAGTTGATCTTCTTGGCCAGCTCCTGGGTGGAGAGGATCACGCCGCCGCGGGGGCCACCGAGGGTCTTGTGGGTGGTGGTGGTCACGACGTGGGCGTGCGGCACCGGGTTGGGGTGCAGACCGGCGGCGACCAGGCCGGCGAAGTGCGCCATGTCGACCATGAGGTAGGCGCCGATCTCGTCGGCGATGCGCCGGAACGCGGCGAAGTCGAGCTGGCGCGGGTAGGCGGACCAGCCGGCGACGATCAGCTTGGGGCGGTGCTCCTTGGCCAGGCGCTCGACCTCTTCCATGTCGACGAGGTTGGTCTTCTCGTCGACGTGGTAGGGCACCACGTTGTAGAGCTTGCCGCTGAAGTTGATCTTCATGCCGTGGGTCAGGTGCCCGCCGTGGGCGAGGTTGAGGCCCAGGATGGTGTCGCCCGGCTTGATGAGGGCGAACATGGCGGCGGCGTTGGCCTGGGCGCCGGAGTGCGGCTGGACGTTCGCGGCCTCGGCGCCGAAGAGGGCCTTGATGCGGTCGATGGCGATCTGCTCGACGACATCGACGTGCTCGCAGCCGCCGTAGTAGCGGCGCCCGGGGTAGCCCTCGGCGTACTTGTTGGTGAGGACCGAGCCCTGGGCCTCCATGACGGCGACGGGGGCGAAGTTCTCCGACGCGATCATTTCGAGGGTGGACTGCTGGCGGTGGAGTTCGGCGTCGACGGCGGCGGCGACATCGGGGTCGAGCTCGTGGAGGGAGCTGTTCAGAAGCGACATGAGTCTTCCTGGGGGAGTCAGGGGCGCGAGGGGCCCCCGGACGGAGCCCGGGGGAGCTTCCGCGGGGGCGGTGGCGGAGGGGAGCCGGCGGCTCAGCTCTGGATGAAGGCGGCGTACTCGTCGGCCGAGAGCAGTTCGCCCGGCTCGCCGCTGATCTTCACCTTGAACAGCCAACCGCCCTCGAACGGGGCGGTGTTCACCAGCGAGGGGTCGTTGACGACGTCCTCGTTGATCTCGGTGATCTCACCGTCGACGGGCGAGTAGAGATCGCTGACCGACTTGGTCGACTCCAGCTCGCCGCAGGTCTCGCCCGCCGCGACCGTGGCACCGACCTCGGGAAGCTGCACGTAGACGACGTCGCCGAGCGCGTTGGCCGCGTGCTCGGTGATGCCGACCGTCGAGACGCCTTCCTCGGCGCCCGACAGCCACTCGTGCTCCTTGCTGTAGCGCAGCTGCTGGGGGTTGCTCATGGCTCGATTCTCCTGTACGCGAGGGTGTGGTCGTGAAGGGGGTCGCCCTGGTGACGCCGAGGGGGAGGGTCTTGCACAGTGAAACGCACGGGTGCGCACCGCTGCCGGGTCCGCCGCGGATGAGCTACTGCTTCTGCCGCTTGTAGAACGGCAGAGCGGTGACCTCGTACGGCTCATGGCTTCCACGGATGTCCACGCACACACCCTCGGTGCCCGGTGTGGCGTAGGCGGCGTCGACGTAGGCGATGGCGACCGGCTTGCCGAGGGTGGGGGAGGGGGCCCCGGAGGTGACCTCACCGATGACCGTGCCGTCGGCCGTGACGACCGGGTAGCCGGCGCGCGGGACCCGGCGGCCCGTGGCGATCAGGCCGACCAGCTTGCGCGGCGGGTTCGTCTCGGCGCGCTCGGCGGCCTCCGCCAGCGCGCTGCGGCCGACGAAGTCGCCGTTGTTGGTCGTCTTCTCGAACTTCACGACCCGGCCCAGACCCGCGTCGAACGGGGTGGTCGCGGTCGTCAGCTCGTGCCCGTACAGCGGCATGCCCGCCTCCAGGCGCAGGGTGTCCCGGCAGGACAGGCCGCAGGGCACCAGACCGGCGCCCTGGCCGGCCTCGGTCAGCGACTCCCAGAGGGCGACCGCGTCGGCCGGGCGGACGAACAGCTCGAAGCCGTCCTCGCCGGTGTAGCCGGTACGGGCGATCAGCGCCTCGACGCCGGCGACGGTGCCGGGCAGGCCCGCGTAGTACTTCAGGCCGTCCAGGTCGGCGTCGGTGACCTTCTTGAGGATGCCGGGCGACTCCGGGCCCTGCACCGCGAGCAGCGCGTAGGCGTCCCGGTCGTCGCGGATCGCGGCGTCGAAGCCGCCCGCCCGCGCGGTCAGCGCGTCCAGTACCACCTGGGCGTTGGAGGCGTTGGCGACGACCATGTACTCCTGGTCGGCCAGGCGGTAGACGATCAGGTCGTCGAGGATGCCGCCCCCGGCCTCGCAGATCATGGTGTAGCGGGCGCGGCCGGTCTTGACGCCCCCGATGTTGCCGACCAGCGCATAGTCGAGGAGGTCGGCGGCCTGCGGGCCGGTGACGGTGATCTCGCCCATGTGGGAGAGGTCGAACAGGCCGGCGCGGGTACGGACGGCGACGTGTTCGTCACGCTCGCTGCTGTAGCGCAGCGGCATGTCCCAGCCGGCGAAGTCGGTCATGGTGGCGCCGAGCGCGCGATGGGTGGCGTCCAGCGCAGTACGGCGGGGGGCATCAGTCATGGTTCTGGGCTCCCAGGCAGGGGTGACAAGACGTTCTCCCCATCTGTCATCGGAACCTGAGAGGTTCACCGGGATCCCGCGAACGGACCCGGTTTGCACCTTGGGTGGAGCCGCCCCGTGGTCCGGGCTGCGGCTCGCTTTTCAGATCTGCCTCGCCTGCGCGGTATAGGGGCCTGAGAGATTCAAGGGAGGACTTGCTCCTTCGGCGCCCCGGCATGGCGGCCGGGGACTCTCCCGCGCGGGTTCAAACGGCCGGTATGGAATTGGCGGTGCACGCATGAGACGAGATGTGCACGTGGCGGCCACATCATTGCACGGGATCGCCGGATAGAGGAGCCCCCACCGCTGCCCCGTCCATGACGTGGGCAGATCGGACAATAGCCTTGATGGGCATTACCTTTTCTTGACACTCTGCGGGTAGGGGACGGACTCGAACCGGAGCAGAACCGGACGGGGAGGACATCGCGTGCACAGTGAAGCGGCATCCGGAGCCACTTCAGGCCTCGTGCCTCCGGCCGCCGCGCCCGGAGCCGCCGTGCCCGCGGTGCCGCCCGCCGCCGTGCCCGCGGTGCCGCCCGCCGCCGGGCCCCGGGCCGGCCGGCCGTCGCGGCCCGTCGTCCGGCCGGGACGTGGCGCCGAAGTCGTGGACCTGAGAGGCCGCGGACGGGTGAGAGGCGCCGCCGAGCTGCGCTTCCCGGCCGGTGACCTGGTGGTGGTCTCCGGTCTGCCGGGCAGCGGCAAGAGCACCCTGATGCACCGGGTCGTACCGCCGCTGGATGCCCACGGCGCCGTGGTGCACCGCATCGATTCGCAGGACGTCCGCGAGCGCTGGGAACACGGCAGGCTGCGCCGGCTGCCGTACGCCCTCTACCGGCCGCTGGTCCGGGCCGCCCACTACCTGACGCTGGGCCGTGCGCTGCGCTCGGGGGAGAGTGTGGTGGTGCACGACTGCGGCACCCTGGCGTGGGTGCGTGGCTGGCTCGCGCGCTCGGCGGTGCGCGGCGGCCGCGGGCTGCATCTGGTGCTGCTCGATGTGCCGCCCGAGGTGGCACTGTCCGGCCAGGAGTCGCGGGGGCGCGGGGTGTCGGGGTACGCCTTCGCGCGGCATCGCGGGGCGGTGGGCCGGCTGGTCGGCGCGGCGGAGTCGGCCCGGCTGCCGAAGGGCTGCGACTCGGCCGTCCTGCTCGACCGCCGGGCGGCGAGCGCCCTGGAGACGGTCAGCTTCGGCTGACGGCCGCGAGCGGGTGCACGGCCACCGTGCCCCGAGGGTCCCTCCGCACGCCTTCTCGTCTAGGGTCTTTGGCCAGATGGCGCGGTTTGGAACGGGTGGATACACATGACATTGCCGGAGCAGGGGATACCGCAGCTGGCGTGGCCGGCGAACGAGCTCGAAGAGGTGCTGGCCGCGTCGGTCGGGCACCCGGGCGCCGGGGGCCGGATCGTCGAGGTGCTGGGCCGCAGCAGGGTCTGGGTGCCGCTGCCCAACGGTGGCGGACCGGAGAGCGCGGGTCCCGGTACCCGCGGCCTCGATCTGCCCACCGTCGAGCTCGACGGCGCGGCCTATGTCCCCGTCTACAGCTCCGAGCAGGAGTTCTTGCGGGTGGTCGGCTCGCATATGTCCTTCACCGTCGCCCCGGCCCGGGAGTTCGCCCGCGGGCTGCCCCCGAATATGGGCATCGCGGTCAACCCGGACGGTGCGGTCGGCGTCCCGCTGCCGCCTCCCGCGGTGGCCGCATTGTGCCGGGAGGGGCGTCAGGAGCCGGACGGTCTGCCCAGCGGCGGCCGGGTGCGGCTCTTCGAGCCGGACTGGCAGGACGAACCGGTGGACTTCCTGGCCGCCGCCGGACTGGAGTTCTCCGGCGCCGGAATTGTCCTGACTGCCCGGCGTGCCCTGGCGAGTGTCGAGGGCGACACGCCCGCGCTGTTCGTCGGTGTACAGATCGCTGCCGACCCCGCGGCACTGCACGACGGCACCGCCCGCGAAGCGGTACTGTCAGCCCTCGGACGTGCGCTCGGTGCCGTACCGGTGCCTTGGTCCGTACAGCTCGTCATGCTCGACCTCGCCCATGGTGACCCGGTCGCCGACTGGATGCTGGAGCGTGTGCGGCCCTTCTACTCTCGGGACCACTCGTAAGCTGGACGGATGACGGGCGGGCGCACCCATGACGTGCCCTGCGGACAGAAGGGACGGACCACGTGAGCGCGGGTGCGCATCAGGGGCCGGCGGCGGCCGGAGCGCTGGAGCAGCTGCTCCAGCAGGTCTCGCCCGGCCGTTACGACGCCTATGAGGCACTGCTGCACGCGCTCGCCGCGGGCCAGGTCTGGATGCTGCTGTGGCACGGCCGGGCCGGTTCGCCCGATGCGCAGTACGGAAACATGGAGGTCGAAGGCCTCGGCTATGCGCCGTGTGTGACCTCGGCGCCCGAACTCGCCGCCTCCGGCTGGAACCGCGACCACGAGGTCGTCACCGGCCCGGAGATCGCCGCCTCGCTCTTCCCCGACCGCTGGGGCCTGTGGCTGAATCCGCACGCCCCCGGCGGGGGTATCGGCATCCCGTGGCTGGATCTGCGCCGTATCGCCGGTGGTCTGGACCGGCTGCCGGCCGGCCCGCTGCGGATCTCGGAACCGGTCATCGACATCCCGCAGTTCTACGCGCTGCTCGCCCAGAACGCGCACCGGACGCCCGCCGTGCGGTCGCTGCGCCGGGCCTGGGTGCAGCCGGCGCTCGGCGCCCCCTATCTGGCGATCGGTCTGGATCTGTACGACACCGGTCAACAAGCGGTGGATTCGGTGCGGTTGATGATCCAGCAGTCGATCGGCGCGGTGCCGGACGGCCTGCCCGTCTCCACCGTCGCGATGAACGACGAGTTCGACCCGGTCGGTATGTGGATGCGGGCCTCCACGCGCCCCTTCTTCGACCGTGACGGCTACGCCCAGCCGCCCGGTCAGCCGGCCCCCGCGCCGTCGTACGGCTACGGCTACCCGCGCCCTTACTGACAGTCTGTCTCCGGTGTCCCGGGCGTACCGTCCGGGCGCCGGTCCTGTGGCGAATTCTCCCTGTATGTCCCGCGGTTGAGGGCCGCTCCCGCGGGTGATCGTCCCGCTCAGCCCGAACTGTTGTCCGTATAACGGAAAGCGGTGAAGGACATCACAGTTGCGCATCCTTTCCCTGTCAGGACTGGTGACTGATCGAGAAAGGGATGAAGACTCCGGAAACAACGGACCTCGGTCCTTTGTACGAGCGTCATCCCACGGCGTCGCGTAAGCCTGAGAACTTCCATAGTGCGAACTTCCGCGATGCCCGCAGGACTTGCTGCACCGAACTTGCACCAGTGATGAGAACCAGGCCGCAACCCGCGGCGGGCAGGGGCCGGCCACCGTCGGCCGAGAGGGGTCAAAGGCACTGTGACCGCACCGATCGAGACCACCGGGGCGGCTGCTGAGGCGCAGCCGGAAGCGGTGCTGAAGGGCGTCGAGGCAAAGCGGATCGAGGGGCGTTCGCTCGGCCAGATCGCATGGCTGCGCTTTCGGCGGGACAAGGTCGCGGTGGCCGGTGCCATCGTTGTCATCCTGCTCATCGCCGTCGCCGCGCTCTCCCGTCCGATCCAGGCCCTGCTGGGGCTGGACCCGAACAATCCCAACCAGTCGCTGATCGACCCCAACACCACGCTCCCCAAGGGCGAACTCGGCGGCATGAGCGGCGACCACCCCCTGGGCGTGGACCCGAAGTTCGGCCGTGATCTGCTCGCCCGGATCCTGGAGGGCTCCTGGGTGTCGCTGATCGTGGCGTTCGGCGCGACGCTGCTGTCGGTCGCCATCGGCACCGTGCTCGGTGTGGTCGCCGGCTTCTACCGCGGGCGGGTGGACGCCTTCATCAGCCGGATGATGGACGTCTTCCTGGCCTTCCCGCTGCTGCTGTTCGCCATCGCGATCTCCGCCTCGCTGCAGGGCGGTGCCTTCGGCATGGAGGGCCTGCCGCTGCACATCTCCGTGCTGATCTTCGTCATCGGCTTCTTCAACTGGCCGTACATGGGGCGGATCGTGCGCGCGCAGACCCTGTCGCTGCGCGAGCGGGAGTTCGTGGACGCCGCCCGCGGCATGGGTGCGCGCGGGCCGTTCATTCTCTTCCGGGAGCTGCTGCCCAACCTGGTGGGGCCGATCATCGTCTACTCGACGCTGCTGATCCCCTCCAACATCCTCTTCGAAGCGGCCCTGAGCTTCCTGGGCGTCGGCATCCAGCCGCCCCAGGCGTCCTGGGGCGGCATGCTCAACCAGGCGGTCAAGTACTACGAGGTCGACCCCCAGTACATGATCGTCCCCGGCCTCGCGATCTTCGTCACCGTGCTGGCGTTCAACCTGCTCGGTGACGGACTGAGGGACGCGCTGGACCCGCGCAGCCGCTGACGGCCGCACCGGGCACCCGCTCCGACGCCCCCAACTGCACCACTGCGTTTCCGCGTTACTGCGTTTTGAGGTTTGACCTTTCTCGACGAACGAAGGGGACACCGACCATCATGCGAAGGTCAGTTCCGGTCGCGGCTGTCGCGGCCATCACCAGTGCGGGCCTTTTGCTGGCCGGCTGCAGCGGGGGCAAGGGCTCCTCGGAAGGCTCGGGCGAGGCGAACGCCGCCACCAAGGGCATCGTCAACGCCTCGGACGCGAAGGGCGGCACGGTCACCTACGCGATCAGCGACGCCCCCGAGTCGTTCGACCCGGGCAACACCTACTACGCCTTCATCTACAACTTCAGCCGGCTCTACGCGCGCCCGCTGACCACCTTCAAGCCGGGCCCCGGCGCCAAGGGCAACGAGCTGACCCCGGACCTCGCCGAGTCGATGGGCAAGCCCAGTGACGGCGGCAAGACCTGGACGTACAAGCTCCGCAAGGGCGTCAAGTACGACGACGGCTCCACGGTCACCTCGCAGGACGTCAAGTACGCCGTCGAGCGCAGCAACTTCGCGCGTGACACCCTCTCGCTGGGCCCGAACTACTTCCAGCAGTTCCTCAAGGACAACGACGGCGGCTACAAGGGTCCCTACAAGGACAAGAGCAAGGCCGGTCTGAAGTCCATCGAGACCCCGGACGACCAGACGATCGTCTTCCACCTCAAGCGGCCGTTCGCCGAGTTCGACTACCTGGTGAGCGCCCCGCAGACCGCCCCGGTCCCGCAGGCCAAGGACAAGGGCGCGGACTACACCAAGTCCGTGCTGTCCACCGGCTCGTACAAGTTCGAGAGCTACCAGGAGGGCAAGAAGCTCACCCTGGTCCGCAACCCGCAGTGGTCCGCGAAGACGGACCCGCTGCGCAAGCAGCTGCCGGACAAGATCGTCCTGAACCTGAAGGTCGCCCAGTCGACCATCGACAAGGACCTCCAGTCCGGAAACACCCTGGTGGACCTGGCCGGCCGCGGTGTCGACGGGCAGACACAGGCCCAGCTCCTGACGGACCCCAAGGAGAAGGGCAACACCGACAACACCCTGGGGCAGCGCCTCGTCTACACGGCGCTGAACACCAAGGTGAAGCCGTTCGACAACATCGAGTGCCGCAAGGCCGTCGAGTACGCCATCGACAAGAAGGCCGTACAGACCTCCCTCGGCGGCCCGATCCGCGGTGAGCTGGCCTCCACGGTCCTGCCGACCGACATCGACGGCTACCAGAAGTACGACCTGTACCCGCAGAAGTACGACGGCGACAAGCTGGACCTGGCCGAGGCCAAGAAGCACTGGGCGAAGTGCGGCGCCGGCAAGACCACGACCACGATCCTGGCCCGCAACGACCGCCAGGACGAGGTCGACGCGGCCACCTCGGTCATCGACTCGCTGAAGAAGATCGGCGTCACCGCCAAGATCCAGTCGTACCCGACCAGCAAGTACTTCTCGGACTACGCCGGTGTGCCGAAGTTCAACAAGAAGAACAACGTCGGCCTGATCATGATGCAGTGGGGCTCGGACTTCCCGACCGGCTACGGCTACCTGCAGCAGATCCTGAACGGCAAGGCGATCAGCCAGTCCGGTAACACCAACCTCTCGGAGCTGGACGACCCGGAGATCAACAAGCTGCTCGACTCCGCCATCGCCAACACCGACAAGGCGGCCCGCGAGAAGGCGTACGCCGAGATCGACAAGAAGACGATGGAGCAGGCGGCGATCGTTCCGCTCACCTACTTCAAGGTCCTGATGTACCGCTCGCCCAAGGCCACCAACCTGGTGTCCACCTCGGCCTTCAGCGGTCAGTACGACTACCTCAACGTCGGCGTCAAGAAGTAGCAGCCCTGGAAGGCAGGTGAAGGCATTGGTGTCCGCGGGCCGGTGGTGAACCGGCCCGCGGCGCCGACGCCGCATCCCCGTGTTCTCGTACATCATCCGCAGGTTGATCAGCGCAGTGGTCCTGCTGCTGATCGTCAGCGCGGTCACTTTCGGCATCTTCTTCCTGCTGCCGAAACTGGCCGGGCAGAGCACCGACCAGCTTGCCCAGCAGTACATCGGAAAGGCCCCCACGCCCGCGGACATCGCCGCGGTCAAGAAGAATCTCGGCCTGGACAAGCCCGTGTACGAGCAGTACTGGGACTTCCTCAAGGGCATTTTCGTCGGCGTCGACTACAAATTCGGTCCGGAAGCGGCCAAGTGCCATGTGCCGTGCTTCGGTTACTCCTTCAAAACCCATATCGAGGTCTGGCCGGAGATCCAGAACCGGCTTCCGGTGACGCTCTCGCTGGCCGCCGGCGCGGCCGTGCTGTGGGTCGTCTCCGGCGTCGCCACCGGTGTGCTCTCCGCGCTGCGCCCCGGCTCGGTCTTCGACCGGATGGCCATGGGCGTCGCGCTGGCCGGCGTCTCCCTCCCGATGTTCTTCACGGGAGCCCTGGCCCTGGCCCTGTTCACCTACCAGTGGCCGATCTTCGAGCGCAGCGACTACATCTATCTCACGGACGATCCGTTCGGATGGGCCCGGACCCTGGTTCTGCCCTGGGTCACCCTGGCCTTCCTCTACTCCGCGCTCTACGCCCGGCTCACCCGGGCGGGCATGCTGGAGACGCTGAGCGAGGACTACATCCGTACGGCCCGCGCCAAGGGCCTGCGCGAGCGCAAGGTGGTCGTCCGGCACGGCCTGCGGGCCGCGCTCACCCCGATCATCACGGTCTTCGGCATGGACCTGGGCCTGCTGCTCGGCGGTGCGCTGATCACCGAACAGGTCTTCTCGCTCAAGGGGGTCGGCGCCTTCGCCGTCGAGGCGATCAACGCCAACGACCTCCCGAACATCCTCGGCGTCACCCTGCTCGCCGCGTTCTTCATTGTCATGTGCAACCTGGTGGTGGACGTTCTGTACGCCGCCGTCGACCCGCGGGTGAGGCTCTCGTGACCGACTCCTCCGAGGACAAGACCGAGGCCGCCGTGGGCGAACCCACCGCGGCAGGCGTCCGGCCCCCCTCCGCCTTCCTCGAAGTGCGGGACCTGAAGGTGCACTTCAACACCGACGACGGGATCGTGAAGTCGGTCGACGGCCTGAACTTCACCCTGGAGAAGGGCAAGACGCTCGGCATCGTCGGCGAGTCCGGCTCCGGCAAGTCCGTGACCTCCCTCGCCGTGATGGGCCTGCACCGCGCCTCGCGCCAGCAGCGCAGCAAGCTGAACATGTCCGGCGAGATCTGGCTGGACGGCAAGGAGCTGGTCTCCGCCGAGCCGGACGAGGTGCGCCGCCTGCGCGGCCGCGAGATGGCGATGATCTTCCAGGACCCGCTGTCCGCGCTGCATCCCTTCTACTCGGTCGGCAGCCAGATCGTGGAGGCCTACCGCGTCCACAACGACGTGGACAAGAAGACCGCGCGCAAGCGGGCGATCGAGATGCTCGACCGGGTCGGCATCCCGCAGCCCGACAAGCGGGTGGACGACCATCCGCACCAGTTCTCCGGCGGTATGCGCCAGCGCGCCATGATCGCGATGGCGCTGGTCAACAACCCGGAGCTGCTGATCGCGGACGAGCCCACCACCGCCCTGGACGTCACCGTCCAGGCGCAGATCCTGGACCTGATCCGCGATCTGCAGAAGGAGTTCGGCTCGGCGGTCATCATCATCACCCACGACCTCGGGGTGGTCGCCGAACTCGCCGACGACCTCCTGGTGATGTACGGCGGACGGTGCGTCGAGCGCGGCCCGGCCGAGAAGGTCTTCTACGAGCCCCAGCACCCCTACACCTGGGGGCTGCTCGGCTCCATGCCGCGCATCGACCGTGACCAGACGGACCGGCTGATCCCGGTGAAGGGCTCCCCGCCCAGCCTGATCAACGTCCCGTCCGGCTGCGCCTTCAACCCCCGTTGCCCGTACGCGGACGTGCCCAAGGACAACCTCACCCGCACGGTCCGCCCCGAACTGCGCGAGGCCGGCGGCGGGCACTTCTCCGCCTGCCACATGTCGCAGGAGGAGCGGGAGCGTATCTGGACCGAAGAGATTGCGCCGAAGCTGTGACCGAGACGACTGACGACCAGAACAAGAAGATTCCGCTCCAGAAGACGGCGGACACCCCCGCGGAGCCTGCCGCGGAGACCGCCTCCGACGACGGGCCGCTGCTGCGGGTCCGGGGTCTGGTCCGGCACTTCCCGATCACCAAGGGCCTGCTCAAACGGCAGGTCGGGGCGGTGCAGGCGGTCGACGGCATCGACTTCGACGTCCGTCCCGGGGAGACCCTGGGCGTCGTCGGCGAGTCCGGCTGCGGCAAGTCGACGATGGGCCGGCTGATCACCCGGCTCGACGAGCCGACCGGCGGCTCCATCGAGTTCCAGGGCCAGGACATCACCCACCTGTCCCCGGGCCGGCTGCGGCCGATGCGCCGGGACGTCCAGATGATCTTCCAGGACCCGTACGGTTCGCTGAACCCGCGGCACACCATCGGCGGGATCGTCTCCACCCCCTTCCGCCTCCAGGGCGTCGAGCCCGAGGGCGGGGTGAAGAAGGAGGTGCAGCGGCTGCTGGAGCTGGTGGGCCTGAGCCCGGAGCACTACAACCGCTATCCGCACGAGTTCTCCGGCGGCCAGCGGCAGCGCATCGGCATCGCCCGCGCGCTGGCGCTCAAGCCCAAGCTGGTGGTCGCCGACGAGCCGGTCTCCGCGCTCGATGTCTCGATCCAGGCGCAGGTCGTCAACCTCATGGACGACCTGCAGGAGGAGCTGGGCCTGACCTACGTCATCATCGCCCACGACCTCTCGGTCATCCGGCACGTGTCGGACCGGATCGCGGTGATGTACCTCGGCAAGATCGTGGAGCTGGCGGACCGCAAGGGGCTCTACGAGTCGCCGATGCACCCGTACACCAAGGCCCTGCTGTCCGCGGTACCGGTGCCCGACCCCAAGCGGCGCACCCAGCGCGACCGCATCCTGCTCAAGGGTGATGTGCCCTCGCCGATCAACCCGCCCTCCGGCTGCCGGTTCCGCACCCGCTGCTGGAAGGCGACCGAGGTGTGCGCCACCACCGAGCCGCCGCTGGTCGCGCTGCGCACGGGGCACCAGGTGGCCTGCCACCACCCGGAGAACGCCGAGAACGCTGAGAACGCCGAGGACACAGCGGTCGCAGCGGACACAGCAGGCTCAAAGGACACCGGACCGGCGGGCGGTTAGGCCGCAACCGGCAAGTAACACTTGGGACTTGGCAAAGTCCTGGGCGCAAAGCGGCGGGAGAGTGCAGAGTCAGCACGGTTGTTCGATCTTGAGGCGAACTTCATCCGTGTGTCCGAAGGGATGGCTCATGGCACTCTCCCGTTCCGCACGTCGCACCTCCCGCTGGCTCGCACTGGCCACCGCGGTGGCCTCGGCCGCCACCATCGCCGCCGCACCCGCCGCGTCCCCCGGTGCCCCCGGCATCGGTGACCCGTACTTCCCCCAGCTGGGCAACGGCGGCTTCGACGCCCTGCACTACGACCTCGGCGTCAGCTACCACCCCGGCAGCGGCCGCCTCGACGGCCGCACCACGCTCACCGCGAGGGCCACCCAGAACCTCTCCGCCTTCGACCTGGACCTGCAGAAGCTGACGGTCGATTCGGTCCGGGTGAACGGCCGGCGGGCGCACTTCACCAGATCCGGCGACGAGATATCCGTACGCCCCGACTTCCCGCTGCGCCGCGGCAAGAAGTTCACCGTCACCCTCGCCTACCACGGCGTCCCCCAGGCGCTGAGCGGTCCGATCGTCTTCGGCTCCGACTACGGCTGGATGAAGACCAAGGACGGCGTCTTCGTCGCCTGTGAGCCGAACGCCGCCTCGACGTGGTTCCCCTCCAGCGACCACCCCGACGACAAGGCGACCTACGACATCCGCATCGACGCCCCCAAGGGCCTGACCGGTGTCTCCAACGGGCGTCTGATCAGCTCCGGCCAGGCGCACGGCCGCTCGTACGCCCACTGGCGCGAGAGCCGCCCGATGGCGACGTACCTGGCCACCGCCACCATCGGCAAGTTCGACGTCCGTACCGGCACCACCCCCGGCGGCACGCCCGTCTACGTCGCCATCGACCCGACCCTGCCCACCGGCACCATCGATGTCTACAAGGTCACCGCCGAGGTCACCGACTACTGGTCGAAGGTCTTCGGCCCCTACCCCTTCGAGGAGACCGGGGCGATCGTCGACGACATGCCGCAGGCCGGCTTCTCGCTGGAAGTGCAGTCCAAGCCCGCCTACTCGGCCGTGCGCAGCGAGGGGACCATCGTCCACGAGGTGGCGCACCAGTGGTTCGGTGACTCGGTCTCCGTCAAGCAGTGGAAGGACATCTGGCTCAACGAGGGCTTCGCCAGCTATGCGCAGTGGCTGTGGACCGAGCACCGCGGCACTTTGAGTGCCCATGACGCCTTCCGCAAGGCGTACGACGCCCGGCCGGCGAGCGATGCCTTCTGGAAGGTGAAGGTCGCCGATCCGCAGCGGGACACCATGTTCGCCCAGGCGGTCTACTCCCGGGGAGCGATGACGCTGCAGGCGCTGCGCGAGCGGATCGGGGACCGGGCGTTCTTCAAGCTGCTGCCGGCCTGGACCTCCGCGCACCGCTACGGCAACGCCAACACCGCCCAGTTCATCGCGCTCGCCGAGAAGATCTCCGGGCAGCAGCTCGACGACCTCTTCACCACCTGGCTGAAGACGGACAGCAAGCCGGCGCCGCCGGCGAACTGAGCACCGGCCGCCGCGGTCAGCCGGCGAACTGAGCACCGGCCACCGCGGTCAGCCGGAGTGCTGCTGCCCGCGCCGGTCGCGTAGCTGCTGTGGCCGCGGCAGGTGCAGTCCGAGGTAGACCGCGCCCATCCGCAGCGCGAACACCACCCCCGCCGAGATCGCCGCGGCGGGGGTGGCCCCGGTGCCGAGGCGGTACAGCAGGAGGTAGCAGCAGGCGCCGGCCAGCGCGGCGATCGCATAGACGTCCTCCCGCAGCAGCAGCGGCGGGAACTCCCCGCACAGCACATCGCGGATGACCTCGCCGGCGACCCCGGTCAGGACCGCCAGGATGATCACGGCGAGCGGGGTGGCGCCCGCATCGATCGCGGCACGGGCCCCGATCACCGTGACCACGGACAGCCCGATCGCGTCGACCACCAGCAGTGATTTGTGCGGCAGCTGCCAGAACCGCAGATAGATCATGGTGCCGACGCCGACACAGATGATCACGGTCAGCAGCACCCAGTCGTGCGTCCAGTACAGCGGCCGCCGGTCGAGGATGACATCGCGCAGCGTGCCGCCGGAGATCGACGCGGCGAAGGCGAGCACCAGACCGCCGAAGGGGTCCATATTGGCGCGATAGGCGGCCAGCACCCCGCTCGCGGCGAAGGCGGCCACACCGACCAGGTAGAGGACGTGAAGCATGGCGCTCATCATCGCAGGCGCGGAAGGAATGCTTCCGTTCGAGGCCGTTAAAACTGACACTACCGGTCGGTAACCATCCGGTGTAGCGTGCAACCCATGGCTCTGGTGAACCGAGGCAACAGCGAGTTCGACCGCGATACGGCGGTCACCCGCCGCGCCCCCGGCGTCTATGACGCCCACCTCTCCGCCGGCTGGACGATCATCCAGGCGGTCAACGGCGGCTACCTCCTCGCCCTCATGGGCCGCGCCCTGGGCGACGCCCTCCCGCACCCCGACCCGCTCTCCGTCACCGCGCACTACCTGACGGCCTCGGTCCCCGGCCCCGCCGTGATCCGTACCGAGGTGGTCCGCAGCGGCCGCACGATGTCGACCGGCACCGCCAGCCTCGTGCAGTTCGCGGAGGACGGCAGCGAGGTCGAGCGGCTGCGGGTACTCGCCGCGTACGGCGACCTCGACGCGCTGCCCGACGACGTCCGCACCACCGCCAAGCCGCCGGCCATCCCGCCGTACGAGCACTGCCTGGGGGCCGACAGTGCCCCCGGGGGCCGCCCCGTCATCTCCGGCAGCACCGCCATCACCGAACGGCTCGCGCTCCGCCTGGACCCGGCGACCGCGGGCTGGGCCGTCGGTGCCCCCTCCGGCAAGGGCGAGATGCGCGCCTGGTTCGGCCTCGCCGACGGCCGCGAGCCCGACCCGCTCTCCCTCCTGCTGACCGTCGACGCCCTGCCGCCCACCGCCTTCGAGATGGGGCTGTCCGGCTGGGTGCCCACCGTCGAGCTGACCGCCCACATCCGCCGGCGCCCGGCGCCCGGTCCGCTGCGGGTCGCCATCACCACCCGCAATCTGGCGGGCGGTTTCCTGGAGGAGGACGCGGAGGTCTGGGACTTCGAGGACCGACTGGTCGCCCAGTCACGGCAGTTGGCGCGGGCGGTGCTGCAGGAGTAGCGGCGTGGGCGGGCCTGCCGCCCGCCGGGAGACGGGGCCGCGGCAAACGGCGCCGGTAAACGGGGGCCGCGGCAAACGGCGCCGGCAAACGGGAGCCACCGGCCCCGCGCACCGCTCGCGCCAGGCCGGTACCGGACGTCCGGCGGCATCCCGGCGCCCCGCCGCTCCCGCGCGCTGCGCATGCGCCCCCGGAGCCCGCCGGGACGGCTCGTAGAATCGTGCGCACCATGGTTTACCTCGACCACGCCGCCACCACCCCGATGCTTCCCGAGGCGGTGCAGGCGATGACCGCCCAGCTGACCGTCACCGGCAATGCGTCCTCGCTGCACGCCGACGGCCGGCGGGCCCGGCGTACCGTCGAGGAGGCGCGCGAGTCCCTTGCCGTCTCGCTCGGCGCGCGCCCCAGCGAGATCGTCTTCACCGCCGGCGGCACCGAGGCCGACAACCTCGCGGTCAAGGGCCTGTACTGGGCGCGCCGGGCCGCCGATCCGGCCCGTACGCGCGTCCTCGCCAGCCCCGTCGAGCACCATGCGGTCCTCGACGCCGTGGAATGGCTCGCCGAGCACGAAGGCGCCCGCGTCGAATGGCTGCCGGTCGACACCTACGGGCGGGTGCACGCCGGGGCGCTGCGCGAGGCCATCGCCCGCAACCCCGCAGACGTCGCGCTCGCCACGGTCATGTGGGCCAACAACGAGATCGGCACCGTCCAGCCGGTCCGCGAACTGGCCGAGACCGCCGCGGAGTTCGAGATCCCGCTGCATGCGGACGCGGTGCAGGCGTTCGGCCAGCTGGAGGTCGACTTCGCCGCCTCCGGGCTCGCCGCGATGACGGTCTCCGGCCACAAGATCGGCGGACCGTACGGCATCGGCGCGCTGCTGCTCGGCCGTGAGTACGCCCCGGTGCCGGTGCTGCACGGCGGCGGCCAGGAGCGGCACGTACGCTCCGGCACCCTCGACACCCCCGCCATCGCCGCCTTCGCCGCGGCCGGCCGGTACGCCGTCGCGCACCGCGAGGACTTCGCCCGCGACATCGGGGCGCTGCGCGACGACCTGATCAAGGCCGTACGCGCCGCCGCCCCCGATGCCGTCCTCGGCGGCGACCCGGACCCCGCGGGCCGCCTCCCGGCCAATGCCCACTTCTCCTTCCCCGGCTGCGAGGGCGACTCCCTGCTGCTCCTCCTGGACGCCCAGGGCATCGCCTGCTCCACGGGCTCCGCCTGCACCGCCGGCGTCGCCCAGCCCAGCCACGTCCTGCTGGCCACCGGCATGTCCCCGGAGCTCGCCCGCGGCACCCTGCGGTTCTCGCTCGGCCACACCTCCACCGCTCAGGACGTGGCGGCGCTGGCGCAGGCCATCGGCCCGGTGGTGGAACGGGCGCGGAGCGCGGGGCTGAGTTAGGGGGTCTGTGCGGGCGGGGCCGGGCCAGGGGCCTGCGCGGGCGGGGCTGAGCCGGCGGGCTTGAGACGAGGGCGCAGCTCGGCCCGTACGAGCCCCAGATACCGGTCCCAGTCCCAGTGCTTCCCCGGATCCGTGTGATCCGTCCCCGGTACCTCCCCGTGCCCCACGATGTGCTCCCGGTCGGCCGGGAAGCCGTAGCGCCGGCATATCCCGGCCGTCAGCCGCGCCGACGACGCGTACATGGCAGCCGTGAACGACTCCGGCCGGTCCACGTACCCCTCGTGCTCGATCCCGACGCTCCGCTCGTTGTAGCCGCGGTTCCCCGCATGGAACGCCACATCCAGCTCGCGGACCGTCTGCGCGACATGCCCGTCCTTCCGGATCACGTAATGGGCGGCGGCCTCGTGAAACGGGTTCCGGAAGACATCCAGCGCGGTCGCATAGCTGCCCTGGACGACATGGATGACCACCCGGTCGATCCCGTAGTCCGCCGGCCGGTCGGCCCGCCGGTAGTTCTCCGGGGACGCCGCGACCCACTGCGCGCCCCGGAAGTCCACCGCGCCCGCCGTGCGCGGCTTCTCGTTCCACGGCAGCCGCCACCACCAGCGCGCCGGCTCACCGCCCGCCACGAGCGCCGCGACCCCGGCGGCCACCGCACCGCCGCCCCCGATCCACAACGCCCGTCGCCGGGTGAGGCCGGGCCCGGCCTTCAGGCCTTCGCGCTGCTCACCGCCGCTTTCGCCGGTGCTTTCCGCGCCGCTGTCCCCGTCCCTTTTCCCCATGCGCTCCATAACGCTTTCGGGCCGGTCGGCGGTTCCGTCTACCCTGGACACGCTATGACTGATGACGCACCCCGCCGCCTCCGCGTACTCGCCGCCATGTCCGGCGGTGTCGACTCCGCCGTTGCCGCGGCCCGCGCCGCCGAGGCAGGCCATGACGTGACGGGCGTGCATCTCGCGCTCTCCGAGAACCCGAAGTCGTTCCGCACCGGCGCCCGGGGCTGCTGCACGATCGAGGATTCGCACGATGCCCGCCGCGCCGCCGACGTCATCGGCATCCCCTTCTACGTCTGGGACCTCGCCGAACGCTTCCGTGCGGACGTCGTCGACGACTTCATCGCCGAGTACGAGGCCGGGCGCACCCCGAACCCCTGCCTGCGCTGCAACGAGAAGATCAAGTTCGCCGCGCTCCTGGACAAGGCCCTGGCGCTGGGCTTCGACGCCGTCTGCACCGGCCACTACGCCACGGTCGTCCTGCGCGAGGACGGCACCCGCGAGCTGCACCGCGCCTCCGACATGGCCAAGGACCAGTCCTACGTCCTCGGCGTCCTCGACGACCGTCAGCTGGCGCACGCCATGTTCCCGCTCGGCGACACCCTCACCACCAAGGCCGAGATCCGTGAAGAGGCCGCCCGCCGCGGCCTGTTCGTCGCCAAGAAGCCGGACAGCCACGACATCTGCTTCATCGCCGACGGCGACACCCAGGGCTTCCTCGCCAAGCGGCTCGGCACGGCTCCCGGCGACATCGTCGACGAGGCCGGTGCGGTCCTGGGCACCCACGAGGGCGCGTACGGCTTCACGATCGGCCAGCGCAAGGGCCTGCGCATCGGCCACCCGGCCCCCGACGGCAAGCCGCGCTACGTCCTCGACATCTCCCCGGTCGACAACACCGTCACGGTCGGCCCGGCCGACTCCCTCGACGTCACGGCCCTGACCGCGATCCGCCCCCGCTGGTGCGGCCGCCCGCCGACGGCCGGCCCCGCCCCGTACACCGCCCAGCTCCGTGCCCACGGCGGCGAGAGTGAGGTCACGGCGGAGGTGGTGGACGGCACCGAGCTCCGGGTGACCTTCACGGAGCCCGTCCGCGGCGTGGCGCCCGGCCAAGCGATCGTCCTCTACGACGGCAGCAGGGTGGTCGGCTCGGCCACCATCGCCACTACGGAGCGACGGGTGCGGACGGGGGCCTGAGGGCTCTCCTGTCATCCCCGGCGGCACATCCCGGCGGCGATGCGGAAAGTCCGCTGTCCGGGTGGAGTTGCACCGGGGCAGCGGACTTTCTCGGCTCTGTGCCGGCCGGGGGCCTCGCCGGGCGGAGAGCGGTCAGAGGCGGTGCCGGGTGGTCAGCCGATGGGGTTGACGAAGGTGCCCGGGTGGGTGGCGCTCCGCTGGTCGACGAGGGTGCCCCAGGGCCACTTCACGGTCAGCGAGGTGGTCTCGTTGGGCGGGGTGACGTCGGCGAAGGCGGGCTGGTAGAAGCCGGTCTCTTCCTTGGTCATGGCGAGGTTGAGCGTGAAGTCGGTGCTGTCCCCGGGCTGCAGGGTGATCGAGCTGAACTTCTTCGACGAGCGGGCCAGCGACCAGCGCTCGCCGCCGTTCTCGGACTTGAGGTCCACGCCGGGGAAGCCGCCGATCTTGCAGGCGCTGCTGCCCTTGTTGGTCAGGACGATGCTGGTGGTCGTCCCGCCGCTCGCTTTCGGGTCCGGGGCCGCGTCTTCGCCCGTGGCGAATGCCGCCTTCAGGCCGGAAGTGTGGCAGCGCTGGACGCCCGAGGCCGCCCCGCCACCGCCCCCGGCGTGCGCGCCGCCCGACTTCTTGGCCGCGGCGTCCGCCTTGGTGCCGGAGCCGGCCTTGGTGCCGGAGCCCGCCTGGGCGCCCGAGCCCTGAGCACCGGAGCCCTGGGCACCGGAGCCCTGGGCACCGGAGTCCTGGGCACCGGAGTCCTGCGCTCCGGTGGAGCCCGCGCCGCCGGTGACGGCGGCGCCCGCGTCGGTGCGGCCGGCGGGCTTCGCGGCGGTGGCGTCCGCGCCGGAGCAGGCGGTCAGGGTGAGGCCGGCGGCCGCGGTCAGGGCCGCGGCGGCAAGGCGCAGGGTGCGGCGGCGAGCGGTGCGGACGGTGGCGCTGGAGCTCATGACGGGTCCCCCAGGACGGTCGGTGTCGTTGTTTCCTCGGTACGTCACCCACTCTGCTCGGGGCCGCTATTGCCGGCCTGCCGCGGCGCTAACGTCCGGCTAACACCGGTGTGCGCAGCGGACGGACGCTCAGAAGCATCCGAAGAGCCAGGCGTGGCCGGCTGGTTCGCCGCCCACAACTGACAAATGTCATGGGGAAGTGAGGACAGTCGAAACTGTTGCGGTGCCCGGCCCTGCCCGAAGCTGAAGACGTCGAAGGAAGTCGCCGTTCAGAGAGCAATGTGGGGGAGTCCGTGCACCGGAGCCAGAGCGAGAGCGAGAGCCGGCGCCCGAGCCGGGACCAGGCCCGGGAGCAGACCAGGGAGCAGGGGCAGGGGCAGGTCGCGGACGGTGTGACGCCGAATCCGCTCGTGCAGAGCCTGCTGCCGCTGGTCCTGGATGTGGGGATTCCGCTGGCGTCGTACTACGTCCTGCGCAACGGTTTCGGGCTCGGTGAGGTCGCGGCGCTGGGCTGGAGCAGCGTGGTGCCGGCGTTGCGTACGGTCTGGGGCCTGATGCGGGGCACGGGCGTCAACGGCCTTGCGCTGCTGATCCTTGTCGTCAACGCCGTGGGCCTGGCGCTGAGCACGATGACCGGTGATCCGCGGCTGATGCTTGCCAAGGACGGCGGAGTGAGCAGCGTCATCGGCATAGCGATGATCGTCTCCGTGTTCACGGGGAAGCCCCTGATGACCGCCGGCCTCAAGCCGTTCGTGACGAAGGGGAGCGCGGCGAAGAACGCGGCCTGGGACCGGCTGTTGGCCGGGTCCGCGCGCTTCCGGCGGGCGGAGCGAAGGTTCTCGCTGATATGGGGGACCACGCTGCTGACCGAGTGTGTGGCGCGGGTGATCGGCGCCTACACCGTCCCGGTGCACACGATGGTCTGGCTGGGGACGGTGCTGACGGTGGTCGCCATCCTGCTGGCGATGGTCGTCGCGGGCGGCAGCTGCGCCGAGCCGATGGAGAAGATGGTCCGGGCCGAGGCGGAGCGCGTCGGTGGCCGCCAGGACGGTCGAGCGCCGGCGGACGGGGCGGGCGCGGCTGCCGCTGTGCCGGTCGTCACCGTGCCGGCCGGCACCGGAAGCTGAAGCGCACAGGGGCCCCGCGGCCGGGCGCCGACCCGAGCCCCGAGCCAAGACCGCAAGACCGCAAGACCGGACGTTCCCGATGGAGCGGGCTGTCGGTGCCGTCACGGGGCGGATCACCGCATCTTCCGCCGGGCCGGGGCGTCCCGGGGACGGGCCGGCCGGGACCAGCCGCATCACGGGGGTGGGCTGGACCCGGCCGGCCGGTGAGCCGGCCGGTGCTTACGGGGGCGGTGAGGGGCGTGACGGAAATGACGGGCATTGTCCGGTACATCGAGGTCCGTGTAGGGGTGGGTGGGGTCCTCGGGGCTGGTGAGCCGCTAAGCGTTGGTCCACCGGTCAACTGTGAGGTGTTGCACAGCGCCTGCCGCGGCGGGGGCCCGCGGCGCGAGGAGTGCCGGCAGATGGGCTGCTCCTGGTGCTCTGACCTGCGGGTATAAGGCGGGGGAGAGGCACGCCCGGGGCGTCAGCGGGTTGGCGGGATTGCGTAAGGGAACGGCGTGTCGCGCATCCCACAGTCGATCGACGGGATGCCGCCCATAAAGTCGGCAACGCGACGGGACGTCAAAGGTTGCCGGGTCGAGGAGTGGTGACGATAAGGACTCACAAGGAGTTGTTGCACTTGTGAGGGCTCGTCAGGGTCCGGACCGCAGACGGCCCCTCCGCGGCCACGAAGGGAACGGAAGTCAATGTCGACTGTTCAATCTGAGGTCAATCCCGGCATTCGTCGGACCGGGCCGGCATCTCTGTACGCCGAGCTGGTCCGGCGCAACCCCGGGGAGCCCGAGTTCCACCAGGCGGCTCTCGAGGTGCTGGAGACGCTGGCCCCCGTGCTGACGGCCCGCCCGGAGTTCGCCGAGGCGAAGATCCTGGAGCGGATCTGCGAGCCGGAGCGGCAGATCATGTTCCGGGTCCCCTGGCAGGACGATTCCGGAGCGATTCACGTCAACCGGGGATTCCGGGTGGAATTCAACAGCGCGCTCGGCCCGTACAAGGGCGGTCTGCGCTTTCATTCGTCCGTGAATCTGGGAATCGTGAAGTTTCTCGGTTTCGAGCAGATCTTCAAGAATTCCCTGACCGGACTGAACATCGGCGGCGGCAAGGGCGGCAGCGACTTCGATCCGCATGGCAAGTCGGACGCCGAGGTCATGCGCTTCTGCCAGTCGTTCATGACGGAGCTGCACCGTCATCTCGGCGAGCACACGGACGTACCGGCGGGCGACATCGGCGTCGGCGGCCGGGAGATCGGCTACCTCTTCGGCCAGTACCGGCGGATCACCAACCGCTGGGAGCCCGGTGTGCTGACCGGCAAGGGGCTGGCCTGGGGCGGTTCCAAGGCCCGCACGGAGGCCACCGGCTACGGCAATGTGCTGTTCACCGAGCAGATGCTCAAGCAGCGCGGCGAGGAGCTGGACGGGCAGCAGGTGGTGGTCTCCGGGTCCGGCAATGTCGCGATCTACACCATCGAGAAGGCGCAGGCGCTCGGCGCCCACGTGCTGACCTGCTCGGACTCCGGCGGCTATGTCGTCGACGAGAAGGGCATCGACCTGGCGCTGCTGCGGCAGATCAAGGAGGTCGAGCGCGGCCGGATCAGCGAGTACGCCGAGCGGCGCGGGGTGTCCGCCAAGTACGTGCCCGGTGGGCGGGTGTGGGACGTCGCGTGTGACGTGGCGCTGCCGTCGGCGACCCAGAACGAGCTGGACGAGGACGCCGCCCGGATCCTGGTCCGCAACGGCGTCAAGGCGGTCTCCGAGGGCGCCAACATGCCGACCACCCCGGCGGCGGTGACGCTGCTCAAGGAGGCCGGGGTGGCCTTCGGTCCCGGAAAGGCCGCCAATGCGGGCGGTGTGGCGACCAGCGCGCTGGAGATGCGGCAGAACTCCTCGCGCGAGGCATGGTCCTTCGAGCGCACGGAGGGCGAGCTCGCGACGATCATGCGCTCGATCCACCACCGCTGCTACGAGACCGCGGAGCGGTTCGGGCTGCCCGGTGACTACGTCGCGGGCGCCAATATCGCCGGCTTCGAGCGGGTCGCCGACGCGATGCTGGACCAGGGGCTGATCTAGCGGGAGGGCACGGGCGGCGGGGCGGCCTGCACCAGCACCGCCCCGCCGCCCGGCCCGTGCCTACCGGGCCGCCCGCCCTGGCCGACCGGCCCGGTAACGCCCCGCGGCCCCGCTCGTAAGGTGACCGCATGAATATCTGCGTCTTCTGCTCCGCCGCCGACCTCGACGACCGTTATGTCACCCCGTCCCGCCAGTTCGCCGAGCTGATCGGCAAGGGCGGGCATGCGCTGGTCTGGGGCGGTTCGGACACCGGCCTGATGAAGGTCATGGCCGACGGGGTGCAGGACGCCGGGGGCAAGCTGATCGGCGTCTCCGTGGAGTTCCTGGCGCACAAGGCCCGCGAGGGCGCCGATGAGATGGTCGTCACCAAGGACCTCGCCGAGCGCAAGGCACAGATGCTGGCGCGCGCCGACGCCGTCGTCGTGATGGTCGGCGGCACGGGCACGCTGGACGAGGCCACCGAGATCCTGGAGCTGCGCAAGCACGGGATGCACACCAAGCCGGTGGTGCTGCTGAACACCGCCGGTTTCTACGACGGGTTGAAGGAACAGTTCCAGCGGATGGAGGCGGAGGGGTTCCTGCCGATCCCGCTCACCGACCTCGTCTTCTTCGCGGCGGACGGCGTCGGCGCGCTGGCCTACCTGGAGGAGAAGGCGGGCATGGTCGCCTGACCGGCGCGCTCCGCGTCCCCGTCGCCGCTCGTTAGGATCGGCCCCATGGGTACGCACTTGATCACGGGCGCAGGGTCGGGCATCGGAGCGGCGGTCGCACGGCGGCTCGCAGCGCGCGGGGAGGACCTGTGGCTGCTGGCGCGCAACGCGGTGCGGGCCAAGGAGCTGGCCGCGCAGTTCCCCGGCGCCCGCACGCTCGTCGGTGACCTCGCCCTGCCCGAGAAGCTGTCCTGGGCGTTCGGACAGCAGCCGCTGCCGGACCGGATCGACTCCCTGGTGCACAGCGCGGGCGTCATCGAGCTGGGCGCGGTCGGCGATCTGCCGGCCAAGGCCTGGCAGCGGCAGCTCGCCGCCAACCTGGTCGCGCCCGCCGAGCTCACCCGGCTGCTGCTGCCGCTGGTACGGGTCGCCCAGGGGCATGTCGTCTTCGTCAACTCCGGCGCCGGACTCCATGCGAACCCCCAGTGGGGCGCGTACGCGGCGAGCAAGCACGGCCTGAAGGCGCTGGCGGACTCGCTGCGGGCGGAGGAGCACGGCAACGGCGTCCGGGTGACCTCGGTCTACCCGGGGCGGACGGCCACGCCGATGCAGGAGAGCACCCACCAGCAGGAGGGCAAGGAGTACGACGCGTCCCGCTGGATCGACCCGGAGTCGGTCGCCACGGCCATCCTCACGGCCGTCGATCTGCCGCGGGACGCGGAGATCAACGATGTGTCGGTGCGGCCCGGCCGGTAACAGCGTGCGCGCAGGCTTCGCCCGGCCGTCCGCCGCGCGGGAGCCGGGCCGCGTGGCGCCCGGTCCCGTACCGCCGTCCGCCGCGCACACCTGGCGCACCCCGCCCGCCGGGCCGCCGCATACCCTGCCTGGGTGAGCGAGAACAGCACGCAGAAGTGGGCCGCGGGCGCGGCGACCGGGATCGGGTCGATGCCGGGCGGTGACGCGCGGGAAGCGGCGAAGACGGTCACCGGATCACTGGAGGGCTTCCCGTACCTGCCGGAGCTCCCGGCCCGGGGGCCCGGCGCCGACATGATCGGGCGGACCCTGGGGATGCTCGTCGAGGTCTACGGCCATGTGGAGCCCAGCGGCTGGCGGATCAGCGACCGGCCGGGCCGCGACACCCGGCGCGCCCACTCCTGGCTCGGGGAAGACCTCGACGCCCTGGAGGAGTTCACCCAGGGCTACGAGGGCCCGCTGAAGGTCTCCGCGGTCGGCCCGTGGACCCTGGCCACCGCCCTGGAAACGCGCAACGGAGAGGCGGCCCTCGGCGATCCCGGGGCCTGCCGGGACCTGGCGGCGTCCCTGGCGGAGGGGCTGCGCGGGCACCTTGCGGACGTACGGCGGCGGGTGCCGGGGGCCCAGGTCGTGCTCCAGCTCGACGAGCCCTCGCTGACGGCGGTGCTCCGGGGACAGGTGAAGACCGCGAGCGGCTACCGCACCCACCGTGCCGTGGACCGGGCGGTGGTCGAGGGCGCGCTTCGTGATCTTGTCGCGGTGGCGGAGGGCGGCCCCGTGGTCGTCCACTCGTGCGCCCCCGAGGTGCCGTTCGGGCTGCTGCGGCGGGCCGGTGTCACGGGCATCTCGTTCGATTTCTCCCTGCTCACCGAGCGTGAGGAAGAAGCGGTCGGCGAGGCCGTCGAGGGCGGTACGGCGCTGTTCGCGGGCGTGGTGCCGGGCGTGGACAGCCGATTGTCAGACCCTGCCGGTAGCGTCATGGGTGTCAGGACGCTGTGGCGCAGGCTGGGGCTGACGCCGGGGACTCTGAGCGAGTCCGTGGTGATCACTCCCGCGTGCGGGCTCGCGGGCGCTTCGCCTGCTTATGCCCGTTCGGCCCTCGCCCACTGCGTCCGGGCGGCGAGATCACTCGCAGACAACCCTGAGTGACCGCACTCAAGGACCACGGGAGGACAAGACGGTGGCTGGCGAACAGCACGCAGCTCAATCCGACGTGCCCGCGGCGGCGCGGGAGAAGCACGCGCAGCTCGCTGAGCAGATCGAGGAGCACCGCTTCCGGTATTACGTGAAGGACGCCCCGGTCGTCAGCGACGCGGAGTTCGACAGGCTGCTGCGTTCCCTGGAGGCGCTGGAGGACGAGCACCCCGAGCTGCGCACCCCCGATTCACCGACCCAGAAGGTCGCCGGGGCGTACGCCACGGAGTTCACCGAGGTCGAACACCGCGAACGGATGCTGTCGCTCGACAACGCCTTCGACAGCGAGGAGTTGGCGGGCTGGGCCGAGCGGATCGCCGGTGAGCTGGGCGGCGACCCCCGGAGCGCCGGATACCACTTCCTGTGCGAGCTGAAGGTCGACGGCCTCGCGGTCAACCTCACCTACGAACACGGCCGGCTGACCCGCGCCGCCACCCGCGGCGACGGCCGTACGGGCGAGGACATCACGCCCAACGTCCGGACCATCGGCGAGATCCCGCACCGTCTCCAGGGCGACCGGATCCCGGATCTGGTCGAGGTGCGCGGGGAGGTCTACTTCCCGATGGAGAAGTTCCTGGAGCTCAACGAGCGGCTGGTGGCCGAGGGCAAGCCGCCGTTCGCCAACCCCCGTAACGCCGCGGCCGGTTCGCTGCGCCAGAAGGACCCCAAGGTCACGGCCGTGCGCCCGCTGCACATGGTCGTCCACGGCATCGGCGCCCGCGAAGGCCTGGAGATCGACCGCCAGTCGGAGGCCTACGACCTGCTCAAGGGCTGGGGCCTGCCGACGGCCACGCACAACGAGGTCGTCGACTCCCTGGCGGCGGTACGCGAGTTCATCGCCCGCTACGGCGACGCCGAGACCCGCCGTACGGCCGTCGAGCACGAGATCGACGGTGTGGTGGTCAAGCTGGACGAGATCCGGCTGCAGGGGCGGCTGGGATCGACTTCGCGGGCGCCGCGCTGGGCGATCGCCTGGAAGTACCCGCCGGAGGAGGTCAACACCAAGCTCGTCGACATCCGTGTCGGCGTCGGCCGTACGGGGCGGGTCACCCCGTATGCCGTGGTCGAGCCGGTGACGGTGGCCGGCTCGGAGGTGGAGTTCGCCACCCTGCACAACCAGGACGTGGTCAAGGCCAAGGGCGTGTTCATCGGGGACACCGTCGTGATCCGCAAGGCCGGCGATGTCATTCCGGAGATCCTGGGCCCGGTCGTCGATCTGCGGGACGGCAGCGAGCGGGAGTTCGTGATGCCGGCCGAGTGCCCCGAGTGCGGGACGGCGCTGCAGCCCGCCAAGGAAGGCGATATCGACCTGCGGTGTCCCAACGCCCGTGCCTGCCCTGCCCAGATCCGCGAGCGGCTATTCTATCTGGCTGGCCGTAAATGCCTGGACATCGAGAACTTCGGCTATGTCGCGGCGACGGCGCTCAGCCAGCCGCTGGAGCCCGCCGAGCCCCCGCTGAAGGACGAGGGCGATCTTTTCGGCCTCTCCATCGAGCAGCTGCTGCCCATCAAGTCGTACGTCCTCGACCCCGACTCCGGTCTGCCCAAGCGCGATCCGAAGACCGGCCAGGAGAAGGTCGTCACCTTCTTCGCCAACCAGAAGGGCGAGCCGAAGAAGAACGCCCTGGCCATGCTGGAGAACATCCAGGCGGCCAAGGAGCGCCCGCTGGCCCGGATCATCACGGGCCTGTCGATCCGGCATGTGGGCCCGGTGGCGGCCGAGGCGCTGGCGCGGGAGTTCCGCTCGATCGACCGCATCCGGGACGCGGACGAGACGGAGCTGGCCGCCGTCGACGGTGTCGGAGCCACCATCGCCGCCTCGTTGAAGCAGTGGTTCGCCGTGGACTGGCACCAGCAGATCATCGAGAGCTGGCGGGCCGCCGGCGTCCGGATGGAGGAGGAGCAGACGGGTGAGGAGGGCCCGCGTCCCCTCGAAGGCGTCACCGTCGTCGTAACGGGCACACTTCAGTCACACACCAGAGATGGCGCGAAAGAGGCCCTACAGAACCTCGGAGCGAAGGTGACCGGTTCCGTTTCGAAGAAGACCGGATTCGTAGTGGTGGGCGACAACCCTGGTTCGAAGTACGACAAGGCCATGCAGTTGAAGGTCCCCGTGCTGGACGATGATGGCTTCGCGGTGCTGCTGGAGCAGGGTCCTGACGCAGCGCGAGCGGTAGCTGTCACTCCGCCTGAGGAGGAGTGAGGTGTCACCCCATCGGCGCATACCAGATTGATCCGCGACGCCGGGTCGCATTCGGGCAACCGTCGTCGATCGCTGCCCGTGGCGGCCTTCCGCGGCCTACTGTTGAGGAGTGCGCCTGCCGTGGCGCGGGCACAGCCGGCTGTGAGAGGGATCGGAATGAAACCGACCGACAGCGCCGCTCCGGCGTCGCGGCTCCGGCGGCTCGTCGTGCCCGCGCTGCCCGCGACCATCGTCCTCGTGGCGGGCCTCGCGCTCGCCACGGGCGTCCTCGTCACCCTCGGCAAAGGTGACGCGCTGTTCCCCGGCGCCTCCATAGGCTGGTCGCTGGCGATCCTCACCGGCGTCATCGTCGGCCATCTGGTCGCCCTCGGCCGGGACCGCTGGTGGGGCGGCACGGGCTCCGGCGCCGCCCTGTCCCTGGCCGTCCTGCTGCTCTACGGCTGGGTGCCCGCCACCCTCGTCAGCCTCTCCGTCGTCGTCCTGGTCGGCGCCGCCCGGCGTAATCGCTGGCGACAGGCCGTGGTGCACGGTGCCGTGGACATCCTCGGCATCGGCGCCGCGGCGCTCGGCCTCGCCGCGTTCGGCGTGGTCTCCAGCGTCCGCCACCCCTGGGCCCCGCCGGCCTGGAACCTCGCCGTCCTCCCCGAAGTCGTCGTCACCGCCGCCGGCTACCTCTTCGTCAGCCGCGGACTCCTGTGGGTCAGCCTCGCCCCGCGCACCGGCCAGCTGCCCGCCATCCCCCGAACGGCCGTACTGCGCCAGGCGCTCGTCGGCATCGCCCTGCTCGGCATCTCCCCGCTGATCGCCGTCTGCGCCCTCCACGCCCCTCTGCTGCTGCCGCTGTTCGCGGTCCCGCTCATCGCGCTGGACTCCACCCTCTGGATAGCCCGCGCCCGCGCCGAGGAGCAGTTGCGCGACCCGCTCACCGGCCTGCCCAACCGCCAGTGGCTGCTGGAGCGCACCTGGACCGCGCTGGACGACGCCGAGCGCGTCGGCTCCCGCTCGGCGCTGGTCCTCATCGACCTGGACCGCTTCCGCTCCGTCAACGACACCCTCGGCCACCTGGCGGGCGACCGCCTGCTGCTGCAGATCGCCGACCGCCTGCGGCACGCCCTGCCGCGCGGCGCCGAGGCGGCCCGGCTCGGCGGCGACGAGTTCGCCGTCCTGCTGCCCACCACCGACTCCCTCACCAGCTCCCAGCGGGTGGCCCGCTCACTCGTCGCCGCCCTCGGTTCCCCGCTGGACCTCGACGGCCTGACCCTCGTGCTCGAAGCCAGCGCGGGGGTCGCCGTCTTCCCCGACCACGCCCTCGACGCCGAAGGGCTGCTGCGCCGCGCCGACGTGGCCATGTACCAGGCCAAGCGCGACCGCAGCGGGGTCGAGCTCTACGAGGCCAAGCGGGACGGCAACACCCCCGACCGCCTCGGCCTGTTGGGCGATCTGCGCCGCGCCCTGGACGCCGGCGACGTCGAGCTGCACTACCAGCCCAAGGTCGGCTTCGACGGACACGTCGCCGGGCTGGAGGCACTGGTCCGCTGGGTGCATCCGGACCGCGGCCGGGTGCCACCCGACGAATTCATCGCCATCGCCGAGTCCTCCGGGCTGATGCCCCGGCTGACGGAGTACGTCCTCGAAACGGCGCTCGCCCAGGTGGCGCGCTGGCGCGCGATGGGCCTGGAGGTTCCGGTCGCCGTCAATGTCTCCCCGCGCGATGTGCACTCCCCGGGCTTCGCCGGAGCGGTCGCCGCCCGGCTCGCCCGGCATCGCGTCCCACCCGGCGCCCTCCAACTGGAGATCACCGAACACGTCCTGCTGGAGGACCCGCAGCGGGCCGCCGACACCCTCGCCGGGCTCACCGCGCACGGCGTGAAGATGTCGCTCGACGACTTCGGCACCGGCTACTCCTCCCTCGTCCATCTGCGGCGGCTCCCGGTGAGCGAGCTGAAGATCGACCGCTCCTTCGTGGCCCGGCTCGCCGTCGACACCGAGGACGCCGAGATCGTCCGCTGCACCCTCGATCTCGCCCACTCCCTCGGCCTCCTGGTCGTCGCCGAGGGCGTCGAGGACGACGAGACCTGGGAGCGGCTGCGCGACCTCGGCTGTGATGCCGTACAGGGCTGGCTGGTGGCCGCCGCGATGCCACCGGACGAGACCACGGCATGGCTGAGAGCCCGCGGCGAGCGCGGCTGGCAGCGTGCATCGGAGAAGGCCGCCCTGGCGGCGGAGAAGGCCGCCGAGCGCCCTTCGGGACAGGTCTTGAACTGACCCGGCCACCGGCCGTCCCGTGTCCCCGTTCCGAAGAACCTGCACAGACACCCTCAGCAGTGGTCCGGCCCGATGAACCGGGGCCGTCGGACAGCGGAGAGGCCGGCGTGTCCGGCGTGTCCGGCCACAGCGATGCGGCGGGCCGCGGCGAGGTGTCCGCCGGCAGTGATGCGCCGGGCGACGGCGAGGTATCCGCCGGCAGTGATGCGCCCGGCGACGGCGAGGCGGCCGTCGGCAGTGATGCGTCAGGCACGAGTGACGCATCCGGTCAACACCTTCCCCTTCCCCCTGATGAGGCCGAGGCGGCGGAGGAGGCGGACGAGCCGTCCGGGCCGTAGCCTACCCAGGCGTCCCAGGCGTCCCAGGCGTCCCAGGTGCCTCTGGCGCCCCCGGCGGTGGTCCCCGCGCTGGTCCCCGCGCGAGAGCGACAACTCCCCTCGCACCGCGGTTCGGTCATGGCATGATCGGCGTATGGGCCAGGGCAACGAGTACCTTCTGGACAACCGGCAGGCCGAGGCGGGCACCCGCTTCGACGCGCTGGCCGCGCTCTTCGACGCCTCGACGTTCCGGCACTTCGAGAAGGCCGGGATCGACGAGGGGTGGCGGTGCTGGGAGGTGGGTGCCGGCGGGCCGACCGTCGCCGCGTGGCTCGCCGAGCGCACCGGGCCCCGCGGGCGCGTGCTCGCCACCGACATCGACGTGTCCTGGGCCGGAACGGCCGCCGCTGACGGAGTCGAAGTGCTCCGCCACGACATCGCCCGCGACGAGCCCCCGGCCGGTTCCTTCGACCTGATCCACGCCCGCCTCGTCCTGGTCCACGTGACCGACCGCGATGCCGCGCTGCGCACCATGGTCCGGGCGCTGCGCCCCGGCGGCCGGCTGCTGATCGAGGACGCCGACCCCGGCCTGCAGCCGCTGGCCTGCCCCGACGAGTACGGCCCCGAGCAGGAGCTCGCCAACCGGCTGCGCAGCGGCTTCCGTCAGCTGCTGCAGCAGCGCGGCGCCGATCTCGCCTACGGGCGCAAGCTGCCGCGGCTGCTGCGCGAGGCCGGTCTCACCGACGTCGAGGCCGACGCCTACTTCCCGCTCGCCTCGCCCGCGTGCGATGCCCTCGAAGCGGCCACGGTCCGCCAGGTGCGCGACAAGCTCACCGCGGCGGGCCTCGCCACGGACGACGAGATCGAGCAGCACCTAGCCAACATCGCGGCCGGACGCCTCGACCTCGCCACCTCACCGATGATCTCGGCCTGGGGCCGCCGGCCCGTGGAAGACACCCCCTAGCCACACCGCGCCGGCCCCTCCTCCCGGCCCCCTGCCCGGGTGGGGCGTCCCGGCGCGCCCAGGGCCGCGTCGCCCTCCGCGGAGGGTGAAACCGCCCCCGGTCCGGCGCTCACCGCCGCTCCCGGCGAAACGGTTTCGCGGCAGCTCTTGCGTACGCCATAGGATTGGGCCGGAAAAGTTCACAGGAGCATTCGACGAGAAGACTCCGCCTGGACTCTCCGCCCGGAACACTCCGCCCAGAACACCAGAGGATCGCTGCATGCCTGGCATCACGCGCGAGGAGGTCGCCCACCTCGCCCGGCTGGCACGTCTGGAGCTGAAGGCAGAAGAGCTCGACCACTTCGCCACGCAGCTCGACGACATCATCGGCGCGGTCGCCCGCGTCTCCGAGGTCGCCGACCAAGACGTACCGCCGACCTCCCACCCGCTGCCCCTGACCAACGTCATGCGGCCGGACGAGGTCCGTCCGTCGCTGACCCCCGAGCAGGCGCTCTCCGGCGCCCCGGCCCAGGAGCAGCAGCGTTTCAAGGTGCCGCAGATCCTGGGGGAGGAGTGACCGTGAGTGACGCGCGCGCGGCCGCCGGGCCGCACCCGACCGCGAAAGCCGCACCTCTGCGCCGCGCGGGCGGAGAAGCGAACGAAGAAGCAAGGGCCATGGCAGACCTGATCAAGCTCACCGCCGCCGAGATCGCGGCGAAGATCGCCGCCGGCGAGGTCACCGCCGTCGAGGTGACCGAGGCCCACCTGGCGCGCATCGAGGCCGTTGACGAGAAGGTGCATGCCTTCCTGCACGTCGACCGCGAGGGCGCGCTCGCCCAGGCCCGTGCCGTCGACGAGAAGCGCGCCCGCGGCGAAAAGCTCGGTCCGCTGGCCGGCGTCCCGCTCGCGCTCAAGGACATCTTCACGACGGAGGGGGTCCCCACCACCGTCGGCTCGAAGATCCTCGAAGGCTGGCTCCCGCCGTACGACGCGACGCTGACCAAGAAGCTCAAGGCCGCCGACGTCGTCATCCTCGGCAAGACCAACATGGACGAGTTCGCCATGGGGTCCTCCACCGAGAACAGCGCCTACGGCCCGACCGGCAACCCCTGGGACCTCACCAAGATCCCCGGCGGCTCCGGCGGCGGCTCCAGCGCCGCCCTCGCCTCCTACGAGGCCCCGCTCGCCATCGGCACGGACACCGGCGGCTCCATCCGCCAGCCCGCCTCCGTCACCGGCACGGTCGGCGTCAAGCCCACCTACGGCGGCGTCTCCCGCTACGGCATGGTGGCCTTCTCCAGCTCCCTGGACCAGGGCGGCCCCTGCGCCCGTACGGTCCTGGACGCGGCGCTGCTCCACGAGGTGATCGCCGGCCACGACCCGCTGGACTCCACCTCCATCGACGCGCCGGTCCCGCCGGTCGTCGAGGCCGCCCGCAACGGCAGCGTCGAGGGCATGCGCGTCGGCGTCGTCAAGCAGTTCCGCGGCGAGGGCTACCAGGCCGGTGTCATCCAGCGCTTCGACGAGTCCGTCGAGCTGCTGAAGGAGCTGGGCGCCGAGATCGTCGAGCTGGACTGCCCGTCCTTCGACCTGGCGCTGTCCGCGTACTACCTGATCGCGCCGTCGGAGTGCTCCTCCAACCTGGCCCGCTTCGACGCCATGCGCTACGGCCTGCGGGTCGGCGACGACGGCACCAAGTCCGCCGAGGACGTCACGGCCCTGACCCGCGAGGCCGGCTTCGGCCCCGAGGTCAAGCGCCGGATCATGCTCGGCACGTACGCGCTCAGCTCCGGCTACTACGACGCGTACTACGGCTCCGCCCAGAAGGTGCGGACGCTGATCACCCGCGACTTCGAGAAGGCCTTCGAACAGGTCGACGTGATCGTTTCGCCGACCACGCCGACCACCGCCTTCCCGATCGGCGAGCGCGCCGACGACCCGATGGCGATGTACCTCGCCGACCTGTGCACGATCCCCACCAACCTGGCAGGCAACGCGGCGATGTCGCTGCCCTGCGGCCTGGCGCCCGAGGACGGGATGCCGGTGGGCCTGCAGATCATCGCTCCTGCCATGGCCGACGACCGGCTCTACAAGGTCGGTGCCGCGGTCGAGACCGCGTTCACCGCCAAGTGGGGTCACCCGCTGCTCGAGGAGGCACCTGCACTGTGAGCGCCATGACCAAGAAGGCCAAGAACTTCAAGAAGTCCAAGGGCGGCCTGTACCTGTCGATCGGCAGCACCGCGTTCGGCGCCCTCAGCGTCGCGAAGCAGGCCAAGCTGGCCCGTCAGGAGAACGACACGCTCCGCCTGATCGACGCCGCCGTCTCGGCCGCGGCGATCGTCACCGGCCTGGCGATCCTCTACCGCGAACTGAAGCGCCTGGGCGACGACGACGTCCTGCTGGGCTGAGAGGGAAAGTTTCACCGTGACTGTCACTGACCTGGTGTCGTACGAGGACGCCCTCGCGGCGTACGACCCCGTCATGGGCCTGGAGGTCCATGTCGAGCTCGGCACCAAGACCAAGATGTTCTGCGGGTGTTCCACCACCCTGGGCGCGGACGCCAATGCGCAGACCTGCCCCACCTGCCTCGGCCTGCCCGGCTCGCTGCCGGTCGTCAACGCGATCGGCGTCGAGTCCGCGATCAAGATCGGCCTGGCGCTGAACTGCTCCATCGCCGAATGGTGCCGTTTCGCCCGGAAGAACTACTTCTATCCGGACATGCCGAAGAACTTCCAGACCTCCCAGTACGACGAGCCGATCGCCTTCGACGGCTACCTCGACGTACAGCTGGCGGACGGGGAGATCTTCCGGGTGCACATCGAGCGTGCCCACATGGAGGAGGACACCGGCAAGTCCACCCACATCGGCGGTGCCACCGGCCGTATCCACGGCGCCCGGCACTCCCTCCTGGACTACAACCGCGCCGGTATCCCGCTCATCGAGATCGTCACCAAGCCCATCGAGGGCGCGGGCGAGCGGGCCCCCGAGGTCGCCAAGGCGTACGTCGCCGAGCTGCGCGAGCTCATCAAGGCGCTGGGCGTCTCCGAGGCCCGGATGGAGCAGGGCCAGATGCGCTGCGACGTGAACCTGTCGCTGCGTCCCCAGGGCACCGAGACGTTCGGTACCCGGTCGGAGACCAAGAACGTCAACTCCCTGCGCTCCGTCGAGCGCGCGGCCCGGTTCGAGATCCAGCGGCACGCCGCGGTGCTCTCCTCCGGCGGCACGGTCGTCCAGGAGACCCGGCACTTCCACGAGGAGGACGGCTCGACCACGGCCGGCCGCATCAAGGACAACGCCGAGGACTACCGCTACTTCCCCGAGCCGGACCTGGTGCCGGTGGCCCCCTCCCGCGAGTGGGTCGAGGAACTGCGGGCTGCCCTGCCCGAGCTGCCGCGGGTGCGCCGCAACCGGCTGCGCGAGGAGTGGGGCATCTCCGAGCACGACATGCAGTCGATCCTCAACGCGGGCGCGGTCGACCTGATCACCGCCACCGTCGACGCCGGTGCGGACTCCGCCTCGGCCCGTAAGTGGTGGATGGGCGAGCTGGCCCGCCGCGCCAACGAGGACGGCGTGGACCTGGCCGTCCTGCCGATCACCCCCGAGCAGGTCGCCCGGGTCACCGCGCTGGTGGCCGACGGCTCGCTCAACGACAAGCTGGCCCGCCAGACCATCGAGGGCGTGCTGGCCGGCGAGGGCGACCCGGACACCGTCGTCGAGAAGCGCGGCCTGAAGGTCGTCTCCGACGAGGGCGCCCTCGGCACCGCCGTCGACGAGGCCATCGCCGGCAACGCCGCCATCGCCGACAAGATCCGCGGCGGCAAGGTGGCCGCGGCCGGCGCCCTGGTCGGCGCGGTCATGAAGGCCACCCGGGGCCAGGCGGACGCGGCCCGCGTCCGTGAGCTGATCCTGGAGAAGCTGGGCGTCGAGGGCTGACGTCCCCCCGTCCGGCAGCGCTGAGCGGCCGTCCTCCCGAGAGCGACTTCTCGGGAGGACGGCCGCTTCGTCGTACGGCCCGGCCGATGGGCCCCCTGATCGGCCCAGCCGATGGGCCCACCCGGCTGACCCGCCCGTTCGGCCCGGCCGCCCGGCCCGGGAATGCCGGAGCCTGCCGCCATGCTGTGATCAAGGAGAGGCCCCTCCGCCGTCCGAGGAAGAGGACGAGGACGGGGCATCACCCTTGGACCAGTTGGAGGAACGGTGCAGCACGAATCCCTCGCCGCGCGGATCGGCCGGGTCGGCGTCTGGCACGGCGGGCTCGGCGGGGTGCCGGCCGCCGCCGCGCGCCGGGCGGCGACCGAGATCGAGCAACTGGGGTACGGCGCCCTGTGGTTCGGCGAGACGCCGGCGACCGAGTCGATGAGCCTGGCCGGTCTGCTGCTGGCCGCCACCGAACGGATCACGGTCGCCACCGGCATCGCCAACATCTGGGTCAGGGACGCGTCCGCCGCGCACGCCGCCGCCCAGACCCTGGCCGAGGCGTACGACGGACGGTTCGTCCTCGGCCTGGGCGCGAGCCACGCCCCGCTGGTGGATGCGCGCGGCCACAGCTACGCCAAGCCGCTCGCGGCGATGCGGGCCTACCTCGACGCGATGGACGGGGCCCCGTACGACGGCCCGACGGCCGATACGGCACCGGGCCGGGTACTGGCGGCGCTCGGCCCCAAGATGCTGGAGCTGGCACGCGACCGGACGGACGGCGCCCACCCGTACTTCGTCACCCCCGAACACACCGCCCGCGCCCGCGAAGTCCTCGGCACCGGCCCGCTGCTCGCACCGGAACAGGCCGTGCTGCTGGAATCCGACCCCACGACGGCCCGCGCCCTGGCCCGTGAACACCACACGCGTTTCTATCTCCAGCTGCCGAACTACACCGGCAATCTGCGACGGCTCGGCTTCGGGGACGAGGACTTCCTCGGCGGCGGCAGCGACCGGCTGGTGGACGCGATCGTGGCATGGGGCGACGCGGACACCATCCGCCGGCGGATCGCCGAACACCACGAGGCCGGAGCGGACCATGTCGCCCTCCAGCCCGTGGCGGCGGACCGGGGGCTGGGGATCGACCAACTACGGGAACTGGCGCCGGCGTTGACCGAATCCTGACGCCGCTGCGACGCGCGGTGAGTGGGGGCTTCCTCCTCCTCAGGTGGTGGCACCCGTGGCCGGCTGCTGGGGTGGGGTGTCCTTGTGGCTGATCGCCAGGTAGGCCACGAGGAGCACGATGGGCACGATGAGTGCCAGCGTGACCGGACCCGTCCCCCAGCCGAGGCCGCCGCGAGCGGTGGAGACGCCCATCCAGTCGGCGAAGGAGGCCCCTAGCGGGCGGGTCAGCACGTACGCCCACCAGAAGGCGGCGACGGCATTGAGGCCGAGGAAGCGACCGGACAGTGCGGGGACCGCGATGAGGGCGGTGAACAGGAGGCCGGACGGGAGATATCCCCAGTGCAGGGTGCCCGCCGTGAGGTCGCCGACCGCCGTACCGAGGGCGAACGTGGCGAGCACCGTCGCCCAGTAGAAGGACTCTCGGCGACGGGTACGGACACTGTGGATGGACAGCGTCCCCTCGGACACGTACCAGGCGGTCAGGAGCGCGGCCAGGCCGAGGGAGAAGGCGATGACCGAGACCGTGTAGGGGATGCCGGCCATGACGTGCACGACATCGGCGGCCATCGTGCCGAAGACGCTGACCATCACGATGGCGGACCAGTAGACCCAGGGCCGGTAGCGGGTGGCCCGGAACTGGAGGACCAGCAGGGCCACCAGCCCGGCCAGTCCGAGGCTGCCGGCCGGTATCGGGCCGAGCGTCCGGGCGAGGTAGTCCGAGGCCGTCTCGCCCATGCCCGTGGTGAGTACCTTCACTCCCCAGAACAGGGCTGTGACCTGCGGGACCTTGCTCCAGCCCGGTCCGTGTCCACCCTCGGGCGCGGGAGCGCGGGACCAGTCCCCGCCCACGGGCCGTGCCGGCGCCTCGTTGCTCGGCTGTGCCATCGTCCTGTCCGCCCTCCCGGCGCGGTTGCGCCGTGTCGGCAACCATGTGCATGCCGGGCATCGTTCAGCCGACCACGCATGGTCGGTGGTCCTGCCCGGCTTTCGTCTACAAGACTGTAGACGATCGTGTGAAGCGGGGCGGGGCGGGGTGGGTGAGCCGTGGCCGCCTCCGGTCCGTGGCACGGCGCCGTACCCGCATTGGGCCTCCCGGGGTCGTCCGGTGGCGCGGGTCGGCGGATGATCGTCCCGACGGCTCGACGGGAAGGGGGCGCACGGGAGCGAAGCGATGGGTGACGACCTCCAGCACGGTGAGCAGCGCCGGCACGGTGAGCAGTGCCAGGGCGGCGCGGAATGCGGCGAGGCGGGTGGCCCCGAGGCGGGTGGCCCCGAGGCGGGTGGCCCCGAGGGCGCCGGCAGCCCCGGCGCCCCCGGCGGCCTCGCGCGCAGGCGGTTCCTCGGGGTCGCCGCCATGGGGGCCGCCGGTCTCGCCACGGGGGTGGTCGCCGGCTGTGACGCCACGTCCGGCAACAGCCCCCGGGCCGGCGGCGACCAGCCGGACCTGGCCGCGGAGCGGGACCGGCCGGGGCACCCCGACTGGCGGCTCCGCTCGGCCGGTCCGCCCGATGCCGTCCAGGGCTACACCGACAAGGTGAGCGTCCTGCCCGGCGAGGAGTTCGGACTGTACGTCTCGACCACCGCACCCGGCTTCCGTGTCTCCGCCTACCGGGTGGGCTGGTACCGCGGGGCCCGGGCCCGGCGGGTCTGGCACTCCGGCCGGGTGGCCGGACGGCGTCAGCGCCACCCGCGGCTGCTGCCCGGGACCCGCAGCGTACGGGCGGACTGGGAGCGCAGCCTCCGGGTCCGTACGGACGGCTGGCCGCCGGGCGCCTACCTGCTCCGGCTGGACGCGGAGCACGGGCACCAGCGATACGTCCCGATGATCGTCCGCTCGGCCCGCACCACCGGCCGGACGGTGCTGATGCACGCGGTGACGACCTGGCAGGCGTACAACGCGTGGGGCGGCTACAGCCTCTACCGGGGCCCGGACGGCGGGTACGCGTCGCGCTCACTGGCCGTCAGCTTCGACCGGCCCCACGACGGCAACGGCGCGGGGAAGTTCCTGGTCTACGAGTGGGCACTGGTGGTCCTCGCGGAGCGGCTCGGCCTTCCGCTGGCCTACACCACCGGGGTGGACGTCCACCGCGACCCATCGGCGCTGCGGGGTGCCACGGCGGTGCTCTCGCTCGGCCACGACGAGTACTGGACCCCGCAGCAGCGGGAGCACGTCACCCGGGCCCGCGACGCCGGTACCAATCTGGCCTTCCTCGGGGCCAATGCCTGCTTCCGCCGGGTCAGGCTGGAATCGGGACCGGGGCCGGGGGCGGGGCCGGGGTCAGGGCAGGGGCCGGCGTCGTCCGGTGCCCTGCGCACGGTGGTCTGCTACAAGACCTCCTACCGGGACGATCCGCACTTCGCCGGTCAGCACCGGGCCCTGCCGACCCACGACTTCCGCAGGCCGCCCGCCGCCGACCCGGAGTCCGCCCTGACCGGCGTCTTCTACGAGGGTTACCCGACGGATGCGCCCTATGTCGTACACAGCGCGGATCACTGGCTCTTCGCGGGTACGGGCGCGAAGCGGGGCGATGCCTTCGACCACCTGGTCGGGGTGGAGTACGACCGGGTGACCCCACAGGCGCCCACGCCCAAGCGGCTGGAGATCCTTGCCCACTCACCGCTGGTCTGCAACGGCCGGCGCAGCCACGCGGACTCCGCCTACTACACCGTGCCGAGCGGTGCCGGCGTCTTCTCGTCCGGAACGATGCGGTGGGTGGAGGCCCTGATGGCGGGAACGCGCGACGACGGCCGTGACCACGGCATGGACGACCGTACGCGAGCCTTCGTCACCCGCACCACAGAGAACCTGCTCCGCGCTTTCGCCGTGGCGCCCGCGGCGAAGATCCGGCCGGTCCCGCGGAGCAACGTCCTTGCTGTGTACGGGACTTAGGCAGACCCGTACCTGCTCCGGCCGACGGCCGGGAACAGGCGTGGGCTGATCTGTCGGAGGGGTGTTCCCCGTATTTCGGTGCAGGTTGCTGGAGTTGCCCCCACCGAGATCGGGGGGACAGCCGCAGTGAGTACCGGCGTCGGCGTGTCTAGCGTCTGACGGTGTGAAATGTTTACTGAACAGAGCGAAGAAAACACCGGCCGGTGAACGGCGGCCCGCGGAGTGGCGGACGGGACACCAGCCGCCCGGTACGCCGAGGCCCGGCTGCGGATCGGCTGCGGATCGGCAGCGTCACCAAGACCTCTACCACGGGCTGTTCGGCGATAAGCCGGTGTCTGCGCGCCGGCTTGCCGAGAGGGAACGCCCCGGCCGTCACCAGCTCAAGGGGTCCGCGTGATCACCCTCGGCCCGGCCCTGCGCCGCGCCTCCGCGGCGGGCCTCGCCCTCGCCGCCTGCCTGGCTGCTTCCCCCGTGGGGGCCGTGGCCACCACGCCCCCCGCCGCGGACCGCAACCGCGCCGCGGACCACGACCGCGCGGCGACAACCGCCGTAGACGTCTCCGGCCCCGGCCCCGTAGACGGCTCCGTAGACGGCACCGGGACCGGGCTCGACCGCTACTACCGGCAGCACCTCGCCTGGGGCAGCTGTATCAAGGGCCCCGACGACGCGATGGGCCGTGGCCTGGAGAAGGCCGGTGTGCGGTGCGCGGACGTGACCGTGCCACTGGATTACGCCGACCCCCGGGGCCGCACGATCACCGTCGCGATATCCCGGCTCAAGGCCACCGACACCCGCCACCGCATCGGCTCGATGCTCCTCAACAACGGCGGCCCGGGCGGCCCCGCCCTCCAGTCCCCGCCGGACGTCCGCAAAGCGATGAAAGCGGTCGGCCCGCGCTACGACATCATCGGCTTCGACCCGCGCTTCGTCGGACGCAGCACCCCGCTGGACTGCCGTTGGCCCGTCGGCACCAGCGTCCTCTCGGCCGGTCTCAGCCGCGCGAGCTTCGAGCGGCAGGTCACCTTCCAGAAGGGCCTGGCCGACAAGTGCCGGGCCGCCAACGCGTCGGTGCTGCCGCACATCAGCACCCGCAACACGGCTCGCGACATGGACGTCATCCGCGGTGCGCTCGGCGAGCGGAAAATCTCCTACCTGGGCTACTCCTACGGAACCTACCTGGGCACGGTGTACACCCAGCTGTTCCCCGGCCGCTTCGACCGGACCGTACTGGACGGGGCGCTCGCCCCGGACGGCTACGGCCCCCGGTTGCTTCAGGGCGCCGAACCCGAGAACGAGCGGGCGCTCTCCGACTGGGGCGCCTGGGCGGCGCGCCGCAACGCCGCCTACGGCCTCGGCCGCACCCGTGCCGACGTGCTCGCCACGGTCCGCAGCGTCGTCGCGGCGTCCGCGCGCGGTCTGACGGTCGGCACCGCCCCCGAGGTCTTCCGCCTCGACGACACCCAGGTGCCGTCCCTGATCACTGCCGAAATCGCGGATGACAGCGACGCGCAGCGGGCTGCCCTCGGCGAGCACCTGGCCGTACTGGCCAAGGCCGCAGGCGGGCAGCCGACCCGGCTGTCTCCGCAGTTCGCCGCAGCGCTGCGGACCATGCTGAACGGCGAGGACGCGAAATCCGCCGGGGCGCAGTCCGCGATCATCTGCGGGGACAAGCCGGCCCCGCGCGACCCCGAGCGCTACTGGCGGGACATCGAGCGCAGCCGCGCCGAGCACGCGCTCTTCGGCCCGCTGACCAACAACATCGGACCGTGCGCCTTCTGGGACCGGCCGCGCGAGAAGCCCACGCAGGTGCGTCACGACGCTCCGGCGCTGATCGTGGCCGCCACCGGTGACCCGCGCGCCACGTACAAGAACAGTCTCGCTCTGCACGGCCTGTTGCCGAGCTCCCGGCTGATCACCCTCAAGGGCGCCAACCGCCACGGGCTCTACGGCGAGTACGGCAACGCCTGCGTGGACGGCAAGGTCAACCGGTACCTGGCCACCGGCAAGCTGCCGGAAGACGACCAGACCTGCGTCAAGCGGGACGGCTAGCGGCGGTGACGGGCGCGGCCGGGTCCGCCCGGCCGCTTCCCGGTTCAGTGGCCCAGTCGCTCCAGGGCGGCGAGCGGGTAGCGTTCCCCGGCCACCGCGCCGTCGGGCACGGCCGCCCGCAGCCGGGCCGTCTGCTCCGGGGTCAGCGCGATACCGGCCGCCGCGGCGTTCTCGTCCAGATACGTCCGGCGTTTGGTGCCGGGGATCGGGACGATGTCCTCGCCCTGGGCGAGCAGCCAGGCGAGGACGGCCTGCGCCGGGGTGCAGCCGAGGGATCCGGCGGCCGCGCGAACGGCCTGGACCAGGCGCAGATTGCGGTCGATGTTCGCCTCGGAGAACCGCGGCCAACGGCGCCGGGCATCCTCGGCGGTGAGGTCGTCGCGGGACGCCAGTGCACCCGTCAGCATGCCGCGCCCGAGCGGAGAGTAGGCGACGACGCCGATGCCGAGCTCCCGGCAGGTCGCCAGCATCTCGCCCTCCACGACCTCGCGAGTGAAGAGGGAGTACTCCAGTTGTACGGCGCTGATGGGGTGGACGGCGTGCGCCCGGCGCAGCGTCTGCGGACTCACCTCGCTGAGGCCGAGATACCGCACGGTGCCGGCGGCGACCAGCTCGGCCAGGGCACCCACCGTCTCCTCGATGGGGACGGCCGGGTCGCGGCGGTGGAGGTAGTAGAGGTCGATGCGGTCCGTGCCGAGGCGGCGCAGCGAGGCGTGACAGGCCTCGCGCACCCAGGCGGCGGAGGAGTCGACCTCGTTCACCCGCCCGGTCGCGGCGTCGTGCCGCAGCCCGAACTTGGTCGCGACGACCAGCCCGTCCCGCTCCGTCGCCGTGCGGCCGCGCAGCCAGCGGCCGAGGAATTCCTCGTTGGCGCCCCGCCCGTAGGCGTCCGCCGTGTCGAGCAGGGTGACGCCGAGCTCGACCGCCCGGTCAAGGGTCCGCACGGACTCCGCGTCGTCGGGGACGCCGTACGAGGTCGACATCCCCATGCAGCCGAGGCCGAGCGCGGATACGGTCGGGCCGTGGGTGCCGAGCTGCCGGTGCTTCATCGTCACGCTGGGGCCGCTCAGTTGGTGACGTCGGCAAGGAAGGCTGCCCAGGCGGTGGCGCTCAGGGTGAGCACCGGCCCGGTGGGGTTTTTGGAGTCGCGGATGTGTATGGCGTGGGGGCAGGTGGCGACTTCGAGGCAGTCGCCGCCTGCGCTGCCGCTGTGGCTGGACTTGTGCCAGTCGTAGGCGACTTCGATGCAGTTACCGCCTTCGCTGGCGCTGTAGCTGGACTTGAACCAGCTAAGACCGTGAGAGAAGTGCTGGGCTGCTGTGCTGGTCATGGCTCTCCTAGCAAGTCGTCCAGCAGGCTCTTCGTCTCCTCAGGGGTGAGGGCCTGCGACCGCAGCATCCCATATTTCTGTTGGTAACCACTGACCTCGTCCGGATCATCGACGAGGAAGCTGATCCGTTGCGCTTCGATGTAGGCAAGATGCTCGTGTTCGGGTGTCTCCAGCAGGACCAAAGGACCGTCCAAGGAAGCATGGGGACATCGGGCCGTCGGCATGATCTGAAGTCCCAGGAAGGGGAGTTCGGCGCACGACCGGAGATGGCGGAGCTGGGCACTCAGGGTCTTGGGGCCGCCGATCGGCCGGTGGAGTGCGACCTCTTCCAGGATGAAGTTGAGCATGGGACGAGGATTCTCGCGCTCCAGCAGCTTCTGTCGGCTGATGCGTCCGGAGACCCATTCCTCGGTCTGGTCGTTCTCCAGGGGCGGGTAGAGGGAGTCGAATGTTGCCCGTGCGTACGGCTCGGTCTGCAACAGGCCGGGCACCACCTGGTTTTCGTACGACAGCAGCGTCAGCGCCTCCTCCTCGTGCTCCACCAGGTCCTGCACGAACGCGGGCAGCTTCTCCCGCTCCGGGACCTTCGCCACCGCGACCGCTAACGCCCCCTTGGTGCCGAGGACTTCGTCCATCGTCTCGGCCAGGTCGAGCTTCAGCGGTCTGCGGCCCTGCTCGACCGAGCCGATGGTGTCCTCGTGCACTCCCACCCGCTCGGCCAGCATGGGCTGGGTCATGCGGGCGGCCTTCCGGAAGTGACTCAGCTGGGCGCCGATCACATGCCAGGAAGTGATCCTCTTCGGTTTGTTCGCCTGGTGCATGCGCTCTGCCTTCCCCTCCCCGCGAGGGCATGACACCGCCAGAAGTCGTACATCGCATCCGTACGACCTGACGCTGTGGACCAGCATAGTCACGCACTGTGACAGTGGCGGTTATGCACAAGGAGATCCGGGCGCTCTGCGCCCGTACGGCGTTCTACCGGCGCGAGCGCCGATCCGTCCTGCGGGCGCGGGAGTTCGCGCGTACCGCCCTCACCGACTGGGGCCTGGACCACCTCGCGGACGACGTCCTGTTGTGCGTGAGCGAGCTGGCCACGAACGCCCTGCTGCACGGCGTTCCGCCCGGCCGTGGGTACCGGTTGTGCCTGTCGCTGGACGAGAGCGGGCTGCTGCGTGTCGAGGTGCACGACAGCGGTGCCGGGGAGCCGCGGCTGCCCGTGTCGCTGCCGTGCGACGGTGGCGAGGGCGAGTGCGAGTCCGGGCGGGGGCTGTTGCTGGTGTCCGCGCTCGCCGACGCGTGGGGCATCGGCGAGCGCGTGCCGGGGAAGATCGTGTGGTGCGAGTTCCGCTGCTACGGCAAGGGCTACGGCAAGGGTTGCAGCGAGGGCTGTGGCACGAACTACGGCAAGTCGTGAACGTGCGGGCCGACCGCGTTCGACCAGGCGTTGCCGTTTGCCGCGTCCCAGTTGGTCGACCAGGTCATGGCGCCCCGGATTCCTGGGTAGGTCCTGGCAGGTTTGAAGGAGCCGCAGCTGGTGCCCCGGGCGAGGCAGTCCAGGGCGGCGTTGACGACGGACGGGGCGACATAGCCGCTGCCCGCGCCGCGGGTGGAGGCGGGCAGGCCCAGGCCCACCTGGGAGGGGTCGAGGCCGCCTTCGAGCTGGATGCAGGCCAGGGCGGTGAGGAAGTCGACGGTGCCCTGGGAGTAGACCTTGCCGTCGCAGCCGAGCATGGAACCGCTGTTGTAGTACTGCATGTTCACGACGGTGAGGATGTCCTTGACGTTCAGCGCCGTTTGGAAGTAGCCGCCCGAGGTGGACTGCATGTCGAGGGTCTGGGGAGCCATGGTGAGGACGAGCCTGCCGCCCGCCTTCTGGGAGAGCGAGCGCAGTGCCTGGCTCATGTAGGTGGGGTTGAGGCCGTTTTCGAGGTCGATGTCGACGCCGTCGAAGCCGTACTGCTGCATGAGGGTGTGGAGGCTGGTGGCGAAGTTGGCGGCCGAGGCGGCGTCGTTGACGGAGACGGTGCCCCGTTCGCCGCCGACGGAGAGGATCACCGACTTCCCGGCCGCCTGCTTGGCCTTGATGTCGGCCTTGAACTGGTCGACGGTGTAGCCGCCCAGGCCGGCCGAGTCGAGGGTGAAGGTGACGGCACCGGGCGTGGTGGTGGCGTCGGCGAAGGCGACCGCGATGATGTCGTACTGGCCGGGCACGTCACTGAGTTTCTGGACGGTGGCGCCGTTGTTGAAGTTCTGCCAGTAGCCGGTGACCGCGTGTTTGGGGACCGTGGGGGTGCCGCCGCTGCCGGAGGGGGCGGTGGTGGCCGTGATCTCGGCCGAGCGGGCCGATTCGCCGGCCGCGTTGGTGGCCGTGACCTGGAAGCGGTAGGCGGTGGCGGGGGCCAGGCCCGTGACGGTCGCCGAAGTTCCGGTCGCCGTCCCGTACTTGGTGCCGTCGCGGTAGACGGTGTAGCCGGTGGCGCCGGAGACCTGGTTCCAGGACAGGGTTACGGAGGACGAGGTCACCGCGTGAGCGGTGAGTCCGCCGGGGGTGGCCGGGGCCTGTGGCCCGGGGTCGGTGCCGCCCCCGCCGTCGGGGCCGAGGACGCTGAAGTCGTCGGCGAGGTAAGCGGGTTGGCCGTACCAGCCGTGGGTGTAGACGGTGACGGAGGTCGTCGTGGGGCCCGTGGTGAAGGAGGTGCTGAGCTGCTGCCAGTCGGTGGCGGACGGGGTCCAGGTGGAGACGTCCGTGGTGCCGGTGCCGGAGGCGCCCAGGTAGACGTAGGAGCCCTGGACGTACGCGCTGAGCCGGTAGGCCGAGCCGGGCTTGACGGCGACGGTCTGGGAGCAGGTGGCGTTGTCGGAGGGGGTGGGGGTCGCCTTGAGGGCGCCGGTGCCGCTGTGGACGGGGGAGCCGATGGTGCTGCCGCTGCCTGCCGAACAGGTCCAGTTGCTCAGGCCGGACTCGAAGCCGGCGTTCCTGGCGGCGTTGACATCGGCCGCGGCGGCCGGGGTGGAGCCGGAGAGGGTGGCCGCCACGGCGGCGAGGGCCGTCAGTGCCGCGGCGAGGAGGCGTCTGTGGCGGGCGGGGCGAGTAGGGCGGGTGCGGCCGGTGGGGCGAGTATGTGCGGTACGAGGCATGACTGTCTCCGGTGTCGAGGGGGGAACACGGGGAGAACTGCAGCAAGACGGTGGCCACCGCTTCTGGGCTCAGAATGGTTCAGACCAATAGGACGGTCAAGAGGTCTGGCGTGGTGGGGACTTGGGAAACGTTCGTGGCGGACAGGGGTACCCGGTCACAGGGGCGGTGTCCCCTGCGCCGCCGCGCCCGCCGGTTGCGAGGCCGGGGTGGCCTCCGGGGACCCGCCCTCCGGACGCTCCGGCCCGCCCTCCGCCGTGGCCGCCGGTGCCGCCGCCTGCCGGCCCCAGGCCGTACCGACGAGGATCAGGACCGCCCCGGCCGCGCCGAGCGGGCCGGGCCGGTCCCCGCCGGCGACGACGCCGATCACGGCCGCCCAGAGCGGTTCGGTGCCCAGCAGCAGGCTCACGCGGGAGGGCGAGGTGCGGCGCACCGCCCACATCTGCACGAAGAAGGCGAAGAGGGTGCACATCAGCGCCAGGTGGAGGAGCGCGGCCCACTGCTGCGGGGAGTAGGCGGCCGCGACCTCCGCCGGTGAGACGCCGGCGAAGGGCGACGCGAGCGCGAAGACGGCGATGGCGCCGGTGAACTGGACCACCGTCAGCGCCCCGGAGTCGGTCGAACGGACCGTCTTCATACGGCCCGTGGCCATCACGTACACGGTGCGGGCGACGGCCGCGAGCAGCATCAGGAGATCGCCGGACGACGGCGTGGTGAACCCCGGCCCCTGGGTCAGCAGGGCCACACCGGTCACGGACAGTGCCGCCGCGCCGAGGAACGCCCCGGTGGGGCGGGTGCGGGTCGCCACGGCCTCCGCGAGCGGGGTGAAGATCATGGTCAGGCTGATGATGAGGCCCGCGTTGGTCGCCGAGGTGTGCACCACCCCGAACGTCTCCAGCAGCAGGACGCCGGACAGGAGCATGCCGAGAAGCACGCCCGCGCAGGTCTCCCGGGCGCTGAGCCGGCCGATCGCGCGGCCCGCGACCACCGCCATCACCGGCGCGGCCACCACGAACCGCAGCAGGAGCAGGGCGATGACGGTGGCTGTGGTGGCCAGTTCCTTGGCGGCCAGGTAGCTGGAGCCCCAGACGACGGCTACCAGGACGACCGGCAGATCGATGAGCCAGAGGGGCCGGTTGCCGGGGCGGGCGGTGCCGGAGGTCAGGGGGGTCATGGTGCGCGGGGTCCTTGTCCGATCTTTGTCCGATGAGTGCGGCCGTACGGCGGGGGAGGCCGTCGGGTCGTGAAGGCCAGCATGATCTTCCCAGGGCGGTGCGCCCACTGGGTAGCCCCAATTGCGGATAATTAACGCAAAACTTGGTGACTATAGCCTCATGCGCAATAATTACGTCACTCACTGTGTGCATTTATTGAGATCCGGCGGAGTGGATATCCCGCCGGGTGCAAGAGGAATGCTCGTTCTCAAAAAAATGCTGAATGATTAGGGGGGCGTGGTGCGCGCAGAAGAAGTGAATCCTGATGAAATCCTTGCCGAGATCATCTTGAGTAAAAAGGTTGGGACAGCCCATGTGCGGCTGATTGGGGACCTGATCTCAGTCGATGCGCAACTCAGTATCGCCGCGCTGCAAAGCGGCGGTCTGCCGCTGGAACAGATGGCTGATATCGCTGAGGCCGTGTTGCCGTTGGAGGGGGCCTATATCCAGGCGTGGGACGAGGTTAATTCTGAACCCGGCTTCGAAGAATCGATGCCCAAGCTGCAGGAATTGGAACGCGCGTTGAGGAATGCAGTAGAGGGGATTATTGAAATCGCGCAGAGGTATCAGCTTTCGGTGAGTCGGACGTACCTCGACTGAGTCTCACACCGCGGTGGCTCGGCCCGTGGGAACTGCCTCCCGGTGATCGCCCAGCTGATGCAGGCCAGCGAGGACACCGTCGCCGGTGAGGTGAGCAAGATCCGGAGCGAGGTGCAGGTGCCCGTCGCCGGGTGATCGGCAGCGGGGCCACCGGGAAGGGTGGATGGCTGGAAAGAGCGGATGGCTGGGAAAGAGTGGGCGAGTTCCCCGGTGGCGTCTCTTGTGGGGAAGTCCACAAAGAGGTCAAAGGATCTTTTTCGGGTGTCACTCTGCTCTGATGAGGGCCCCGGTGCCGCCCGCCTGACCGGTTGGTGGCGGGGCGCTCCGTCCCCGTACATCCGCGCTCGGCACCACCCGCTACCGGGAGATATCGACGCACAACCCCGGGAAGCAGACGAGGTCCGTGACCGCTCTGGCTCGGTGGTGTCTCAGGCGCCGCATCGTGGTGATCGTGCTCTGGCTGGCCGCGTTCGCGGGGGTCGCGGCCGCCGCGGCGGCGGTGGGGTCCGCGTACTCGAACAACTACGAGGTGCCCGGCACCGAATCCGGGCGGGCCTCGGCCCTGCTGGAGCGGGCCTTCCCGGGGCAGTCCGGGGACAGCGACACCCTCGTGTGGCACACGGACTCCACCACGGTGCGGGCCGCCGCGGTCCGCACGACGATGACGCACACCCTGGAGAAGGTCGCCGGGCTGCCCGGCGTCGCCGAGGTGCACGGCCCCTACGGCGGGACCGGCGCGGGCCCGTCCGGTGGCCAGGGCGCGCAGCAGATCAGCAAGGACGGGCACACCGCCTACGCCTCCGTGGTCTTCGACCGCGCCACCGACGACCTGGACCCCGCCCAGGTCCGCGAGGTCGTCGACACCGCGCGGGCCGCGTCCGGCAATGGCCTCCAGGCCGAGCTGGGCGGTGCGGGGATCGCGCTGACCGAGGCGCCGCGGGCCCAGCTCGCGGAGTTCATCGGGCTCGGCGCCGCGGCCGTGGTGCTCTTCCTCGCCTTCGGGTCGCTCGCCGCGACCTTCCTGCCGATCGTCACCGCGCTGGCCGCCGTCGGCACCGCCTCGGCCGGCATCACCCTGCTCAGCCATGCGATGACCGTCGCCGACTTCGCCCCGATGCTCGGCATGCTGATCGGCCTCGGCGTCGGGATCGACTACGCGCTCTTCATCGTCACCCGGCACCGCAAGGGCCTGCGCGCGGGCCTGCCGGTCGGCGAGGCCGCCGTCCGCGCCGTCTCGGTGTCGGGGCGCGCGGTCGTCTTCGCCGGGGCCACGGTCTGTATCGCGCTGCTGGGCATGCTGATCCTGCGGCTGAGCTTCCTCAACGGGGTCGCCCTCGCCGCCTCGCTCACCGTCGTCCTGACCGTGGCCGCGTCCGTCACCCTGCTGCCGGCGCTGCTCGGACTGATCGGGATGCGGGCGCTCAGCCGCGGCGAGCGCCGACGGCTGGCCGAGCGGGGGCCCACGCCCGAGCGGCCCGCCGGTGTCGCGGCGCGCTGGTCCGGGTTCGTCGAGCGGCACCCCAAGCTGCTGGGGGTGGCCGCGGCGGCCCTCATGGCCGTCCTCGCCCTGCCGACCCTCGGACTGCATCTGGGCACCTCCGACCAGGGCAACAACCCGGCCACCTCGACCACCCGCAAGGCCTACGACCTGCTGGCGGGCGGCGGGTCCGGCGACGCCCGCGGGAGCGGCTTCGGGCCCGGATTCAACGGGCCGCTGACGCTCGTCGGCACCCTGGACGGCGCGGGGGACCGGGTCGCCTTCGACAAGCTGCCGCAGCGGCTGCGGGAGACACCCGGTATCGCCCAGGTCAGCGCTCCCGAGTTCGACGGCAGCCACAGCACCGGAGTGATCACCGTCGTCCCCACCACCTCACCGCAGTCCCGGCAGACCTCCGACCTGGTGGAACACCTGCGCAGCGAGGTGCTGCCCGCGGCCGAGGGCGCGAGCACGCTGCGGGTGCGGGTCGGCGGCATCACCGCGAGCTACGACGACTTCGCCGCCGTCATCGTCGGCAAGCTGCCGCTCTTCATCGGCGTGGTCATCGCGCTCGGCTCACTCCTGCTGCTGCTCGCCTTCCGCAGCATCGGTATCCCGCTCAAGGCCGCGCTGATGAATCTCGCGGCCGTCGCCTCGTCCTTCGGGATCGTCGTCGCGGTCTTCCAGTGGGGCTGGGGCAGCGAGCTGCTGGGACTGGGCAGCGCCGGCCCGATAGAACCGTTCCTGCCGGTCATCATGGTGTCGGTGCTCTTCGGCCTGTCCATGGACTACCAGGTGTTCCTGGTCTCCCGGATGTACGAGGAGTGGCAGCTGACCCGGAACAACTGCCGGGCGGTACGGGTCGGCCTCGCCGAGACCAGCCGGGTGATCAACTCGGCGGCGGTCATCATGATCGCGGTGTTCGCGGCCTTCATCCTCAGCGGGGACCGGACCATCGCGATGTTCGGGATCGGCCTGGCCTGCGCCGTCGCGCTGGACGCCTTTGTGCTCCGTACGCTGCTGGTGCCCGCCCTGATGCACCTGCTGGGTGGCGCCAACTGGTGGCTGCCGTCCTGGCTGGACCGGTGGCTGCCCCGGATCAGCATCGAACCACCGCCGGAGCCGGGCGCGGCGGGGCTTCCCGGGCCGCAGGGCGGGGAGAAGCCGCTGGTGGGGGTGTAGGGACCGGCGCCGGACGCCCCTTCGCAGCGCCCCGCGGACGGCGTGTCGCCGTCCGCCGCCCGCCGGCCGTCGCCATTCTCATCTCACTCTCAGACACGGCACCTACGGTCGCGCCCATGGGAACGACCAGGACGACCGAGAACCGAACCGACGACGAGAAGACCGTGCCGGCGCAGGGGGCCAAGGAGACTGCTGCGATCCCGGAGACCACCGAGGCGGAGGCGGCCGGAAAGGCCGCCGCCAAGGCCGATGAGCAGGTCGACGACAACGCCGCCCTCGCCGCGCAGGACGAGGCCGGTGACCTCGAAGCGGACGACGCCCTCGACGCCCCCGACAGCGACCCGCACACCGCCGGGTCCACCACCTCGATCGCCGCCGGCGCCGGTGCCGTCGTCGCCGCGGGGCTGGGCCTCGCGTCCGTCACCGGCACCTGGCTCGGCACCACGCTGGCCGAGCGCGCGAACCTGGTGGGCCAGATCAAGGTCCAGTCGGGCAAGGCCCAGGCCGCCGACCAGATCTCCGCCGTCTACGGCGCCTCCTGGCACACCAACGCCCTGGTCAACGGCTTCTTCGCGCTGCTCGCCGTGATCGCCGCGACGGTCGTGGTGACCACCACCCGAAACCGCCCCACCTGGGTGCGGGCCGTCGCCTGGGGCGGGCTTGCGCTCGGCGTGCTGGGGATCCTGATCTCCGCGGGCATGTACCTCGACCTGTTCGGGAACATGCCGGCCGTTCCCAAGGCCCCCGCGGGCGGCGCCGGGCCCGCGGCTCCGTAAGCCCGCGACTCGGCAACCCCTGACTCCATAAGGACATCCGGGCCGCTTTCTGAGCACCGTACGGGTGCCGCGGGCGGTGCCTAAGGAGCCCCCGGGCGACACCGCGGGTTTCTGAGCACCGCCCGGGGCCGAAGATCGGGAACTCTCCCGATGTGGCGGACCCCCCTCGGCGACGAGGCTGGAGCACATCGACAAGCCGTCGAGTGACCACCTCACCGCCGTCAGGGGAGACACACCATGTACCACTCCGAGCTGGAGCTCCGGATCCGTCAGGAAGAACTGCGCCGCGCGGCCGGCCGGCGGCGTCTGGTGCGCGAGGCGACCGAGGCGGCTGAGTCGGCCGAGGCCCCGCAGCACGGGCCCCGTGGCTCCGCCCGTTCCGGGACGGACGAACCCGGAGGGCGGGTGCGTACACGGGGCAGGTGGCTGCGGCTCCGCCGCGCCGCCGTCTGACCGCGCCGTTCACATGACGCCTCAGGTGCCGGCCCCGCCGCCCGGCCCGCATCCGTCCGCCCGACAGCCGCCCGGCCCGCAGCCGTCCGGCCCGCAGTCCACCGCCCGGCCCCAGGTGCTCACCGCACCGGGCCGGGCGTCTGGCGTACCGGAGCCCCCTGCCGGAATGTCAGACCCCTGTGCGATGCTCACCGGCGTGGAGACCAGGTCCGTCAGTCCCGTGTTCATCGGCCGTGCGGCCGAACTCGCCGCGCTGGGCGACGCGCTCGCCCGCAGCACGGCGTCCGGCGAGCCCCAGGCCCTGCTGATCGGCGGTGAGGCCGGGGTCGGCAAGACCCGGCTCATCGAGGAGTTCTGCGAGTCGGCCCGCGCCGCCGGCGCGCTCGTCGCCTGCGGCGGCTGCATCGAGATCGGCTCCGAAGGCCTGCCCTTCGCGCCCTTCTCCTCGATCCTGCACACCCTCCACTGGCATCTGCGCGACGAGCTGGCCGCCGCCGTTGCCGGCCAGGAGGGCGAACTCTCCCGCATCCTGCCCGAATTGGGGGAGACCCCGGTCGAGGCGCACGACGAGGAGATCGGCCGCGCCCGCCTCTTCGAGCTGACCGCCCGCCTCCTGGAGCGGCTTGCCGCGCACCGCACCCTGGTCATCGTCGTCGAGGACCTGCACTGGGCCGACCGCTCCACCCGCGAACTGCTCGCCTACCTCCTGCGCTCCCTGCACGACGCGCGCGTCCTCCTGCTGGCGACGTACCGCTCGGACGACATCCACCGCCGCCACCCCTTGCGCCCCTTCCTCGCCGAGATCGACCGGATGCGCACGGTCCGCCGCGTCGAACTCGCCCGCTTCAACCGCGAGGAGGTGCGCTCCCAGATCGCCGGGATCCACGGCAGCGCTCCCGAAGAGGACACCGTCGACCGGGTCTTCAAGCGCTCCGAGGGCAACGCCTTCTTCGTCGAGGAGCTGGCCCGCTCCCTCGCCGACGGCGCGCTGCACGGCCTCAGCGACCCCCTGCGCGATCTGCTGCTGGTGCGCGTCGAGGCGCTTCCCGAGGACGCCCAGCGGGTGGTGCGCACGGCAGCGGAGGGCGGCTCCACGGTCGAACACGAACTCCTCTCCGCCGTCTGCCGGATGCCCGAGGACGACCTCATCGAGGCGCTGCGGTCCGCCGTCGGCAGCAACACCCTCGTGCCCACCCGGGACGGCACGGGCTACCGCTTCCGGCACGCCCTCGTCCGCGAGGCCGTGGTGGACGATCTGCTGCCCGGCGAGCGCACCCGCCTCAACCGCCGCTACGCCGAAGCACTGGAAGCCAACCCCTCGCTGGTCCGTGCCGATGTCTGCGCCGCCCGGCTGGCCAGCTACTGGTACAAGTCCCACGACGCCGCCAAAGCGCTGCCCGCCGTCCTCGCCGCCTCCGTCCAGGCCCGCCGCCGCCATGCCTACGCCGAACAACTGCGGCTGCTGGACCGCGCCCTGGAACTCTGGGACGACGCGCCCACCGAGGTCCGCCAGGGGGTGCGCCCGGCCGACTACGCCGAGGCGTACCCGGCCTGCGGCTGCCACGACGGCGACGCCCTGAGCTTCCTCGACCTGCTCGCCGAGATCGCGGTGGCCGCCCGGCTCTCCGGTGACAACGAACGCGCGTTCACGATCGTCAAGCGCGCCCTGCGGTCGCTGCGCGGCGAGAGCGACCCCCTTCGTACGGCGTGGTTCCTGGTACAGCGTTCCCGGCTCTGTCAGGGCACCGGCCGCGGCAACGGCTGGGAGGACCTGGGCGCCGCTCAGGAGCTGATGCGCGGCCTGCCGCCGTCCTCCGTGCACGCCGAGGTGCTTGCCGCCGTCGCCAGCTGGGCGATCCTGCACGAACCGGGTCCCGGCAGCTTCGCGACGGCCGAACGTGCCGTGGAACTGGCCCAGTTGGTCGGTGACGAAGAGGCCGAGCTCAACTCCCGGCTGACCCTGGCGGGGCTGCGGGTCGACTCCGGGGAGGTCGACGCGGGCCTCGACGACTTCCGTACCAGCCTCGCGCTCGCCGTCGACCGCGGCTACTTCGCCGTCATCGCCCGCGGCCACATCAACTTCCCGTCCGCCCTGGAAGGAGTCGGCCGCTCCCGCGAAGCCGTCGAGGTCAGCGAGCAGGGCGTCGAACTCACCACCCGCTACGGCCTCAAGGACAGCACCAGCTGGGTCCTGGGCAACCGCGCCGAATCCCTGCAGTCGCTGGGCCGCTGGGCGGAAGCCCGCCGGGCCGCCGCCGAGGCCCGCCGCCTCGCCCAGAACCCCCGGACCGTCGCGCTGGCCGCCGGCCGCCACACCGATCTCGCGCTGGACGAGGGAGACTTCGCCGCCGCCGCACGCGAACTGGCCGTCGCCCAGGAGCACTACGGCACCCACGACCCGCAGCCGCAGAACGTCCTGGTCATGGCGCGGCACGCGCTGCGGATCGCCGCCCACCAGGGCCGCGTCCTCGATGCCCGCAGCATTCTCCAGCAGGCCCTGGACGCCGGCTTCCCGCCCGGCACTCAGCGCTACGCCTGGCCGTTGCTCTGGTCGGCCACCACCGCCGAAGCGGACGCCCGCGGGCTTCCCGCCGCCGAGCCGGGACGGGCCGCGGTCCTCGCCCGCATCCGGGAGGCCGCGAAGCATCTGCCCCGGCTCTGCCCGGTCTGGGCGGCCCACGGCCTCGCGCTGGACGCCGAACTCCGCCGCGCCGAAGGCCGCGAAACCCCCGACGCCTGGGCGGAGGCGGTCGCCGCCTTCGAACCCCTGGAGCGCCCGTACGAGCTCGCCCGGACCTGCTACCGCTGGGCGGAAGCCCTCCTCCACGGCAGCGAGCGGGCCACCCTCGGACTGCACGGCCGCACCCCGCGCGAGGCCGCCGTACTCCTGCTCACCCGGGCGTACACCGCCGCCGTGACGATGGGCGCCCGCCCGCTCGCCGAAGAACTCGCCCTCCTCGCCCAGCGGGCCCGCGTCCCGCTGCCCGGCCTGCAGGCCGGGGCCGCGACGGAGCCGGCCTCCCAAGCCGTCCCCGCGGCGGCCGCCGGCCCGTCACCCGCCGGCGCCGTCCCCGCCGAATCCCTCGGCCTGACCCCGCGCGAACGCGACGTACTGCGCCTGGTCGCCGACGGGCGCAGCAACCGCCAGATAGCCGACGCCCTGTTCATCTCCCCGAAGACCGCCAGCGTCCATGTCTCGAACATCCTCGCCAAGCTGGGCGTCTCCGGGCGCGGAGAGGCCGGCGCGGTGGCGCACCGCCTGCGCCTGTTCGGGGAGCCGATATCCGGTCAGGGGCCGGCCGTGGCCCCCTGACGGACACGGCAGGCCCCGGGCGCGTCACACCTACGACTGTCCCCGGTCCTGCTCGCCGCCCCGTTCCCGGCCGCGGTCCGCCTCCTGCCGCTGCCGGGGTGCCCTGACGACGACGGTCCCCGAGGAGAGATCGATCGGGCCCTTGCCGGGGTCACCGTCACCCACGTCATCGACGACGAGCGACATCTTCCGCCGCTCCTCGTCGGTGTGCTTGCGGCCCGGTGCGAACAGTTCCTCCGCGATGTTGAACATGGTGCCCTGTCCCCTCGTCGGTCGACACGCACCCGTCCCCCCTGCCCATGAGTGTAGGCAGGCCGCCCGAAAAGGGGATCAGCCCGATCAGCTCACCTTGAGGCGGAGAATCCGGTCATCGCCCTTGTGCGGTGTGCCCCGTCCGTCCGTGTTGCTGGTGACCAGCCACAACGCCCCGTCATCGGCCGCCACGACGGTCCGCAGGCGCCCGTAGGTGCCCTTCAGGAAGGCCTGCGGCGCCGCCACCGGCTTCGTCCCGTTCAGCGGGATCCGCCACAGCCGTTCACCGCGCAGCGACGCCATCCAGACCGAGCCCTTGGCGTAGGCGATACCGCTGGGTGAGGCGTCCGCGGTCCTCCACTCCTCGACGGGGTCCGTGAACACGCTGCCCGCGGTCTTGCCCTTGGCCTTGCCCTCGACCTCGGGCCAGCCGTAGTTCCGGCCCGGCTCGATCAGATTGAGCTCGTCCCAGGTGTTCTGGCCGAACTCCGAGGCCCACAGGCGCTTGTCGTCGTCCCAGGCCAGGCCCTGCACATTGCGGTGGCCGTAGTCGTACACCACCGAATCCGCTTCCGGGTTGCCGTGCGCCGGCTGCCCGTCCGGCGTCATCCGGAGGATCTTGCCGCCCAGGGACTGCTTGTCCTGCGCCAGCCCGGTGTCGCCGGTCTCACCGGTGCCGGCGTAGAGCATCTTGTCCGGGCCGAACGCGATCCGCCCGCCGTTGTGGATCTGGCCCTTGGGGATCCCCTTGAGGACGGTGTCGGGCGCGCCCAGCTGATTGCCCGGGGCGCGCTTCTCGTCGTAGATCATGCGGGCGATGCGGTTGTCGGACGCGGTGGTGAAGTACGCGTACACCTGGTGGTCCGTACCGAACGTCGAGGACACCGCGATCCCCAGCAGCCCGCCCTCACCCCCGGGATCCACCCCCGGCACCGATCCCAGCTCGGTGATCTTCCCGCCGTGCGCCGCGACCCGGAAGATCTTCCCGGTGTCCCGGGAGGAGACCAGCAGATCCCCGCCCGGCAGCACCGCCACCCCCCACGGCGACTTCAGCCCCGTGGCCAGGGTGCCGGTCACCTGCACCGAACCCTTGGCGGGCGGCGCGGCCGACGACGCGGCGACGCCCGGCGAGGCGGCTCCGCCACGGTTCTCCGCCGGGCCGGCGCTCCCCCCGCCCCGGGGCTGCGCGCCGCCGGACGTGCAGCCCGCTGCCAGGAGCAGCGAAGCGGCGGCCAAAGCAGCGGTCTGGAAACGGCGTTGCACGGCAGGGGTCCTCTCGTCGGCAGGACGTGGAGTGGACCAGAACACCACACCGCGCCCTCGCCGTGCCGCGCGTTGTCCGTTCCCGCACCACTCCCGCCTGCCATGATCCGGCCGGGGCGGCCGCGCCGCGAGCGGGACACGCGGGGCCTTCCGCGCCGCGCCGCCCTCCCGCCCCAGGGAGGTCCCGTTCAGTACCAGGACCCGCGCGCCGGTGGCAGCGCGGCGATCTCCGCCAGGTCCTCGCGGGTCAGTGTCAGCTGTGCGGCCTTGGCGTTCTGCGCGGCCCAGCGTTCCTTCTTCGTGCCCGGCACCGGCACCACATGCCGGCCCTGCGCCAGCACCCACGCCAGCGCCACCTGCCCCGGCGTGGCGCCGTACCGGGCGCCGACCCGCCGCAGCCCCGCCACCACCGGCTGGTTCGCCGCCATCATCTCGGCGGTGAACCGGGGGTGGCGGGCCCGTATGTCCTCCCGTTCGAAGCCCTGCCCCGGGGTGAGGGTGCCGGTCAGATAGCCGTTCCCCAGCGGCATCGCGGCGAGGAAGCCGACCCCCCGCGACTCACACCATGGCAGCAGCTCCTCCAGCGCCTCCGGCGACCACACCGACAGCTCCGCCTGCACGCTGCTGACGGGGAACACCTGCTGGATACGCTCGAGTTGGGCCAGCGTGCCGTCGTGCATCCGGGAGCGGGGCCGCGCCCCGCCGCCCACCGGGCGCCGCTCCGTACGGGCCGCGCGGGACGGCCGTACCGCCTGCGCGCCCACCGCACACAGCCCCAGCGACCGCACCTTCCCCGCCGCCACCAGCTCCGCCATCGCTCCCCAGGTCTCCTCGACGGGCACCTCGGGATCGGCCCGGTGCAGCTGGTAGAGATCGATACGGTCGGTCTGCAGCCGCCGCAGCGAGGCGTCGCAGGCGCGCTTGACGTAGCCGGGCCGCCCGTTGGCGACGATGTGCTGCTCACCCACCAGCAGCCCGCACTTCGTCGAGACGAACGCCTCCGCCCGCCGCTCCCTGAGCACCCGCCCCACCAGCAGCTCGTTGGTGAACGGGCCGTACATATCCGCGGTGTCCAGCAGGCTGCACCCCCGGTCCAGCGCGGTGTGCACGGCCCGCAGCGAGCTGTCCAAGCTGCGCTGCGACTCGGTGTACCCCCAGCTCATCGGCATACAGCCGAGCCCGATGGCGCCCACGTCGAGAGCCGCCGCACCGATTGTCCTGCGCTCCACCTGGCTCTGCCTCCGTCCCCTCGCCCCCGATCAAGGGCCAGACCAAACTAACGTCTGAACGGAACGCCTCTTCGCATAGCCTGCGGCCATGGCAACCGCAGACCAGCGCACCGAAGCGCATGACGTATGGCTCCCGATCCCGCCCGACGAGATCGACGGCCTCCCCGGCGGTCTCAGCTACGTCCACTGGGACGCCGGCCCCGACTACCCGGCCGACCCGGCCCGCTGCGCCTTCTACGCCGTCCCCTACATGAAGGACACGGAGACCAGCCTGCGCCCGCTGTCCCGGATGAGCCGTGTGAGGGTGGTGCAGACGCTCACCGCCGGTGTCGACAGCATGCTCCCGGGGCTGGCGCGGATGCCGTCCGGAGCCCAACTGTGCAACGCGCGGGGGCTGCACGACGCCAGCACCGCCGAGCTGGCGCTCACCCTGATCCTCGCCGCGCTGCGCGACGTCCCGGGCTTCGTACGGGGCCAGGACGCGGGGGAGTGGCGGCACGGCTTCCGGCCGGCGCTCGCCGACAAGTCGGTCCTCATTGTGGGCTATGGTTCGATCGGCAGTGCCATCGAAGACCGGCTCACGCCCTTTGAATGTGCGCGGGTGACGCGCGTCGCGCGCACCGCGCGTGACACTGTGCGCGGCCTCGTGCATCCACTCTCCGAACTGTCCGCCCTCCTGCCCGATGCGGACGTGGTCGTGCTGGCGACTCCGCTCACCGATACGACGCGTGGCCTGGTCGGACCCGATTTCCTGGCGCGGATGAAGGACGGCGCACTGCTCGTGAACATCGCGCGCGGCCAGATCGTCGACACCGGGGCGCTGCTCGCCGAACTGGAATCCGGACGGCTGCGCGCCGCACTCGATGTCACCGATCCGGAACCCCTGCCCCCCGGGCATCCGCTGTGGCACGCTCCGGGCGTACTCATCACTCCACACGTCGGTGGCCCCAGCTCTGCCTTCCTGCCCCGTGCGAAGCGGCTGCTGCGCGATCAGTTGACGCTTTTCGCGGTCGGCGAGCCCCTGCGGAACGTGGTCGCCACCGCCGACTGACCGCTTGCGCGTAGCAGTACGAGGCCGTACGACTGCAAAGCGTGTTCGCCATTCGCTGACAGTCACGCTCCGTAGAGACGCTATGTCCCTGAGTGACGGAACTGGTGTATCGTCCCGAGCGGGGACGACGCCGGGAAGGACGCGGCGCGATGCGAAAGATCCGGAACTCGAGGGGGGCGACGGGCGATGTACAGCCGATGGATGATTCGCGAAAAGCGCGATCCACGACCGCCCACGGGGATACTGCGAGGTCCGCAGGCGCACCGCTCGCGATGCCCGGTACGGACGACGCGGCGCCCGGTGCGGACGAGGGGAAGAGTCCGGTGAGCGCCCCCGGGGCGATGCTCTCGCGGCCACCGGCACCGGCCGGCAACCCACCGGGTGTGGCGCCGCAGATCGTCCTCGCCGTGCTCTGCGGCGGCTATGCCGTCGGTGCCGCCTTCGGCTGGGGATCGCCCGAAGTCGCCGCGTTCATGGGGGACTTCGGCCTCAGCTTCGCGGCGTTCCTGGCGGCCTTCTCCTGCGGTCTGTACGCCCGCAAGCGCCGCACCCGGTTCCGCCCGGCATGGATGCTGTTCGCCGCCTCGTCCGGCATGGCCGGTCTCGGCAACGGCGTCTGGGGCTGGTACGAGGTCATCCAGGGCACCACGGTCCCCAGCCCCTGCCTGGCCGATTTCTGCTTCCTGCTGTTCGCGCCACCCGCCATCGTCGGTCTGCTGGTGCTCGCCAAGAGGCCGGTGACCAGGGCCGGCTGGGTCTGCCTGGGCCTCGACTCCTGGCTGATCGCGGGATCGCTGGTCACCCTCTCGTGGAGCCTCGCGCTCGCCCACACCGCCCACTTCCAGGGCCGCAGCGTGGCGCAGAGCGCGCTGTCGCTGGCCTACCCGCTGCTGGACATCGTGCTGGTGAGCATGGTGCTCGCGCTGCACTTCCGGCGCTCCTCGGTGCACCGCTCGGCCATCAACACCGCCGTCGCGGCGCTGGCGCTGACGGTGCTGTGCGACGCCCTGTTCAGCTCGCCGCTGCTGCGCGAGCACTACCGCTCCGGACAGATCCTGGACGCCGGCTGGTTCGCCGGCTCGATGCTGCTCGCGTACGCACCCTGGGTCGCCCGCCGTGCGGGCGAGGAGTGCCCCGAGGAGGACGTCAAGCCCGCCCGCCGGGTCCCGCCGCACGGCAGCCGCCCCATTGCGGGCTCGCTCGCCGCGCTCACCCCGTATCTCGCCGCCGCCGTCTGCACGCTCGGCATCCTCACCAACGTCCTCGACGGGCGCCGCATCGACCGCGTGGTGCTCTTCACCGGCTGCACGGTCGTGCTGGCGCTGGTCGTCCGCCAGGGCATCATGCTGCTCGACAACATCACCCTCACCCAGGAGCTGGCGCAGAAGGAGAACCACTTCCGCTCCCTGGTGCAGGGCTCCAGCGACGTCATCATGATCGCCGCCCCGACCGGTGTGCTGCGCTACGTCAGCCCGGCCGCCGCCGGGGTCTACGGCCGCGACGCCGAGGAACTGGTCGGCTCCGAACTGGCCTCGCTGATCCACCCCGAAGACCTGGGCCGGGTGGTCCACGAGGTCCGCAGATTCCTCGCCGCCGCCCCGAGGACGAACCCACCACCCGTATCGAATGCCGCTTCCGCGCGGGCGAACAGCGCTCCGGCGGCGACGGCTGGCTGAACGTCGAATCCACGGTCAACCGCCACCACGGCGGCCTGATCTTCAACTCCCGCGATGTCACCGAACGCGTCCGGCTGCAGGCTCAGCTCCAGCACAACGCCTCCCACGACGCGCTCACCGACCTGCCCAACCGCGCGCTGTTCACCGATCGCGTGACCCAGGCCGTCACCGGCCGCCGGGCCAGCGACCACGACACCGCCGTGCTCTACATCGACCTCGACGGCTTCAAGCAGGTCAACGACACCATCGGCCATCAGGCCGGCGACGAACTGCTGGTGCAGGCCGCCCGCCGGCTCGGTGACTCGGTGCGCTCCGGGGACATAGCGGCGCGCCTGGGCGGCGACGAGTTCGCCGCGCTGATCACCGGCGACGGCACCCGCGACCGCGCCGCCCGCGAATTCCGGATCCACGAGATCGCTGACCGGCTGCGTATCAAGCTCTCCGAGCCCTACCGCATCGACGGCCGGGACGTCCGGGTGGCGGCCAGCATCGGCGTCGCCTTCGCCGACCCCGGAGTGAGCCCCGCGGGCCTGCTGCGCAACGCCGACCTGGCGATGTACCGCGCCAAGCAGGCCGGCAAGGGCCGGGTGGAGCTGTACGCACCCCAGATGCAGAGCGAGGTGGCACACCGTGCCGAGCTCGCCACCAAGCTGCGTACGGCCCTGCACGACGGGGCGTTCACGCTGCTGCACCAGCCGGTGGTGGAGCTGGCCGGGGGCCGGGTCACCGCGGTCGCGGCCCACGCCCGCTGGCGCTCCGCCCAGGGCATCCTGTTCACCCCCGCCGAATTCCTGCGGGTCGGCGACCGCGGCCGGTTCACCGACGACGGCGAGCGCACCGCGGAGCTGGACCGGTGGCAGCTGGAGGCGGCCGTCGAGCAGGCCGCGGCGCGCCACCGCGCGGGCTACCCGGTCCCGGTCGCGGTCCGGCTCTCCGCCCGCCGGCTGCTGGACCACGCACTGTCCCCCAAGGGCGTCGAGTCGCTGCTCACCCGGCACGGCCTGCCCTCGCGGGCGCTGGTCCTGGAGCTGTCCGACAGCGACTCCCGCATCCCGCTCGACGACCTGGAGCGCCGGCTGGTCGCGCTGCGCCGCCTCGGCGTACGGATCGCCCTGGACGGCTTCGGCAGCGGATACGCCGCCATCAGCGCGCTGCGCCGGCTTCCGGTCGACGTCCTGCGGCTGGACCGCGGTCTGGTCGACGGCGTGGTGGAGTCCGCCCGGCTGCACAAGATCACCGCGGGGCTGCTGCGGATCGCCGGAGACCTGGGCATGCAGTCCGTCGCCGACGGCGTCGATCTGCCCGAGCAGGTCCTCGCGCTGCGCTCCATGGGCTGCACGCACGGCATGGGCACGGCCTTCTCGGGGCCGCTCGACGAGCACCGGCTGCGGCGGTCCCTGGCGCACGCCCACTACCCGGTGCCGGACCTGCCGGGCCAGAGCCGGGCGGTGGTGCTCACCGGTAGCGGGCTGCCCGTCCGGCACGGCGGACCGGCCGGTCCGGATTCGCTCATGCATCCGCCATTGCGCTCAAATAGTGAGACCTCCGTCCCACCCACTTGACACTCGGTGCACGGCGGGGGGAGGGTCTGTGCCATGCGCACCCGAATTCTCGTACTTGGAAAGCGCGTCGGCTGAAGCCGGGTCACTGACGAAACCCGACTCGCACACCGACGCGCTCCCCTCGCTTGCCACCTGGCACGAGGGGTTTTTTGTTGCACAGCAACCTCACATATCCGTCAAAACCCTCAGCTTCGAGAAGAGACGCAGATGACCGAGCAGGCCTCCGGGGCCCACCATCCGCAGCCGCGGGCCCGTCACTCCGGCGGACCGCAGCAGCCCGCCGCCGTCGAGCACGTCACGGGTGCGCAGTCGCTGATCCGTTCGCTCGAGGAGGTCGGGGCCGACACCGTGTTCGGCATTCCCGGCGGTGCGATCCTTCCTGCGTACGACCCGATGATGGACTCCTCGAAGGTCCGGCACGTCCTGGTGCGCCACGAGCAGGGCGCCGGCCACGCGGCCACCGGCTACGCCCAGGCCACCGGCAAGGTCGGCGTCTGCATGGCGACCTCGGGCCCCGGCGCCACCAACCTCGTCACCCCGATCGCCGACGCCCATATGGACTCCGTCCCGATGGTGGCGATCACCGGTCAGGTCGCGTCCAAGGCGATCGGCACGGACGCCTTCCAGGAGGCGGACATCTGCGGCATCACGATGCCGATCACCAAGCACAACTTCCTGGTCACCGACCCCGCCGAGATCCCCCGGACGATCGCCGAGGCGTTCCACATCGCGGCCACCGGCCGCCCGGGCCCGGTCCTGGTCGACATCGCCAAGGACGCCCTCCAGGCCCGGACCACCTTCGTCTGGCCGCCGCACACCGAGCTGCCCGGCTACCGCCCGGTGACCAAGCCGCACGCCAAGCAGATCCGCGAGGCCGCACGGCTGATCGCCGAGTCCAAGCGCCCGGTGCTCTACGTCGGCGGCGGTGTGATCAAGGCCGGCGCCACCGCCGAGCTGAAGGTGCTCGCCGAGCTGACCGGCGCCCCCGTCACCACCACCCTGATGGCCCTGGGTGCCTTCCCCGACAGCCACCCGCAGCACGTCGGCATGCCCGGGATGCACGGGGCGGTCACCGCCGTCACCGCGCTGCAGAAGTCGGACCTGCTGATCACCCTCGGCGCCCGCTTCGACGACCGCGTCACCGGCAAGCTGGACTCCTTCGCGCCGTACGCCAAGGTCGTCCATGCGGACATCGACCCCGCGGAGATCGGCAAGAACCGTGCCGCGGACGTGCCGATCGTCGGCGACGCCCGCGAGGTCATCGCCGACCTGATCGTCGCCGTCCAGGCCGAGCACGACGCCGGCCACAAGGGTGACTACACCGCCTGGTGGAAGGACCTCAACCGCTGGCGGGAGACCTACCCGCTCGGCTACGACCTGCCCGAGGACGGCAGCCTCTCCCCGCAGCAGGTCATCGAGCGGATCGGGCAGCTCGCCCCCGCCGACACCATCTACGCCGCGGGCGTCGGCCAGCACCAGATGTGGGCCGCCCACTTCATCGGCTACGAACAGCCCTCGACGTGGCTGAACTCCGGCGGCGCCGGGACGATGGGCTACGCCGTCCCCGCCGCGATGGGCGCCAAGGCCGGCCGGCCGGACCGTACGGTCTGGGCGATCGACGGCGACGGCTGCTTCCAGATGACCAACCAGGAGCTGGTCACCTGCGCGCTGAACAACATCCCGGTCAAGGTCGCGATCATCAACAACGGAGCGCTGGGCATGGTCCGCCAGTGGCAGACCCTCTTCTACAACCAGCGCTACTCCAACACCGTGCTCCACTCCGGCCCCGAGGCCGACGGCAAGCAGCCGAGTGCAGGCACCCGGATCCCGGACTTCGTGAAGCTGGCCGAGGCGATGGGGTGCGTGGCGATGCGCTGTGAGGACCCGGCCGAGCTGGACGCGGTCATCGCCAAGGCCAATGCCATCAACGACCGCCCGGTCGTGATCGACTTCATCGTGCACGAGGACGCCCAGGTGTGGCCGATGGTCGCCGCCGGCACCTCCAACGACGAGGTCATGGCCGCCCGGGGCGTGCGTCCCGACTTCGGCGACAACGAAGACGACTGAGCCCAGGACGTTACGGACGCACGGAAGAAGAGAGAAGACCATGTCCAAGCACACGCTCTCCGTCCTGGTGGAGAACACCCCCGGCATCCTCGCCAGGATCGCCGCGCTGTTCTCCCGCCGCGGTTTCAACATCGACTCGCTCGCGGTCGGGGTCACCGAGCACCCCGACATCTCCCGCATCACCATCGTGGTCAGCGTCGAGTCGCTGCCGCTGGAGCAGGTCACCAAGCAGCTCAACAAGCTCGTCAACGTCCTGAAGATCGTCGAGCTGGAGCCGGGCGCCGCGATCCAGCGCGAACTGGTCCTGGTGAAGGTCCGCGCCGACAACGAGACGCGCTCGCAGATCGTCGAGATCGTCCAGCTCTTCCGCGCCAAGACCGTGGACGTCTCGCCCGAGGCCGTCACCATCGAGGCCACCGGATCCAGTGAAAAGCTGGAGGCGATGCTCAAGATGCTGGAGCCGTTCGGCATCAAGGAGCTGGTGCAGTCCGGGACCATCGCCATAGGCCGCGGTGCCCGGTCCATCACCGACCGCTCGCTGCGCGCACTGGACCGTTCGGCCTGACCCTGCGGTCCGACCGGACCGTATGGCGAGACCCACCGCCTTTCCTCACCCCGCCCGACGTACTGTGTGGGCACCCGCTAGATCCAAGGAGATACCCGAAGTGGCCGAGCTGTTCTACGACGACGATGCCGACCTGTCCATCATCCAGAACCGCAAGGTCGCGGTCATCGGCTACGGGAGCCAGGGCCACGCCCACGCGCTGTCCCTGCGCGACTCGGGTGTCGATGTGCGCGTCGGTCTGCACGAGGGCTCCAAGTCCAAGGCCAAGGCCGAGGAGCAGGGCCTGCGCGTGGTGACCCCCGCGGAGGCGGCCGCCGAGGCCGACGTCATCATGATCCTGGTGCCGGACCCGATCCAGGCCAAGGTCTACGAGGAGTCCATCAAGGACCACCTCAAGGACGGCGACGCGCTGTTCTTCGGCCACGGCCTCAACATCCGCTACGGCTTCATCAAGCCCCCGGCCGGCGTGGACGTCGCCCTCGTCGCCCCCAAGGGCCCGGGCCACCTGGTCCGCCGCCAGTACGAGGAGGGCCGCGGCGTCCCGTGCATCGCGGGCGTCGAGCAGGACGCGAGCGGCAACGCCTTCGCGCTCGCGCTCTCCTACGCCAAGGGCATCGGCGGCACCCGCGCCGGCGTCATCAAGACCACCTTCACCGAGGAGACCGAGACCGACCTGTTCGGTGAGCAGGCCGTCCTGTGCGGTGGCGCCTCGGCGCTGGTCAAGGCCGGCTTCGAGACCCTGGTCGAGGCGGGCTACCAGCCCGAGATCGCGTACTTCGAGTGCCTCCACGAGCTGAAGCTGATCGTGGACCTGATGTACGAGGGCGGCCTGGAGAAGATGCGCTGGTCGGTCTCCGAGACCGCCGAGTGGGGCGACTACATCACCGGCCCGCGGATCATCAACGAGAACACCAAGGCCGAGATGAAGAAGGTGCTCGCCGAGATCCAGGACGGCACCTTCGCCAACAACTGGATGGCGGAGTACAACGCCGGTCTGCCGAAGTACAACGAGTACAAGAAGGCCGACGAGGACCACCTCCTGGAGACCACCGGCAAGCAGCTGCGCAAGCTGATGAGCTGGGTGGACGACGAGGCGTAAGCCGAATGGACAGGGGGTCGCGAAACTGCTCGCGGCCCCCTCGTCCGTGCGCCCGGCCGGCTGCCGGAGCGCCTTGTCCACCGCGTCGAACCACGCACGGGTGATCCTTACGCACCGGCACAGGACGCGCCCCCCATCGCCACTACACTTGCCCATCACAAGCGCGTCAGGCTCACAGCGTCGTGCGTCTTCCACGCGGCTTTCCCCCTTCACCGCCTTCGGCCGTCGGGACGGCCGCCCTCCCCCCACAGCCTTGAGGGCGTGGGAGGTACCCCCAGGACTAGTGAGGACTGAAGAGCACGTGAGCCCGAAACCAGTCGTACTGATCGCTGAAGAGCTGTCGCCCGCCACCGTCGACGCCCTCGGTCCGGACTTCGAGATCCGGCACTGCAACGGCGCGGACCGCGCCGAGCTGCTGCCCGCCATCGCCGACGTCGACGCCGTCCTCGTGCGCAGCGCGACGAAGATCGACGCCGAGGCCATCGCCGCCGCCGGGAAGCTCAGGGTCGTCGCCCGCGCGGGCGTGGGCCTGGACAACGTCGACGTCTCCGCCGCCACCAAGGCCGGCGTGATGGTCGTCAACGCCCCGACCTCCAACATCGTCACCGCCGCCGAGCTCGCCTGCGGTCTGCTGGTGGCCACGGCTCGCAACATCCCGCAGGCCAACACCGCCCTGAAGAACGGCGAGTGGAAGCGCAGCAAGTACACCGGTGTCGAGCTCAGCGAGAAGACCCTCGGCGTGGTCGGCCTCGGCCGGATCGGCGTCCTGGTCGCGCAGCGGATGTCGGCGTTCGGCATGAAGGTCGTCGCCTACGACCCCTACGTCCAGCCGGCCCGTGCCGCGCAGATGGGCGTCAAGCTGCTGAGCCTGGACGAGCTGCTGGAGGTCGCGGACTTCATCACCGTCCACCTCCCCAAGACGCCCGAGACCGTCGGCCTGATCGGCGACGAGGCGCTGCACAAGGTCAAGCCGTCCGTCCGGATCGTCAACGCCGCCCGTGGCGGGATCGTCGACGAGGTGGCGCTGGCCACCGCGCTGAAGGAGGGCCGGGTGGCCGGCGCGGGCCTCGACGTCTACGCGACCGAGCCGTGCACCGACTCGCCGCTCTTCGAGTTCGACCAGGTCGTCGCCACCCCGCACCTCGGTGCCTCGACGGGTGAGGCGCAGGAGAAGGCCGGTATCTCGGTCGCCAAGTCGGTGCGGCTCGCGCTGGCCGGCGAGCTGGTGCCGGACGCGGTCAACGTCCAGGGCGGCGTGATCGCCGAGGACGTCAAGCCGGGCCTGCCGCTGGCCGAGCGGCTGGGCCGGATCTTCACCGCCCTGGCCGGCGAGGTCGCCATGCGCCTCGATGTCGAGGTGTACGGCGAGATCACCCAGCACGACGTCAAGGTGCTCGAACTCTCCGCGCTCAAGGGCGTGTTCGAGGACGTCGTGGACGAGACGGTGTCCTACGTCAACGCCCCGCTGTTCGCGCAGGAGCGCGGGGTGGAGGTGCGGCTGACGACCAGCAGCGAGTCGCCCGAGCACCGCAATGTGGTGACCGTGCGCGGCACCCTGGCGGGCGGCGACGAGGTGTCGATCTCCGGCACGCTGTCGGGCCACAAGAACACCCAGAAGATCGTCGCGGTCGGCGAGCACTCCATCGACCTGTCGCTCGCGGACCACATGGCCTTCATGCGCTACAGCGACCGCCCCGGTGTCGTCGGCACCGTCGGCCGGATCCTGGGCGAGGCGGGCATCAACATCGGCGGGATGCAGGTCTCCCGGGCCGATGTCGGCGGCGAGGCGCTGGTCGCGCTGACCGTCGACGACACGATTCCCCCGAACGTGCTCACCGAGATCGCCGAGGAGATCGGCGCGACCTCCGTGCGCGCGGTGAACCTCGGCGACTGATTCGCAGGTTTTCGCAGGCCAACGGGCCCGGACCCCGCTTCGGCGGAGTCCGGGCCCGGTTGCGTCCGCGGGGGCGGCGTCGCGCAATGGAAAGTGTGCGTGCCCCCGCCGGTGCGTGCGGAAGGAGGGAACGCCATGGAGGCACCCCTGGACGGCGCCCCCGGGAGCCTGACCGGGCTGCATGTCGTCGATGCGGACGGCGCCAAGGTGGGCAAGGTCCAGCAGGTCTACCGGGACGACGCCACCAACGACCCCGAGTGGATCACGGTGCGCACCGGGCTGTTCGGGATGAAGGAGACCTTCATCCCGCTCGCCGGGGTCCGTCGGAGCGGCGACGATCTGCACGTTCCGCACGCCAAGGAGACCATCAAGGCCGCGCCGCGGATCGACGCCGACGGCCATCTCGACCCCTCGGAAGAGGACGAGCTCTACCGCCACTACGGGATGGCCCGGCCGGGTACGGCGCGCCCCGGCGACCCGTCGGGCCCCGGGGGGACGGCGGATCCCGGCTCAGGGCGTGCACCGGATCCCGGCTCCGGAACCCCGCACCCCGACGACACACCGGGCGGCTAGCCGCAGGGCGTCGGAAGCGGCCGGCGGCCGGGAGAGCGCCGTCCGTGGCACCTCCCCAGCGGGAAGGTATACGCGTGTCTTATACGGACGTCTGGTACGAGCGTATGTCCGGCGATAGGCTGGCTCCATGGGACACCGTGAAGACCTTCTGGAGGGCGCCAAACGCTGCCTCCTGGAGAAGGGGTACGCGCGCACCACCGCCCGCGACATCGTGGCCGCCTCCGGCGCCAACCTCGCCTCCATCGGATACCACTACGGTTCCAAGGACGCCCTGATGCGCCAGGCGATCATCGCCTCCACCGAGGAGTGGGCTGCCGGTGTGACCCGGGCGCCGGCCGCCGGCGACGGGACGGAGAAGGGGGACGCGGATCCGCTGGAGCGGTTTGCCGTGGTCTGGGACGCGGTCCTGCAACGGATCGCCACGGAACGGGAGTTCATCGCCGCGCAGGTCGAGGTGCTGGGGCTGCTGCCGCGCGACGCGGCGCTGCGCGAGGCGGTCGGCGAGGTGCTTCCGGAAGGGGGCGAGGGGCTTGTCGCGGTCTTCGAGGGGGTGCCGGACACCGAGGTCGACCCGGAGGCGGCACGTATCGTCGGCTCCTTCTACCAGGCCCTGCTCACCGGCCTGATGGTCCAGTCACTGCTCACACCGGACGCCATGCCCTCCGGCCAGGACCTGGCGAGGGCCCTGCGCCGGGTCACCGCGGGCGAGGTGCTGAGGCGGAAGTGACGCGCCCGGCGGGGGCCGTTGCCGTCGTCCGGCCGGCCCGTACGCCTCACAGCCGCGCCGCCTTCAGCCCCATGTGCAGCAGCAGCCGGTGCTCGCCGTCGTCCAGGTCGAGGCCGGTCAGTTTCTCCACCCGGCCCAGGCGGTAGTAGAGCGTCTGACGGTGGATGCCCAGGGCCTGGGCGGTGCGGCTCGCCTGGCCCGCGCAGTCGAGGAACACCTCGGCGGTGCGCGCGAGTTCGGCGTGCGCGGGGGCCAGCAGCGGGCCGATGGCCGGGTCGGGGGCGGAGTCCGGCAGCGCGGTCAGCATGCGGTACGGGCCGAGGGCGTCCCACTGGGTGACCGGGCCCAGCCGGGGCTCGGCGCGGGCCGCGCGGGCCGCGTCCAGCGCTTCTCGCCAGGTGGCCGGGAGGTCGGTCAACTCCTGTGTCCCGGCGCCGATTCCGGCGGCGCCCGGCCGGAGCGGGGGGTGCCCGGCGGGGCCGCCGCTGCGCGCGCCGCCGCGGGCCGCCCGCCCCTCGGCCGGTACGGCGCCGGCGCGCGGGGAGCGCAGCAGATGCTCGGCCACCGCATGGGCGGGGGCGAGCGCACCGGCCGAGCGCAGGCGTACCAGCGCGGCCAGGGCGGGTGCGGCGGCCGCGGGCTGCGGACGGGCCCCCGTCCCGGCGCGGCCGGCGGGCCCGCTGCCGGGTGGCGCGGCGGCATCCGCCTCGTCCGACCGGGCGGCCGGGAGGACCGGCCCGCCCGCGGGCAGCGCACACGCCGCCAGCAGGCCCGGCAGGCTGGGCAGCGGCGCCACATCGGTGTCCGAGGTGTCCCAGGGCAGCACCGCGACCAGGGTGAGCGGGATGCCCGAGGTGGAGCGCAGGCTGTCCCGCAGCGCATCGCTCAGCGCGGCCGCCGCGGCCGGCCGGCCGGAAGGCGGTGCGGCCAGCAACTCCCGCAGCAGATCGCCGAGTTCGGAACCGGCGCGAGCCTCGTCGGCCAGCAGCGCACCGATCCGGGCGGCGGTCTCCATCGCCTGGGCGATCCGCGGGTCGGGCGGTGCGCCACGGCTGCCCAGTTCGAGATCGGTCAGATGCCCGTCGTCCAGCAGCCAGACGTAGCCGTGCACGACGCCCCGATGGCGTACGGGCAGACAGATGCGGCCCTTGAAGACCCCGGCCGCCGGGTCCGGGGGGATGCGCAGCGCCGTCCGGGCGCGGGCGATCCCGAACGCCTCGAACCAGGCCCGTACCGCCGCCGACGAGCGGCGCTGCAGGATCGAGCGGGTCCGCACGGGGTCCATGACCTCGTCGTCGTCGCCCTCGTGCGCGCCGAACGCAATCAGTCCGAAATCCCGGTCCTCCAGCGTCGCCGGGGCGCCGAGCGCCGCCGAGATCTCGTCCACGAGCTGCTGGTAATCGCCCCGCATCCGCCGCCCGGCTCCTCTCCTGTCGTCGCACCACCGGCCGCTACCGGTCGCCTGCCTTCGCACCACCGGTCGCCTGCCGTCACCCCACCGGCTCCCTGCCACCGCACCACTGGCATCACCAGTACCTCGGACACCTTTCACACCACCGGCACCACTGACCCGGTCCTCACTCCTCCATTCTCATACATCTGTCTGAGATCCCGACCACGAAGGCGTGACAGCTGTCGATGGCCGGGAAGTGGCGGGATCCTTAAGTTTCAGGTGGCTCAATCTTGCCGACGCGTTCGCCCCGTCCGGCGTCCGCCGGTACTTGTCACCCTGAATCGTGGAGGTGCCCATGCTGGGTCCCGTGCTCCTCGCCGCAGCGCGCAGCAACAGCATCCGCCGTATCGTTGCGGCCGCCCCGGTCACCCGCCCCGTGGTGGACCGGTTCGTCGCCGGCGAGCGCCTGGACGAGTCCATGGCGGCCGTGCGGTCGCTGGCCGCGCGTGGCCTGGAGGTCACCCTCGACCACCTGGGCGAGGACATCACCGACCCGGCCGAGGCACTGCGCAACCGCGATGCCTACCTGCACCTGGCCGCGGCCCTCAAGGAGCAGGGACTCGGCGTCAAGGCCGAGATGTCGGTCAAGCTGTCCGCTTTCGGGCAGGCGCTGGCCGGCGGCCACGAGCTGGCGCTGAAGAACGTCACTCCGGTGGTCGAGGCCGCCGCCGAGGCCGGTACGACGGTGACCCTCGACATGGAGGACCACACCACCGTCGACTCCACCCTCGCGATCCTCGCCGACCTGCGGGAGCGCTTTCCCCAGACGGGCGCGGTGCTGCAGTCCTACCTCTTCCGTACCGAGGACGACTGCCGTGCGCTCGCCGGGGAAGGCTCCCGGGTACGGCTGGTCAAGGGCGCGTACAAAGAGCCCGCGACCGTCGCCTTCCAGGACAAGCGGGAGGTCGACAAGGCCTATGTGCGCTGCCTGAAGATCCTGATGGCCGGGGAGGGCTACCCCATGATCGGGTCGCACGACCCGCGGATGGTGGCCATCGGCCAGGACCTGGCCCGCCGCAACGGGCGCAAGCCGGCCGACTACGAATTCCAGATGCTGTACGGCATCCGCGAGGGCGAGCAGCAGCGACTGGTCGCCGACGGGCACCGTATGCGGGTGTACATCCCCTATGGCACCGACTGGTACGGATACTTCATGCGCAGGCTCGCCGAGCGCCCCGCGAACCTCGGATTCTTCTTGAGGTCGCTGGCGACCCGCGGCTGATCCGCCCCGTGCGGGCGGGCGCGGGTGGATGCTGGAAGCCCGGGGTGCCTCCCGGACGGCGCCGCCCGCAGCCGCCCACCCGAAGCGGCCGCGGCCGCACCACCGACGTACGACAACCGACGAGCGAAATCGAAGGAGACACGGCCGCTATGGACGCTGTGACCCAGGTCCCCGTGCCGGTGAACGAGCCGGTCCACACCTACGCCCCCGGCAGCCCGGAGCGTTCCCGTCTGGAGGCCAAGCTCAAGGAGCTGGCCGACAACCCGATCGAGCTGCCGATGACCATCGGCGGCGAGCGCCGGATGGGCGGCGGCGAGCGTTTCGACGTCGTACAGCCGCACAACCACGCCTCCCGGCTCGGTACGTACGCCAACGCCACCGTCAAGGACGGCCAGGACGCGGTCGACGCCGCGCTGGCCGCCGCCCCGGCCTGGCGCGCGCTGTCCTTCGACGACCGCGCCGCGATCATCCTCAAGGCCGCCGACCTGCTCTCCGGCCCCTGGCGCGAGACGATGGCCGCCGCCACCATGCTCGGCCAGTCCAAGACCGCCCAGCAGGCCGAGATCGACACCCCCTGTGAGCTCATCGACTTCTGGCGCTTCAATGTGCACTTCGCGCGCCAGATCCTCGCCGAGCAGCCCCCGGCGAACTCCCCGGGCGTGTGGAACCGCTCGGACCACCGCCCTCTCGAAGGCTTCGTCTACGCGATCACGCCCTTCAACTTCACCGCGATCGCCGGCAACCTCCCGACCGCGCCCGCCCTCATGGGCAACGTCGTGGTCTGGAAGCCGTCCCCGACGCAGACCTACGCCGCCGTGCTGCTGATGCAGCTGCTGGAGGAGGCCGGGCTGCCCAAGGGTGTCATCAACCTCGTCACCGGCGACGGCAAGGACGTCTCCGAGGTGGCGCTGACCCACCCGGACCTCGCGGGCATCCACTTCACCGGTTCGACCAAGACCTTCCAGTACCTGTGGAAGACGGTCGGCAACAACATCGAGAACTACAAGACCTACCCGCGCCTCGTCGGCGAGACCGGCGGCAAGGACTTCATCGTCGCCCACCCCTCGGCCGACCGCGCCGTGCTGAAGACCGCCATGACCCGTGGCGCCTTCGAGTTCCAGGGCCAGAAGTGCTCCGCGGCCTCCCGCGCCTACGTCCCGGCCTCGCTGTGGAACAACGGCCTCAAGGAGGAGTTCGCGGCCGAGGTCGACGCCCTGTCCATGGGCGACGTCTCGGACCTGTCGAACTTCATGTCCGCCGTCATCGACGAGCGCTCGTTCGCCAAGAACAAGGCGGCGATCGACCGTGCCAAGGCCGACCCGACCATCGAGATCGTGGCCGGCGGCACCTACGACGACAGCGAGGGCTACTTCGTCCGCCCGACGGTCCTGGTCTCCACCGACCCGGAGAACGAGATCTTCAAGGACGAGTACTTCGGCCCGATCCTCGGCGTCTACGTCTACGACGACGCCGACTACGACGCGATGCTCACCCAGATGGAGTCCGCCTCGGCGTACGGCCTGACCGGTTGCGTCATCGCCCAGGACCGTGCCGAGGCCGCCCGCACCTGCGAGCTGCTGCGCTTCGCGGCCGGCAACTTCTACATCAACGACAAGCCGACCGGCGCCGTCGTCGGCCAGCAGCCCTTCGGCGGCGGCCGCGCCTCCGGCACCAACGACAAGGCCGGCGCCAAGCAGAACCTGATGCGCTGGACCTCCACCCGCTCCATCAAGGAGACCCTGGTCCCGCCGACGGACTACCGCTACCCGCACATGGGCTGACGCCCGGGCGGCACGCACGCCGACGGCCCGGCACCCCTCTCCCCAGGGGCGCCGGGCCGTCGGCCTGTTCTCAGGCGCCCCCCGGCGGGCCGGTGATGGCCTCGCCGATGATGAAGCCCTTGGCGGGGCCTTCGGGGATGATCACGTCGATGCCGTAGGCCACGCGGTGCACGTCCGTGTAGACCGCCTCGTCGGGGCGGGGTGCGGCGAGCACGGTGACCGTGCCATGGCCGTCGTGGTCATCGATGAGGACGTAGACGGGGATGCCGGCGCCGGCGTAGGCACGGCGCTTGCGCTCCCGGTCACGTTCGGTGCCATCGTGGCCTGGCGAGACCACCTCCACGATCAAGTGGACGGCGGACGCCTTGATGCCGATGCCGTCATCGGTGACGTGCGCCTCGGAGTCTTCCGGCGCGATGAAGCAGTCAGGGATCCAGACCTTGCGATCGTGGACGACGTTGATGTCTTGGTACGCGGCCCATTCACCCTCGTCCAGGTGCTTGTCGAGGGCGCGGCGAAGCCGGTTGGCGATCTGGCCGTGTGCAAAACGTCCGGTGGGCGACACCTCGATGGACCCCTCGATGATCTCGGCGTGAAGGCCCTCGGGGAGTTCCATGGCTTTCCATGCCTGCCACAGGGCCTCGTCCAGATCCGGCCCGTGGCTCGTGTCCTCGGGTGTCGTGATCTCCGGCATCGTCACGGGCGCCTCCTGCGCGAGCGCGGTCATGGTGCAGCACCTCCTCCTCAGTGTGGGCGGGCTTGGCCGGGCGGCACAAGCGACACCCTCAACCTAGGAAGCCGGGCACGCCCTCGACCTGCGAATGTCCATGGATCACTCGTTCGAGCACACGCCCGCCGTCTCAGATAGTAGGAAGCCCAAGTAATTGTGCAGACATCACGGCCGAGCTGTCCTAGCGTTGTAGGAAGCCGAACGTAACGCTCGATCGAGCGGATGCGGATGCGGCCCGGTGCGCAAGCGCAGGTGACCCCTGTCGTGCCGAGGCCCCCGCCCCTTCCGGCCGCTTCTGGATCGACGCATCCCAATTGTTCTCGGGGCTCTGGCATAGGAGACGTGAATCATGGCTGAGACTGCCGTCCGCAGGACCCGTCACTCCGCCCGTACGACCAGCGACGCCGACCGCAGGAACGCCGCGGCCGCTCTCCAGCGCGCCCTCGACCGCCGGGACAACGGCGGCTCCACCGGGCACTGAGATGATGCGCGCGCGACCCGGGTCGGTGCTGTCGAGGCCGGCGTCGGTGCCCTGCCGCTGCTGCTGGCGGATCCGGCTGTCGGTGGCCCGGTGGCTCTTTCTCTCCTGAGGGCCCGTGAGTACCAGGGGCGTTCGGGTCCCGTTCGTCCCTGAGCGTGTTCCCTTCCGCGCTTGTGGGGCGCCCGGATCCCGGGCGCCCCTACAGCTGACCGCTGTTCACTGCGCGGGCGAGCGGGTCACCTCGAAGTGGTCGATGCGCTCGCCGGACTCGGCGAGGGCGGTGACCTTCATCCGCGGGCGGTGGCCGGGCGAGACCTCCACGGCGATGAAGGAGTAGCCGGTGTAGCGGACCCGGGACCACTCCACGGTGTCCTTGTTCTTCTCCTGGCCCTTGGCCCAGTGGTAGGTGTCGATGTGGTCGACGTCCTTCACGTGGCCCTCGTAGCTGTCGGGTGCGGGGAAGTCGTACAGCGCCCGGCCCGCGCCGCCGGCGGTCACGTACACGATGCCCTCGCGCGTGGTGTCGACGCTCTCGCCGATCGGCATCTTCTTGCCGACCCGGCCGCCCTTGAGGGCATCGGTCCGCTCGTAGACGTGGTTGTGCCCGTTGATGACCAGGTCCACCTGGTGCTTCTCGAACAGCGGCAGCCAGGCGTCGCGCACCCCGCCGTCGGAGGCGTGCGAGTTGGTGGTGGAGAAGGCGCAGTGGTGGAAGAAGACCACGATGAAGTCGATGCCGTCGGCCGCGCGCAGTTCCGCCAGCCTGCGGTCCAGCCAGCGGGTCTGCTTGCCGCCGGTGTAGCCCTGGTTGGCGGGGATCTCGTACGAGACGTCGTTGGCGTCCAGGGCGACGACCGCGGTGTTGCCGTAGGTGAACGAGTAGACGCCGGGGGCGTTCTCGGCGTCCGGGCCGTTCCCCGGCAGCGTCCAGCGGGCGTTCTGGCCGCCGTAGCCGTGGGGCGAGTACCAGGCCTCCATGTCGTGGTTGCCGGTGGTCACCATCCACGGCACGGACTGGGCCACCGACTCGGTCTGCGCGAGGAACTGGTCCCAGACCCGGGCGTCGTAGGCGTCGTGCTCGGAGCCGTCGCCGTCGGTGTCCGCGTAACAGATGTCGCCCGCGTGCAGGTGGAACGAGGGGTTCTGACCCAGGATCAACTGGTCGTTGGCGAGGGCGTGGTAGCTCACGCCCTGGTCGCCGAAGGCCGTGAAGACGAACGTCCCCGGGCGGGCCGGGGCGGTGCGGAAGGTGCCGATGGTGGAGAAGTGGCGGGGGTCGGCCGGGTCAAAGCCGTCGTGGCCGACGCCGTAGTAGTACGTGGTTCCCGGGCGCAGCCCGTCCAGGGCGGCGTGCAGGTAGTACTGCTGGACGGCGGGCAGCTTGGCGGACAGCGACGGGGTGTGCAGGTCGCGCACCTCGGCGTCGATCTTGCGCCCCAGGTCCCAGGGCGTGAGCCCCACCCGCAGATACGGCCGCCGCACGGCCAACGGCACCTGCCAGCTCACCCGCATCTGGCTCTTGGGATCGGCACCGAAGGCCAGGTGGCGGCCGAACGGGGCGACCAGCGCACCGTCGACGCGGGCCGTGGAAGGCGCGGCCAGCAGGGTGGGGGAGGCCTGGGCCGAACCGGCCAGCAGGCCGGAGCCCGCCACCACTCCCGCGGTCGCGGCCGAGGTGCGCAGCAGACCGCGGCGGCTCAGCTTGGTACGGAGGTAGTCGTGCTGCTCGGGCATGCTCATCCGGGCCGCGAGCTGCTCCGGTATGCCGACGCGCGGGGTGTGCGAGGGCGGGTGGGCCCCCCGGGTGTTTCCAGTCATGCCGCCGAATGTCGCAGGGCGACCCGACCGCGACGGGGACAGGGGGTGAACTGCGGCTGACCGGCGGCCCACGTGTCCGTATGGCGGACGTTACGTGTCAATCAATGGGACGGAGAGTAGGGTCCCCCCATGTCTCGCAGCATTCGCCTCGCAGTGATCCCCGGTGACGGTATCGGCCAGGAAGTCGTGGCCCAGGGCCTGAAGGTCCTGACCGCGGTCCTCCCGCAGGACGTCAAGCTGGAAACCCAGAAGTACGACCTCGGCGCCCGGCGATGGCATGCGACCGGTGAGACCCTTCCCGACGCGGAGCTGGAGTCGCTGAAGCAGCACGACGCGATCCTGCTCGGCGCGATCGGCGACCCGTCCGTACCCTCCGGCGTGCTGGAGCGCGGGCTGCTGCTCAAGCTCCGCTTCGCCTTCGACCACTTCGTCAACCTGCGCCCGTCGAAGCTCTTCCCGAACACCACCACGCCGCTCGCCGGCCGCCCCGACATCGACTTCGTGGTCGTCCGCGAGGGCACCGAGGGCCCGTACACCGGCAACGGCGGCTCGCTGCGCACCGGCACCCCCGCCGAGGTCGCCACCGAGGTCAGCCTCAACACCGCCTACGGCGTCGAGCGCGTGGTCCGCGACGCGTACGAGCGGGCCAACGCCCGCCCGCGCAAGAAGCTGACGCTGGTGCACAAGAACAACGTCCTGGTGTACGCGGGCCACATGTGGAAGAACATCTTCGACAAGGTCGGCCAGGAGTACCCCGAGGTCACCACCGACTACCTGCACGTCGACGCCGCGACGATCTTCTTCGTCACCCAGCCCGAGCGGTTCGACGTGATCGTCACCGACAACCTCTTCGGCGACATCCTCACCGACCTCGCCGCGGCCGTCACCGGCGGCATCGGCCTGGCCGCCTCCGGGAACATCAACCCGACCGGCGAGTTCCCCTCGATGTTCGAGCCCGTGCACGGCTCCGCACCGGACATCGCGGGCACCGGGAAGGCCGACCCCACGGCGACGGTCCTCTCCGTGGCCCTGCTCCTGCGCCACCTCGGGTTCGCGCCGCAGGCCGCCCGGATCGAGGAGGCCGTGGCGGCCGACCTGGAGGCCCGGGACGGCTCGCCGCGCAGCACGGACGAGATCGGCGACGCGCTCGCCGTACGCGTAGCCGGCTGAGGCCCGCAGCGCGCACCCGCACCACCGACAGCGCCGGGCCGTACCAGGCCCGGCGCTTTCCGTGTTGGTCCGCTCTGGGCTTACCGCCCGGTGGGGTGCGACCATCGGACCCGGAACGCGCCCTCGGTTCCGGCGGCACAGACCCACGGGCGATAATCAGACGTGGCATCGCCGCCCGCGAGGAAGCTCGGACGTCCCAGTAACGACCGGTACGTTCAAGATCCGAGCGTGGTCGCCACACACCGCACCGGTGCCGCATGGTGGGGGCCGACCCCCCGACCCCCGGCCGGAGGGCTGGGCCGGTGACGCTCCCCCAGTGAACGCTGGGAGGTACCCCCAGGTATCGGAACACGCAGTGAAGGACACGCATTCATGACGACGCCCACCATCGAGCTCAAGCCTTCCTCGCATCCGCTCTCCGACGCGGAGCGGGCGAAGATCCTGGCCGCCCCCGGCTTCGGCCGCCACTTCACCGACCACATGGTGACGGTCAAGTGGACGGAGGGCCGCGGCTGGCACGACGGCCAGCTCGTGCCGTACGGGCCGCTCTCCCTCGACCCGGCGACCAATGTCCTGCACTACGCGCAGGAGATCTTCGAGGGCCTGAAGGCCTACCGGCAGCCCGACGGCTCCGTCGCCACGTTCCGCCCCGACGCCAACGCCCGGCGCTTCCAGGCCTCCGCGCGCCGGCTGGCCATGCCGGAACTGCCCGCCCGGACCTTCATCGAGGCCTGCGACCTGCTCGTCCAGCAGGACAAGAACTGGGTGCCGGCGCACGGCGGCGAGGAGTCGCTCTACCTGCGCCCCTTCATGATCGCGACCGAGGTCGGGCTGGGCGTGAAGCCGGCCAACGAGTACCTTTTCGTGGTCATCGCCTCGCCCGCCGGCGCGTACTTCGCCGGGGGCGTCAAGCCCGTCTCCATCTGGCTGTCCGAGAACCGGGTGCGCGCCGTCCCCGGCGGTATGGGCGACGCCAAGACCGGCGGCAACTACGCCGCGTCGCTGCTCGCGCAGGCCGAGGCCGCCGCGCACGGCTGTGACCAGGTCGCCTACCTCGACGCCGTGGAGCACAAGTGGGTCGAGGAGCTGGGCGGCATGAACCTGTACTTCGTGTACGGCGACAAGATCGTCACGCCCACGCTGACCGGCTCCCTCCTCGCCGGCGTCACCCGTGACTCCCTGCTGTCCGTCGCCCGCGACCTGGGCTACGGCGCACAGGAGGCCCGGGTCTCCATCGACCAGTGGAAGGCCGACACCGAGGACGGCACCCTCACCGAGGTCTTCGCCTGCGGTACGGCCGCCGTGATCACCCCCGTCGGCACGGTCAAGAGCGCGGGCGGCGAGTGGGTCCAGTCCGGCGGTGAGCCCGGCAAGGTCACGCTGAAGCTGCGGGACGCGCTCCTCGACATCCAGCGCGGTATCGCCGAGGACAAGCACGGCTGGATGCACCCGCTGGGCTGATCCGGGATTCCGGGCAGCCGGCCGGGGCCGCTCCTGGAGGGACCGAGGCCGCCGCCGACATCGCGTCGGGGGCGGCCTCGGGCGTGTCGCGGCCCCTTCAGCCGGCCTCCGCGGGGGCCGTCGCCGGGGCGGACGCGCCGGGGGCGGGCGGCGCCGCGCGCAGCGCCGCGACCGGGCGCGGGTCCCGGGCGGTGAGGGCCAGGTAGGCGAGGCCGCCCACCGCCGCCGCGAGCAGGAAGCTGAGGTCGATCCCACCGGTCAGGGGGAGCAGCGGCCCCTGGAAGAGGGGCGTGTCCACGCCCATCAGGCCGACCGCCGAGCCCAGTGCCCAGGCGACGGCGGCCCGGACGTGCCAGCCGCCCCGGTACCAGTACACGCCGCCCCGGGTGCCGCGGTTGTAGACCTGCAGGGACTCCGGGTCGTACGAGCCGCGGCAGCGGGCGAAGCCGATCACGGTGATCACCGCCCAGGGCGTGCCGACGGCCGTCATCAGCAGGACGAAGGAGGTCATCGCGTCCTGCGCGGCCCACAGGAAGTGACCGGCGTAGACCAGCGCGGTCGACAGGCCGGCGACGACGTAGGTGGCCTGGGTGCGGGTGGCGCGCGGCAGGATCGCGTCCAGGTCGAGGCCCATGCTGTAGAGCATCAGACCGGCGTTGCCGACCGAGCCGGCCGAGGCGTTGACCAGCAGCAGCGCCAGGTACCACAGCGGTGCGCCGGCCACCAGCGGGCCCGCGTAGTCCTCGCCCGCGCCGACGGCGAGTGCGGTGAACGTACCGAAGAGCTGCGGCACCAGGAGGCCGGCCAGCAGGCCCAGACAGGTGGCGCCGAAGACCTTCGTGGAGCTGTGCCGCTGCGGGGAGATGTAGCGGCTGTAGTCGCCGAGCAGGGTGATGAACGCGATCGGGCCGCTGAGCCCCGCGGAGACGGCGGCCAGCAGCCAGGTCTGCCAGAAGCCGCCGAGCAGATAGCCGCTGCCGTGCGGCGCGGCGGTGGTGAAGGTGCCCGCGTACGCGACGATGCCGACGGCCAGCAGCACGGTCAGACCGAGGGCGAGCACCTTGCTCAGCCGCAGCAGCACCCGGTAGCCGTAGACCGCGCTCACCGCGGTGGCGCCCGCCAGCAGGGCGTAGACCAGCGCGTACGTCACCCCGTTCGACGGCAGCCCGGTCAGGCGGTGCAGCGCGCCGACGACCGCGTCCCCGCCCACCCACAGCGTCAGCGCGGTGTAGCCCAGCGACAGCAGCAGGCCGATGACCGAGCCGATCAGCCGGCCGCGCACGCCGAAGTGGGCGCCGCTGCTGGTCGACAGGTTGGTGGCGCTGCGCAGGGAGACCAGCGCGAGCGGGGCGGTGAGCAGGGTGCCGACGGCGGTGCCGGCCGCCAGGGAGGTCACCGAGGGCCAGAAGCCGAGCCCGAAGGAGACCGGGAGCCAGCCGAAGATCACCACGCCGAGGGCGAGGTTCGACCCGAGCAGGATCGAGATCAGGTCGCGAGGCCCGCTGGTGCGTTCCTCCTCGGGGACGGTGTCGACTCCGCGTTGTTCTATCGGCATGAGGGCTCCCCTGAGAGGCCGGACAACAGTGGGTGAGCAGGGCTTCGGGGGCCGTGTTCCGTACGGGGCGGTGTGCGCCGCGTGCTGCTCACGCTGTCGGGATCATGTAGAGCGGCGCGCTGTCCGCCGCATCTTTTAGAGCAGCGCTCAATGTCGCTCATCCCAGTGTCCGCGGTCAATGCTTTCCTCCCGGGCATCTTCGTGGTTAGAGTGCTGCTCTAATCGATCGGGAGGAGTGGCGGGATGCGGTTGACCCCGACGGAACGCGACCGGCTGCTGCTGTTCGGCGCGGCCGAACTGGCGCGGACGCGCCGGGCCCGCGGGCTGCGGCTGAATGTGCCCGAGGCGACCGCGTTGATCGCGGACACGGTCTGCGAGGCGGCGCGGGACGGGCGCCGCCTCGCTCAGGCCATCGAGGCGGCCCGCGGCGTGCTCGGCCCGGACGATGTGCTGCCGGGCGTGGCCGACGTCGTCACCGAGGTGCATGTGGAGGCCGTGTTCGACGACGGCTCCCGGCTCGCGGTGGTCAGCGACCCGATCGGCGCCGGTGCACGGGACGGGGAGCACCGCCGGGTGCCCGCGCCCGGCGCGGTGCTGCCGGGACCGGCCGCCCCGGAGCCCGCGCCCGCGATCGTGCTGACCGTGCGCAACACCGCGACCGTGCCCGTCAGCGTCACCTCGCACTTCCACTTCTTCGAGGCCAACCCCCGGCTGGACTTCGACCGCGGCGCCGCGTACGGCATGCGGCTGTGCGTCCCGGCCGGCTCCTCGGTGCGGTTCGACCCCGGCGGCACCGAGGAGGTCGGGCTGGTCCCGATCGGCGGCGACCGGATCGCGATCGGCTTCGCCGGTCTGGTGGACGGCCCACTGGACACACCGGGCGCGAAGACCGAAGCGCTGCGGCGGGCCGCCGCCTGCGGCTACCTGGGAGCGGAGGAACAGGCATGACCGGCACCATCGACCCTCACGAGTACGCGTCGGTACACGGCCCGCGGGCCGGCGACCGGGTCGTCCTCGGCGACTCGGGCCTGGTCGTCCGGGTCGAGTCCGACGCGCAGAAGCCCGGTGACGAGTTCCTGGCCGGCTTCGGCAAGACCGCCAGGGACGGGCTGCACCTCAAGGCCGCGGCGGTCCGCGACACCTGCGACGTAGTGATCAGCAATGTCCTGGTCATCGACGCGGCCTTGGGCATCCGCAAGGTGTCGATCGGCATCCGTGAGGGCCGGATCCACGCCATAGGACGGGCCGGCAACCCCGACACCCTCGACGGCGTCGATGTCGTCGTCGGCACCGGCACCTCGATCGTCTCCGGCGAGGGCATGATCGCCACCGCGGGCGCGGTCGACACCCATGTCCATCTGCTCTCGCCGCGCGTCATGGAAGCCTCGCTGGCCTCCGGCGTGACCACGATCATCGGCCAGGAATTCGGTCCGGTCTGGGGCGTCGGCGTCAACTCCCCCTGGGCGCTGGGGCACGCCTTCAGCGCCTTCGACGCCTGGCCGGTCAACATCGGCTTCCTCGGCCGCGGTTCCTCCTCGGGCGAGGCCCCCCTGGTCGAAGCGCTCGCCGAGGGCGGCGCCTGCGGCTTCAAGGTGCACGAGGACATGGGCGCGCACGCCCGTGCCCTGGACACCGCCCTGCGCGTCGCCGAGGAGCACGACGTCCAGGTCGCGCTGCACAGCGACGGCCTCAACGAATGCCTCACCGTCGAGGACACCCTGCGCGTCCTGGACGGCCGCACCATCCACGCCTTCCACATCGAGGGCTGCGGCGGCGGCCATGTCCCCAACGTCCTGAAGATGGCCGGCGTCCCGAACGTCATCGGCTCCTCCACCAACCCCACCCTCCCCTTCGGGCGGGACGCGGTCGCCGAGCACTACGGCATGATCGTCTCGGTCCACGACCTGAAGACCGATCTGCCGGGCGACGCCGCCATGGCCCGCGACCGCATCCGGGCCGGCACCATGGGCGCCGAGGACGTGCTGCACGACCTCGGGGCGATCGGCATCACCTCGTCCGACGCCCAGGGCATGGGCCGCGCGGGGGAGACGGTCCGGCGCACCTTCGCGATGGCGGGCAAGATGAAGGCCGAACTCGGGCCCCTGGAAGGCGACGGCCCGCACGACGACAACGCCCGGGTGCTGCGTTACGTCGCCAAGCTGACCCTCAACCCCGCCATCGCGCACGGCCTTTCGCACGAGATCGGGTCGATCGAGGTCGGCAAGATGGCCGACATCGTGCTGTGGAAGCCGCAGTACTTCGGTGCCAAGCCACAGCTGGTGCTGAAGTCCGGCTTCCCCGCCTACGGCGTCACCGGCGACCCGAACGCCGCCACCGACACCTGCGAACCCCTGGTGCTCGGCCCGCAGTTCGGCGCGTACGGGGCGGCCCCCGCCGAGATCTCCGTCGCCTTCGTCGCCCGCGCCGCGGCCGAACAGGGCGGTGACCAGCTGCCCACCCGCCGCCGCCGGGTCGCCGTCCGCGGCACCCGCGGTATCGGCCCCGGCGACCTCGTCCGCAACTCCCGTATCGGACAGGTGCAGGTCGACGGGCGCAGCGGCCTGGTCACCCTCGACGGCGACCCGATGCGCTCGGAGCCGGCCGACACCGTCTCGCTCTCCCGCCTGTACTTCCTGTGACAGCACGGCCCCGACGCCGCCGCGTCCGGCGCGGCGGGCCACCGTGCCTGCCACCCGCCGCGCCTGCCGCCCCACCACCGACACCCGTGACGCCGGCACCGTGCCGCCGGCCGTCACCGCGAACCGTGAGGACCCCGCATGAACACCCCTGCCGCCGACGGCTTCCGCATGCCCCCGGAGTGGGCCCGTCACGAGCGCACCTGGATGGCCTGGCCGGGCCCCAACTTCACCTTCGGCGAGGAGGGCGGCGAGCCCCTGGCCGCCGCCCGCCGCGCCTGGGCCGCGGTCGCCCGCGCCGTGCGCCGCTTCGAGCCGGTCACCGTCGTCGCGGGACCGGGGCAGTCCGAGGGCGCCCGCGCGCTCCTCGGCGACGGCATCGACCTCGTCGAGCGCCCGCTGAACGACGCCTGGATGCGCGACATCGGCCCCACCTTCCTCACCGACGGCACGGGCCGGCTTGCCGCCACCGACTGGGTGTTCAACGGCTGGGGCGCCCAGGACTGGGCCCGCTGGGACCTCGACGAGAAGATCGCCGAGCAGGTCTGCGGGCTGGCCGGCGCCCACCGCTATGCCACGCCGCTGGTCAACGAGGGCGGCGGCATCCACGTCGACGGCGAGGGCACCGTCCTGCTCACCGAGACCGTGCAGCTCGACCCGGGCCGCAACCGCGGCCGCAGCCAGGAGGAGGTCGAGGCCGAGATCCACGCCCACCTCGGCACCACCAAGGCGATCTGGCTGCCACGCGGCCTGGCCGCCGACTACGGCCGGTTCGGCACCCGCGGCCATGTCGACATCGTCGCCGCCTTCGCCCGGCCCGGCGTCGTCCTCGTGCACACCCAGCCCGACCCCGACCACCCCGACCACGCGATCTGCCACGAGATCGCCAAGCTGCTGCGTTCCTCGACCGACGCCAGGGGCCGCCGGCTGGAGGTCGTCGAGGTACCGGCGCCCACCGTCCTGGAGGCGGACGGCGAGCTGGTCGACTACTCCTACATCAACCACTACCTCTGCAACGATGGTGTGGTGCTCTGCGGCTTCGACGACCCGCGCGACGAGGAGGCGGCCGCGATCTTCCGCCGGCTCTTCCCCGGGCGGACGGTGACCCTGGTGGACGCCCGTACGATCTTCGCAGCGGGTGGCGGTATCCATTGCATCACCCAGCAGCAGCCCGGGGTCTGACCCGCAGACCCCGGCCGAGCGACCCGGAGGTCCCCGTGCCCGGTCCCGTGCGCCGCCCCCGGCGCCGGCTCAGCCAGCCCCGCGAGCAGGTCCTCGCCGCGGCGATGACGACCATCGCCGCGGAGGGCCTGGACCGGCTGACCATGGCCGGTCTGGGCCGCGAGGTCGGCATGAGCAGCGGCCACATCCTCTACTACTTCGGTACGAAGGACGAGCTGCTGCTGCAGACCCTGCAATGGAGCGAGGAACAGCTCGGCGCCGAACGCCGGGCCGCCCTCTCCCGCCGGGTCCCCGCCCGCGAACGGCTGGACGCGCTGGTCGGCCTCTACCTCCCCGAGGGCCACCGCGACCCGCGCTGGACGCTGTGGCTGGAGGTGTGGAACCGCTCCCAGAACGCCGACGACGAGACCCGCGAACGCCAGCTCGACCTCGAACTCGCCTGGCACCGCGACCTGGTGGCCCTTCTCGTCGAGGGCATCTCGAAGGGCGAGTTCCGCCCCGTCGACGCCGAACGCTTCGCGACCCGCACCCGCGCGCTCCTCGACGGCTTCGGCTCCCAGCTCGTCGTCGGCCTCCCGGGCACGGACCGGGAGCAAGTCCTCGACCACGTACGCGAGTTCCTGGACGAGGCGCTGACGCAGGGGATGCCGCGCAGCCCTTGAAGTCGTGATCTTCGTCCCCTAGCGTCGCCGGAGGTGCGTGCGTGACCGAACGACCCCCGCACGCGCCCATCCGACGTGCATGCTCCACGTGCATGTCCACACGAGGGGAACAAAAATGATCTCACGGAAGAGGGCTCCGCTCGCGGCCCTGGCCGTCCTCGGCGCCACCGCGCTGCTGGGCCCGGCCGCGCCCGCGGCGAACGCCGCGACCCCCGCCACCGCCAAGGTCTCGGCCATGAAGACCAAGTGCGGAGTGCACACCGGTGGCAGCGCCGGGCTCTACTACCACAACTGCTCGAAGAAGTACTGGCACAAGGTGACGGTGGACCACATCATGGCGCCGGACCTGACGTGGTGCATCAAGCCGGGCAAGGACGAGTTCCTGGGCACCGTCGCTCCGCTCCCCACGAAGGTGCGCGGCGCCAAGTACCTGGGGCACTGCAAGCCCTGACGTCCACAGGGAGAGGGGCGGGCGCGGTCCCGGGGCCGCGCCCGCCCGCCCGTGCCGTGGGCCGTGTACACAACGCACGCAAGTACGCCTGATCGTTGCCCGCCGTGCTCTTGTCAGCCACCGCACCGATCGACGAGCGTAACCGCTGGCCGGTCGACCGGCCCGTGAAGCGAGGAGGCTGGCGTGGCACAACGCCCGGGTGAGACGGATGCAAGCGGTGTCAGGGCCAACTGGCGGAAAATCTGGGTGGGTTCAGCCGGGAACATGGTCGAGTGGTTCGACTGGTTCGTCTACTCCAGCTTCGCGGTGTACTTCGCGGGCTCCTTTTTCCCCAAAGGCAATGTCACCGCACAACTGTTCAACACCATGGCCATCTTCGCCGTCGGCTTCATCATGCGCCCCATCGGCGGCTGGCTGCTGGGCCGGATCGGTGACCGGCGTGGACGGAAAGCCGCGCTGACGCTCACCGTCACCCTGATGTCCGCGTCCGCGATTCTCATCGCCGTCGCGCCGACCTACGCGGTCGCCGGCTACGGCGGGGTGGCTGTCCTGCTGATCGCCCGGCTCCTTCAGGGCCTGTCCGTCGGCGGCGAGTACGCGGCGAGCGCCACCTATCTCACCGAGGCCTCCGCCGAGGGCAAGCGCGGCTTCGCCTCCAGCTTCCAGTACGTGTCCATGACCGCGGGCCAGCTGATCGGGCTGGCGCTGCAGATCTTCCTGCAGAACACCCTCTCGGACGAGGCACTGCACGGCTGGGGCTGGCGCATCCCGTTCGTCATCGGCGCACTGGGCGCGGCCGTCGTCTTCTACCTGCGACGGAACATGCTGGAGACCGAGGTCTTCCACGAGGCGGGCCGGACGGTCGGCGGCGACGCGGGCCCCGACGCGGCCGGGCGCGGCACCCTCAAGGCGCTGTGGCAGCACAAGCGCGAGGCGTTCCTGGTCATCGCCCTGACCATGGGCGGCACCGTCGCCTACTACACGTACACGACCTACCTGACCAAGTACCTGTCGGGGACCGCGGGGCTGCCCAAACAGACCGCGACCCTGGTCAGCTTCTGTGCGCTGTTCGTGTTCATGTGCCTCCAGCCGCTCGCCGGGGCGCTCTCGGACCGGATCGGCCGGCGCCCGCTGCTGATCACCTTCGCGGTCGGCGGCACCTTCCTGACCGTGCCGATCATGTCACTGCTCAAGTACGCAGGGAGTTTCTGGCCGGCCCTCGGCCTTGCCCTGCTCGCCCTGGTGATCGTCACCGGCTACACCTCGATCAACGCCTGTGTGAAGGCCGAGCTCTTCCCCACCGGCATCCGGTCACTCGGTGTCGCTCTCCCGTACGCCATCGCCAACGCCCTCTTCGGCGGCACCGCCGAGCCGCTGGCGCTGCGGCTGAAGCAGTCCGGCATCGAGTCGGCTTTTCCCTGGTATGTGGCCGGTTGTGCGGCCGTCTCGCTGGTCGTCTACCTGACCATGCGCGAGACCCGCGACATCGACCTGAACCGGGTCGGCACGCGGGACGAGGGCACGGGAGCCGGCCGGGCGCGAATGGGGGAGCCCGTCGCCGACTGAGGTCCGCCCTGACCGGAACCGGCCCTTGCCGCCCGCGGCAGGGCCGGTTCCGGGATAGGCACGCGGGGTGCCCGCTGGTTGGCTGAACGGCATGAAGATCACGAGACAGTTATGCCTGCCGCTGCTGCTGACCGGCCTGCTGGCTTCGGCCGTCGCGGCCCCGTCCACGGCGACGGCCCGGACCGGCGGGGCCCACCCGGCCACGGCGCCGCCGGGCACGGTGCGCCCGGCCGCGCCCCGCCCGGCCGCCGACGACATCCGGGCCCGGATCGCGGCCGTACCCGGGATGCGGGTGGTCAAGGAGAACCCCGCCCCGGCCGGCTACCGCTCCTTCGCGCTGGTCTACCGCCAGCCCGTCGACCACCGGCACCCCGGCAGGGGCAGCTTCGAGCAGCGGCTGTCGCTGCTCCACCGGTCCACCGCCCGGCCGATGGTGCTCTACACCGGCGGCTACGACCTCAATACCGAGGACCCCGCATTCCGTTCCGAGCCGACCAGGATCGTGGACGGCAACCAGATCAGCGTCGAGCAGCGGTACTTCGGCACGTCCCGCCCCCGCATCACCGACTGGTCGAAACTCGACATCTGGCAGGCGGCGAGCGATCACCACCGGCTGATCCGGGCCCTCAAGACGGTCTACCGCGCCGCCTGGATCTCCACCGGCGGCAGCAAGGGCGGGATGGCCACCGTCTACCACCGGCGCTTCTACCCGCACGATGTGGCCGGCTCCGTCGCGTACTCGGCGCCCAACAACACCGACGACCGGGACGACACCGCCGAGGACCGCTTCCTCCAGCGGGTCGGCTCGCCCGCCTGCCGGAGTGCGCTGACCGCGGTGCAGCGCGCGATGCTCGGGACCCGGCGCACGGAGATGGCGGGCCGCCTCGCACGCTGGGCCGCGGACCAGGGCTACACGTTCCACACCATCGGCAGCGCCGACCGCGCCCTGGAACTCACCGTGCTGGAGTTGCCCATGCTCTTCTGGATGCAGAAGGAAGAGGCGGACGACTGCGGCGCGATTCCCCTGCCCTCCGCCGCCGGCGACGCGCTGTTCACCTGGTTCGCCGAGAAGGCCATGCTCCCGGCCTTCAGCGACCACTACCTGGCCGCCATGACCGCTTCCTACTACCAGTTGGGCACCCAGCTCGGCCAGGTGTCGATGGCCGCGCCCCAACTCGCCGGGCTGCTGCGCTACCCCGGCATCCAGGAGATGCGCACCTATGTGCCGCGCGGCATCCCGCTGCGTTTCCAGCCGGATGCCATGCCCGACATCGACCGCTGGGTGCGGCACCACGGCAGCGAGCTGCTGTTCGTGTACGGCGAGATGGATCCCGCCCGGGCCGAGCCGTTCCGTACGGGCCGGGGCAGCCGGGACGCGAGCGTCTATCTGGCCCCGCACACCAGCCACGTCGTGAGCATCGGGAAGCTGGCCCCCCGGGACCGTGCACGGGCCACCGCCGCGCTCCGGCGCTGGGCAGGGGTGGACAGTCCGACCGAATGGTGAGACTGCCCGCGTGTCCGGTCCGGGCCTGTGGCACACTGCGGACCGTGCTCTCGTTCGCCATGATTATTGGCAGCAGGCGCGCCGGTCCGCAGTGACCGCCCCGTACGAACCGAGTACGGCGCGGCCATCGTCGTCCCAGACCCGCGCGCAGACCTCTCGCACCCGCGAGAGGTTTTTTCGTTTCCGGACCACACCGCACCGGAGGCGGAGCGCGAGGGACCATGGAGGGACGGTGGAACCGGTTATTCCGGTAGACCGAGACCCGACAGGAGCCAGACCAGCATGACGGACGCACCCTCTCACCCGTCTCCCGCCACCACCCCGGCCGGAGCCGCTGCGCGGCGCATCTCCCCGAACCCGTCTCCCGCCCCCCTCCCCGCCGACGCGGTGCCGGACGACTTCCATGTCTTCGACACCACGCTCCGCGACGGTGCGCAGCGCGAGGGCATCAACCTCACCGTCGCGGACAAGCTGACCATCGCCCGGCACCTCGACGACTTCGGCGTGGGCTTCATCGAGGGCGGCTGGCCCGGCGCCAACCCGCGGGACACCGAGTTCTTCGAGCGGGCCCGTGCGGAGATCGACTTCCGGCACGCGCAGCTGGTCGCATTCGGCGCCACCCGTAAGGCGGGCGTCCGTGTCGAGGACGATCCGCAGGTCGCCGGGCTCCTGGCGTCCCAGGCGCCGGTCGTCACGCTGGTCGCCAAGTCCCATGTCGGGCATGTGGAGCTGGCGCTGCGGACCACGCCGCAGGAGAACCTGGCGATGATCCGGGACACCGTCGCCTACCTGCGCGAGCAGGGCCGCCGGGTCTTCCTCGACTGTGAGCACTTCTTCGACGGCTATGCGCTGGACCCGGTCTACGCCAAGGAGGTCGTGCGCACCGCGAGCGAGGCCGGCGCCGATGTCGTGGTGCTCTGCGACACCAACGGCGGCATGCTTCCGGCGCAGGTCACCGCCGTTGTACGGACCGTCTTCGCGGACACCGGCGCGCGCCTGGGGATCCATGCCCAGGACGACACCGGCTGCGCGGTCGCCAACACCCTGGCCGCGGTGGACGCGGGCGCCACCCACGTCCAGTGCACCGCCAACGGGTACGGCGAGCGGGTCGGCAACTCCAACCTCTTCCCGGTCGTTGCCGCCCTGGAGCTCAAGTACGGGCGCCCGGTGCTGCCCGAGGGCAAGCTCGCCGAGACCACCCGGATCTCGCACGCCATCGCCGAGGTCGTCAACCTCACGCCCTCCACCCACCAGCCCTATGTCGGCGTCTCCGCCTTCGCCCACAAGGCCGGACTGCACGCCTCCGCGATCAAGGTCGACCCGGACCTCTACCAGCACATCGACCCGGCGCTGGTCGGCAACACCATGCGGATGCTGGTCTCCGACATGGCCGGGCGGGCGTCCATCGAGCTCAAGGGCAAGGAGCTCGGCGTCGATCTCGGCGACGACCGCGAGCTGGTCGGCCGGGTCGTCGAGCGGGTCAAGGAGCGGGAGCTGGCGGGCTACACCTACGAGGCCGCGGATGCCTCCTTCGAGCTGCTGCTGCGCGAGGAGCTGCAGCGGGCGGCAGGGGGCCGGCCGCGCAGCTACTTCACGGTCGAGTCCTGGCGCGCGATCGTCGAGGACCGCCCGGACGGTACGCACGCCAACGAGGCGACCGTGAAGCTGTGGGCCAAGGGCGAGCGGATCGTCACCACCGCCGAGGGCAACGGCCCGGTCAACGCGCTGGACCGGGCGCTGAAGGTGGGCCTGGAGCGGATCTATCCGCAGCTGGCCCATATGGAGCTGGTGGACTACAAGGTCCGCATCCTGGAGGGCGCCCTGGGCACCGGCTCGATCACCCGGGTGCTGGTCTCCACCAGCGACGGCCGGGGCGAGTGGTCCACGGTCGGCGTCGCGGAGAACGTCATCGCCGCGTCCTGGCAGGCGCTGGACGACGCCTACGCCTACGGACTGCTGCGGGCCGGGGTCGAGCCGCAGGAGTGAGCGCCGCGGCAGCGGTACGACCGCGGCCCCGTACGGCCCTCGGGGGAGAGGGTCCGTGCGGGGCCGCGGTCGTGTGGCGCGCCATGCCGGGTCAGGCCTGCCCGGCGGCCTTGACGGCGGAGATGTCGAAGAGGAGCTTGACCTTGTCGCTGACCATCACGCCGCCGGTCTCCAACGCGGCGTTCCAGGTCAGGCCCCAGTCGGAGCGCAGGATCTCGGCGCTGCCCTCGAAGCCGACCCGCTCGGCGCCGTAGACGTCGGTGGCCGCGCCGTGGAACTCCAGGTCGATGGTGAGCGGCTTGGTGACGTCGCGGAGGGTGAGATCGCCGGTGATGCGGAAGCGGTCACCGGACACCTGCTCGGCGGCGGTGCTGCGGAAGGTCATCAGCGGGAAGGTCTCGGCGTCGAAGAAGTCGGCGCTGCGCAGATGGCCGTCGCGGTCCGCGATCCCGGTGTCGATGCTCGCGATCTTGACGTCGAGGGACGCGGTGGAGCGGGACGGGTCGGCGCCGTCGAGGTGGAGCGTGCCCTCGTAGTCACCGAACGCGCCGCGGACGTTGGTGACCATGGCGTGCCGGACGGTGAAGCCGATGCTGCTGTGCGCCGGGTCGATGGTGTACTCGCCGGTCAGCGCCGCGAGCGCGGGGTCGGCGTCGAGGACGGCAGCACTGGTGGCGGCGGGGGCGGTGGTGTCGCCGGTGTCGGCGGTGCGCTTGCGGTGGAACAGAGCCATGGCTCCTCCTCGAAGACGGCGCACCGGGTGTGGTGCGCAGATTTGTTTAAGCTTCAACGAGATGCACCGTAGCGGCATCTGGTTCAACATTCAACCTTTCTGGCTGGGCGGGTTCCGCGGGACGGATTCCGCCGGGCGGGTGGCGGACGGCGCTCCGGCGCGGTCATTGCCGCTCACCGACGGCTCGTGCTAGACCATCGGGAACTCCCAAGTGCGCAGCGCCACCCTCCAGTTGCCGCCATGGAGAGGACCGACCGTGCCGCCCTTCCCCGCCACGTCCGTCTGGTCACGCCGAGGATTCCTCGCCACCGCCACGGCCACCGCCGCGGCGAGCGCCCTCGGCCTCACCGCCCGCCCCGCCGGCGCCGCCCCGGGGCCGGCCACCGCCCCCGGGGACGAGTTCGCCACCCTGCGGGCCCGCTGGTGCGAGCTCACCCTCGGCAGCGGCTTCGACCCCGCCGCTCCGCCGTACGCCGCCGCCCTCCAGGAGACCGGCGCCCTCGCCGGCGCCTTCCGGGCGAGCATGCGGCCGGCCGCCACCTCCCTCTGGCCGGACTGCCGCTACGACCCGCCGTCCGGCATCACCCGGAGCTACAGCCGGCTCGCCACCATGGCCCAGGCCTACGCCCAGCCCGGCACCGGCCGCACCGGCGACCCCGGCCTCGCCTCTGCCCTGCTCACGGGCCTCGACCACCTCGAAGCCACCGTCTACAACACCGCCACCACCCGCTACGGCAACTGGTGGGAGTGGCAGATCGGCAGTCCCAGACTCCTCCTCGACACCCTCGCGATCCTCGGCCGGCACCTGCCCGACGGCGGCCTCGACGACGCACTGCGCGACCGCTGCCTGGCCGCCGTCGACCACTTCGTCCCGGACGCCCTGCTCGGCGACTACACCGGGACCAGCACCGGCGCCAACCGCGTCGACCTGTGCCGGGTGGTCGCCCTGCGCGGCATCCTCGGCCGCGCCCCCGACCGGATCGCCCTGGCCCGCGACGCCCTCTCGCCGGTCTTCCCCTACGTCACCCGGGGCGACGGCCTCTACGCCGACGGCTCCTTCGTCCAGCACACCTGGGTCGCCTACTCCGGCACCTACGGCTATGTCCTGCTGGACGGCCTGGGCCGGCTGTTCACCCTGCTCGACGGCTCGTCCTGGCAGGTCACCGACCCGGCGCGGCAGATCGTCTTCGACAGCGTCGAGCGGGCCTGGGCCCCGCTGCTGTACAACGGCCTGATGATGGACAGCGTCAACGGGCGCGCCATCAGCCGCGGCTACCTCCGCGGCGACGAACGGCACATCCTGCGCAGCGACCACTACCACGGCCATGCGCTGATCGCCGCCATCGCGCTGCTCGCCCAGGCCGCGAGCGGCGCCGAGCGGGACCGCTGGCACGCCATGGTCAAGGGCTGGATCGCCCGGGACAGCGCGCTGCCGGTCCGCACCGACCGGCAGTACCCGGTCGCCGACCTGGCCCGGCTCGCGAAGATCGCCGACGGCCCCGCGGCAGCCGCCCCCGAACCCGTCGGCCACCGCCTCTTCCCGGCCATGGACCGTGCCGTGCACCGCCGCCCCGGGTGGGCCGCCGGCCTGGCCATGGCCTCCGACCGCATCGCGTACTACGAGAACGGCAACGGCGAGAACCCGCACGGCTGGCACACCGGCGCCGGCATGCTCTATTGGTGGGGCGCCGACTCCGGGGGCGACCAGTACACGGACGCCTTCTGGCCCACCGTCGACCCCTACCGGCTCCCCGGCACGACCGTGTCCACCAAGCGGCTGGCCGACAACGAGGGCGGCGGCTGGGGCGAGCCCAAGCCCGCGGCGCGCTGGGTCGGCGGCACCACCGACGGGGAGTTCGCCGCGATCGGCCAGGACCTGCGCGGTCTGGCCTCCACCCTCACCGCCAGGAAATCCTGGTTCGCGCTCGCGGACTGCCTGGTCTGCCTGGGCGCCGGCATCACCTCCCGCGACGGGGTGCCGGCCGAGACGATCGTCGACAACCGCTGCCTGGGCGAGCGGGGCACCGCCGTGCTCACCGTCGACGGCGTACGCCGGCCCGGCACGCTCGGCGTGACCACCTCCTTCCGCCGCGCCCACTGGGCCCACCTCGCGGGGCACGGCGGCTACGTCTTCCCCGGCGGCGCGCCCCTCAAAGCGCTGCGCGAGGCCCGCACCGGCTCCTGGCACGACATCAACACCACCTCGTCCACCGAGCCGTTCACCCGCCGCTACCTCACCCTCTGGCATGACCACGGCACCGACCCGGCCGACGCCCGCTACGCCTACCTCCTCATGCCGGGCGCCACCGCCCGCACCCTCGCCGCCCGCGCCGCCGACCGGTCCTGGCTCACCGTGCTCGCCAACGACGCCGGCCGCCAGGCGGTCGCCGTCGACCCGCTCGGCGTAACCGCCGCCAACTTCTGGCGGGCCGGCCGCGCGGGGCCGCTCACCAGCAACGGCCCGGCGAGCGTGCTGGTGCGCGAGCGGCACGGACGGCGGCGGCCGACCGCGCTGCTGTGCCTGGCCGCCCCGGAGCGCACCGGCGACACCCTGGAAATCACCTGGTCACGGCCGGTGCGCACGGTGCTCGCCCACGACCCGGCGATCGAGGTGCTGGCCACCGGGCGCGCCCTGCGGCTGCGCCTGACCCCCGGTGCGAGCTGCGCCACCCACACCTGCACGGTGCGGCTCGCCTGACCGGCACCGGGCCCCGCCGGTCAACCGGTCACCACAACATCGCTACCCTCCGGTTTGTGGGCCCCATACAGACGCGGGGAGGCGTCGCCACCCGAACGGAGGCCGGGACGCGGGGCGCGTACAGCACGGTTCTGTACTGCCTGCCCACCAAATCGCATGCGACGTTGTACGAAACCGACATCGGTGCGGGACGCCTCGCACACGTACCGTCGAGGCATGACCACTGTCGAAGATCTGCCCGCCGGCGCCAACGACGCCCGCGGGCGCGTCGCCGAGCTGCACGCCATCCGCGAGCAGGTCCGGCGAGGACCCAGCGAGCGGGCGACCGAAGCACAGCGTGCCAAGGGCAAGCTGACGGCGCGCGAGCGGATCGAGCTGCTGCTGGACGAGGGTTCGTTCAACGAGGTCGAGCCGCTGCGGCGGCACCGGGCGACGGGCTTCGGCCTGGAGGCCAAGAAGCCCTACACCGACGGCGTGATCACCGGCTGGGGCACCGTGCACGGCCGGACCGTGTTCACCTACGCGCACGACTTCCGGATCTTCGGCGGCGCGCTGGGCGAGGCCCACGCCACCAAGATCCACAAGATCATGGACATGGCCATCCAGGCCGGTGCGCCGCTGGTGTCGCTCAACGACGGCGCCGGTGCCCGTATCCAGGAGGGCGTCTCCGCGCTGGCCGGCTACGGCGGCATCTTCCAGCGCAACACCAAGGCCTCCGGTGTCATCCCGCAGATCTCGGTCATGCTCGGTCCCTGCGCCGGCGGCGCGGCCTACAGCCCCGCCCTGACCGACTTCGTCTTCATGGTCCGCGAGACCTCGCAGATGTTCATCACCGGCCCCGACGTGGTGCGCGCGGTGACCGGCGAGGAGATCACCCAGAACGGCCTCGGCGGCGCCGACGTGCACGCCGAGACCTCCGGCGTGTGCCACTTCGCCTACGACGACGAGGCCACCTGCCTGGAGGAGGTCCGCTACCTCCTCTCGCTGCTGCCGGCCAACAACCGGGAGAACCCGCCGTCGGTGCCCTGCGAGGACCCCGCCGACCGCTCCGGTGACGCACTGCTGGACCTGGTCCCGGCCGACGGCAACCGCCCCTACGACATGCGCAAGGTCATCGAGGAGATCGTCGACGACGGCGAGTTCCTGGAGGTCCACGAGCGCTGGGCGACCAACATCATCTGCGCGCTGTCCCGGCTCGACGGCCGTGTGGTGGGCATCATCGCCAACCAGCCGCAGTCACTGGCCGGTGTCCTGGACATCGAGGCGTCCGAGAAGTCGGCCCGCTTCGTCCAGATGTGTGACGCCTTCAACATCCCCATCGTCACCCTGCTGGACGTCCCCGGCTTCCTGCCCGGCGTCGACCAGGAGCACGGCGGCATCATCCGGCACGGCGCCAAGCTGCTCTACGCCTACTGCAACGCCACCGTCCCCCGGATCTCCCTCGTGCTGCGCAAGGCCTACGGCGGCGCCTACATCGTCATGGACTCGCAGTCCATCGGCGCCGACCTGACCTACGCCTGGCCCACCAACGAGATCGCGGTGATGGGCGCCGAGGGCGCGGCCAACGTCATCTTCCGCAAGCAGATCGCCGAGGCGGACGACTCCGAGGCCATGCGGGTGCGCATGGTCAAGGAGTACAAGTCCGAGCTGATGCACCCGTATTACGCGGCCGAGCGCGGCCTGGTCGACGACGTCATCGACCCGGCCGAAACCCGCCACACGCTCATCCGGGCCCTGGAGATGCTGCGCACCAAGCATGCGGACCTGCCGGCCCGTAAGCACGGCAACCCGCCCCAGTAGCCACACCCGCACCCGCTTTCGGCACCACGCCCACCGCGACGACGGAGACCACACCGTGAACACTGCCCACCGCACCGACTCCATCCGCGTGGAGAAGGGCCAGGCCAGCGAGGAAGAACTCGCCGCCCTGACCGCTGTCCTCCTGGCCCGCGCCGCCCACCGGCCGGCCGCCGCCGCCCCGTCCCGCCCGCACGCCACCGCCGCGCGCTGGCGGCGTCTGGAGCGGCAGGGTGGCTTCCATGGGGCGACTAGCTGGCAGCGATAGCTTCGCTGATTTTGCCGACGAGGGGCCCCGCGTGGTGCGGGGTCCCTCGTTTGTCTGCGGGGGCGTTGTGGCTGGGCGCGCAGTTCCCCGCGCCCCTTTGGGGCGCCGTCGTTGTGCCGGCCGTTGTTCGGTGCGGCTGTGTGGGGCTCGCCCTCGGGCGGCTTGTGTGGTTGCCGCGGGGGCCGGAGGGGACGCACCGCAGCCCTCCCCCAGCCTTCGGCCGGGAGGTGCCCCCACGGCGCGGGCGCATCTGCTACGTGGCACAGAATTGCCCGGCGTTCGCTCCGGTCCTGCGGGCGGGCTCCGGTACATCCCCTCCGACCTACGCCCATTCCCGACTGCGGCCCGGTGGCACCGTTCCTCACCGATCCACGCGTCGGTTCCGGCAAGCCTCGCCCGGAGTGAGCTCGGCCGCGGATGACGACTGCTGGGCCGCTGAAACTGGTGCGCCGGCCAGCGCCCTGCCAAGGGACCAGCATCTGGGGCCGTAACGGTGATCGGTATGGCGGGACGGTCGCCGACGCGCGGAGGTCGGAGGGGATGCCCGGTGCCCCGCCCGCAGGACTGGAGCGAACGCCGGGCCGGTCTATGCCACGTACCAGATGCGCCCGCGCCGAGGACGGGGTACCGGGCGTCCCCTCCGGCCCACCACCCACAACGACTGGGCGAACCGGCGCCAGCCAGGGGCATACCGCCCAACACCCCACCATCCGCACCGATATGAGGCCTCATCACTTTCCGGACGCAGTATTCCGGTTTGGCAGGTGGTGTCCGGATCAAGGCGTAGGTTCCCCCCAACCATGCGGAGCAGAGCTGTTCAAGCCGCTCTGCCCGTGCTGGCATGCGCTCGTCAACCCACTCCTGGCGTTCCCGCACCGCGGGCTCTAGGACGACCGGAAGGAAAGCCCATGCTCAGCACGCTGAGTGCTGGTGCCGCCGTGGCATCGTTGCTCCTCGCCGGATCGGCATCCCCCACCACCGCCAACCGGTTCGGCGACGACCCGCCGAGCGGGAAGATCACCATTACCGTCGCCACGGTCAACGGCTCGGGCTGCAGACCCGGCAGCGCCGCCGTGGCCATCGCCCCCGACAACACGGCCTTCACCGTCACGTACAGCGAGTACCTCGCCCAGGCGGGCGCCGGCAGCAAGCCGACCGACTCCCGCAAGAACTGCCAGATCGCGCTGAACGTGCACGTCCCGCAGGGCTTCACCTACGCGGTCGCCCGGGCCGACTACCGGGGCTACGCGTCCCTGGCCCCAGGTGCCAGAGGACTGGAGCAGGCGGGCTACTACTTCCAGGGCCAGCAGCAGACGGCCCGTAAGAGCCACACCTTCGTCGGCCCCTACGACTCCAACTGGCAGACCTCGGACGAGACCGACGTCGACGCCCTGGTGTACGCCCCCTGCGGCGAGGAGCGCTACTTCAACATCAACACCGAGATGAGGGTGGACGCCAAGTCGGCGGACCCCAAGGCCACCAGCTACATGGCCATGGACTCCACCGACGGCAGCATCAACACGGTGTACCACTTCGCATGGAAGGAGTGCCCCGCGCGCAAGTGAGCCCCGCCGCCGGCCTCAGGGCCCGTACGGCGCCGCGTACGGGCCCTGAGGCCGGGTACGACGAAGGCCCCCGCACCAAGAGGTGTGGGGGCCTTTCGTCGTACGGCGCGTGCGGGCACGCGTCCCGTGGACCGCTTGGCGCGGCCTTAGCGCAGGCGGGCCATCAGCGCGTGCTCCACGAGCGTGATGAGCGCGCTCTTGGCCTCGCTGCGGTGCCGGGCGTCGGTGGTGATGATCGGCGCGTCCGGGCCGATCTGCAGCGCCTCACGCACCTCGTCCGGCGTGTACGGCTGGTGGCCGTCGAAGCCGTTGAGGGCGATGACGAACGGCAGTCCGCTGTTCTCGAAGTAGTCGACCGCGGGGAAGCAGTCGGCGAGGCGCCGGGTGTCGACCAGCACCACGGCGCCGATGGCGCCACGGACCAGGTCGTCCCACATGAACCAGAAACGGTCCTGGCCCGGCGTACCGAAGAGGTACAGGATCAGGTCCTGGTCCAGGGTGATCCGGCCGAAGTCCATCGCCACGGTCGTGGTCGTCTTGTCCGGCGCGTGCGTGAGGTCGTCGATCCCCGCCGAAGCGGAAGTCATCACGGCTTCGGTACGCAGCGGATTGATCTCTGAGACGGCCCCGACGAACGTGGTCTTGCCCACGCCGAAGCCGCCCGCCACCACGATTTTCGCGGAGGTGGTGGAGCGGGCTGCACCGCTAGAGCTTGCGAAGTCCACTGAGCACCCTTTCGAGCAGTGTCACATCTGGCTGTCCGCCGGCGGTCTCGTCCCCGCCGGGCTGATGGATGGCGACGAGTCCGGCCTCCGCCAGGTCGGCGACGAGGATCCGGGCGACGCCGAGGGGGATGGAGAGAAGCGCGGAGATCTCGGCTACTGACTTGATCTCGCGGCAGAGGTGGCAGATGCGCTGGTGCTCCGGCAGCTGGCCCTGCATCTTCGCGGGGTCGGCGGTCGTGCTGACCAGCGCCTCGATGGCGAGCTGGTAGCGCGGCCTGGTCCGGCCTCCGGTCATGGCGTACGGGCGCACGAGCGGGTTGTTCGAGCCCGTGGGGGAGGGCTCGGGCGCGCGCCGCTGCGGCTGCACCGGCTGGATGCGCGGTGCCTGCGGCTGGTCGTACACCGAGGGCTCGTACGGCTGGGAGTCGTACGGCCGGGGCTGCTGCTGCGGGGGCCGCTGCGGCCGGCGGCTCGGCGCAGACGGGAAGTTGAAGCGGTTGTTATGGGTTTCGCCCACAGGCCCGGACTGCTGTCCGGAACCATACGGGTATCCGCTCGGGGGCGTTGCCACGTCTCCTCCTCCAACTTGCCTGTCTGACGCCGGTCGCGCCACCGAACCATAAGGCGCGGTGGCGGGAAACGCACTGCCTGTCCTTTAGTTGAGAAGGCTGCCCTGCAGTTCGGCACGCAGATCCGGCGTCAGTACCGTGCCCGCGCGGTCGACCAGCAGAGCCATCTCGTAGCCGACCAGACCGATGTCGCACTCGGGGTGTGCGAGCACGGCCAGCGACGATCCGTCCGAGACGGACATGATGAAGAGGAAGCCGCGTTCCATCTCCACCACGGTCTGGTTGACGCTCCCGCCCTCGAAGATGCGGGACGCGCCGGAGGTCAGCGAGGTGAGGCCGGAGGCCACCGCCGCCAACTGATCGGCTCTGTCACGAGGGAAACCCTCGGACATGGCAAGGAGCAGCCCGTCCGCGGAGACCACGACCGTGTGGGACACCCCGGGGGTGTTGTCCACGAAGTTGGTGATCAACCAGTTCAGATTCTGCGCCGCCTGGCTCATCGGGCTCACACTAACGCTCCTGATCGTAGGTGCTGCCGGGGCCGAAGCCCTGTTGGTCATTCTGGGGGACCCCGGAGGGGTCCGTGCCGACGTTGCGTCCCTGCTGGACACCGCGGCGCAGGTTACTCAGCCTGCCACGGACGTCCTCCGGGGCGCGGGAGACCTGGGGGCCGCCCTGCGGCGTCTGCTCCGCGGCACCTTCGACCAGGTTGGCCTTGGGCACCCGCCGGGGGAGGCCGGAGGAGGTGACTCCGCCCGCCTTCGGCTCGCGCAGCTGCTCCGCCCGCTCCCAGCGCTGGTCGTTGGAGCTGCGCCAGTCGGAGCCATCCTGGCCGGTCTCCGGCGCGCTCCGCTGCTGCTGCACCTGCGGTGCCTGCTGGTCGCGGCCTCCGCGGCGCGGAAGGCCGGCGTCCGTCAGCGACGGGGCGTCGCTCGGTGTGGGGCCCGGACGCTCGAATGGTACGCGCTCGGGGGCGTCAGCGGGAGCGGCAGTGGTATTCCGGTCGGATTCCGCTTCGGCCCCGAAGTAGCCCTCGAAGGCAGGGCGTTCGGGCCAGTCGTCCGACGGTCCCGCTTCGCGGGAGACAAAGGGCTGCTGGCCCGTGGTCTCGGCGAAGCTCCCCTCGCCGAACGCCTGGTGGCCCTGGGACCGGTCGTCGTAGAGCGGTTGATCGGCTTCCGCATATGCCTGGGACGGGTAGTCCTGGTAGGCACCGGGGGACTCCTGGTAGCCACCGGCGGACGGCGCCTCGTCACGGAAGAGCGGACGCTCGCCGCCCTCGTACTCGGCGGCCTGCTCACCGCCCGTCTGGGCCTCCAGGGCTGCCCGGCGCTCCTCGCGGAGCAGCGAGCGGCCCATCATGTCCAGATCCGCGCCGTCCGTACGGCCGTAGCGGCTGTCGTCGAAGCCCAGCTCGGCGGCGGTGCGCTGATGGGGCTCGTACGACGCCTGCTGGTGCTCCGGAACGATCCGGGAGACCGTGAAGTCGGCATCGTAGTCGGCGGCCTGCTCGTCGCCGCCACCACCGTGGGTGATCGCCTCGGGCAGCATGACCAGGGACGTGGTGCCCGCCTGCTCGCCGGAGGGGCGCAGCTGCACCCGGATCCCGTGCCGGTCGGCCAGCCGGCCGACCACGAACAGGCCCATGCGCTGGGAGATCGCGGCATCCACGCTCGGCGGGTTGGCCAGCTTGTGGTTGATGTCCGCGAAGTCCTCGGGGGTGAGCCCGATGCCCTTGTCGTGGATCTCGATCATCACCCGGCCGTCGGGCAGCCGGGTCGCGGCGACCCGCACCTTGGTCTGCGGCGAGGAGAACGTGGTGGCGTTCTCCAGCAGCTCGGACAGCAGGTGCACGAGGTCGGTCACGGCGGTGCCGTGGATCTCGCTCTCGGGGACGCCGGTGAGTTCTATTCGCTCGTAGGACTCGACCTCGGAGGTCGCCGCCCGCAGGACGTCGACCAGCGGCACCGGCTGGTTCCAGCGCCGGCCGGGCTCCTCGCCCGCGAGGATGAGGAGGTTTTCGCCGTTGCGCCGCATACGCGTGGCGAGGTGGTCGAGCCGGAAGAGGTTCTCCAGCTGGTCCGGGTCCGCCTCGTTGTTCTCCAGGTCGGTGATCAGCTCCAGCTGGCGCTCGATCAGACCCTGGTTGCGGCTGGAAAGGTTGGTGAAGATCGCGTTGACGTTGCCCCGCAGCAGGGCCTGCTCGGCGGCGAGCCGGACGGCCTCGCGGTGCACCTGGTCGAAGGCGCGGGCGACCTCGCCGATCTCGTCGGTGGTGGCGATCGGGATCGGCTGCACCCGGGTGTCGACCCGGCCCGGGTCGGTCCGCGAGAGCTGGTCGACCAGCATCGGCAGCCGCTGCTCGGCGATGCCGAAGGCGGCGGTCCGCAGCTGGCGCATGTTCCGGCTCATCCGGCGGGCCATCAGACCGGCCACCACGAAGGCGATGATCAGCGCGGCCAGCACGATGCCGGAGTCGACGAAGGTGGACCGCCGGGCGTCCTCGGAGATCTGGGCCGCCTCGTTCACGGCCTTGTTCGCCAGGTCCTTCTCGATGGACCGGTACATGTCGAACTTGCCGGTCGCAGCCGCGAAGTAGCTGTCCGAGGTGACGCCGCGCGCGCCCAGCGTCTCGGGCGCCGCGCCGGTGCCGATCAGGGTGCCCATCTGGTCGATCGACGGCGGGGTGCGGAACGGGCGGCCGGCGGCCTGCGCCTGCGCCTTCGCCCGTGCGATCTTCTGCTGCGCGGCCTGCTTGAGCGCGCCGGCGTCCTTGGTCAGCCGCTCGACGTCCTCGGGCGTGCCGCCGGAGGTGTACTCGCCGATGGCGATGCCCTCCAGGTAGCGGTACGACGCGAAGGCGGTCAGCTGCAGCTTGTGCTCCTTGCCGCCCTGCGGGGTCGCCGGGTCCACCAGGAGGTGGGTGCCGATGGAGCGCTCAAGGGACTCGGCGGCCTTGGCCAGCGCGATGGCGTAGACCGTACGGCCGTAGGAGGTGATGTTGCCGGTGCCCAGGCCGAGTTCGTTGGCGAACTCCATCAGCGGGTGCTGGACCTCGACATAGCCCTCTTCGGTCTGCACACCGTGCAGCCGGGAGGTGTAGGCGGCCTGACGCAGCTTCTGGAGCTTGGGCTCGACCTTCTCGAACGCGGCGAGACGGCGCTTGAGGCCCGGCTTGTCCGGAATGGTCTTGGCGGCCTGGTGGAACGCGTCGGCGGCGGCGTCGGTGGTGTCCCGCGCCTGCTGGACGACGGGGTCGTCCTTCTTGCCCTTCAGCAGCGGCGCCGCGGTGCGGTCACGCTCGTCGATCAGGGCGGTGCTGTAGGAGAGCGCGGCGCGCACCAGCTTCGCGGTGTTCTCCGCGTCCTGCGCCTCCTGCCAGGTGCCGAACGAGCTGTCCACGCGCAGACCGCCGAAGACCAGGGCGAGCAGTACGGGGATCAGCAGAATGGCGTTCAGGCGGGTCGCCACGCGCCAGTTGCGCGGGGAGTACTTACCGCCACTGACCGGAGGCTTCGCGGCCGGATTTTCGGGCGCGTCGGAAGCCGGTAGGCCACCTCTGGGTGGCGGGGTGAAGTTGCCCCGCCGCGGTTCCTGCGGCTCGGGGCTCGCCTTGCTTCGCCTCACTCGACCAACAACCTCTCGGCGCCGGCACTGATTTGCTGTGCCGTTTCTTCTGGGCGTTCCTACTCCGGAGTTTCAGCGAATTTCAGCACGTCAGGGCGGTGCGTTCCAAACACTGGGTAAAGCCGGAGCGGGGCCGAAAGGGCCTGAGATAAAAGGGGCGTTAAGGGCGAGCGGCGCCAAAATGCAGGAGATTTGTGAGCGCAGCGAAGCCGGGCATGCGCGCGGGGTGTCGAAAGCCCGCTGATTCACTGTCGAAACGTTATGAAGCAAATTTGATGGCGTGTCGAAGGACACAGATCCACTCACGGATGCCGGGAACCCGGCCCGGGCAGGGGAGAACGCCCCCGCCGGTGACAACTGCCCTGCGGCCCGCTCCCGGTGCGGGAGCGGGCCGCCCGAGCGCTACTGCAGCCGGGCCATCAGCGCATGCTCCACGAGCGTGATGAGCGCGCTCTTGGCCTCGCTGCGGTGCCGGGCGTCGGTCATGATGATCGGGGTCCCCGGGCTGATCTGCAGCGCCTCACGCACCTCTTCGGGCGTGTGCGGCTGATACCCCTCGAAACCGTTGAGGGCGACGACGAACGGCAGTCCGCTGTTCTCGAAGTAGTCGACCGCGGCGAAGCAGTCGGCCAGCCGGCGGGTGTCGACCAGCACCACGGCACCGATGGCACCGCGGACCAGGTCGTCCCACATGAACCAGAAGCGGTCCTGGCCCGGCGTACCGAAGAGGTACAGGATCAGGTCCTGGTCCAGGGTGATCCGGCCGAAGTCCATCGCCACGGTCGTCGTGGTCTTGTCCTGGACGTGGCTGAGGTCGTCGATCCCCGCCGAGGCGGAGGTCATCACGGCCTCCGTGCGCAGCGGATTGATCTCTGAGACGGCCCCGACGAACGTGGTCTTGCCCACGCCGAAGCCGCCCGCCACCACGATCTTGGCGGACGTGGTGGCGCGGGTCCCGTTCCCGTCGGAGCTGCTGTCAGAGCTTGCGAAGTCCACTGAGCACCCTCTCGAGCAAGGTCACGTCCGGCGTACCGCCGGCCTCACCGCTGCCGCCGGGCTGGTGGATCGCCACCATGCCGGCCTCTGCCAGGTCCGCGACCAGAATCCGCGCCACACCCAGCGGGATGTGGAGCAGCGCGGAGACCTCGGCGACCGACTTCACCTCACGGCACAGGTGGCAGATCCGCTGGTGCTCGGGCAGCAGCCCGGGCAGCTGAGAGGGGTCGGCGGTCGTGCTGACCAGCGCCTCTATGGCGAGCTGGTAACGCGGCCTGGTCCGGCCTCCGGTCATGGCGTACGGGCGCACCAGCGGCTGGTCACCTTCGCTCCCGTACGGCGCTTGGCTGTAGGCGCCGTACGGGCCGGAAGTGGCAGGTGGCGGGGTCATGGGTCCTCCGGGCGGGACAACTGACGTGTCGTCGGGTTGGGCCGGTGGGGGGTGCGGCACACGGGTGGTTGGGTGCTGAACGGTGCGGCGCTGCGGGCGCCGCTTCAGTGCAGCAGGCTGCCCTGCAATTCGGCGCGCAGATCGGGCGTCAGGACCGTGCCTGCGCGATCGACCAGCAGCGCCATTTCGTAGCCGACCAGGCCGATGTCGCACTCGGGGTGCGCCAGAACGGCCAGCGACGATCCGTCGGAGACGGACATGATGAAGAGGAACCCCCGCTCCATCTCCACAACGGTCTGGTTCACCGTCCCGCCCTCGAAGATGCGGGACGCGCCGGAGGTCAGCGAGGTCAGGCCGGAGGCCACCGCCGCCAACTGATCGGCACGGTCGCGGGGGAAGCCTTCGGACATCGCGAGCAGCAGTCCGTCCGCGGAGACCACCACCGTGTGCGACACCCCGGGGGTGTTGTCCACGAAGTTGGTGATCAACCAGTTCAGGTTCTGCGCCGCCTGGCTCATCGGACTCAACTAACGCTCCTGCTGGTGTGTGGGATCGACAATGCCGTGATTGCCGGTGGACGACGTCCCGGCCTGCCGGCCTTGCTGGATACCCCGACGGAGATTGGTCAGGCGCCCCCGCACATCGCCGGGCGCACGCGAGACCTGCGGACCGCTCTGGGTGGGCTGCTGTTGCGCGGTGCCCGCGACGAGGTTCGCGCGCGGCACCCGGCGGGGCAGCCCCGAGGTGGTGATACCGCCCGCGGCGGGCTGGCGGATCTGCTCCGCCTGCCGCCAGGTCTCGTCGTTCGGCGAGCTGCGCCACTGCGAGGCCTCGGCGGGCGCCGCGTTGCGGGCGCCGTTGACCGGTGCCTCGCCGCGGGCGCCACCGCGTACCTCGCCGTCCTGGGCGGATCCGCGGCGCGGCAGCCGCGAGGCCTCGGGCTCGGCGTCACCCTGGGGCGGCACCCCGGCAGCGGTGGCCGCGGGGTGTTGAACCAGTTGGACTCGATGGTGTCGAAGATCGGCGTACGGCCGTCGCCGGGACCGGCGTCCGCGTTGCCGAGCACATCGGCGGACGGCGCACCGCCCTCCTGCGGCTGCGGCGCCGGGAACTGCCCGGTGCCCTGCGACTCGTCGGCGTACCCACCGCGGTCGGCGTCCGGCCGCCGGTACTGGCCGGTGCTGCTGCCGGGCTGCTCGTACTGGCCGGTGTCGCTGTCGGGCCGCTGGTACTGGCCGGTGCTGCTGTCGGGCTGCTCGTACTGGCCGGTGCTGCTGCCGGGCTGCTCGTACTGCCCGGTGTCACTGCCGGACTGCGGGAACTGGCCCGTCTCGTACTGGCCGGTGTCGTACCGCCCGGCGTCGTACTGCTCCGTCTCGTACCGGCCCGTCTCGCGCTGACCCGTGTCGGGCCGGCCCGTCCCGGTCTCCGGCACGGCGAACTGCCCGGTGCCCTCGGGCTCATTGCCCGCGCCCCGGCCCGCCGGACGCGCGCCGGGCCGGCCGCGTCCGCCCTGGGAGCCGTCCGCGGCGGGCGGCGGCCCGTTGAAGTCGGGACGGGCGAACGCCGCGGTGTCACCGGGGCCGCCGCTCGGCGCGGGCCGCTCGAAGCTGCCGGTGCTCTCCGGCTCCTCGTGCCCACGGGGCCGGTCCTGCGCCTCGCGGGGCGTCAGCGGCCAGTCGTCGGAGCCGCCGCGCTCACGGCGCGCACCCCAGCTCGTACCGCCCGGCTGCGCAGTGCCCTGGCCACCCTGGCCGCCGGCCGGAGAACCGCCCGGCAGTTCGGCAGCGGGATTCCGGGCCGGCAGCTGCGGACGCTCCTCACGGCGCGGTGCGCCGGTGGGCGGTGCCACGGTGGGCGCCGGGCCGTTGTCCGCGCCGCGGGTGGGCAGCGAGGGACGCGAGTCGCCGGGACGGCCGGCGACCGGGCGGGCATCGCCGCCGCGCGCCGGGGCGCCGGGCGAGCCCGCGCCGGGAGGCGCCGTACGGCCGGCCGGTGCCGGGGCACCGAAGGCGTTCGGCGCACCGCCGCCGGGGCCGCCACCGGGCCCGCCGCGGCCGGGCAGCGCGGGGCGCCCGCCGGCCGTCGGACCCGAGCCGACCTGTCCGCGCGGCTGCAGCCCGGCGAGCCGGCTGGACTGCCCGCCGCCGTGGTCGCCGCCGGCCTTGGCGTTGCTCGGCGCCGGCTTCTTGCCGCCCTGGGCGAGATCGACCGGCAGCATGACCAGCGCGGTGGTGCCGCCGGAGTCGGAGGGGCGCAGCTGGATACGGATGCCGTGCCGCAGCGACAGCCGGCCGACCACGAACAGACCCATCCGCCGGGAGACCGAGACGTCCACGGTCGGCGGGCTGGCCAGCCGCTCGTTGATCGCCGACAGGTCCTCGGGGGACAGGCCGATGCCGGTGTCGTGGATCTCGACCAGCACCCGGCCGTCGGGCAGCGCGTGACCGGTGACCTTGACCTTGGTCTGCGGGGAGGAGAACGAGGTGGCGTTCTCCAGCAGCTCGGCGAGGAGGTGCACGAGGTCGTTGACGACCCGGCCCGCGACCTCGGTCTGCGGAACGGCGTTGAGCTCGATCCGCTCGTACTGCTCCACCTCGGAGGCGGCGGCACGCAGGACGTCGACCAGCGGCACCGGACGCGTCCACCGGCGCCCCGGCTCCTCACCCGCGAGGACCAGGAGGTTCTCGCCGTTACGGCGCATACGGGTCGCGAGGTGGTCGAGCTTGAAGAGAGAGGACAGCTGGTCCGGGTCGGCCTCGCGGGACTCCAGTTCGGAGATCAGCGAGAGCTGACGCTGGATGAGGCCCTGCGAACGGCGCGAGAGGTTGGTGAACATCGCGTTGACGTTGCCCCGCAGCAGCGCCTGCTCGGAGGCGAGGCGGACCGCCTCGCGGTGCACGTCGTCGAAGGCCGCGGCCACCCGGCCGATCTCGTCCCGGCTGTGCACACCGACCGACTGGACGGAGGTGTCCACGTCCTGCGGGTCGGACTCGGACAGCTGCTTGACGAGCTCGGGCAGCCGGTCCTGGGCGACCTTCTGCGCGGTGTCCTGCAGCCGGCGCAGCGAGCGGACCATGGACCGGGCCACGACGAACGCGCCGACCAGCGAGACGCCGAGGACGAGCAGGATCAGCGCACCGCTGATGATCGCGGACTGGGTGGCCTCGCTGCGCAGCTTGCGGGACTTCTGCTCCATCTCCGAGAGCAGCGTGGTCTCGATCCGCGACATCTCGTCGATCTTGACGGTGTCGGAGTCGTACCAGTCGAGGTAGCGGTAGTCCTGGCTGCGGATGCCGGAACCGCTGGCGAAGGCGCGGTGCGCGAAGGCGACCGCGGCCTTGATCTCGTCGTTGTTGCCGTCCAGACCGCGGGTGAGCGCGCCGGCGTTGTTGGTGTAGATCTGCGAGAAGCGGTCGCGGGCCGCCTTCTCGCTGTCCTCGGCGTTACGGCCGGCCAGCCGGTCGTTGGAGGACAGCTGGGGGCCGCCCTTGTGGGCGAGACCGGCACTGACCAGGGCACGCTGGATCGACGCGTACTCCTTGGCCGACGAGAACGCCGCCAGCGCACGGGTACTGCGGATCATCTCCGGGTTGCTGGTCGCCTGCGCCATGTCCTGGGACAGCGAGAGCAGCGAGTTGATCAGCTGGTTGTAGCTGGTGACGGTCCGCGCGGAGTTGTCGTCGTCCTTGTAGGCGTTGGCGCGGATCTCGTTGAGGGTGTTGAGCTGGCGGCCGATCTCCAGGACGGTCGCCCGGACACCGGCCATCGTGGCGTCCTGGCCCTGGATGTCGCCGGTGGCCTGGTTGAAGGACAGCTTGGCGCGGTCGGTCGCCTCACGGGGCGCGACGACGTTCGCGTCGTCCTTGGAGTTGCCGCTGCCGGCCAGCGGACCGGCCGACTTGTCCCGCTCGACCTGCAGCGCGTCGGCGAGCTCGGTCGCCTGCCGGGTCATCTCGGTGAGCAGCTGCATCTTGTCGAGCTGGTCGATGTTCTCCATCGACGTGCCGATGCGCATACCGCCCAGCGTGGTCGCGGCGACCACGGGAAGCGCGAGCAGGGACACCAGGCGGGTGCTGATGCGCCAGTTGCGCAACGCTATTCGCGAACCGGGGCCCCCGGCACCCTTCGGCGCCTTGGCCTTACCACTGTCCGCGGCGTCATTGCCCGGCGCCTGACCGCCTCCGTCGACGGGCAGAGTGCCCCCCGCGGAACCGCTGCTCTGGGCGCGCTGGGGCGAGGAGGCGCGGTCTGTCCCGCCGCGCAGCTCCGGGTCCGCCGCAGCGCTGCCATCCCTCTTGAAACGTCCCTGCACTAGCGTCGCAACCTCTGGACCAGGCGTCCCACCTCGGCGGGACGGTGTCGAGTCTTATGGGGGACCGCTGAGTCCCCCATGGCGGTCGTGAGTGACCGGCGGGCTGCTCTCTCTGGCCGAGAGAGCGGCACCACCGCGCGGCGCTACGTTGCGCCCTGCGCGCCGGCTGAAACGTGCGGCGGTCCGTGGAATTCCAGCACAGTGCAGGATCTCCAACAAGAGCGGAACCGCGCACTGTGACGTGGGTGACGCAACGTACGGAGCGCGTCACGACTTGTAGAACGTGCCCCTGTTCATAACGGACGTTTGCCCGCGAGTCGTTCGCCCGTAGCGACTGTCCCAGGTGCGGTGATCGGGAGCGGAACGTGCAGTTCAATCCGCCATTGTCCGTTTCGCCCGGGGATGTTGATCATGGGAAATGTGGCATTTGTCGCACAGTTCGTGAGCAAACTCACAGGAAGATCATTGAGTTTCCCAGCACTTCGCAGGGAATAGCGTGCATAGCCTGACGCTTTACACAGTTGCCGGATGTGACAAGGCAGCTTTCCGCAGGCCCGTTCCCGACTTTTGATGACGCGAGGCAAGCAGCAGTGAAGACGACGACGATGTTCCGCAACATAGCCAACCCGCGGCGCACCACCCTGGCTCACCTCAACGACGCCGGCGAGCTCGGCACCGAGGCACTCCAGGCGCCGGAGCACACCGTCGACCTCCCGGCCCAGACCGCCAATCCCCGCCGCACCGTCCTGATGGACGCGCCCGCGCAGGACGTCCCGGCGTAAAGCGTCACCGGATCGGCAGCGGCCCCGCGATAGCCTGGAGTGTCAACTCCGGCCAGTGATCAATTGAGGGGCAGCGGCAACCCGTGCGCATCGCCAGATTCTCCATCGACGGCAACGTCGGCTTCGGCGTCCTCGAAGGCGACGAACTCGACGTCATCAAGGGGCATCCCTTCGCAGAATTCGAGCGCTCGGGCCAGAAGGTCCCCCTCGACAAGGTCCGGCTGCTGCCGCCGGTCCTGCCCAACAAGGTCGTGGCGATCGGCCGCAACTACGCCGATCACGCCGCCGAGCTGGGCAACGCCGTCCCGGACGTGCCGGTCACCTTCTTCAAGCCGTCCACCTCGGTGACCGGCCCCGGCGACCCCATCGCGTACCCCTCCTTCTCGCAGGAGGTGCACCACGAGGCGGAGCTCGCCGTCGTGATCGGCCGCATGTGCCGGGAGGTGCCCCGCGAGCGCGCCAAGGACGTGATCCTCGGCTACACCTGCGCCAACGACGTCACCGCACGCGATGTGCAGCAGCGTGAGAAGCAGTGGGCCAGGGCCAAGGGCTTCGACAGCTCCTGCCCGCTCGGCCCCTGGGTCGAGACCGGGCTCACCCCCGAGGACATCGCCGCGGGCCTCGCCGTCCAGTGCACGGTCAACGGCGAACAGCGCCAGCTCGGCCGCACCAGCGACATGGTCCGTCCGGTCGAGGACCTGATCGTCCACATCACCGAGGCGATGACCCTGCTCCCGGGCGACGTCATCCTCACGGGCACCCCGGCCGGGGTCGGCCCGCTCAACGTCGGCGACGAGGTCGCCGTCACCATCGAAGGCATCGGCACTCTCACCAACAAGGTGATCAAGCGTGGCTAACGCGACCCCCGGCACCCCCGTCCGCGTCCGTTTCTGTCCCTCCCCGACCGGTAACCCCCATGTCGGCCTGATCCGTACCGCCCTGTTCAACTGGGCCTACGCACGGCACAACAAGGGCACCCTGGTCTTCCGGATCGAGGACACCGACGCGGCCCGCGACTCCGAAGAGTCCTACAACCAGCTGCTGGACTCCTTCCACTGGCTCGGCTTCGACTGGGACGAGGGCCCCGAGGTCGGCGGCCCGCACGCGCCCTACCGCCAGTCGCAGCGCATGGACCTCTACCAGGACATCGCCGGCAAGCTGCTCGCGGCGGGCCACGCCTACCACTGCTACTGCACCACCGAGGAGCTGGACGACCGCCGCGACGCGGCCCGCAAGGCCGGCCGCCCCTCCGGTTACGACGGCACCTGCCGCACGCTCACCGACGAGCAGAAGGCCGCGTACGAGGCCGAGGGCCGCGCCTCCATCGTCCGCTTCCGGATGCCCGACGAGCCGATCACCTTCACCGACCTGGTGCGCGGCGAGCTGACCTTCACCCCGGAGAACGTCCCGGACTACGGCATCGTCCGCGCCAACGGCGCGCCCCTCTACACCCTCGTCAACCCCGTCGACGACGCCCTGATGGAGATCACCCACGTCCTGCGCGGCGAGGACCTGCTCTCCTCCACCCCCCGCCAGATCGCCCTCTACAAGGCGCTGATCGAGCTGGGCGTGGCCAAGGAGATCCCGGCCTTCGGCCACCTCCCGTACGTCATGGGCGAGGGCAACAAGAAGCTCTCCAAGCGCGACCCGCAGGCGAACCTCAACCTCTACCGCGAGCGCGGCTTCCTCCCCGAGGGCCTGCTCAACTACCTTGCGCTGCTCGGCTGGTCCTTCTCGGCGGACCAGGACCTCTTCTCCGTCGCCGAGCTGATCGAGAAGTTCGACATCGCGGACGTCAACGCCAACCCGGCCCGCTTCGACCTCAAGAAGGCCGAGGCGATCAACGCCGACCACATCCGCCGGCTGGACGTGAAGGACTTCATCACGGCCTGCGAGCCCTGGCTGCGGGCCCCGCACGCCAACTGGGAGCCCGCGGACTTCGACGAGGCCGCCTGGCAGGCCATCGCCCCGCACGCCCAGACCCGCCTGACCGTCCTCTCCGACATCACCGCCAATGTCGACTTCCTGTTCCGCAAGGAGCCGGTCGAGGACGAGGCGTCCTGGACGAAGGCGATGAAGGGCGACCCGGTCGCGCTGCTCACCACGGCCCGCGCCAAGCTCGAAAACGCCGACTGGACGGCCGGCCCCGAGCCCCTGAAGGAGGCCGTCCTGGCCGCCGGCGAGGAGCACGGCCTCAAGCTCGGCAAGGCACAGGCCCCCGTCCGGGTGGCGGTCACCGGCCGCACGGTCGGCCTGCCCCTCTTCGAGTCCCTGGAGATCCTGGGCAAGGAGCGCACCGTCCAGCGCATCGACGCCGCCCTGGCCAAGCTGGCCGGCTGACCCGGCAGCACTGCCCACGGGCCCGGACGCCGCACGGCGTCCGGGCCCGCCGCCTGTCCGCGGCGCTCGGTACATTGCCCCTATGCCCGTGCGCGCTGTCCTCTGGGACCTCGACGACACCCTCTTCGACTACACCGGCTCGGACCGCGCGGGTGCGCTGCGCCACCTCCGGGCCGAAGGGCTCCTCGCCGCCCACGGTGGCGAGGAGGCGGCACTGGAGCGCTGGCGGACGGTCATGGAGACCGAGTTCGCCCGTTTCCTCGCCGGGGAGGTGGGCTTTGTCGATCACCGCAGGGCCCGCGCCCGGACGTTTCTGGGCACCCCGCTCCTCTCCGACGCCGAGGCCGACGCCTGGTTCGGCCGGTACATCGCCCACTACGAGGCGTCCTGGGTCCTCTTCCCGGACTCCGCGCCCGTACTGGAGGCGCTGGCGCCGCTGGTACGGCAGGCGGTGCTGTCCAACGCCGCCACTGCCAACCAGGAGCGCAAGCTGGCCGTCCTCGGGATCCGTGAATCCTTCGAGGCGGTGCTCTGCGCCGATGAGCTGGGGTGCGCCAAGCCGGCCGCTGAGGCATTCCTCGGCGCCTGTAAGGCGCTTGGCCTAACGCCCGGCGACGTGGTCTACGTGGGCGACAAGCTCGACATCGACGCGCTCGGTGCCCGGGACGCCGGGCTGAGCGCCGTATGGCTGGACCGTGCGGGCACTGGGGAGGAGGCGGGGGAGGAGCCGCCTCCGGGGGTGCGGCGGATCGTGAGTCTGGCGGAGCTCCCCGAGCTGTTGCGCGGAACTATCGGTTTTGGTGCGCCGTCCACGATCAGGTAATGTTCTTCCTGCGCCGCCCGAGAGGGCCGAAAGGCCCGGCCGGAAAGCGCAGATCAAATCAAGCCCCCCACGGGGGGTTGCGCTTTGATGGCCTATGGTGTAATTGGCAGCACGACTGATTCTGGTTCAGTTAGTCTAGGTTCGAGTCCTGGTAGGCCAGCTCGCAGAGCTCATCTGCAAGGCCCCCGTTGTGTAGCGGCCTAGCACGCCGCCCTCTCAAGGCGGTAGCGCCGGTTCGAATCCGGTCGGGGGTACAGATCCTTCCCAGGGGGACAGTCCGGGTCGCACCCACTGTCGTTCATGCAGGATCGCTAGGGCCCCCGTTGTGTAGCGGCCTAGCACGCCGCCCTCTCAAGGCGGTAGCGCCGGTTCGAATCCGGTCGGGGGTACTGGTCTAAACCACCATGGGCTATGGTGTAATTGGCAGCACGAGTGATTCTGGTTCATTTAGTCTAGGTTCGAGTCCTGGTAGCCCAGCGCGGTGTGTCCTCGGGACACTCAACTGCAGGAAAACTTGCCCCCGTTGTGTAGCGGCCTAGCACGCCGCCCTCTCAAGGCGGTAGCGCCGGTTCGAATCCGGTCGGGGGTACCACAAGAAGAAGCCCCTCGCATCATGCGGGGGGCTTCTTCGTGTCAACTGCCGCTGCCGAAGCGCCGGTTGGACTCCTCCGACTCGGCCGGCCGGCGCAGGCTCAGCAGCACCGGCTCGTAGAGCACGGTCAGCGCCACCGCCGCCTCCACCTGCTCCTCCGGCGTCTCGAACTCCTCGAGCAGGTCCAGGTCCGCGACGGCGAGGTGTTCCGCCTGGCGTGCGTACGGCAGCAGGTGCGCGGGGCCGGGCCGCAGGGCAGTGCCCGGACGGCCGCGCCCAGCCGGTGGTGGTCGAGCGAGTCGTCCCCCGGGGACGGTGCCGGTCGGCCGCCGCGGGGAGCGGGCCGCGGACCGGATGGTGGTCTGAGCGTCCGGGGTGGCCCCGCGCGGACAGTCCGCGCGGGGCCACCCCTTTCCGGTGTCGTGGCCGCGGTCGACAGCGGCGCCTGGCCCGGCCCGTCCGGTCGCGGGGTCCCAGCCCGTGGGTGGCTTTCTCGGTGCCGTGATCGCGGCCGACAGCGGCCCCGCCCCGGCCCGCCCCGTCTCGGGGTGCTCAGCCGTTGCGCCGCAGGCCCTCGGAGAGGCGGGCCGCCGCGTCGATGACTGCCTGGGCGTGCATCCGGCCGGGGTGGCGGGTGAGCCGTTCGATCGGGCCGGAGACCGATACGGAGGCCACCACGCGGTTGGAGGGGCCGCGTACGGGGGCGGAGACCGAGGCCACGCCCGGCTCGCGCTCGCCGATCGACTGGGCCCAGCCGCGGCGCCGGACGCCGGAGAGGGCGGTGGCCGTGAAGCGTGCGCCCTGCAGACCGCGGTGCAGCCGCTCGGGCTCCTCCCAGGCCATCAGGATCTGGGCGGCCGAGCCCGCCTTCATGGGGAGCGTGGAGCCGACCGGGACGGTGTCCCGCAATCCGGACAGCCGTTCCGCCGCCGCCACGCAGATCCGCATATCGCCCTGCCGACGGTAGAGCTGGGCGCTTTCTCCCGTCACATCGCGCAGATGCGTGAGCACCGGGCCGGCCGTGGCCAGCAGGCGGTCCTCGCCGGCCGCCGCGGCCAGCTCGGACAGGCGGGGGCCCAGGATGAACCGGCCCTGCATGTCCCTCGCCACCATCCGGTGGTGTTCCAGAGCCACGGCCAGCCGGTGGGCCGTGGGTCGCGCAAGCCCTGTCGCCGCGACCAGCCCGGCGAGGGTGGCCGGACCGGACTCCAGAGCGCTCAATACCAGAGCTGCCTTGTCGAGAACGCCGACGCCGCTAGAGTTGTCCATGCAACGATACTCGCGTCTCACACTGTGAAACGCAAGTTCAATTTTCCGGGGAAGTCGTCAATCTGTAGGTGTGGCCCTGGACCAGGGCCCGGCGTAAGGCCCGGCAGGGGGATTTCTGCGGGCATCGCGCACGGACGAGAAAGGCCGGCGATGCGGCCGGCCGGAGGGAAAGCGATGGGACGGACACTCGCGGAGAAGGTCTGGGACGACCATGTCGTCCGGCGCGCGGAAGGCGAGCCCGACCTTCTCTTCATCGATCTGCACCTGCTGCACGAGGTCACCAGCCCGCAGGCGTTCGACGGCCTCCGCAAGGCCGGCCGCCAGGTGCGCCGCACGGACCTGACCATCGCCACCGAAGACCACAACACCCCCACCCTCGACATCGACAAGCCGATCGCCGACCCGGTCTCGCGCACCCAGCTGGAGACGCTGCGCAAGAACTGTGCGGAGTTCGGCGTCCGGCTGCACCCGCTGGGCGATGTCGAGCAGGGCGTTGTCCACGTCGTGGGACCGCAGTTGGGACTGACCCAGCCCGGCACCACGGTGGTCTGCGGTGACAGCCACACCTCCACTCACGGAGCCTTCGGCGCGCTGGCGTTCGGCATCGGCACCAGCCAGGTCGAGCACGTCCTGGCCACCCAGACGCTGCCGCTGGCGCCGTTCAAGACCATGGCGATCACCGTCGACGGTGAGCTGCCCGAGGGTGTGACCGCCAAGGACCTCATCCTGGCGATCATCGCCAGGATCGGCACCGGCGGCGGCCAGGGCTACGTCCTGGAATACCGCGGCCCGGCCATCGAGAAGCTGTCGATGGAAGCCCGGATGACCATCTGCAACATGTCGATCGAGGCGGGCGCGCGGGCGGGCATGATCGCCCCCGACCAGACCACCTTCGACTACCTGCAGGGCCGCGACCACTCGCCCCAGGGTGAGGACTGGGACGCCGCCGTCGCCTACTGGAAGACGCTGCGCACCGACGACGACGCGGTCTTCGACGCCGAGGTGCGCATCGACGCCTCCGAGCTGGCCCCGTTCGTCACCTGGGGCACCAACCCCGGCCAGGGCGCACCGCTTTCGGCGAGCGTCCCCGACCCGGCTTCGTACGAGGACGCCTCGGAGCGCTACGCCGCCGAAAAGGCCCTGGAGTACATGGGGTTGACGGCGGGTCAGCCGCTGCGGGACATCAAGGTGGACACCGTCTTCGTAGGTTCGTGCACCAACGGCCGTATCGAGGACCTGCGCTCGGCCGCCGCGATCCTGGAGGGCCGCAAGGTCGCCGACGACGTCCGCATGCTGATCGTGCCCGGCTCGGTCCGGGTCTCGCTGGAGGCCGTCGCCGAGGGGCTGGACAAGGTCTTCACGGCGGCGGGCGCCGAATGGCGGCACGCGGGCTGCTCGATGTGCCTGGGCATGAACCCCGACCAGCTGGCGCCCGGTGAGCGCTCCGCTTCGACCTCCAACCGCAACTTCGAGGGCCGGCAGGGCAAGGGCGGGCGCACGCACCTGGTCTCGCCGCAGGTTGCCGCCGCAACGGCGGTTCTCGGCCATCTGGCCTCACCGGCCGACCTGTCCGATGTCGCCGTCGCCACGCCCGCGGGAGTCTGAGAACCATGGAAGCCTTCACCACCCACACCGGCCGGGCCGTCCCGCTGCGCCGCAGCAATGTCGACACCGACCAGATCATCCCTGCTCACTGGCTGAAGAAGGTCACCCGCGACGGCTTCGAGGACGGGCTGTTCGAGGCCTGGCGCAAGGACCCGCAGTTCGTCCTCAACCAGGAGCGGTACCAGGGCGCCACGGTGCTGGTGGCCGGCCCCGACTTCGGTACCGGCTCCTCGCGTGAGCACGCCGTCTGGGCGCTGCAGAACTACGGCTTCAAGGCCGTCATCTCCTCGCGGTTCGCGGACATCTTCCGGGGCAACTCCCTCAAGAACGGGCTGCTGACGGTGGTCCTGCCGCAGGAGACCGTGGACCGGCTGCAGCAGCTGCTGGAGGCCGACCCGGCTGCCGAGGTGACCGTTGACCTGGTCGGCAGGCAGGTACGCGCCGAGGGCGTCAGCGCCGACTTCGAGCTGGACGAGAACGCCCGTTGGCGCCTGCTGGAGGGGCTGGACGATATCAGTCTCACCCTTCGGGAGGAGCCGGCCATCGTGGAGTACGAGGCGAACAGGCCGTCGTTCAAGCCGCGTACCCTCGAGGTCTGACCTCGGGTTTTATGGCTCAAAGCTATATTGCGTACGATGCGCCCCCTGTGCAGTTGGCAGGGGGCGCTTCTGCTTGTCGAGGCCGCTGTTGAGGCCCCGTGAAGCGACAACTCGCCGCAGATGGCACAATTAGCGCATGGAACGCGACGACCAACTCGAGCTCTACGGTCTCGTCGCCGACCGGCTCAAGGACGCGCATACAAGAGTGCGCACACTGCAAGTCCCGGAGGGCGTACGGATGGCGCTGACCCGGAAGCTGCTCGTCATCACGGCCGCGGCTAAACACGATCTTGCGGACGCGGCAAGGCGTCTGGAGTGGTTCATGGAAGACCTCGACGAAGGTCGTTATCCCGAAGATGTGCGCGCCGACGGAAGTCCGTGAAGGTCGAGTTCGTTGCGGCACAAGGGTGATTAGCCCGTTTCGTGTTTGATTTGCGGTATATATCTGCCTAACGTGCGAAAAAGCTTGGAAACTTTCGTTCCAGCAATGTCTCCGAAGGGGAAGACGTGAACAAGGCGCAGCTCGTAGAAGCCATTGCCGACAAGCTCGGCGGCCGCCAGAACGCCGCGGACGCGGTGGACGCCGTACTGGACGCAATCGTCCGTTCAGTTGTCTCCGGCGACCGCGTTTCGGTCACCGGATTCGGCTCGTTCGAGAAGGTCGACCGCCCCGCCCGCTACGCCCGCAACCCGCAGACGGGTGAGCGCGTGCGGGTCAAGAAGACCTCCGTGCCGCGCTTCCGCGCCGGTCAGGGCTTCAAGGACCTGGTCAGCGGCTCGAAGAAGCTCCCCAAGGGCGGAGAGGTCTCGGTCAAGAAGGCCCCCAAGGGCAGCCTCACCGGTGGTACGGCCATCAAGAAGGCCGCCGCCAAGAAGGCCACCGCCAAGAAGACCGCCGCGAAGAAGGCGACGGCGAAGAAGACGACGGCGAAGAAGACCACCGCGGCGAAGAAGACCACGGCGAAGAAGACGACGGCGAAGAAGGCCGCCACGAAGGCCACCGCCAAGAAGGCGGCCCCGGCCAAGAAGACCACCGCGAAGAAGGCCACCGCGAAGAAGACCGCCCCCGCCAAGAAGGCGACGGCGAAGAAGGCCCCCGCGAAGAAGGCCACCGCACGCAAGACCACCGCCAAGAAGACCACCGCGCGCAAGCGGTAATGCAGCAGCGGCGACGCCACGCGTCGGGCCGGTCTCCCTTCGGGGAGCCCGGCCCGCGGTGCGTTCGGGGCCCTTCGGGGGCCGGCCACCTCCCCGGTCTCTCCCTGGTTCTCCTGGTCCACGGGCGCCAGGAGGGGGCCGGGGCCGCTCGTCTAGGCTCTCTCCCATGCAGGCCACCGCGTATACGTACGACTCCCAGACCCGCTCCGGCAGCGTGCTGCTGGACGACGGCACCCCGCTGCCCTTCGACGCGGCGGCCTTCGACGCCGGCGGTCTGTTGCTGCTGCGGCCCGGTCAGCGGGTCCGTATCGACGTCACCGGCGAAGGGGACGACCGGCATATCGCCCTGATCACGCTCCAGACGCTCTGACCGGTCCCGCTCCGGGGGCCTTGACCGCTCGTCTCCGGACGCGTTGAGCGATCACGCTCCGGACGCTTTGACCTGCGGCGGCAGCAGCCGCGAGGAGCCGTCCGGCGCCTCGGTGACCGTGGCGGACCGGCCCGCCACGCCCGCCAGATGCGGCGCCTGGAGCGCCGTGTGCGGGCCCACGCCCAGTGCCAGCGCGGCCAGCAGATCCTCGCCGGTGTCCACGTCCCGGCGTACCGAGGGCACCGTGGACGTGATGATCTCCCGGGCCCCGGATGCCAGGTGACGGGCCCGGGACGCACCTCCGAATGCCGGTTCCAATTCCACTCCGGAAGTCGCGGTCAGAAGTGTTGTCCCGATATCCGCCGCATCCGCGAGAAATGCACGGGGAAATAGCGAAGCGGAATGGAGCACCTGTTCCAGCTCGGCGGGGCGCAGCGCCGGAAGATCGGCGTTCAGCGCGGCGACCGCCGCGCCCGGGCGACGCGCCCGGACCGCGCCCGCGCCATGGGCCAGCGCCGCGTTGAGCCCGCCGGCCGGTGTGTCGGGCACGATGCGCGCGCCCAGCGCCGCCAGTCGCTCACCGGCCACCCGGTCGTCCGTGACAACCGCCACATCCCGGACGTCCTTGCAGGCCAGCGCGGCTGTCACGGTGTCCAGGGCGAACGCGAGGGCCAGACGTGGCCGAAACTCCTCCCCAGCGGCCCGGGAGAGCCTGCTCTTGGCCTGCAGCAGCGGTTTCAGCGGTACCACCAGGCTCCAGCCCACATCCGCTCCGTCTCTTCGCATCGGCGCCATTGTCACCTGCTGCCGCCGCTCTCCGGGAGCGTCGGGGTTACGGTGTCCTCGACATAGCGGGTACCTGGGGCGACACTTGTGCGGCTGCCGGCCCGCAGCAGCTTTGCAGGTCCCACAAGGAGGGTGTCCCAGTGTCCCGCCGCAGAATCGGCTTCTGGTACCGCTTGGCCGCGGTCATCTGCAAACCGCCGCTCTTGGTTCTGTTCAAGCGGGACTGGCAGGGAATGGAGCACATTCCGGCCGACGGCGGATTTATCACCGCGGTCAACCACAACTCGTATCTTGATCCGCTCTCCTATGCGCACTATCAGTACAACACCGGGCGGGTCCCCCGATTCCTCGCCAAGGCCGGACTCTTCAAGAGCGGCTTTGTCGGCCTGATGATGCGCGGCACCGGGCAGATCCCCGTCTACCGGGAAACCACCGACGCCGCCACCGCCTTCCGCGCCGCCGTCAGCGCCATCGAGAAGGGTGAATGCGTCGCCTTCTACCCCGAGGGCACCCTCACCCGCGACCCCGAGCTGTGGCCCATGCAGGGCAAGACCGGTGCCGCCCGGGTGGCATTGCTGACCAAGGCGCCGGTCATTCCCGTCGCGCAGTGGGGCGCCAACGACGCGATGCCGCCGTACGCCAAGGAGAAGAAGCTCCGCCTCCTGCCGCGCAAGACGCTGCGGGTGCAGGCCGGGCCACCGGTCGACCTGAGCGCGTTCTACGACCAGGAGCCGACCGCCGAGGTGCTGCGGGCCGCCACCGAGGTCATCATGGCCGCGATCACCGAGCAGCTGGCCGTCGTGCGCGGCGAGCCCGCGCCGGCCGAACCGTACGACTGGCGCAAGGCGATCGCCCGGGAGCGCCGCGCCGCCCGGGAAGCCGCCAAGGCGGTTCAGGGCGCCGCTGCGGACCGGGCTCCCGCCGAGCGGGCCGCCGCCCCGGAACCGGCCGTCGGCCCGCAGCAGGCCCGAAGCACCCAGCAGGCACAGGAGGATGAAAGCAAGTGACGCGCTGCGCCGTCTACGGCACGGGGTCCTGGGGTACCGCCTTCGCGATGGTGCTCGCCGACGCGGGATGCGAGGTGACCCTGTGGGGACGCCGTACGGCCCTGGTCGACGCCGTCAACAACGGCCGTACCAACCCCGACTACCTGCCGGGGGTCGAGCTGCCCGCGTCCGTACGGGCCACCACCGACCCGGCACAGGCGGCGCGCGGCGCGGAGTTCGCGGTGCTGGCGGTGCCCGCCCAGACGCTGCGCGGCAATCTCGCCGAATGGGCGCCGCTGCTGCCCGACGGGACGGTCCTGGTCTCCCTGATGAAGGGCGTCGAACTGGGCACGGCCAAGCGCATGAGCGAGGTCATCGAGGAGGTGGCCAAGGTCCCCGCGGAGCGCGTCGCCGTGCTGACCGGGCCCAACCTCGCCAAGGAGATCGCCGCCCGGCAGCCCGCCGCCGCCGTGGTGGCCTGCGCCGACGAGGCGGTCGCCCGGCGCTTCCAGACCGCCTGCCACACCTCGTACTTCCGCCCGTACACCAACACCGACGTGGTGGGCTGTGAACTGGGCGGCGCGGTCAAGAACGTCATCGCACTCGCCGTCGGCATCGCCACCGGCATGGGCCTGGGCGACAACGCCAAGGCGTCCCTGATCACCCGCGGTCTGGCCGAGACCACCCGGCTCGGCCTGGCGATGGGCGCCGACGCGCACACCTTCGCCGGGCTGGCCGGCATGGGCGACCTCGTCGCCACCTGCTCCTCGCCGCTGTCGCGCAACAACACCTTCGGCACCAACCTCGGCCGCGGGATGACGCTCGAGGAGACCATCGCGGTCACCAAACAGACCGCCGAGGGCGTCAAGTCCTGCGAATCCGTACGGGATCTGGCCCGCAGGCACGGTGTCGACATGCCGCTCACCGAGACGGTCGTGGAGATCGTCCACGAGGGCAAGCCGCCGATGGTCGCCCTCAAGGAGCTGATGTCGCGCAGCGCCAAGTCCGAACGGCACTGAAACCGGAGCCGAAACGTCCGCTCCGGTCCCGTTCCGTCCGGGTGCCCGGCCCCCGGCCCCAGTGGCGGAGGTCGGCGCGACGCCACCAACGGCCGCCACAGCACTGACTCCGCGCCGGTCAGCAGGTACCCTCAACCCGATATGAGCAGCGAGACCTCCCCACACAAGCCCCGCGTCGCCGTCGTGTTCGGCGGCCGCAGCTCCGAGCACGCGATCTCCGTGCTCACGGCCGGCGCCGTGCTGCGCGCCATCGACCGTGAGAAGTACGACGTGCTGCCCATCGGCATCACCACCGACGGCCGCTGGGCGCTGACCGCCGACGACCCCGAGCGGATGGCCATCGCGGACCGGCAGCTGCCCTCGGTGGCCGCGCTCGCCGAGTCCACCGAGGGCGCCGTGGTGCTCCCCGTCGACCCCACCAACCGTGAGGTCGTCTACAGCGAGCCGGGCTCGGTCCCCAAGGCGCTGGGCGAGGTCGACGTCGTCTTCCCCGTGCTGCACGGCCCCTACGGCGAGGACGGCACCCTGCAGGGCCTGCTGGAGCTCTCCGGCGTGCCCTACGTCGGCTCGGGCGTGCTCGCCTCCGCCGTCGGCCAGGACAAGGACTACATGAAGCGGGTGTTCACCTCCTTCGGGCTGCCGGTCGGCCCGTACGAGGTCATCCGCCCCCGCGAGTGGGAAAAGGATCCTGCGGCCGCCCGCAGGAAGATCGTGGACTTCGCCGGCGAGCACGGCTGGCCGCTCTTCGTGAAGCCCGCCCGGGCCGGCTCGTCCATGGGCATCACCAAGGTCGACGACCTCGGCGGCCTGGACGAGGCGATCGAGGAGGCCCGCCGGCACGACCCCAAGATCCTCGTGGAGTCGCTGCTGCGCGGCCGCGAGATCGAGTGCGGGGTGCTGGAGTTCGAGGACGGCCCGCGGGCCAGCGTGCCGGCCGAGATTCCGCCGGTCACCGCGCACGACTTCTACGACTTCGAGGCCAAGTACATCGACTCGGCGGACGGGATCGTGCCGGCCCCGCTGAGCGAGGAGCAGACCGCGAAGGTCCAGGAGCTGGCCGTCGCGGCCTTCGAGGCGGCGTCCTGCGAGGGACTGGTGCGGGCGGACTTCTTCCTGCAGGACAACGGCGAGTTCGTGATCAACGAGATCAACACGCTTCCCGGCTTCACGCCCATCTCGATGTACCCGCGGATGTGGCAGGAGAGCGGTGTGAGCTACCCGGAGCTGATCGACCGGCTCCTGCAGGCCGCACTGCAGCGCTCCACGGGACTGCGCTGAGCCGGCTGCCCGTGCCGGGCGGCCGGTCCGCCCTTTCGGGGGAGTCGTCCCAGGGCCCCTACACCCCGGTGGGAACCGTCTTCTTCACGGCGCCCCCGAGATCGGTGAGCACATCGACCTCGGGGGCGTACTTCCCGGGAACGGTCACCTCGACGTAGGCCTTGCGCAGCACCGTCGTGAAGCGGTAACCGTCGTCCTGCTTCTCAAAGAGCCATTCGACCCCGTTGACTTCCGCCGCGTCGGCACCGGGGTTGTAATGTTCACTCCCGTACGTCAGGACGTCGGGCTTCGGCACCCCGCAGCGCAGTTTCACGGCAGGATCGCCCCATATGGCAGTGAAGTCGGATACGGGCTCGGGGGTACCCCGCTTCAGCCCGTCCACGGTCGGCGGCAACTCCTTGTGCAACGCCTTGCAGTACCGCGCCGCCGCACCCTTGGGGGAGGGCGCGGCCACCTCCTCGGAAGAGGAACAGCTCACCGCGGCGAAGAGCACGGTGAGCACCGGAAGGGCCAGGTACCGGCGGCGCGTAGAGATCACCCGGCCGAGGATACGGGGGTGCTAGAGATGGACGACCGGGCAGGTAAGGGTGCGCGTGATGCCTTCGACTTGCTGGACCTTCGCGACCACCATGCGGCCCAGCTCATCGACCGTGCCGGCCTGAGCGCGCACGATGACGTCGTAGGGACCGGTCACATCCTCGGCCTGCAGCACACCATGGATCGTGGAGATCGTCTCAGCTACCGCCGAGGCCTTGCCGACCTCGGTCTGGATCAGGATGTAGGCCTGTACCACGGAACCTCCAGGGCGGCTACGAGGATCATGTGGGAAGAAGGGACGCCACGGTACCGCGTCACCGAGCGGAGCGGGGAGACCCGCGCGGTGAACACGGCAAGTACGGCACAGTCGTCAGCCACGTACGGACCGTCCGTACACATGGGAAGGGCAACAGCATGAAGGGCACCGTGGGCGAGCTGGGGGAGTTCGGGCTGATCAGGGAGCTCACCTCCCGGCTCACCACCACTCCGGCCGTACGGATCGGGCCGGGTGACGACGCCGCGGTGGTCACCGCGCCGGACCGGAGGGTGGTCGCCAGCACCGACATCCTCCTGGAGGGCCGGCACTTCAGGCGCGACTGGTCCACCGCCTACGACGTCGGCCGCAAGGCCGCCGCGCAGAACCTCGCCGACATCGCGGCGATGGGCGCGGTGCCCACGGCGATCCTGCTCGGCCTGGTGGTGCCCGCGGAGCTCCCCGCCACCTGGCCGACCGAGCTGATGGACGGGCTGCGTGACGAGTGCCAGGTGGCCGGCGCCGCGGTCGTCGGCGGGGACGTGGTGCGCGGCGACACCATCACCGTCTCCATCACCGCGCTCGGCGATTTGCGCAACCAGGAGCCGGTCACCCGGGCCGGCGCCCAGCCCGGCGATGTGGTCGCGGTGACCGGCTGGCTCGGCTGGTCCGCCGCCGGGCACGCCGTCCTCTCCCGCGGCTTCCGCTCGCCGCGCGCGTTCGTGGAGGCCCACCGCCGCCCCGAGCCGCCGTACCACGCGGGCCCGGCCGCCGCCGGACTCGGCGCCACCGCCATGACGGACGTCAGCGACGGACTGGTCGCCGACCTCGGGCACATCGCCGAGGCCAGCAAGGTCCGGATCGACCTGCGGTCCGCCGGTATCGACATCCCCTCGCAGATGTCCGACATCGGCACGGCCGTCGGCGTGGACCCGATGCAGTGGGTGCTCAACGGCGGCGAGGACCACGCGATCGTCGCCACCTTCCCGCCCGACGTGAAGCTGCCCGCCCGGTGGAAGGTCATCGGCGAAGTGCTCCACCCCTCCGCACTGCCCCAGGTGACGGTGGACGGCGCCCCCTGGGTGAAGGCCGGCTGGGACCACTTCGGCGACAACGGGGATGCCGAGTAGGCCGCGTACGGCCACGGGCGGCGACGCCACGGGCAGTGCCACCACGGGCGCCCGCAGAACCACGGGGCGCCGCCGAGTAGATTCGGCGGTATGCACATACCTCCACGCGTCCTGACCGTCGCCGGGTCCGACTCCGGCGGCGGCGCGGGCATCCAGGCCGATCTCAAGACGATGCTGGCGCTCGGCACCCACGGCATGAGCGTGGTCACCGCCGTCACCGCCCAGAACTCCCTGGGCGTACAGGGCGCGTGGGAGCTGCCGGCCGAGGCCGTGCGGGCCCAGTTCCGCAGCGTCGTCGACGACATCGGCGTCCAGGCGGTGAAGACCGGGATGCTCTCCTCGGCCGAACTCGTCGAGACCGTCGCCGAACTGCTCGCCGGACTGCGGGCCCCCGTCGTCATCGACCCGGTGGGGGTCTCCAAGCACGGCGACGCACTGCTCGCCGCCACCGCCCTGGACGCGGTCCGCACGGCGCTGCTGCCGACGGCGACCGTCGCCACCCCCAACCTGGACGAGGTCGCCCAGCTGACCGGTATCCGCGTCGAGGAGGAGGCCGATATGCGCCGGGCGGCCGCCGCGATCCTGGACTTCGGTCCGCGCTGGGCGCTCATCAAGGGCGGCCATCTCGCCGCCGGCCGTGGCGAGAGCGCCGTCGACCTGCTCACCGACGGCACCGAGGAGCACTGGCTGCGCGCCCCGCGGCACGACAACCGGCACACCCACGGCACCGGCTGCACCCTCGCCAGCGCGCTCGCCGCGCAGCTCGCCAAGGGGGATACGGTCCCGCAGGCCACCGCGGCCGCGAAGGACTATGTCACCGGCGCCCTCGCGGCCGGCTTCCGGCTGGGCGCGGGCATCGGCCCCGTGGACCACGGCTGGCGCCGGCGCGACGCGCACTGAGGGGGTGCACCGCGGCCGGGCGCGGTGCCGCGGTGTCCTGTCCCGGAAAAGGAAGAAGCCGGTCCACCACGAAGGTGGACCGGCTTTCCAAGCAACCGGCTGGGCTGCGCTACGGCTAAGACGTCAGCGCGAGACCTTGCCGGCCTTGATGCACGAGGTGCAAGCGTTCAGCCGCTTCGGCGTGCGCCCGATCACTGCACGCACCGTCTGGATGTTGGGGTTCCAACGACGGTTGGTACGGCGATGCGAGTGCGAGACACTCTTGCCGAAGCCCGGCCCCTTGCCGCAGACGTCGCAGTTGGCAGCCACGGGTCACTCCAAAGACTTCAGATGCACTTACGGTGAAATCCCGACGAGCCGAGTGCATTGCCCGAACGACGCCGTCAGGAGAGGAATGGCCCGATTCGCATCGGGCAACCGGAGCAGCATACAACGGCCGCTCCCGTAGAGCGAAACTACCACGCACCCACCGGCCCCCGCCCCGGCCCCGCCCCCGCAGCGCGGCTACTGTGCGGTGGCATCCCGCGACTCAGGAGGACGACGTGCCGTACCCGCTCGACGCCGCCGCGGTCCGCTCCTGGTGCGGACTGGCACTGGAGGCGCTGGGACGGGAACGCGAGCGGATCGACGCGATCAACGTCTACCCGGTGGCCGACGGCGACACCGGCACCAACCTCTATCTGACCCTCGAATCGGCGGCCCGCGCGGTCGAGGCCGCCTTCGACGGGCACGCCTCGGCCGGCACCGCCCCCCGTCTCGCCGATGCCATCGGCGCCATGGCACACGGCGCCCTCATCGGGGCGCGCGGCAACTCCGGCACGATCGTGGCGCAGCTGCTGCGCGGGATGACCGAGGTGCTGGCCGCCACCGACGGCTCCGCCGACGCCCTGCGGCGGGCGCTGCGCCGGGCCGCCGCATCGACCTACGAGGCCGTCGCCCACCCGGTGGAGGGCACCGTCCTGACGGTGGCGACCGCCGCCGCCGATGCCGCGGAGCGCGCCACGGGCGACGATGCCGGGGCCGCCGGGGTCGCCCGCGCCGCCCACGACGGCGCCCGCAGCGCCCTGCAGCAGACCCCCGGGCAGCTCGCGGTGCTGGGCAGGGCAGGTGTCGTGGACGCCGGCGGCTGCGGACTGGTCGCGCTGCTGGGCGCGCTCGCCGATGCGCTGTCCGGAGAGGTCTCGGCGGTGCCGGTCGCGGTACGCGCCGACGCGCCGCTCCCCGAGCCGGCCGGCTGCGAGGTCGCGGGCCGGGTGGCGGTGGCGGACGGCCGGGGGGACCCGGCCGGGCCCGCCTTCGAGGTGATCTATCTGCTGGAGGCCGACGACGACGCCGTGGCGGGGCTGCGGGCCCGGCTCGACGGGCTCGGCGACTCCCTGGTGGTGGTCGGCGGGGACGGCCTGTGGAACGTCCACGTCCATGTCGACGACGCGGGCGCCGCCGTGGAGGCCGGCATCGAGGCGGGCCGCCCGTACCGGATCCGGATCACGCACTTCGGCGGCGCCCGCACCAAGGAACCGGAGATGACGGCGCGGGCCGTGGTCGCGGTGGTGCCGGGTGCCGGGCTCGCCGGACTGTGCGCCCAGGCCGGCGCGACCCCCGTCCCGGTACGCCCCGGGGAGCCGCCCGCCAGCGGCGAACTGGTGCAGGCGATCCGGCAGGCGCACGCCCGTGAGGTGATGCTGCTGGCGAACGACGCCGAGCTGCGGCACACCGCGGCGGCCGCCGCCGAGGAGGCCCGCGCCGACGGCGTACGGGTCGCGCTCATCCCCACCCGCTCCGCCGTCCAGGGACTCGCGGCGCTGGCCGTGCACGCACCGGGCCGCAGCTTCGACGAGGACGTGGTCGCGATGACCGCGGCCGCGGGCGCCACCCGCTACGCCGAGCTGGCCCTCGCCGAGCGGCAGTCGTGGACGATGGCCGGCGTCTGCCAGGCCGGGGACGTCCTCGGCCTGATCGACGGCGATGTCGCGGTGATCGGCTCCGACCTCACCGGCACCGCGATGACGGTGCTCGACCGGATGCTGTCGGCGGGCGGGGAGATGGTGACCCTGGTCCTCGGCGCCAAGGCGCCCGACGGGCTCGCCGGGCGGCTGGAGGAGTACGTCCGCGAGCGTCATCTCGCCGTGGACACGGTCGTCTACGACGGGGGCCAGCACGCCACGCCGTTGCTCATCGGCGTGGAGTGAGCGCGCCGGGCGGGCCGGGGCGAGCGCGCGGTGCGGCCGGGGCGGGCGTCGGGGCCCGCGCGAGCGTGCGGGGCCGGTGGGAGCGCGCCGGGCGGCTGCGCCGGCCGCGATTGTCACAGGCGTGGTGTGCAATAGAGGCGTGGCAGCGCTCGACGAACCTCTCAAGAAAATTCTCGGTGGCACCACCGCAAAGGTGCTGGCCGAGCATCTCGACCTGCATACGGTCGGCGACCTGTTGCACCACTATCCGCGCCGCTATGCCGAGCGTGGCGAACTGACCCGCCTCTCGGACCTCCCGCTGGACGAACACGTCACGGTCGTCGCCCAGGTCGCCGACTCCCGGGTGCTGAAGTTCAACGGCGGCCGGGGACAGCGCCTCGAGGTGACGCTCACCGACGGCAGCGGCCGCCTCCGGCTGGTCTTCTTCGGCAAGGGCATCCACAAGCCGCACAAGGATCTGGTGCCCGGACGCCGGGCGATGTTCGCCGGCAAGGTGTCGGTCTTCCAGCGCAAACTCCAGCTCGCCCACCCCGATTACGAGCTCCTCGACGGCGACGCCGAGGGCGGGGCGGATGCGGTGAGCGCCTTCGCCGGCCAGCTCCTGCCGATCTACCCGGCCTGCCAGCAGATGGCGTCCTGGAAGATCTCCAAGGCGGTCGACGCGGTGCTGCCCAGCGCGCGCGACGCCGTCGATCCGCTGCCCGGAGCGCTCCGGGACGGCCGGGAGCTGGTCCCGCTCACCGAGGCGCTGCTCAAGATCCACCGCCCGGCGAGCAAGGCCGATATCGCCGCCGCGCGGGACCGGCTGAAGTGGGACGAGGCGTTCGTCCTGCAGGTCGCGCTCGCCCGGCGCCGCCTCGCGGAGACCCAACTCCCCGCGGTGGCAAGGACGTCGACCGCCGGCGGCATCCTCGACGCCTTCGACGCGAAGCTGCCCTTCACGCTCACCGACGGCCAGCGGAAGGTCAGCCGGGAGATCTTCGACGACCTGGCGACCGAACACCCCATGCACCGCCTCCTCCAGGGCGAGGTGGGCTCCGGCAAGGCCCAGCCGCTGGACGCGCTGGTGCTGACACCGCGCGGCTTCCGTCCCATGGGGGAGATGACCGTCGGCACCGAAGTGGTGGTGCCCACCGGTGAGCTCGCCGTGGTGGACGGCGTCTTCCCGCAGGGCGAGCGCGAGGTGTGGCGGCTGGTGCTCTCGGACGGCAGCGCCGTCGAGTGCGACGACGAGCATCTGTGGATCGTCCGGTCCTGCGAGGCCCAGGAGAGGGTGCTGACCACCCGCGAGCTGCGCCGGGACCTGAACGACCCCGACGGCCGCCCCCGGTGGTCCATCGCCGCGGCCGTAGCGGTGGACCTCGACGACGGCGGGGACCGGCCGCTCGATCCGTATCTGCTGGGCCGGGGGCTGGCCGCGGACCGCGACCCGGCGGCCCGGGTGCCGGACGCCTACCGCAACGCGCCGCTCAAGGACCGGCTGGCCGTCCTGCGGGGCCTGCTGGAGGCCGGAAACGGAACCGCCGGCGCCGCCGCGGTGTTCCGTGCCGCGCACCGCCCGCTGGCCGACGACCTCGCGTGGCTGGTGCGCTCGCTGGGCGGACGGGCGCTGCTGAGCGCCGTGGGGGAGGGGACCTACGACGTCGACGTGGCGCTGCCGGAGGAGGGCGGAGCAGGCTTCGGGCGCGCGATCCGGGCCATCGAGTACGTGGGCCGCAAGCCCGTCCGGTGCATCAGCGTCCGGCACCCGGACCATGCCTATGTGACCGACCACTTCACCGTCACCCACAACACCATGGTCGCGCTGCGCGCCATGCTCGGTGTGGTCGACAGCGGCGGCCAGGCCGCGATGCTGGCGCCGACCGAGGTCCTTGCCCAGCAGCACCACCGCTCGATCACCGAGATGATGGGGAAGCTGGCCGAGGGCGGGATGCTCGGCGGCGCGGAGCAGGGCACCAAGGTGGTGCTGCTGACCGGGTCCATGGGCGCCGCCGCCCGCCGGCAGGCGCTGCTCGATCTGGTCACCGGCGAGGCCGGCATCGTCGTCGGCACCCATGCCCTGATCGAGGACAAGGTGCAGTTCCACGACCTGGGCCTGGTCGTCGTCGACGAACAGCACCGCTTCGGCGTCGAGCAGCGGGACGCGCTGCGCGGCAAGGGCAAGCAACCGCCGCACCTCCTGGTCATGACGGCGACCCCCATTCCGCGCACGGTCGCCATGACCGTCTTCGGCGATCTGGAGACCTCCGTCCTGGACCAACTCCCCGCCGGACGCTCGCCGATCGCCACCCATGTGGTGCCCGCCAAGGACAAGCCGCACTTCCTCGCTCGCGCCTGGGAGCGGGTCCGCGAAGAGGTGGCGGCCGGACACCAGGGCTATGTGGTGTGTCCCCGGATCGGCGACGAGGAGGACGCGCCCAAGGGGGCGAAGAAGGGGGCCGGCTCCAAGGGGGCCGCCGACCAGGCGGGTTCACCGGAGGACGCGGAGGAGAAGCGGCCCCCGCTCGCGGTGCTCGACATCGCCGGGCAGCTCGCCGAGGGGCCGCTCGCCGGGCTGCGGGTGGCGGTCCTCCACGGCCGGATGGCGCCCGACGACAAGGACGACGTGATGCGCCGGTTCGCCGCCGGTGAGCTGGATGTGCTGGTGGCGACGACCGTCATCGAGGTCGGGGTGAACGTCCCGAACGCCACCGCCATGGTGATCATGGACGCCGACCGTTTCGGCGTCTCCCAGCTGCACCAGCTCCGCGGCCGGGTCGGCCGTGGCGCCGCGCCCGGCCTGTGCCTCCTGGTCAGCGAGATGCCCGAGGCCAGCCCGGCCCGCGCCCGGCTCGCCGCGGTGGCCGCCACCCTCGACGGCTTCGAACTCTCCCGTATCGACCTGGAACAGCGGCGCGAGGGCGATGTCCTGGGCCAGGCACAGTCCGGCGTCCGCTCGTCGCTGCGGATGCTCGCGGTCATCGAGGACGAGGAGGTGATCGCGGCCGCCCGCGAGGAGGCCACCGCGCTGGTCACCGCCGACCCCGAGCTGACCGGATATCCGGAGCTGCGGATCGCCCTGTCCGCCCTGCTGGACGAGGACCGGGAGCAGTATCTGGACAAGGGGTGAGCCGGGTCCGCGGCCTTGTCGGGACGCGTCCGGCGGCGTCCGGTTCACCGTCCGCCCCCGCTCAGGACCGCCGCCCGCGGCCCCGGACCGCCCGCCCACGGCCCAACGGCCCGCCACCACGTGAGATCGATCACCACCGGGTGTGCCTCCGGGAAGCCCCGGCCGGACGCCGGGCCCCGGCCGACGGAATATCGTGGAGGAGCGGAGCCCGCCCGGCTCCTCCTCACCGACCACGCGCAACGTAAGGACGGGCCCATGACCCGCGTGATCGCCGGTACGGCCGGCGGCCGCCGCCTGGCCGTACCCCCGGGAAACGGCACCCGCCCGACCTCCGACCGTGCGCGCGAGGGCATGTTCTCCACCTGGGAATCCCTCGACGGGCCGCTCGGCGGCGCCCGGGTGCTCGACCTGTACGGCGGCTCCGGCGCGGTCGGCCTGGAAGCGCTCTCCCGCGGCGCCGCACACGTCCTGCTGGTCGAGGCCGATGCCCGCGCCGTGCGCACCATCCGGGACAACGTCCGTGCGGTCGGCCTCCCGGGCGTCGACGTCCGGGCCGGCAAGGCCGAGCAGACCGCCGCCGCACCGCCCCCGGGCGAGCCGTACGACATCGTCTTCCTGGACCCGCCCTATGTGGTGACCGACGCGGAACTGTGCGAGATCCTGCTCACACTCCGTGGTCAGGGCTGGCTTGCCGACGACGCACTCGTCACCGTGGAACGCAGTACCCGAGGCGGCGCGTTCCCCTGGCCGGACGGTTTCGCAGCGATCAAGGCCCGTCGTTACGGCGAGGGGACGCTTTGGTACGGTCGCGCCGCTTCGACGTCCGCCGAATCGACGTCAGTAAGCGTGTCATGACCGGATCGGAGAGCGAGGAACCCGAGTTGCGCCGCGCCGTCTGTCCGGGGTCATTCGACCCCATCACCAACGGGCACCTGGACATCATCGCCCGTGCCTCCAAGCTGTACGACGTCGTCCACGTCGCCGTGATGATCAACCAGTCCAAGCAGGGGCTGTTCACGGTCGACGAGCGGATCGACCTGATCCGCCGGGCCACCGCCGAGTACGGCAATGTGGAGGTCGAGTCCTTCCACGGCCTGCTCGTCGACTTCTGCAAGCAGCGCGACATCCCCGCGATCGTCAAGGGGCTGCGCGCCGTCAGCGACTTCGACTACGAGCTGCAGATGGCCCAGATGAACAACGGCCTGTCGGGGGTGGAGACGCTGTTCGTCCCCACCAACCCCACCTACAGCTTCCTCTCCTCCAGCCTCGTCAAGGAGGTCGCCGCCTGGGGCGGTGATGTCTCGCATCTGGTGCCGTCGTTCGTCCTGGAGGCGCTGACCGAGCGCCTGCGGAACAAGGGCTGACGCCCGCCGGGCGCACCGGCCCGATGCCCGGCTGATGGGGCGTCAGTTGGTGTCGGGGAAAGGGGCCGTGGACGTACAGTCGTCCCGTTCCGTCGTTCCAACCCCTTCAGAGAGTGGCGAGTCCAAGGTGGACGTGCAGAAGAAGCTCGACGACATCGTCGCGACCGTCGGCGGTGCCCGGTCCATGCCCATGTCGGCCTCGTGCGTGGTCAACCGCGCCGAGCTGCTTGCCATGCTGGAGGAGGTGCGGGCGGCGCTCCCGGGTTCCCTCGCGCAGGCGCAGGAGCTGCTGGGCGGGCGGGAGCAGATGGTCGAGCAGGCGCGGGCGGAGGCGGAGCGGATCATCGAGACCGCGCACGCCCAGCGCGGATCGCTGATCTCGGACACCGAGGTCGCCCGGCAGTCCCAGGACGAGGCGGACCGGATCCTCGCGGAGGCCCGCCGGGAGGCGGAGGAGATCCGCGCCGAGGCCGACGACTACGTCGACAGCAAGCTCGCCAACTTCGAGGTCGTGCTGACCAAGACCATCGGGTCCGTCGACCGCGGGCGCGAGAAGCTGCTCGGCCGCGACCCGGCCTCGGAGGGGCAGGCCTTCCCGGACGAGGACGGCACCCAGCCCCCGGAGCGCAGCGCGGACCCGGAGACCCTGCGGCAGCGCGCCGACGCCTATGTGGACGCCAAGTTCGGGGCGTTCCAGGCCGTACTGACCAAGACACTGGAGGCGGTCGGCCGGGGCCGCGACAAACTCCAGGGGGCCCGTGCGATCGATGAGCTGGGCCTCCACCTGGCCGCGCAGGGCGACCCGCAGGCCGGGCACCAGGCCGACGCCGACTATCTCGCCGGCCTGGCGGGCATCGGCGCCGAGCAGGAGCAGCAGCCGCCCCAGGCGCCCCCGATGCCCCAGGCACCTCCCATGCCCCAGGCGCAACCCCAGCCCCAGGAGCACCAGCAGCCCCTCCAGCCACAGCTCCAGCAGCAGGGCTACTACACCGACCCGGCGGTCTACCCGCAGCAGGACGTCTACGGCTATCAGCAGCCCCAGGAGGTCCCGTACGCCCAGCAGCAGGACCCGTACGGCTACGACTGGCAGCAGGCCCAGCAGCAGGGCTACGACCCGAACGCCTACCTCCAGCAGCAGGTGCCCCAGCAGCCCCAGCAGCCCCCGCACGGCCACCCCGCGCAGCCCGGCGCCCTGGACGAGACCAGCCTCTTCGACACCAGCATGATCGACCTGGACCAGCTCAGGGCGTACGAAGAGGGACGCCAGTAGGCGGCCCCGCCCGCGGGCCGGGGAGGGGGCCGGGAGCGGATTGGGCCTATCGGGGCCCGTCCAGTATCCTGGCTCTTCGGTCGCGCGTATCTCCGCGATCTCTGCTGCCCGGATCCTGTCCCGCAGGAGTACGGACGGCACGGAAAACCCACAGAAAGCAGGAAGCCATCAACGCCCGCCTCGACCACCGTTCCCCTCTCGTGTTCGACACGCGCGAGCTGGGCCGGCGTCCCGGTGCGCTCAAGAAGACTTCCCGCTCCGTCGAGGCCCCCCGGGACCTTGGCAATGAGGTCATCGGCGTGCCCGAGGGCGCACCGATCGAGCTCGACCTCCGCCTGGAATCGGTCATGGACGGGGTGCTTGTCACAGGCACCGGCCGTGCAACCGTCAAGGGGGAGTGCGTAAGGTGTCTGGAGCCGCTGGAGCGAGAGCTCGACGCGGATTTCCAGGAGATGTTCGCCTACCCCGACGCCGACGCCAGGGTCCATGAGGACGCCGGCGACGACGCCGAGGACGAGGAGGACACCCTCTTCCTCGAGGACGACCTGTTCGACCTCGAACCCGTGCTGCGTGACGCGGTGGTGCTTGCACTGCCGATGCAGCCGGTGTGCCAGGACGACTGCCCCGGCCTGTGCTCCGACTGCGGAGTGCGGCTGGCGGACGACCCGGACCACCACCACGACGCCGTCGACATCCGTTGGGCGGCACTGCAGGGACTCGCCGGGACCGTCAAGGACGGCGAGAAGGACAACATGGGCGGCGCCGAAGCGGGCGTCGACGAGAAGCAGGAGAAGTAGCCGTGGCTGTTCCGAAGCGGAAGATGTCGCGCAGCAACACGCGCCACCGCCGGTCGCAGTGGAAGGCTGCGGTCCCCACCCTGGTGGCGTGCGAGCGCTGCCACGAGCCGAAGCAGCAGCACATCGCGTGCCCGAGCTGCGGCACCTACAACAAGCGCCAGGTCCTCGAGGTCTGAGCGGCTGGTGACAGGCTTCATGTCAGACGCCAATTCGACTTCCCGCAAACGCGGGGATGAACCGACTCCGGCGGACACGGCCTCGTCTCACACGCTTCTGGAAGGGCGGCTCGGGTACAAGCTCGAGTCCGCCCTTCTGGTGCGTGCGCTGACGCACCGCTCGTACGCATACGAGAACGGCGGTCTGCCCACCAACGAGCGGCTGGAATTCCTCGGGGATTCGGTGCTCGGCCTGGTGGTCACGGACACGCTGTACCGCATCCACCCCGATCTGCCCGAGGGCCAGCTGGCCAAGCTCCGGGCCGCGGTGGTCAACTCGCGTGCACTCGCCGAGGTGGGCCGCGGCCTCGACCTCGGTGCCTTCATCCGCCTCGGACGGGGCGAAGAGGGCACGGGCGGCCGGGACAAGGCATCCATCCTCGCCGACACCCTCGAAGCGGTGATCGGCGCGGTCTATCTCGACCAGGGCCTCGACGCGGCCGGCGAGCTGGTGCACCGGCTCTTCGACCCGCTCATCGAGAAGTCCTCCAGCCTGGGCGCGGGCCTGGACTGGAAGACCAGCCTCCAGGAGCTCACCGCGACCGAAGGCCTCGGGGTTCCGGAGTACTTGGTCACGGAGACCGGACCGGACCACGAGAAGACCTTTACTGCTGCCGCCCGCGTCGGTGGTGTCTCGTACGGCACCGGCACCGGCCGCAGCAAGAAGGAAGCCGAGCAGCAGGCGGCCGAATCCGCATGGCGCGAGATCCGCGCCGCGGCGGACGAGGCGGCCAAGGTGGCCGAGGCGGCCAAGGCGGCAGAGCCCGCCGAGACCGTCCCGGAGGACACCGTCGGCTAGCCGTACGGCGCACGCCTTTGCGGCGCGGCACCCCACCCCCGTTGCGCTTCGGCGCACCGGGGGTCCTTCTTGTCCCAAGCCCCGTGCGCGCGGTGCCGGGCGGGCGCCTGGGCCCCCGGAGGGGAGAGGTACGCTGCGGCTGTCGTCCCCCAGTTGCCCCAAGGAGTCCCGTGCCCGAGCTGCCCGAGGTCGAGGTCGTACGCCGCGGACTGGAGCGCTGGGTCAGCGGCCGTACGATCGACGAGGTCGAGGTGCGGCACCCGCGCGCGATCCGCCGGCACACAGCCGGTGCGGCCGATTTCGCGGCCCGGCTCATGGGTCTGCGGCTCGGCGCGGCACGCCGGCGCGGCAAGTACCTCTGGCTCCCGGTGACCGGCGGGGGCCCGGCCGCCCAGACCGCCGCCGAAGGCCTTCCCCCGAGGGTCACACCGTCCGTCACCCACGGCCTGGCGATCCTCGCCCACCTCGGGATGAGCGGCCAGTTGCTCGTCCAGCCGCAGGGCGCCCCGGACGAGAAGCATCTGCGGATCCGGCTCCGCTTCGCCGACGACCTCGGCACCGAACTCCGCTTCGTCGACCAGCGCACCTTCGGCGGCCTCTCGCTGCACGACACCGTCCCCGGCGACGCCGACCACCTCCCCGACGTGATCGCGCACATCGCCCGCGACCCGCTCGACGATGCCTTCGACGACACCGCCTTCCACGACGCGCTGCGCCGTCGCCGCACCACCATCAAACGGGCGCTGCTCGACCAGACGCTGATCAGCGGCGTCGGCAACATCTACGCGGACGAGGCGCTGTGGCGCAGCAAGCTCCACTACGAGCGGCCGACCGCCACCTTCACCCGCCCGCGCACCGCCGAACTGCTCGGCCACGTACGGGAGGTGATGGATGCCGCGCTCGCCGTCGGCGGCACCAGCTTCGACAGCCTCTATGTCAACGTCAACGGGGAGTCCGGCTACTTCGACCGCTCCCTGGACGCCTACGGCCGCGAGGACGAACCCTGCCGCCGCTGCGGTACCCCGATCCGCCGCCGTCCCTGGATGAACCGGTCCAGCTACTTCTGCCCCCGCTGCCAGCGGCCGCCGCGCGGCTGAACCCGGCGGGCCGGCGCGGTCGCCGGCTCAGCCCGCGGGGTGCCGGGCGTCATAGCGCTCCCGGGCCTCGAGCACCTGCGGCATCCGGTCCTCCACCAGGGCGATCAGCAGCTGCAGCTGGCGGGCGACCTGGTGGCCCAGTGGTGTCAGCGCGTAATCCACCCGGGGCGGGTTGGTCTGCTGCGCCTCGCGGTGGACGAGTCCGTCCCGCTCCAGTGCGTGCAGCGTCTGGGCCAGCATCTTCTCGCTCACCCCTTGCACCCGGCGGCGCAGTTCGTTGAAGCGGAAGGTGCCGTCGAGCAGTGCGCCCAGCGTCAGGCTGCCCCATCGGTCGGTGACGTGCTTGAGCGCGTCACGGGAGGGACAGTCGCGCGCGAAAACGTCATAGGCCAGGTCGTCCGCACAGTCGGCGGGCGGCTCCTCGGCCGTTTCGGCAGGGTCCTCGGTCGCCATACCGACACCATACCCCCGCACAGCGCTAACCAATGGATTGCGCTTTCTAAAAGTTAGTGCTTTTCTTCTCCCATCACACCCCGACGTCCCCGGGCGCCGACCGTCCCGGGGTGTCGTTGACCCTGAGGAGAGACCGCCGTGACCAGCTCCGCCCTGCCCGCCCCCGTTGTCTCCGTCGCCTGCCACTCCGGCTTCGGCCACACCGCCGTACTGGCCGAGGCCGTCCGCGCCGCTGCCGCCGGGGCGGGGGCCACCGTCCACCTGATCAAGGTCGACGAGATCACCGAGGCCCAGTGGGATCAGCTCGATGCCTCCGACGCGATCGTCTTCGGTTCGCCGACCTACATGGGGACGGCCTCCGGGGCGTTCCACACCTTCGCCGAGGCGACCGCCAAGCGCTGGGCGACCCGTGCCTGGCAGGACAAGCTCGCGGCCGGTTTCACCAACTCCGCCTCCAAGAGCGGGGACAAGCTGCACACCCTGCAGTTCTTCACGGTGCTCGCCGCCCAGCACGGCATGAGCTGGGTCAGCCTCAACCTGCTCCCCGGCTGGAACTCCTCCACCGCCTCGGAGAACGACCTCAACCGGCTCGGCTTCTTCCTGGGGGCGGGCGCGCAGTCCGACAACGACCAGGGCGCGGAGGCGGTCCACAAGGCCGATATCGCCACCGCTGAACACCTCGGACGCCGTATCGCCGAGCAGGCCCGCATCTTCGCCGCGGGCCGCGCCGCCGTCGCTGCCTGACCGGCGCGCGGGGACGCAAGCCCTGCGGTCCTCGCGTGCGAGACGCCCGCGAGGCCCGCACGCCCGCGGCTCCCGCACAGGGAGACGCCCGCGCCGCCCCGTGATCCGTCACGGGGCGGCGCGGGCGTCTCATGCCGTCGGGGTTGTCCCAGCCCGGCCGGGCGTCGTCCGTCCGGGCCTCAGAAGCCGAAGTCCTGCGTCCACCACGGGCCGCCCGGCCCGGCATGGGCGCCGACGCCGAGGGTCTTGTACTCGCAGTTGAGGATGTTGGCGCGGTGGCCGGGGCTGTTCATCCAGGAGTCCATCACGGCCTGGGCGGTGGCCTGGCCGCGGGCTATGTCCTCGCCGCCCAGGTCGTCGATGCCCGCGTCACGGGCGCGGTCCCAGGGCGTGTCGCCGTCCGGGTCGGCGTGGTCGAAGAAGCCACGCCGGGCCATGTCGTCACTGAACTGCTGTGCGAGCCCCGCCAGTTCCTTGTCCGCCGTGACGGGGGAGCAGCCGGCCCGGGCGCGCTCCTGGTTGACCAGGGACAGGACCTGGGCCTCGGCGGATGACTGGGTATCGGTGGCCTTCGACGGAGCCGCGCCGCGGGCGGGCGTGGCTGACGACGGCCGCTCGGCGGGCCCGGCGGACCGGCGGGCCCCGGACTTCCCGGGGGAGGCGGCCGTCCGGTGTGGAGAGGGGGACGTCGAGGGGGTGGTGGGGGAGGAGGGACGGCCGGTGCCGGGGGCCGTGGCGCGGGCGCTGCCGCGGCCGGCCTGTTCCGTGGCACGGTCGGACGGGGATGCCGACCCGCCGCCCAGCGGCTCGGTGGCCTCCGGCAGCGCGCCGGCCCGTCCCCGGTCCCCCTGGTCGCCGCCTGTCCCCCCGTCGAACTGGCCGTGGCCCGGGATCAGTCCGGAGGCGGCCGCGACGGCTCCCATCGCCATCACCGCGGAGGCGCCGAGCAGTCCGGTGCGTACGGGGGCCCGCCCGCGACGCGGGGCCGCGCGACGTCCACGGCGCAGACCCTCGGCGGACGGGCCCGGGTACCCTGCCGGCGGTGCGTCAACAGGTCCCGCACCAGGGGCGTCGGGGACTGGGGGAGCAGAGCGTCGATGGCGGCCCATCTGCTGTCTTCCTTCCCCCGGGTACAAGCACCGGCTCCACGGGAGCGGCTAACGCCGCAAAGCTTCTTGGGCGTCAAGACGGCTCACCCATAAGAGTGAGCCTCGCTTGTCGGGGGACTGTACGCCATGACGGAGGGGCAGAAGTGACTGCTGAGCAATTGGCCAGTTAGCGTGCACACATGAACGAAGATGTCCGTGTGACCGCCTGGGTGCGTGGTCAAGTCCAAGGCGTCGGGTTCCGTTGGTTCACCCGGGCCAACGCCCTTCGCATCGGCGAACTCTCCGGATTTGCGGTCAATCTCGGTGACGGCCGTGTCCAGGTGGTCGCCGAGGGCCCGAAGGATCACTGCGACGCGTTGCTGGACTGGCTCCGCACCGGAGACACGCCCGGGCGGGTCGACGGAGTCACTGAGATATGGGACACGCCCCGCGGCGGTTACGACGGCTTCGAAATCCGCTGAGCGGGTCCGCCGGAACCGCCCCCGCGGCCGTCACGGGCGATCTTGCCAAGGCGTCCTTGTCGGCTGCTCACAGGAGATAAGGCCTGGTGGTTGCCAATCCGGCCGACCCGTGCAAGGCTGCCGCTGTACGGATGATCTCTACGCCCCCGCGGGACCTTTCTGGGGAGTCGGCGCAGCGCCCTCGCGGCCGCGCACTCTCAGGTGCCCGAGGATACGGGGCGTGATCGTGTTGACCGTCAAACCGTTTGGTGAGACTCTGGAATCCCCGCGCACCTTAGCTGTTTGGCATTGAGTACACGCAGAGAATGACAAGCACCGCGGGTGCGAATCCCTCACGACCCACACCGCTTCGGTCGGTCACTCATTGTGGAGGACCATCCATCATGGCAAAGGCGCTTCTCGGTTACGTCGGCGGCTCCGACCCTCGAGTCCTCTCCGAGATGCGACGGCTTCAGCAGCGCGTCCAAGACCTTGAATCCGAACTTATTCGGATGCAGGCCGAAAACGACATGCTGTCCGCTGCCGCACGTCGCGACGACTCGATGCTCGACATCGACGTACCCCAGGCGGAGCCCGCGCTCACCTGACCCCCACCTCAGGGCCGGTAGGGCTGCTCGCCAGCCGCTTGAGGCACCGCTCTCTTCAAGATCTGCAAGGGACGCTTCGGCGTCCCTTCGTCGTTTCCGGCTCTTTCGATTTGCGGCCTATTCGGACCTTCCGGCCACTTCAGCAGTGCCGCCCCTCCCTTACCGCATGATGTGCCCTGCGCTTTCGGCGATGAAACCGAAAATGAACGGTGCGGTATACCCGGGGGCCGTACGGGTGGGTGATCGGCGCCGGAATGTTGGGAGTCGTCCCCCGATGGGCGGCCGGTAGAGTCCCACGGCGTGCATCTCAAGAGTCTGACCCTGCGAGGTTTCAAGTCCTTCGCCTCCGCCACGACGCTCCGGTTCGAACCGGGCATCACCTGCGTCGTGGGCCCGAACGGCTCCGGTAAGTCCAATGTGGTGGACGCGCTGTCCTGGGTCATGGGTGAGCAGGGAGCCAAGTCGCTGCGCGGCGGGAAGATGGAGGACGTCATCTTCGCCGGGACGACCGGGCGGCCGCCGCTCGGCCGTGCCGAGGTCTCGCTCACCATCGACAACGCCGACGGTGCACTGCCGATCGAATACGCCGAAGTCACCCTGACCCGGATCATGTTCCGCAACGGCGGCAGCGAATACCAGATCAACGGCGACACCTGCCGGCTGCTGGACATCCAGGAATTGCTCTCCGATTCCGGTATCGGCCGGGAGATGCACGTCATCGTCGGACAGGGCCAGCTCGACTCCGTCCTGCATGCCGACCCGATGGGGCGCCGGGCCTTCATCGAGGAAGCGGCCGGTGTCCTCAAGCACCGCAAGCGCAAGGAGAAGGCGCTGCGGAAGCTGGACGCGATGAAGGCCAACCTCGCCCGCGTCCAGGACCTGACCGATGAGCTGCGGCGCCAGCTCAAGCCGCTGGGGCGGCAGGCCGCGGTCGCCCGGCGCGCCGCCGTCATCCAGGCGGACCTGCGGGACGCCCGGCTGCGGCTGCTCGCCGACGACCTCGTCAGCCTGCGCCGGGCGCTGCGCGCCGAGATCGCGGACGAGGCGGCGCTCAAGGAACGCAAGGAGGCCGCCGAGATCCGGCTGCGCACCGCTCAGCAGCACGAGGCGGCCCTGGAGGAGGAGGTGCGCACCCTGACGCCCCGGGTGCAGCGCGCCCAGCAGACCTGGCATGAGCTCTCCCAGCTCGCGGAGCGGGTGCGCGGCACGATCTCGCTGGCCGAGGCGCGGGTCAAGAGCGCTTCGGCGGCCCCGCCGGAGGAGCGGCACGGGCGCGACCCCGAGGACATGGAGCGCGAGGCGGCCCGGATCCGCGAGCAGGAGGCGGAGTTGACGGCCGCGCTGGAGGCGGCGAGCCGGGCGCTGGAGGACACCGTCGAACACCGTGCCGAACTGGAGCGGCAATTGGCGGACGAGGAGCGCCGGCTGCGGGACGCCGCCCGGGCCATCGCCGACCGCCGCGAGGGCCTGGCCCGGCTGAGCGGACAGGTCACCGCCGCCCGTGGCCGGGCCGCCTCGGCGCAGGCGGAGATCGGCCGGCTGGCCGAGGCCAGGGACGACGCCCGGCGCCGGGCGGCCACCGCCCAGGAGGAGTACGAACAGCTCAAGGCCGAGGTCGACGGGCTGGACGCGGACGACCAGGAGATCGCCGAGCGGCACGAGGCGGCCCGCCACGATCTGGCGGAGGCGGAGTCCGCACTCTCCGCCGCGCGGGAGGCGCTGAGCACGGCCGAGCGCGAACGGGCCGCGACCGCCGCACGGCATGACGCGCTGGCGCTGGGACTGCGCCGCAAGGACGGCACCGGTGCGCTGCTGGCCGCCGCAGGCCGGCTCACCGGCCTGCTCGGTCCGGCGGCGGAGCTGCTGACCGTCACCCCCGGTTTCGAGATCCCGGTGGCGGCCGCCCTCGGCGTGGCCGCGGACGCCCTCGCCGTCACCGGCCCGGACGCCGCCGCCGAGGCCATCCGGCTGCTGCGCAGCCAGGACGCGGGGCGGGCGGCGATGGTGCTGGGGGGAAGCGGGGGCCTGCGGGGTGCGGGGCGGGTACCTGCGCCCGCGCGGGCGGCGGAGGCCGGGGAGATCACCGGGGCCTCGGAGGTCGCCGCGGCCGCCGTTCAGGTGCCGGGGGGCGCGGTCGCGGGACCGGGCGCCGCCGGGCCCGCCGGGCACCGCGTTCCCGGGCCCCGTTCCGGACCCGTACCCGCGGAGGAACTGGTGCGAGGGCCCGCGGAGTTGACGGCCGCCGTGGCCCGGCTGCTGCGGGATGTCGTGGTGGTCGGGACGCTGGAGGACGCCGAGGAGCTGGTGGCCGCGCGCCCGGAGCTGACGGCGGTGACCGGTGAGGGCGATCTGCTCGGGGCGCATTTCGCACACGGCGGCTCCGCCGGTGCGCCCAGCCTGCTGGAGGTGCAGGCCTCCGTCGACGAGGCGGCCGCCGAGCTGGAGGAGCTGGCAGCGCGCTGCGAGGAGTTGGCAGGGGCGCAGCGGGCCGCGGCGGAACGCCATACGGCGTGTGCCGCGCTGGTGGAGGAGCTGGCCGAGCGGTGGCGGGCGGCGGACCGGGAGAAGTCGAAGGTCGCCGGGGACCTCGGCCGGCTCGGCGGGCAGGCGCGGGCGGCCGCGGGGGAGGCCGAGCGGGCCGGCGCGGCGGCGGCCAAGGCCGAGGAGGCGCTGGCGCGGGCCACCGAGGAGGCCGAGGAGCTGGCCGAGCGCCTTGCGGTGGCCGAGGAGGAGCCGGGCGTCGGCGACGAGGAGCCCGATACCTCCGTGCGGGACCGGCTGGCCGCCGACGGTGCCAATGCGCGGCAGACCGAGATGGAGGCCCGGCTGCAGGCGCGGACGCACGAGGAGCGGGTCAAGGCGCTCGCCGGGCGCGCGGATGCGCTGGACCGGGGGGCGCGCGCCGAACGCGAGGCGCGGCTGCGGGCCGAGCGGCGGCGCGCACGGCTGCGGCACGAGGCGCAGGTGGCCGGGGCGGTCGCCGCCGGGGCCCGGCAGCTGCTGGCCCATGTCGAGGTGTCGGCCGTACGGGCCGAGGATGAGCGGGGCGCGGCGGAGCGGGCCAAGGCCGAGCGGGAGCAGGCGCTGGTGGCCGAGCGCAACCAGGGCCGGGAGGTGAAGTCCGAGCTGGACAAGCTGACGGACTCGATGCACCGCGGCGAGGTGCTGGGCGCGGAGAAGCGACTGCGGATCGAGCAGCTGGAGACCAAGGCGCTGGAGGAGCTGGGGGTGGAGCCGGCCGGGCTGGTGTCCGAGTACGGCCCCGAGCAGTTGGTCCCGCCGTCGCCGGCCGCCGACGGTGAGGTGCTTCCGGAGGATCCGGAGCATCCGCGCCACCAGCCGGTGCCCTACGTACGGGCCGAGCAGGAAAAACGGCTCAAGGCGGCCGAGCGGGCGTATCAGCAGCTCGGGAAGGTGAATCCGCTGGCATTGGAGGAGTTCGCCGCATTGGAGGAGCGGCACAAGTTCCTCAGCGAGCAGCTTGAAGACTTGAAGAAGACCCGCGCCGATCTGATGCAGGTGGTCAAGGAGGTCGACGAGCGGGTGGAACAGGTCTTCACCGAGGCCTACCACGACACCGCACGCGAGTTCGAGGGCGTCTTCGCGCGGCTCTTCCCGGGTGGCGAGGGGCGGTTGGTGCTGACCGATCCGGACGACATGCTGGCGACCGGGGTGGATGTGGAGGCGCGCCCGCCGGGGAAGAAGGTCAAGCGGCTGTCGCTGCTGTCCGGTGGTGAGCGGTCGCTGACCGCGGTGGCGCTGCTGGTGTCGATCTTCAAGGCGCGGCCCAGCCCGTTCTACGTCATGGACGAGGTGGAGGCCGCCCTGGACGACACCAATCTGCAGCGGCTGATCGGGATCATGGAGGAGTTGCAGGAGAGCTCCCAGCTGATCGTGATCACGCATCAGAAGCGGACGATGGAGGTCGCGGACGCCCTTTACGGGGTATCGATGCAGGGGGACGGCGTCACCAAGGTCATCAGCCAGCGGCTGCACTGAGCGCGGTGGCGGCGGAGCGGGCCCGCGTCGGTCAGGGGTGATATCGACCGGAATCGGTGTCTGTCGGGGCCCTCCTCGGAGCCGCCTTTGATCGCCCGGAGTGTCCGACACTGCATCAGTTCAGAACTTGAACGAACTGCCTCTCGAGTGGCCGAGAAACAAATTCATCTCGGCCTATTGACTTCGAAACTTGAAGGCATAGTCTCTGCAACGTCGCTTTTACCTTCAAGTGGTGGGTGCCCCCAACCTATGCACCACTTGTAGGGCCAGCCCCCTAACCCGGCAGCGCAGCCGGGCCACTGGAGTTCACGTTGACCAGCACCGCGCAGCCGACGGGTTCGGAAGGCCGCAAGGCCCATCCCGAACATCTCGGCCATGTCATCTTCATCACCGCGGCTGCCGCGATGGGCGGCTTTCTCTTCGGCTATGACAGCTCTGTCATCAATGGTGCCGTCGAGGCGATCCGGGGCCGCTATGACGTCGGTTCCGCCGTACTCGCCCAGGTGATCGCCATCGCGCTGATCGGCTGTGCCATCGGCGCCGCCACCGCGGGCCGGATCGCGGACCGCATAGGCCGTATCCGCGTGATGCAGATCGCCTCGGTGCTGTTCACCATCAGCGCCGTCGGCTCGGCTCTTCCGTTCGCCCTCTGGGACCTCGCCTTCTGGCGGATCATCGGCGGTTTCGCCATCGGTATGGCCTCGGTCATCGGCCCGGCCTATATCGCCGAGGTCTCGCCGTCCGCCTACCGCGGCCGTCTCGGCTCGTTCCAGCAGGCCGCGATCGTCATCGGCATCGCCGTCTCCCAGCTCGTCAACTGGGGCATCCTCAACCTCGCCGACGGCAAGCAGCGCGGCGTCATCGCCGGCCTGGAGGCCTGGCAGTGGATGCTCGGCGTGATGGTCATCCCGGCCGTGCTCTACGGTCTGCTCTCCTTCGCGATCCCCGAGTCGCCGCGGTACCTGATCTCCGTCAACAAGGTCTCCAAGGCCAAGGAGGTGCTTGCCGAGGTCGAGGGCAAGGCCGTGGACCTCGACAAGCGGGTCGCGGAGATCGAGGACGCGATGCGCCGCGAGCACAAGGCGTCGTTCAAGGACCTGCTCGGCAGCAAGTTCGGCTTCCTGCCGATCGTCTGGGTCGGCATCGGACTGTCGGTCTTCCAGCAGCTGGTCGGCATCAACGTCGCGTTCTACTACTCCTCGGCGCTGTGGCAGTCCGTCGGCATCGACCCGAGTGCGTCGTTCTTCTACAGCTTCACGACGTCGATCATCAACATCATCGGCACCGTGATCGCGATGATCTTCGTCGACAGGATCGGCCGCCGCCCGCTGGCGCTGGTCGGCTCGGCCGGTATGGCCATCGCGCTCGGCCTGGAGGCGTGGGCCTTCTCCGCCAAGACCGCGGCCGGCACCCTGCCGGCCACCGAAGGCACCGTGGCCCTGATCGCCGCCCATGTCTTCGTGCTCTTCTTCGCCCTCTCCTGGGGCGTCGTGGTCTGGGTCTTCCTCGGCGAGATGTTCCCGAACAAGATCCGCGCCGCCGCGCTGGGCGTCGCCGCCTCCGCGCAGTGGATCGCCAACTGGGCCATCACGGCCAGCTTCCCGAGCCTTTCGGACTGGAACCTCTCGGGTACGTACGTCATCTACATGGTCTTCGCTCTGCTCTCGATCCCCTTCGTGCTGAAGTACGTCAAGGAGACGAAGGGCAAGGCGTTGGAGGAGATGGGCTAACCCCCCGCCAGTCCTTCTCCTCAGTACTGGGTACTGCCCCGGGTCAACAGGGACCCCGGGCAGTACCCGTTTTTTGTGCCGGTGCGCCGCTGCTCCGTGCCGGTGCGCCGCGGCGCCTCAGGCGTCGTCGCCGGCCCGGGGCGCGCCGCCCGCCGCACGGAACGCCCGCCGGTGCGCAGCCGGCGGCCGGCTGCACCCTCTTCGTCTTCTCCCCGGAAGGCTGAACCCGCCCCCGGCCGTCAGTCCTTGAGGTGCGGCTGCACCTCCTCGGCGAACAGGTGCAGCGAGCGCCACCCCTCGTCGACGGGCATCCCGCCGCACAGCGGATGCAGGATCAGCGAGCCCTGGGCGCCCGCCTGCCGGGCGAGCCGCAGGCACTCGTCCGGGGTGACGATGCGGTAGACACCCTCCTCGCGCAGCGCCGCGACGTCCCGGGCCGACGAGCGCACCGCGGAGCGGGTGCCGGCCGCCTGCCAGGAGGCGTACATCCGGGCCTCGTGCAGCAGATGGCCCCCGTAATCGGCCCAGGTGCGGTCCGGGTCCTCGGAGAGGTGGAGCAGCGAGGTGTGTGCGGGCGGCTGCATCACCCAGCCTTCGGTGCCGAAGGCGGTGCGCTGCTCGTGGTAGTAGGCCTCCAGCTCCGGGAGGTGGGCACTGGGGAAGAGGGGGAGCCCCAGGCGGGCCGCGCGCCGGGCGGCGGCCCGGGAGCTGCCGCCGATCAGCAGCAGGGGGTGCGGCCGGGTGTACGGGCGGGGGGTGACCTGGACCGTGCGCCCCCGGTAGGCGAACGGTTCACCGGTCCAGGCGGACAGTACGGTCTCCAGCACCTCGTCCTGGAGCGCGCCACGGCCCTGCCAGTCCTTCCCGTGCGCCGCGTACTCCTCGGGCCGGTAGCCGAGGCCGGCGACGGTGACCAGCCGGCCGCCGCTGAGGAGGTCGAGCGAGGCGAGGTCTTCGGCCAGCCGCAGCGGGTCGTGCAGCGGGGTGATCAGCGCGGAGACGGTGACGCCGATGCGGCGGGTGGCACCGAAGACGGCGCCCGCGAAGGTGAGCGGGGAGGGCATCCAGCCGTTGGTGGTGGCGTGGTGCTCCTCGGTCTGGACCATGGTCAGGCCGCGGTCGTCGGCGAACGCGGCCATCTCGACGGCGGCCCGGTAGCGGGCGGACAGTGCGTCGGGTGTGGGCGCGGGGTCGACGAGGTTGATGCGCAGGACCGTGACCGGCCGGGCAGGCAGGGAGGGCAGGTCAGGCAGGGAGGGCAGGGCAGACATGGCAAACGTCCCCTTCGCCAAGGCGGTTGGCGAAGGGGACGCTAGCTGACGTTACGTCAGATCACTAGGGGGCGGTTCCGGCCCGCGGCGCGGCGACCGGGTCAGCCCACCTCGGCCGGCTCCCGGGCCCCGGCCGCGTCGCCGGCCCCGGCCGCCGGGACGGACTCCCGGGGCGCCGGCAGGACGGCGAAGACGAGCGCGGCGAGCGCGATCGTGGCCGCCCAGCCCAGGCCGTTCTCGCCGATCCAGGTGGTGGCCAGCGGGCCGGTGAACCACTGGACCTTGGTGAAGCACAGCCCCGCGCCGAGCGCGACCGCCCAGGCCGTCATGGCCTGCCAGCAGAAGCCGCCGGTGTACCAGTAGCGGCTGGTGCGGCCGGTGTTCATCAGGCTGTCGGCGTCATAGCGCACCGCCAGCTTGCGCCGCCGGGCCATGTCGACGCCGTAGACGCCGATCCAGGCGGAGAAGGAGACCGCGAGCAGCGTCAGGAAGGCGATGAACTGGCCGATGAAGTCCTTGGCCACCAGCATCATGAACAGGCCGCCGACCAGGCTGATGACGGCGTTGATGCTGACCGCGAGGGCCCGCGGCAGCTTGACACCCATGGTCTGGGCGGTGAAGCCCGCGGAGTACATCGACAGGCTGTTGATCAGCACCATGCCGACCAGCGCGGTGACCAGGTAGGGAACCGCGAGCCAGGGCGGCAGGATGGTGCCGAGGAAGGACATCGGGTCGGTGTTCTGGCCGGCCAGCTTCGGGTTGGAGACGGCCATCACGCCGCCCATCAGCACCATCGGCAGCAGCACCAGGGCCGCGCCGGAGACGGTGGTGCCGACGATCTTCTTGCCGGACGTGGAGTGCGGGAGGTAGCGCGCGAAGTCGGGACCGGTGGGCACCCAGCTGATCCCGCCGGCCGCGATGGTGCCGATGCCCGCGATCACCATGGCGGTGGTGCCGGCCTTCTTGGCGAAGATGGCGTCCCAGTTCATCGTGGCGACCAGGTAGACCAGCACCATGATGCTGAACAGGCCGAACAGGTACGTCGAGTACCGGTTGCAGACGTTGAGCGCCTTGCGGCCCAGACCGCTCACCAGGTAGGTGACGGCCACGAACGCGAGCAGGGTGACGACAACGAGGACGTTGTTGGTCTCGATCCCCAGCAGCAGGTGCAGCACGGTCAGCACCGCATAGGCGCCGGTGACCGCGTTGATCGTTTCCCAGCCGAAGCGGGCGACCCACAGGATCGCACCGGGGAAGTAGTTGCCGCGGACGCCGAACGCGGCCCGGGAGAGCATCGCGCCGGGGGCGCCGCCCCACTTGCCCGAGACCGACAGCACGCCCACCATGCCGAACGCGACGGCTGCGGCGATCGCGGCCACCAGCAGGACCTGCCAGAAGTTCAGCCCGTTGCTGACCACGAGCGAGGCGCCCATGGTGAGCAACAACACGCTGATGTTGGCGGCGACCCAGGTCGGGAAGAGCTCGCGGACGCGGCCCTGGCGTTCGTGGTCGGGAACGGGCTCGATGCCGCGGGTCTCGACGGCGCCTTCGGATGCGGGAGCGGACGTGGTGGTGCCCATTGGTGCAGGTATCTCCGTGCGGGGATCTGGAGGCACCCCCGGGGAGAGGAGGTGCAGGCAGCGGCTGTGGTGCCTTGGCCAGAATTGGTTGCCAGGACTCTACGCGCGTTGCGCGGCCGCTCACCATCGTACTTTGATCCAACTTCTACCGATTCGATCCGTTGGACCCCACGACGAGAACGAGTGTCGCCCACCTTCGTCGAACGGTCCAGTCGAGCGTTTCCGAGCAGGGCGGAGGCAGTGCGGACCGTCGCCGCACCGGTACGTTCCGTCGCCCCGCCCGCCGGGTCGCCAGCCCGTCGCGGCAGCTCCTGCGGGGCATCGGCCGGCGAGGAGATCCGCGTCTCGCCACCGGCTCGAACCGAGCCCCTGGGCGCCCCTTTCCGGCCCCTTGATCGTGCCCGGTTCCCGCCGGCCGTGGCTTCGGCGCGTGCGGTCCCCACGGGCGGGGCGTGGCTGATACTGGAGGGGTTATGGAAACCGTCATCCTTGCCGTCATCATCGCCGTGGTCGTGCTCGGCGCGATCAGCGGGCTCGTCGTCAGCGGCCGTAAGAAGAAGCAGCTGCCGCCGTCCCCGCCGGCCGCCCCGAAGCCCTCCGTCACCGCGCCCCCCGCCGAACCGCAGGTCGGCGAGGAGGCCGAGACCCCCAGCGACGAAGAACGTCGCACCATCGAAGAAGTCACGCTGCCCACCGCCGAGGCCCCCGTGGCCGAGGCACCGGCCGCCGAGCCCGAGGCGCCCGCCGCGCCCGAGATCGAGGTCCCCGAGCCCACCGCGGGACGGCTGGTCCGGCTGCGCGCCCGGCTCTCCCGCTCCCAGAACACCCTGGGCAAGGGCCTGCTGACCCTGCTGTCCCGGGAACACCTCGACGAGGAGACCTGGGAAGAGATCGAGGACACCCTGCTGACCGCCGACGTCGGCGTCGCTTCCACCCAGGAGCTCGTCGAGCGGCTGCGCGAGCGGGTCAAGGTCCTCGGCACCCGTACCCCCGAGGGGCTGCGCGCCCTGCTGCGCGAGGAACTGCTCACCCTCATCGGCACGGACGCCGACCGCACCGTGCACACCGCCAATGGCATCGGCAACGGCGGGGACGAGATCCCCGGCGTCGTCATGGTCGTCGGCGTCAACGGCACCGGCAAGACCACCACCACCGGCAAGCTCGCCCGTGTCCTGGTCGCCGACGGCAAGTCCGTGGTCCTCGGCGCCGCCGACACCTTCCGCGCCGCGGCCGCCGACCAGCTGCAGACGTGGGGCGAGCGGGTCGGCGCCCGTACGGTCCGCGGACCCGAAGGCGGCGACCCCGCCTCGATCGCCTTCGACGCGGTGAAGGAAGGCATCACCGAGGCCGCCGATGTCGTACTGATCGACACCGCGGGCCGGCTGCACACCAAGACCGGGCTGATGGACGAGCTCGGCAAGGTCAAGCGGGTCGTCGAGAAGCACGGCCCGGTCGGCGAGGTGCTGCTCGTCCTGGACGCCACCACCGGCCAGAACGGTCTGGTCCAGGCCCGGGTGTTCGCCGAGGTCGTGGACATCACCGGGGTGGTGCTCACCAAGCTCGACGGCACCGCCAAGGGCGGCATCATCGTCGCCGTCCAGCGCGAGCTCGGCGTCCCCGTCAAGCTCGTCGGCCTGGGCGAGGGCGCGGACGACCTGGCGCCGTTCGAGCCGGAGGCCTTCGTCGACGCCCTGATCGACTGACGCCGCCGGACACCACGCCCCGGACAGTCACCGGCCCCCGGACCCGCACACGGCGGGTACCGGGGGCCGGCGTCGTGCGCTCCGGACCCCCGGCTCACACCGCCGCGCGGTGGCACACATACGCCAGGGTGCCCACCACCAGCCGCGCCTGCGGCGGCCGGTCCGTGGTGGCCGGCGTCGGCGGGCGCAGCCAGCGCACCGGGCCGTGGCCGCCGAGGTCGGAGGGCGGCGCGGTGATGTGGTCGCCGGGGCCCAGGGAGCGCAGATCGAGGGTGGCGTCGTCCCAGCCCATCCGGTAGAGCAGGTCGGGGAGTTCCTTGGCCGCGCCGGGGGCGACGAAGAACAGCGCCCGGCCGGTCGGGGTCACCGCGGCCGGGCCGAGCGGCAGTCCCATCCGCTCCAGGCGCGCCAGGGCGTTGCGCCCCGCGGCCTCGGGCACGTCGAGGATGTCGAACGTCCGGCCCACCGGGAGTAAGAGCGCGGCGCCCGGTGTCTCCGCCCAGGCCGCGGCGGCCGTCTCCCAGCTCGCCCCGGCCGTCAGCTCCGCGGCGAAGGCCAGCGGATGGGCGCCGGGAGCGGGGCAGTCCGCGGCGCCGCACGAGCAGTCCGTGCCGCCGCTGCCCGTGCGCACCGCTCTGGCGCCGGGGACGACGTCCCAGCCCCACAGCCCGGTGTACTCCGCCGCCGCCGTGATGTCGGTCGAGCGGGCGCGGCGCCGGGAGCTGGAACGCATCTCTCGGATGCCGCCGATCGTGAAGCCCATGCCCCCTCCAACGGGTGGTGCGTGCCAGTGGTTACGAGTCGGCGGGTTGACGGCGTCGTGCCCTTCACGCTCCGTCGCCGGCCCGTGGTGCCGGTGGTGTGACGTGGTGTGCCGGGTGGTGCGGTGTGCCGTGCGAGCCCTGGCGCGCTTCGCTCCGCCCGGCCTTGCTCGACCTGTGTCAAGTCAATCGCGGGAGCCTGTCGGGGAGTTCATACGAAGGGGTGGCGAATGGTGGCGTTTCCGCAATCGCCCTCGCGTGAGGGGTGATCGTAGGATTACTTTCGGTGCACGAACCCCGGAGAGGCATCATTCGCACGGGTATGCCGGTGGCAACGACCGGTGGGGCACAGGCCAAAAGGTGTGGCCGGAATCCGTGGTCGGGTAGATGTACCCCGGACAGGCGTCGCAACAGGCGGCAGGCTGTGGCGGGTTCGCGGCACGCACCGGGCACAGACATCAAGGCAGCAATCGGGATGGGGGCTTCCAGTGGGAGGCAACGGCGGCAGTGGCGGCACCGACGCCGCCAAACAACCCAACGCACAGCTGGGTTCGTGGTTCATGCGCAGCGGCTGGTCCAAGGGCGAGCTGGCGCGGCAGGTCAACCGCCGGGCACGCCAGATGGGCGCGCACCACATCAGCACGGACACCTCCCGGGTCCGCCGCTGGCTCGACGGCGAGCAGCCGCGCGAGCCCATCCCGCGGATCCTGTCCGAGCTGTTCTCCGAGCGCTTCGGCTGTGTGGTCGGCATCGAGGAGCTGGGGCTGCGTTCCGCGCACCAGTCCCCGTCCGTCTCCGGTGTGGACCTGCCCTGGGCCGGGGCCCAAACGGTCAGCCTCATCAGTGAGTTCTCGCGCAGCGACCTGATGCTGGCCCGCCGCGGCTTCCTCGGCACCTCCCTCGCCCTCGCCGCGGGACCCAGCCTCATCGAGCCGATGCAGCGCTGGCTGGTCCCGGTGCCCGCGGGCCAGGACGACGTCGCGGAGCCCGACCGTGGCCGGCGGCACGCGCGGCTGTCCAAGCCGGAGCTGGACCTCCTGGAGTCGACGACCGCGATGTTCCGGCAGTGGGACGCGCAGTGCGGCGGCGGGCTGCGGCGCAAGGCGGTGGTCGGCCAGCTTCACGAGGTCACCGACCTCCTCCAGGAGCCCCAGCCCGCGGCGGTGTCCCGGCGGCTGTTCAAGGTCGCCGCCGAACTCGCCGAACTCGCCGGCTGGATGAGTTACGACATCGGGCTGCAGCCCACCGCCCAGAAATACTTCGTGCTGGCCCTGCACGCGTCCAAGGAGGCCGGCGACCGGCCCCTGGGCTCGTACATCCTCTCCAGCATGAGCCGGCAGATGATCCACCTCGGCCGGCCCGACGACGCACTGGAGCTCATCCATCTGGCCCAGTACGGCAGCCGCGAAACGGCCACCCCGCGCACCCAGGCCATGTTGTATGCGATGGAGGCCCGCGCCTACGCCGGAATGGGCCAGCCCAGCAAGGTCAAGCGAGCCGTCCGGATGGCCGAGGACACCTTCTCCGACGTGCTGCCCGGCGAACCCGAACCGGACTGGATCCGCTTCTTCTCCGAGGCCGAGCTGAACGCCGAGAACGCCCACTCCTACCGCGATCTCGCCTATGTCGCCGGCCGCAGCCCCACCTACGCCTCGCTCGCCGAGCCCGTCATGCAGCGCGCCGTGGAGCTGTTCGGCCAGGACCCCGAGCACCAGCGGTCGTATGCGCTCAACCTGATCGGGATGGCCACCGTGCATCTGCTGCAGAAGGAGCCGGAAGCCTGCGCGGCGATGGCGCGGCAGGCGATCCCGTTCGCCCGGCAGGTCCGCTCGGAGCGCGTCAACACCCGGCTGCGCAAGACCGTGGACACCGCGGCGCGGGAATTCGGCGGTGTCGCCGAGGTGATCCGGCTCAGCGACGAGCTCACCCGCCAGCTTCCCGAATCAGCGGCGGCCGTCTGACGGCACGCCCTCCCCAACTCCGGCCGCGGCCGCCGCCCCGTACAGCCCGACTCGGCTCCCCCATGCCAGGTCACGCGGGCGGCAGCCGCGGCCGGGCTCGCCCCCTTTGCGCCTAAACCGGCGCCGCTTTCGCGGAGGTGGTTGCTCGCCGTGGGGGTTGCTCAATTGTGGGTTTCGGTGGGTTGACCGGGGGATGCGGGGCGGTCTGTGGCTGGTCCGGGGCTGATCTGGGAGTTCACCGGGGTGTAACACGGGGGCCTTCTTCGTCACTGCGGCGAAACACCGGCAAGGTTTGGCCGAAACCGCGCTGCGACAACCTCATCGCGAAGCCGGCCCACCAGAAACACGCCCGCACGGGCCGCATCGACGACGAGGAGACGCCGATGCCCCCAGGCATCCTGACGCTTGCAGCAGACAAGGTGACGCTCAGCCCGGCGAACACCGGGTTCATGCTGATCTGCTCCGCCCTGGTGATGATCATGACCCCCGGGCTCGCCTTCTTCTACGGCGGCATGGTCCGGGTCAAGAGCGTGCTCAACATGCTGATGATGAGCTTCATCAGCCTGGGCATCGTCACGATCCTGTGGGTCCTGTACGGCTTCGGGCTCGCGTTCGGCACCGACAAGGGCGGCTTCATCGGCTGGAACGGCGACTTCGCCGGCCTCGCCCACATCGGCCTGACCGAGCTGTGGGGCACCAGCACCATCCCGGTCTATGTCTTCGCGGTCTTCCAGCTGATGTTCGCGGTCATCACGCCCGCGCTGATCAGCGGTGCGCTCGCCGACCGGGTGAAGTTCACCGCCTGGGCGCTGTTCATCGCCCTGTGGGTCACCGTGGTCTACTTCCCCGTCGCCCACTGGGTCTGGGGCGAGGGCGGCTGGCTCTTCGAGCTGAAGGTCATCGACTTCGCGGGCGGCACCGCGGTGCACATCAACGCCGGCGCCGCGGCGCTCGGCGTGCTCCTCGTCGTCGGCAAGCGCATCGGCTTCAAGAAGGACCCGATGCGGCCGCACAGCCTGCCCCTGGTGATGCTCGGCGCCGGACTGCTGTGGTTCGGCTGGTTCGGCTTCAACGCCGGCTCCTGGCTCGGCAACGACGACGGCATCGGCGCGGTCGCCTTCGTCAACACCCAGGTCGCCACCGCCGCCGCGATGCTCGGCTGGCTGGCGTACGAAAAGCTCCGGCACGGCTCGTTCACCACGCTCGGCGCGGCCTCCGGCGCGGTCGCCGGACTCGTCGCGATCACCCCGGCCTGCGGCGCGGTCAGCCCGCTGGGCGCCATCGCGGTCGGTGCGATCGCCGGCGTGCTGTGCGCCATGGCCGTCAACCTCAAGTACAAGTTCGGCTACGACGACTCCCTGGACGTCATCGGCGTCCACCTCGTCGGCGGTGTCGTCGGCTCGCTGCTGATCGGCTTCTTCGCCACCGGCGGGGTGCAGAGCAAGGCCAAGGGCCTCTTCTACGGCGGCGGCCTCGACCAACTCGGCCGGCAGGCCGTCGGTGTGGTCTGCGTCCTGCTGTACTCCCTGGTCGTCTCCTACGTCCTTGCCAAGGCCATCGACCTGGTGATGGGCTTCCGGGTCGGCGAGGACGAGGAGGTCGCCGGCATCGACCAGGCCGCACACGCGGAAACCGCGTACGACTTCGCCGGCGCGGGCGGCGGCACGGTCGGCCGCAAGGGACCGGCACTCGGCGAGGCTCTGACGAAGAAGGTGGACGCGTGAAGCTCATCACGGCAGTAATCAAGCCGCACCGGCTGGACGAGGTGAAGGACGCCCTGCAGGCCTTCGGCGTGCACGGTCTGACGCTCACCGAGGCCAGCGGCTACGGCAGGCAGCGCGGGCACACGGAGGTGTACCGCGGCGCCGAGTACACCGTGGACCTGGTGCCCAAGATCCGCGTCGAGGTGCTGGTCGAGGACGCCGACGCCGAGGAGCTGATGGACGTCGTCGTCAAGGCGGCGCGCACCGGCAAGATCGGCGACGGGAAGGTCTGGAGCATCCCGGTGGACGACGCGGTACGGGTGCGGACCGGGGAGCGGGGGCCGGACGCGCTGTGACGCGCCTCCGCCGCCGTGGCGCGGCTCCGGCACCGGCGGCACCCGCCGCCGTACCGGAGCGGACGCCGGGGCGGCGGATGGCAGCCCGCCCCGCGGCGCCCCAGACTGAAGGTGCCCCGGGGCCGTACGGGGAAGACGTGACCGCGGGGGACCGGACGACCGAGGAGCGCGCGAGGTGACGGAGAGCATCGAGGAGACGGCAGGACCGGACGGAACACCGGGACCCGCGCGCGAGCCCGCGCCCGCCCCGGACGGCGGCTACCCGGCGGCCCGGCTGCGGCTCCTCCAGGACGAGGCGGCCATCGGACCCGACCGCCGCGCCGCCCTGGCCCATCTGACCGACGACTGGCTGGCCGGCCTGCTGCACCGGCACGCCACCGAAGCCGGCCTGTCCGGGACCGCCCTGGTCGCCGTCGGCGGCTACGGCCGCGGCGAACTCTCCCCGCGCAGCGATCTCGACCTGCTCCTGCTGCACGACGGCCGCGCCGACCGCGGCGACCTCGCCGCGCTCGCCGACCGCCTCTGGTACCCCGTCTGGGACCTCGGCCTGGCCCTCGACCACTCCGTACGCACCCCCGCCGAGGCCCGTAAAGCGGCCCGCGACGACCTGAAGGTGCAGCTGGGCCTGCTCGACGCCCGCCATCTGGCCGGCGACGCGGAACTGACCGGCGCGCTGCGCGCCACCGCCTACGCCGACTGGCGCGAGAGCGCCCCCAAGCGGCTGCCGGAACTCCACGACCTGTGCCAGGAGCGCGCCGAGCGGCAGGGCGAACTGCAGTATCTGCTCGAACCCGACCTCAAGGAGGCCAGGGGCGGGCTGCGGGACGCCACCGCGCTGCGTGCGGTCGCCGCCTCCTGGCTCGCCGACGCCCCGCGCGGCGGTCTGGAAGCCGCCCGCACCCGCCTGCTGGACACCCGCGACGCGCTCCACCTGACGACCGGCCGCGCCACCGACCGGCTCTCGCTCCAGGAGCAGGACCAGGTCGCCGGCGCCCTCGGCATGCTCGACGCGGACGCCCTGCTGCGGCAGACCTACGAATCCGCCCGCACCATCTCCTACGCCGCCGATGTCACCTGGCGCGAGGTCGGCCGGGTGCTGCGCGCCCGCTCCGTCAAGCCCATGCTGCGTGGCCTGCTGCACGGCCGTACCGCGGGCAAGGGCGAGCGCTCACCGCTCGCCGAAGGCGTCGTCGAACTCGACGGCGAGGCGGTGCTGGCCCGTACCGCACGCCCCGAGCGGGACCCGGTGCTGGTCCTGCGAGCCGCGGCCGCCGCCGCCCAGGCCGGGCTGCCGCTGGCCACCCACTCCATCCGCCGGTGCAGCGCGGCCACCGCCACCCGGCCGCTGCCCGTGCCCTGGCCCGCCGAGGCCCGCGAACAACTGGTGACGCTGCTGGGCGCCGGCAGCCACACCGTCCCCGTATGGGAGGCACTGGAGGCCGAGGGCATCATCACCCGGCTGCTGCCCGACTGGGAACGCGTCCGCTGCCGCCCCCAGCGCAACCCCGTCCACACCTGGACCGTGGACCGCCACCTCATCGAGACCGCGGTACGCGCCTCCGCCCTGACCCGCCGGGTGCACCGCCCCGACCTGCTGCTGATCGCCGCCCTGCTGCACGACATCGGCAAGGGCTGGCCCGGTGACCACTCGGTGGCCGGTGAGACCATCGCCCGCGACGTGGCGGCCCGGCTCGGCTTCGGTGCCCGCGACACCGAGGTGATCGCCACCCTCGTACGGCACCATCTGCTGCTCGTCGAGACCGCCACCCGGCGCGATCTGGACGATCCGGCGACCGTGGGCGCGGTCGCCGAGGCGGTCGGCGGCACCGGCACCCTGGAGCTGCTGCACGCCCTGACCGAGGCCGACGCCCTGGCCACCGGGCCCGCCGCCTGGAGCGCCTGGCGCGGTGGACTCGTCGCCGACCTGGTCAAACGGGTCACCGCGCGGCTCGCGGGGGAGCGCCGTACGGAGGTACGCGACGCCGACGGGCCGACCGCGGAGCAGGAGCGGCTGGCGACCGAGGCCCGGCGCACCGGCGGCCCGGCCCTGGCGCTGCACGCCCGCTCCGAACCCGCCGCCGGAACCGGGGACGGGTCCGCGCCGCCCGACCGCGAGCCGGTCGGTGTGGAACTGCTCATCGCCGTACCCGCCCACCGGTCACCCGGCCGCCGCCCCTCGACGAGCCCGGCCGGCACACCGGGCGTCCTGGCCGCCGCCGCAGGCGTGCTGGCCCTGCACCGGCTCACCGTCCGCGCCGCCGACCTGCTGCTGCTCGACCCCGTCGACGACGGCCCGGTCCTGCTGCTGCGCTGGCGGGTGGCCGCCGAATACGGTTCGCTGCCGCGCGCCGACCGGCTGCGCGCCGACCTGGCCCGCGCCCTGGACGGCTCGCTCGACATCCCCGCCCGCCTCGCCGAGCGCGAACGCGCCTACGCCCGCCGGGCCCGTGCCGTGCTCGCTCCGCCGCCCCGGGTCACGGTGGTCTCCGGCAGCTCCCGCACCGCGACCGTCATCGAGGTCCGCGCCCAGGACGCACACGGCCTGCTGCACCGCATCGGCCGCGCCCTGGAGAAGGCCGGCGTCGCCGTCCGCAGCGCCCACATCAGCACCCTGGGCGCGAACGCGGTGGATGCGTTCTATGTCACGGGGGCGGACGGGGAGCCGCTGTCCGACGGTGCGGCCCATGAGGTGGCGGCGGCCGTGGAGCGCGCTCTGCAGTAGTGGCCGGGGCGCGGGGCCGGACCGGTTCGCTTGCGCGGCCCGATACCCTGGAACCCGACTGCACCCCGCCCCCGACCCCGAGGATCGACGACCGCCGTGTTCGATACGCTTTCCGACCGCTTGGCGAGTACTTTCAAAAACCTCCGGGGCAAGGGCCGCCTGAGCGAGGCGGACATCGACGCCACGGCGCGCGAGATCCGTATCGCGCTGCTCGAAGCCGATGTCGCCCTCCCGGTCGTCCGCGCCTTCATCAAGCAGGTCAAGGAGCGTGCCACCGGCTCCGAGGTCTCCCAGGCGCTGAACCCCGCCCAGCAGGTCATCAAGATCGTCAACGAGGAGCTCATCGGCATCCTCGGCGGCGAGACCCGCCGGCTGCGGCTCGCCAAGACGCCCCCGACCGTGATCATGCTGGCCGGTCTGCAGGGTGCCGGTAAGACCACCCTCGCCGGAAAGCTCGGCCGCTGGCTCAAGGCGCAGGGCCACGCCCCGCTGCTGGTCGCCTGTGACCTCCAGCGCCCCAACGCCGTCAACCAGCTCCAGGTCGTCTCGGAGCGCGCGGAGGTCGCCTTCTACGGCCCCCAGCCGGGCAACGGCGTCGGCGACCCGGTCCAGGTGGCCAAGGACTCGATCGAGTACGCGCGCACCAAGCAGCACGACGTCGTCATCGTCGACACCGCCGGCCGTCTGGGCATCGACCAGGAGCTGATGCAGCAGGCCGCGGACATCCGCGACGCGGTCAGCCCCGACGAGGTCCTGTTCGTCGTCGACGCGATGATCGGTCAGGACGCGGTCAACACCGCCGAGGCGTTCCGCGACGGCGTCGGCTTCGACGGCGTGGTGCTCTCCAAGCTCGACGGTGACGCCCGCGGTGGTGCCGCGCTGTCCGTCGCGCACGTCACCGGCAAGCAGATCATGTTCGCCTCCAACGGCGAGAAGCTGGACGACTTCGACGCGTTCCACCCGGACCGCATGGCGTCCCGCATCCTCGGCATGGGCGACATGCTCAGCCTGATCGAGAAGGCCGAGCAGACCTTCAGCCAGGCCGAGGCCGAGAAGATGGCGGCCAAGCTGGCGAAGGGCCCCAAGGAGTTCACCCTCGACGACTTCCTGGCCCAGATGGAGCAGGTCCGCAAGATGGGCTCCATCTCCAAGCTGCTCGGCATGCTGCCCGGCATGGGGCAGATGAAGGACCAGATCAACAACCTCGACGAGCGCGAGGTCGACCGCACGGCCGCCATCATCAAGTCGATGACCCCGGCCGAGCGCCAGGAGCCGACGATCATCAACGGCTCGCGCCGGGCCCGTATCGCCAAGGGTTCCGGTGTCGACGTCAGCGCGGTCAAGGGCCTGGTCGAGCGGTTCTTCGACGCCCGCAAGATGATGTCCAAGATGGCCCAGGGCGGCGGCATGCCCGGGATGCCCGGCATGCCGGGGATGCCTGGCATGGGCGGTGGAGCCCGCAAGAAGAAGCAGGTCAAGCAGGCCAAGGGCAAGCGCAAGAGCGGTAACCCGATGAAGCGCAAGGCCGAGGAAGAGGCCGCGGCGGCACGCCGGGAGGCCGCCCAGGCCGGCAACCCGCTGGGCCTGCCGCAGGGCGGCCAGGACCCGCAGAACTTCGAACTCCCCGAGGAGTTCAAGAAGTTCATGGGCTGAGCCCTCCCGCGCCCTCCCGCAGCTTCGGCTGACGAGCCCCCGGCCCCCATGGGTGGTCGGGGGCTCTGCCGTGCCGGGCGGATACGGGGCGGGAACGCGGCACGGGGCACGGGGTGGGCGCCCGCCCCCGCCTCATCGCCCCCGGACCGGCCCGCCGCCGTCCGCCGGGCCCTCGTCCGCCCCGTCTTGCCCCGTGAGAAATCGCAGCGGATTGCGCCGCGTCAGCCGGTCGACCAGCTCCTCGTCCACGCCCGCCGCCCGCAGCCGCGGCAGGAAGGACCGGAACAGGTGCCCGTAGCCCGTCCCGCCCTCGCTGAGCAGGTAGCCGTGGCGGGAGACATCGCAGCTCAGCAGCGCCCGGTCGGCGTATCCGGACTCCAGGAGAGCCAGCAGCAGGCGCAGCCGCACCCCGTCGCTCCGGTAGCTCTCCTTGCCGACGGTGTCGAACGCGAGGTACGCACCGGCCGCCGCCAGCTCCCGGTGCACCGCCGGCTCGTCGAGCAGGTCCTGATGGCCGATGCTGACCCGGTGCGGCGGCAGCCCGGCCGCCGTCAGCAGCTCCAGCTGGGCGAGGCCGCCCCGGCCGAACCGGGCATGGGTGGCCACCGACAGCCCGGTCGCCGCGGCGGCGAGCGCCGCCGCGGTCAGCGTCCGCGCCTCCGGCTCGCTCGGCGCATCGCCGTGGCTGCCGACCTCGCCGATCACCCCCGGACGGATCCCGGAGCCACCGCAGCCGCGCTCGATCTCCCCGATCAGCGTGCCGGCCAGCCGCTCGGCACTGGTGCGGCTCAGCTCTCCGGGATGGAACGGCTCGTAGTACCAGCCGGTCGCCGCGATGACCGCCACCCCCGAATCCGCGGCGATCCGGGCCATCGAGGTCACATCGCGCCCCATGCCCCGGCAGGTGAGCTCGACGAGCAGACCGAGCCCGAACTCGGTGCGCAGCGACGCCAGTTCCTCGGTGATCGCGGCACGGTGCCCGGGGGTCAGGGCCGCCGCACTGTCGGCGCGGGTCAGATCGAGCGCCAGATGCTCATGGGCGAGCACCGGCCCGCGCACGGCGGAAGCGGGCAGGGGGCCCGAGACGGTTTGCAGCAGATCGCTCATCAGCGCCTTCCCGGCCGCCCGGTGCGGCCGAAACCCGTCCGGAAACGGACCCCGCCCGGGAACGGACCCCGCCCGGGAACGGACCCCGTCCGGAAACCTGGATACCGCCAACCGCCGCCAACCGCCCGCCGAGAGCCCGTCGTCACGCCCGCCCCCGGCACTGCCGCCGACCCCGCGCTACCTCGTCCGCGCGATCAGATAGCGGAAGACATTCGGCATCCACACCGTCCCGTCGGCCCGCTGATGCGGATGCAACGCCTCCGCCAGCTCCTTCTCCACCTGACGCTGCTCGGCCGCCTCCAGCGCCGTGTCGAACAGCCCCGTCGACAGCAGCCCCCGCACCGCACTCGCCAGATCCGCGTACCCGAACGGGCAGGCCACCCGGCCCGAACCGTCGGGCCGCAGCCCGGCCCGCTCCGCCAGCTCCTCCAGATCGTCCCGGCCGCTGGGCCACCATCCGGCCGAGCCGGTGGCGTCCGCACCCGCCGGACCGGCCGGCCGCTGCGCCACCCGCAGCACCCCGGCCGTGGCACACCGCTCCACCGGGCCCCAGCCGCCCAGCACCACCGCACTGCCGCGTTCCGCCAGCCCCGCCGCCGCGGTGAGCGACGCCGTCAGCCCCTCGACCGTGCTCACACAGCCCACCGGATGGAACGCCGTGACCACGTTGAAGGCGGCGTCCCCGGGCGCCGCGTCCTCCAGGCCGCCGCTGACCAGCCGGGTGTGCTCCGGCATACCGTCCGGCGTGAGCCGTTCACGCGCCAGCTCCAGCCGGGACTCGTCCGCATCCACCCCGCTGACCTGCGCACCCCGCGCCGCCGCCAGCAGCAGCGCCAGCCCGGAGCCACACCCCAGCCCCAGCAGCCGGGTACCGGGCCCGACCCCCAGACGGTCGTACGCGGCCTCGTAGAGCGGTACCAGCATCCGCTCCTGGATCTCGGCCCAGTCACGGCTGCGCGCCCGTGACCCGGCCGGAACGGGAGGGCCGTCGCAGCGCATGGATCCGGAGTGCGGAAGCTGGTGCCGCACGAGCGTCGGTGACATCGATAGCGCCCCTATTCGCCGAGAACCCGAAGCTGTTCCGTACCGATCGCCCCCGTGTTCGCGCGTCGTGCGCCCCCGCGATCCAGACAACTGCGCATTCGTCCGGGCGTCCAGGGGGTGCGCCGGGGTTGTCTCCCGCGCGCCCCCGTGTGCGCCGGGTCCGCTCCCTGGAGCGCCGTTCCAGGGTGCCCCGGCCGGCGCCGTTCCGCCACGGCAGCACCCGCCGCCCGGACGCTCCCCGCGCCCCGGGGTGCCGTCCGGCCACCCGCCCCACCGGCCCCTAGGGTGGGGTGCGAGCCGGTACCGACCGGGTGCAGGTGACCGCCGTACCATCGCCGCGATGATCGTTGCCCCGGGATACGACCGGCTACGCCATGCGGCGTACGCGGGGATACGTACCGGCTTGAGGTCCCCTGGGCGTCTTCTGCGCAGATCTGCGCACCCCGCCCTCGGCACGCCTCATGACCGTAAACTGACTGGTACGTGCAAATTATTTGGGATGCCCCGGAATCGGAACACCGGGCGACCCCGGCTCGTTGTCACGACGTGAGCACGACACCGCCTGTCCTCGCCGCCGAACTGGCGCTCGCCTGGGCCGATATTCAACGGCACCACCCCGAGCTGCCGGACCTGGCCGCGCCCGAGTCCCTGATCGGAGAGTCCTCGTCCGCCTGCGGCGCCGAACTCTCTTTCGAACGGCTGCTCCATGAGGCAGTCCACGGCATCGCCGCAACCCGCGGCATCCGCGACACCTCCCGCGCAGGCCGCTACCACAACCGCCGCTTCCTGGCGATCGCCGAGGAGCTGGGCCTGGACCATGCCGACGAGCCGCACCCCAGCAGCGGCTTCTCCCTGGTCACGCTCAACCCCGAGGCCAGAAGGCGCTACCGCTCCACCATCGAACGACTGGCCAGAGCCCTCAAGGCGCACACCGCCGCCACCGCCACCGACACCTCCCGCAGCTTCCGGGGGCCGGCCGCCCGGCACGGCTCCTCCGGAGGGGGCGTCCGCGTCAAGGCCGTCTGTGACTGCGGGCGCAACGTCCGCGTGGTGCCCTCCGTACTGGCCCAGGCGCCGATCGTCTGCGGCGGCTGCGGCAAGCCCTTCCGGATCCCCGAGGTGGCCGCGGTCGGCTGACCCACGGGCGTGTGGCACAATGGCTAGCTGTACTCGACAGTCGCACAGGACCCCTCTCTCCTCCGGCTGACGCGTCCATCGGGCACCCCGAGTACCGCAACCCCACGTGGCATCCCGTTGTGCCCCACCACGTCAAGACCAGGAGACACCACTCCCGTGGCAGTCAAGATCAAGCTGAAGCGTCTGGGCAAGATCCGCGCGCCTCACTACCGCATCGTCATCGCCGACTCCCGTACCCGCCGTGACGGCCGGGCCATCGAGGAGATCGGTCTGTACCACCCGGTGCAGAACCCCTCGCGCATCGAGGTCGACTCCGAGCGTGTCCAGTACTGGCTGGGTGTCGGCGCGCAGCCGACCGAGCCCGTCATGGCCATCCTCAAGGTCACCGGCGACTGGCAGAAGTTCAAGGGCCTGCCGGCCCCGGCGCCGATGAAGGTCGCCGAGCCGAAGGCCGACAAGCGCGCCCTCTTCGAGGCTGCGGCCAAGGACTCCGGCAACGAGCCCAAGGGTGAGGCCATCACCCCGAAGGCGAAGAAGGCTGACAAGAAGGCGGACGAGGCTGCGGCCGAGTCCACCTCCGAGTCGACCGAGGCCTGAGCATGCTCGAGGAAGCCCTCGAGCACCTCGTCAAGGGCATCGTCGACAACCCCGATGACGTGCAGGTAGCCTCGCGCACCCTGCGCCGGGGGCGCGTGCTGGAGGTCCGGGTCCACCCCGACGACCTCGGCAAGGTGATCGGCCGCAACGGCCGTACCGCCCGCGCTCTGCGGACCGTCGTGGGCGCCATCGGCGGCCGTGGCATCCGCGTCGACCTCGTCGACGTGGACCAGGTCCGCTGACAAGTTGAACACCGGCTCGGGCCGGGGAGGGCCCTCGGGCCGTCCCCGGCCCGAGTTCGTTGGTGAGGGTGCATTCACCCGCACCGCACCCCATGGAGAACCGCGACGGTCCTCGGCCGCCTCCGCGAGAGCGGCGGCGGCTCAGCCGCAAGAAAAACGGGAGAGAACAGCGTGCAGTTGGTAGTGGCACGGATCGGCCGCGCCCACGGCATCAAGGGCGAGGTCACGGTAGAGGTGCGCACCGACGAGCCCGAACTGCGGCTCGCCCCGGGCGCCGTCCTCGCCACCGAACCGTCCTTTGTCGGACCGCTGACGATCACGGCCGGCCGGGTGCACAGCGGCCGGCTGCTGCTGCGCTTCGAGGGCGTCGCGGACCGCACGGCCGCCGAGGCGCTGCGCAACACCCTGCTGATCGCGGAGGTCGACCCCGAGGAAGTCCCCGAGGACCCCGAGGAGTTCTACGACCACCAGCTGATGGACCTCGATGTCGTCACCCGCGACGGCACCGTCGTCGGCCGGATCTCCGAGATCTCCCATCTGCCCTACCAGGACCTGCTGGTCGTCCAGCGGCCCGACGGCAGTGAGGTGCTGATCCCGTTCGTCTCCGAGATCGTGCCGGAGATCGACCTGGAGGAGCAGCGCGCGGTCATCGACCCGCCGCCCGGCCTCCTCGACGACAGCCAGGCGGAGATCGCCACCGGCCGCGCCACCACCGACGAGGACCGCTGATGCGGGTCGACGTCGTCACGATCTTCCCGGAGTACCTCGAGCCGCTGAACGTCTCCCTCGTCGGCAAGGCCCGCGCCCGCGGACAGCTCGACGTGCGCATCCACGACCTGCGCGCATGGGCCCACGACAAGCACAACACCGTCGACGACACCCCCTACGGCGGCGGCCCCGGCATGGTCATGAAGCCCGAGCCGTGGGGCGAGGCGCTGGATGAGATCCTCGCGTCCGGTGAAGGCGAACCGGTGATCGTCGTCCCCACCCCGAGCGGCGCCCCCTTCACCCAGCAGCTCGCCGTCGAGCTCTCGGCCAAGCCCTGGCTGGTGTTCACCCCGGCCCGCTACGAAGGCATCGACCGCCGCGTCATCGAGGAGTACGGCGAGCGAGTCGAGGTCCGCGAGGTGTCCATCGGCGACTACGTCCTGGCAGGCGGCGAGGCACCGGTGCTGGTCATGGTCGAGGCGGTGGCCCGGCTGCTGCCCGGCGTCCTCGGCAATGCCGCCTCCCACCAGGACGACTCCTTCGCCCCCGGCGCGATGGCCGACCTCCTGGAGGGCCCCGTCTACACCAAGCCTCCCGAGTGGCGCGGCCGCGGAATCCCCGAGGTGCTGCTCAGCGGCCACCACGGCAAGATCGCCCGCTGGCGCCGTGACGAGGCCTTCCGCCGCACCGACCTCAACCGCCCCGATCTCATCGAGCGCGCCGACCCCGCCGCGTTCGACAAACACGACCGCGCGACCCTGGCCGCTCTGGGCTGGTCAGCGGGCGAGGACGGCCGATTTGGGCGGACGAGCGGGGCCGTGGAAGAATAGGCCGCTGCCGTGTGCGTCCGCCGCGCGCCCCTGCCACAGGGGGAACGACGCCCGTCCGACACAGCGGCATCCGACACATCATTTCCGATATCCCGTTGATGACCTGTGGCATCAGCGAAGAAAGCAGTAGGTCATGCACCTTCTCGACTCCGTCGACGCCGCGTCGAAGCGCAGCGACATCCCGGCCTTCCGCCCGGGTGACACCGTCAACGTCCACGTCCGCGTCATCGAGGGCAACCGCTCCCGTGTGCAGCAGTTCAAGGGCGTTGTCATCCGCCGTCAGGGCGCCGGCGTGCGCGAGACCTTCACGGTCCGCAAGGTCAGCTTCTCCGTCGGCGTCGAGCGCACCTTCCCGGTGCACACCCCGATCGTCGAGAAGATCGAGGTCGTGACCCGCGGTGACGTCCGTCGCGCCAAGCTGTACTTCCTGCGCGAGCTCCGCGGCAAGGCCGCGAAGATCAAGGAGAAGCGCGACAACTGAGCCGGGCCGTCCCGGAGCACGATTTTTTGCGCCGGGGCAACGCAAACCCACGCTCGCGTACGGGGTCCGGATCCGGCCGGATAGGCTCAGGGCCCGATGGACACCGACGCACAGCTCACGGAGCGCGACCCCTCTCCCACCCCCGAACAGGGGCCGGAGCAGGGGTCGCGCTCCGCGCGTTTGCTCGCCCGTGCGGCCGGTCTGCGCCACCGGCCGGCCACCCTGCTCGCGCTCTGCCTGGCCTTCGTCCTGCTGCTCAGCGCATGTGTGGCGCAGCCTTTTCTGATTCCCAGTTCCTCCATGGAGAACACCCTGCAGATCGGGGACCGGGTGCTGGTCAACAAGCTGGCGTACCGTTTCGGCAGCGAGCCGGCGCGGGGCGATGTGGTGGTGTTCGACGGCACCGGTTCCTTCGTTCACAGGGAGCAGGAGGAGAATCCCGTCACGGGGCTGCTGCGCGGAGCCGGCGCGGCGCTGGGCCTGGCCCCTCCCGCCGAGAGCGATTACGTCAAGCGCGTGATCGGCATCGGCGGTGACCACGTGACCTGCTGCGACAAACGGGGGCGGATCGAAGTGAACGGTGAGCCCGTGGATGAGGCGTATCTCCACCCTGGGGACGCGCCGTCCTCGGTGGATTTCGACATCGTGGTGCCGGAGGGCAGGTTGTGGGTCATGGGGGACCACCGCGCCAGATCAAGCGACTCCCGCGACCACCTCGGTGACCCCGGAGGCGGCACGGTCCCGCTGGAGAAGGTCATTGGCCGCGCGGACCTGATCACCTGGCCGGCGAGCCGCTGGCGCACCTTCGAGCACCCACGGTCCTTCGACCGGATACCCGCAGCGGCAGGCCCCCATGGGTAACCGCGGACGCCCCCGCCACGGGGGCAAGGGCACCCCTCGGCCCGGAAGGGGCGCCGACAGGCCCCGGCGCGGCCGCGGCGCCGACGCCCCGTACAGCGGCAGCGGCGCGTACGGCGACCCCCAGGAGACCGGTGGGAACGACGGCTCCGGGGCGGGCGGGGCCGCGAGCGGCAGGCGGGCGGGGCGGACCGGGACCGGTGGCCGGGCCGAGCGGCGGCGCATGGCACGGCGCATCAAACGCCGCAGACAACGCTCCTACCTCAAGGAAATCCCCATCCTCGTCGGTGTGGCGCTGGCCATCGCCCTCGTCCTGAAGACCTTCCTCGTCCAGGCCTTCGTCATCCCGTCCGGCTCCATGGAGCAGACGATCAAGATCGGCGACCGGGTGCTGGTCGACAAGCTGACGCCGTGGTTCGGCTCCAAGCCGGCGCGCGGCGATGTGGTGGTCTTCAAGGACCCCGGAGGCTGGCTCAAGGGCGAACAGAACAAGCCCCCCGCCGACGGCGGCGCCTTCCAGCCGGTCAAGGACGCCATGACCTTCATCGGGCTGCTGCCGTCGGCCGACGAGCAGGACCTGATCAAGCGCGTCGTGGCGGTCGGCGGCGACACCGTCAAATGCTGCGACGAACAGGGCAAGGTCACGGTCAACGGCACCCCGCTGACCGAGCCGTACATCCATCCGGGCAACCCGCCCTCCACGCTGAAATTCACGGTGACCGTCCCCACCGGACGGATCTTCGTGATGGGCGACCACCGTTCCAACTCCGCGGATTCGCGCTTCCACCTGGACGAGCCGTACCGTGGCACGGTCTCGGAGGATGGCGTCGTGGGCCGGGCGGTGGTGATCGGCTGGCCGTTCAGCCACTGGCGGCGCCTGGAAGAGCCGGACACCTTCACGACCGTGCACGACGCGCCGGGCGCCAAGGCGTCGGCGGCAGGCGCTCCGCATAGGCTGTCCCCCGACAGTTTGACCGTACTCCCGACCCCTGCGGAACTCCCGCTCGTTATGGGAGTGGTGGGCCTGCGCCGGTTGACGGGCAGGCGAGTGCGTGGAGTGAGGAGCAGATGTGGGGGACTTGGCGGTCGGCGCGCGGTCCGGAACCGAAGAGCCCGAAGAGCCGGCAGGACGTGGTGAGCCCACGCGGCCGGCGGCGAGTTCCGTGCATCAGTCACCAGCTCGGTCAGGGGCGCAGGCCCAGAGTTCACCTTCGGCGGACTCGTCGGACAGGTCCGATACGTTGGACATGTCGGCGGGCAAGGAGGTGAGCGGTGGCATGAAGAAGGCCAAGAAGCCGCGTGCCTTCTGGAAGGAGCTGCCGATCCTCATCGGGATCGCGCTGCTCCTCGCGCTGCTGATCAAGACGTTCCTGGTGCAGGCGTTCTCGATCCCGTCCGATTCGATGCAGGACACCCTGCAGCGCGGGGACCGGGTCCTGGTCGACAAGCTGACGCCGTGGTTCGGCTCCAAGCCGCAGCGCGGCGAGGTCGTCGTCTTCCACGACCCGGGCGGCTGGCTGAACGAGACGCCGACTCCTGAGCCCAACCCCGTCCAGAAGGTCCTCAGCTTCATCGGCCTGATGCCCTCGGCCGAGGAGAAGGACCTGATCAAGCGGGTGATCGCGGTCGGCGGTGACACCGTCGAGTGCCATGGCACCGGCCCCGTCAAGGTCAACGGCAAGGCGCTCGACGAAGCCTCCTACGTCTTCCCCGGGGCCACGCCCTGCGGCGACCGGGCGTTCGGTCCGATCCACGTCCCCAAGGGCCGGATCTGGGTGATGGGCGACCACCGCGACGACTCCCTCGACTCCCGCTACCACCAGAACCTCAAGGGCAACGGCACGGTCTCGGAGAACGAGGTCGTCGGCCGGGCGTTCACCATTGCCTGGCCCATCAACCGCTGGGCGACGCTGCCCGTGCCGGACACCTTCGATCAGCCCGGTATCAACAAGGCCATGGCGGCCACGCCGGCGGCCCTCGGCCTCGCCGGTGCCGTGCCGATCGTGATCTGGCGTCGCCGAAGGCTGACCGGAACACGTAACCCCAGGTAAGGTGCCGTCCCGGATCTTCGACGCGGGCGCGGTCCGCGGGGTGGGAGCGCTGGGATGAGCAGCAGTACGGAACGCAGGACTGACGGCCACGGCCGGACGACGGGCAGTGTGCTGTCCGGTCTGGCCGTGGCCCTCGGCTGTGTGCTGTTCCTGGGCGGCTTCGTATGGGCAGCGCTGATCTACCGCCCCTATACGGTGCCGACCGACTCGATGACACCGACGATCGCGGTCGGGGCGCGGGTCCTGGCGGAGAAGGTCGACGGCTCCGAGATACGCCGCGGCGACATCGTCGTCTTCCAGGACTCCACCTGGGGCGACCTGCCGATGGTCAAGCGCGTCGTCGGCGTCGGCGGTGACAAGATCGCCTGCTGTACGAAGCAGGGCCGGCTGACCATCAACGGAACCCCCGTCGAGGAACCGTATCTGCAGGGAAGCGGGCCCGCCTCACCCATCGGCTTCAAGGCAAAGGTCCCCACCGGCCAGCTCTTCCTGCTCGGTGACCACCGCAGCGATTCCCTGGACTCCCGCGTCCACCTCACCGACGGCGACCACGGCTCCGTACCGCGCAGCGCCGTCAATGCCCGGGTCGACGCGCGCGCCTGGCCGCTCGGCAGCGTCGGCGTGATGCAGCGCCCGGCGGCCTTCTCCGCCTTGCCCGGCGGCACCTCGCAGCCCGGCCCGGTGCGGCCCATCACCCTCGCGGTGGTCGCCGGCGCGGTCCTCATCCTCGTCGGTGCGGCCTACGGGCCCCTGGCCCGGCGCAAGGCGCGCAAGGGTGCCTGAGGGACCACGACGGGGCGTGGAGGGACCGGCCGCGGCCCAGGGGACGGCGGCCGGTGAGACACCGGGCGCGCCCCCGGTGCGCCAGGTCTCCCGCATCGTGCTGCTCGACCCCGACGACCGGATCCTGCTGCTCCACGGCTTCGAACCGGCCCGCCCCGCCGAGAAGTGGTGGTTCACCCCCGGTGGCGGCCTGGAAGGCACGGAGACCCGTGAAGAGGCGGCCCGCCGCGAGCTCGCCGAGGAGACCGGCATCACCGACGCCGTTCTCGGCCCCGTCCTGTGGAAGCGCCGCTGTGCCTTCCCGTTCGACGGGCGGCGCTGGGAGCAGGACGAGTGGTATTACCTGGGAAGGACCGATCGGACTGCCACCGACACCGGCGGGCAGACTGACCTGGAACGACGCAGCGTCTCGGGACTGAGGTGGTGGACTTCGGAGGAACTGTCCGCCTCGCATGAGACGGTGTATCCAACCAGACTCGCCGAGCTGCTGCGCACGCTGCTCGACGAAGGGCCCCCCGAGGCGCCGGTGCTCCTGGAGACCGAGCGGGTCTGACGCACAATGGGGGGACGCACGGCTGAAGGGGATCTGCCATGAGCGCCGAGGACCTCGAGAAGTACGAGACCGAGATGGAGCTGAAGCTCTACCGGGAGTACCGCGACGTCGTCGGGCTGTTCAAATATGTGATCGAGACCGAGCGGCGTTTCTACCTCACCAATGATTACGAGATGCAGGTGCATTCGGTTCAGGGAGAGGTGTTCTTCGAGGTGTCGATGGCCGACGCCTGGGTCTGGGACATGTACCGCCCGGCCCGCTTCGTCAAGCAGGTGCGCGTCCTCACATTCAAGGACGTGAACATCGAAGAGCTCAACAAGAGCGACCTGGACCTTCCGGGGAGCTGAGGCGGCCGGAAGCGGCGGAGGGAGCGGGTCCCGGGCGCGCCCCGGACCCGCCCGGCGCCACCCGGACGGGTGAGCAGGTTATCCACAACCGGCTCACTGTCCACCAAGATCCAACAGATCGGGGCGGGAGCGTCACAGTCGGTGCCGGAGGTGGTACCGAATGAACGCCATGCAGGCCGGCCGCAGGGCCGAGGACGACGCACGGACCGCGGAGCCCGCGCGGAGCGCACACGCAGAAGCACCGCCCACGCAACACAAGCCACCCGCGAGCAGGCAGTCGGCCACCGAACCGCCCGCTCCCGGGCCACCGGTCGCCGAACGGGCAGCAGCCATGCCACCGGCGGCCGAACGGGGAGTCGCCACGCCGCCGGCGGCCGACCGGGGAGCCGCCACGCCGCCGGCGCCCGGTCCGGGGACGGCCACCTCGACGAAGCCCGGCCCGACGGCGGCCAAGCCGGCCGACACCCGGCGGCGCGCCCTCGGCCGCTACGGCGAGGACCTGGCCGCCCGGCGGCTCGTCGAAGCCGGCATGCGCATCCTGGACCGCAACTGGCGCTGCCGCGACGGAGAGATCGACATCGTGGCCGCCGACGGCGACGCCCTGGTGGTCTGCGAGGTCAAGACCCGCCGTGCCGGCTGGTACGAACACCCCATGGCGGCCGTACGCCCCGAGAAGACCGCCCGCCTGCGGCTGCTGGCGGAACGCTGGCTGGAGCGGCACGGCGGCCCGCCACCCGGAGGCGTACGCATCGATGTGATCGGCGTCCTCCTGCCGGCCCGCGGTGCCCCGGTCGTCCAGCACGCCCGTGGGGTGGTCTGATGGGATTCGCCCGGACCTGCTCCGTCGCGCTGGTGGGCGTGGAAGGGGTCGTCGTCGAGGTCCAGGCCGACCTGGAACCCGGCGTCGCGGCCTTCACCCTCGTCGGCCTGCCCGACAAGAGCCTCATCGAGTCCCGCGAGCGAGTGCGGGCGGCGGTCGTGAACTCCGGCACCGAATGGCCGCAGAAGAAGCTCACCGTCGGCCTCAGCCCGGCCTCCGTACCCAAAGGCGGCAGCGGCTTCGACCTGGCAGTGGCCTGCGCGGTCCTCGGCGCCGCCGAACGCCTCGACCCCCGCGAACTCACCGACCTGATGATGATCGGCGAACTGGGCCTCGACGGCCGGGTCCGGCCCGTACGCGGAGTGCTGCCCGCCGTATTGGCAGCCGCCGACGCCGGATACCGTCAGGTCGTCGTCCCGGAACAGACCGCGGCCGAGGCCTCGCTGGTCCCCGGCATCTCCGTCCTCGGCGTCCGCAGCCTGCGCCAGCTCATCGCCGTCCTCGCCGACGAACCGGTACCCGACGAGGAGGACCCCCGCGACGAAGGCCGCCCCGACCCGCTGCTCGCCGGGCTGGTGATGCCCGGCACCGGCGTCGGCGCGGGCCTGCCGGCCGGCGACCACGCACCCGATCTCGCGGACGTCGCCGGCCAGCACAGCGCCCGCCGTGCCCTGGAAGTGGCCGCCGCCGGCCGCCACCACATCTTCTTCAAAGGCCCGCCCGGCGCCGGGAAAACCATGCTCGCCGAACGCCTCCCCGGGCTGCTGCCAGAACTGTCCCCCAAGGAATCCCTGGAGGTCACCGCCGTCCACTCGGTGGCCGGCACCCTCCCGCCGGGACAGCCGCTCCTCCACCGGCCGCCCTACTGCGCCCCGCACCACTCCGCGACGATGGCCTCCCTCGTGGGCGGCGGCACCGGACTGCCGCGCCCCGGAGCCGTATCCCTGGCCCATCACGGCGTGCTGTTCGTGGACGAGGCCGCCGAATGCAGCCCACGCGTCCTGGACGCGCTGCGCCAGCCACTGGAATCCGGCCACGTCGTCGTCGCCCGAGCGGCAGGCATGATGCGCATGCCCGCGCGCTTCCTCCTCGCGCTGGCCGCCAACCCCTGCCCGTGCGGACGGCACGGCACCCCCGGAGGCGGCTGCGAATGCCGGCCGTCATCCATCCGCCGCTACCGAGCCAGGCTCTCCGGGCCCCTGATGGACCGGGTGGACCTCCGGATCGCCGTTCAACCGGTCGCCCGCTCCGAACTGGTCGCCCTCGGACACGGTGCCGAGCCCACCGCGACCGTGGCCGAACGCGTCCGAGTCGCCCGCGAGCGCGCCGCGGCCCGTCTCGCCGGCACTCCGTGGCGGACCAACAGCGAGGTACCAGGCCATGAACTGCGCACCCGCTGGCAGGTCGGACCGGGCGCCCTGGCCCCGGCCGAACGTGACCTCGAATGCGGTCTGCTCACGGCCCGCGGTCTTGACCGAGTCCTCCGCGTCGCCTGGACCGCCGCCGACCTGTCCGGCCGCGACCGCCCTACCGGCGAAGACGTCAACTGGGCCCTGGAACTCCGCACGGGGGTACGCCGCGGCGCGCCGACAGCGGCGAGCGGGCGCGGGGGCAAGCGCACGACCACGACGACCGCCGCGCAGCCGCAGGACAGGTGTGAGCGATGACCAGCACCGACGCATGGGGCTTCGCCACCGGCGAACCCGTCACGACCCCACCGGGCCGGAGCCAGGTGCCCGCGCCGACCGCTGAGCCGGGCCCCGCTCCGGCCGCCGAGCCGGACCCCGCCCCGCACACGACGACCGAGCCGCCTCCTGCACGTCCGGTGGCCGCCGGCCGGCGCTCCGCCCGCCGCGAGGGAAACGAACCGCAGCGCACCGCCCGCGCAGCCCTCACCCGCATCCTCGAACCGGGCGACGAAACCGCCGGCCGCTGGTTGCGCGAGATGGGCCCGGTGGCCCTCTGGCACGCCCTCGCCGACGACGCTGCGGACCCGCCCACGGGCACCACCCCGGCCAAGATCGCGGGCCTGCGGTTACGCGCCGCCCGGGCCCGCCCCACCGCGGACCTCGATGCCATCACCGCGCTCGGCGGCCGGTTCCTCTGCCCCGGGGACGACGAATGGCCCGGCCAGCTCGACGACCTCGGAGACGCCCGCCCCATCGGCCTATGGGTGCGCGGGGCGGCCAACCTCAGGCTGTGGGCGCTGCGCTCCGTCGCCGTCGTCGGCGCCCGGGCCTGTACCGACTACGGCGCGCACCTCGCCACCACACTCAGCGCCGGACTCGCCGACCGCGGCTGGACCGTGGTCTCCGGAGCCGCATACGGGGTCGACGGCGCGGTTCACCGCGGCGCGCTGGCCGCGGACGGCGCGACCATCGCCGTCATGGCCTGCGGTGTCGACCACGCCTACCCCCGGGGCCACACCGAGTTGATCGGCCGGATCGCCGAACAGGGCTTGGTGGTGGCCGAGTTACCGCCCGGCGACCACCCCACCCGCAGTCGCTTCATCCAGCGCAACCGCGTCATCGCCGCACTCACCAGAGGCACCGTCGTCGTGGAGGCCGAGCTGCGCAGCGGCTCACTGGTCACCGCCCGGCAAGCGCTGGCCCTCGGCCGCTTCACGATGGGCGTGCCGGGCCCGGTCACCAGCAGTCTGTCCGCCGGGGTGCACCAACTCCTGCGCGGCGAGGCCACGGTGGTCACGGGCGCCGACGAGGTCATCGAACTCGTCGGCAGCATCGGCGACCTCGCTCCCGAGCAACAGGGCCCGACCCGCATCCGCGACCTCCTCGATCCCGTAGCGGCCCGCGTACTGGAGGCGCTGCCCGCGCGCGGCGGCACGGACACCGGCCGTCTGGCGGAGGAAGCCGCCACGCCCCGAGAGGTCACGCAGCGCAAACTCTTCGAGCTGTTGTCCCTCGGATTCGTGCAAAGGTGCGGTGATCGCTGGGCGTTGGCGCGACGCGCCGAGAGGACTGAGGGTTCCCGGCGAGGCGGTACTTGACCTGGGGCGAACGGGTGAAAGGGTGAGGGGAATGACCGCAGAATCCAGGTTTGCCGTGCTTCGGGGCGCGGGTCCGATCCATGGGGAGACGGCGATGTGGCGCAGGGGATGGACGGGGTCCCGTACACCGTGTCACCACGTCCGCCCGCACGGCCCTCCGGAGGTCCGCGTCCGGCCCCCTGTCCGGGTGTCGCCACGCCGTACGAGGTAACCCTGAGGTGCGGGCAGCGGAACGTATCTGCGCACGCCCGAACCTGCCGCCCTCGCGCACCGCGACGCTTCGGTCACGCTACGCTCACAGGCAATTCAACCCTCATACATCCATCCACCCGCGTCTCGGCAGAACGGCTCAAGGCGACGAATGCCCCAGCACACCTCCGGGTCTGATCGTGCGGCTGTACCACCCGCCGCGCGCGGCAGCGTGCGCCCCGCCCCGCCCACCTCGCTCGACGAGCTGTGGCGCTCCTACAAGGCATCGGGCGACGGACGGCTGCGAGAGCAGCTGATCCTTCACTATTCGCCGCTGGTCAAGTACGTCGCCGGCCGCGTCAGCGTCGGCCTGCCCCCCAACGTCGAGCAGGCCGACTTCGTCTCCTCCGGAGTCTTCGGACTAATCGACGCCATCGAGAAGTTCGAACCCGAACGCGCCATCAAGTTCGAGACCTACGCCATCACCCGCATCCGCGGCGCAATGATCGACGAGCTGCGTGCTCTGGACTGGATTCCGCGCTCCGTGCGGCAGAAAGCCCGTGCCGTCGAACGGGCCTACGCCACCCTCGAAGCGCAACTGCGCCGCACCCCGTCCGAGGCGGAGGTCGCCGAGGAGATGGGCATTGCGCTGGAGGAACTCCACGGTGTGTTCAGCCAGCTGTCCCTGGCGAACGTCGTCGCCCTGGAAGAACTCCTGCACGTCGGCGGCGAAGGGGGCGAACGGCTGAGCCTGATGGACACCCTGGAGGACACGGCCGCCGAGAACCCCGTCGAGATCGCCGAGGACCGCGAGCTGCGGCGGCTGCTCGCGCGCGCCATCAACACGCTCCCCGAGCGCGAGAAGACCGTGGTCACGCTCTACTACTACGAAGGGCTCACGCTCGCCGAGATCGGCAACGTCCTCGGCGTCACGGAGAGCAGGGTCAGCCAGATCCACACCAAGTCCGTACTCCAGCTCAGAGCGAAGCTCGCTGACGTCGGACGCTGAGTCACCCTCCGGGCGCCCGGGTTTTCCGCGCGCCGTGTCGCCATGCGGAGTGCCACGCGGGGCATGCCATCCGTAGAGTGGTGACGTGCCCAGGATTCGAGCGGCCTCTGTGGCCGAGCACCGGACGATGCAGCGCGGCGCCCTCTTGGACGCTGCCCGCACCCTGCTGTCCGAAGGCGGAACGGAAGCACTGACCTTCCCCGCCCTCGCCGAGCGCACGGGCCTCGCGCGCTCTTCCGTGTATGAGTACTTCCGCTCGCGCGCCGCTGTCGTGGAAGAGCTGTGCGCCGTCGACTTCCCCGTCTGGGCCGCTGAGGTGGAAGCGGCGATGGAGCGCGTCGACACACCCGAGGGGAAGATCGAGGCATATGTGCGACGGCAGCTCGCCCTGGTCGGTGACCGGCGCCACCGTGCCGTCGTCGCCATTTCGGCCGGTGAGCTGGACGCCGGCGCACGGGAGAAGATCCGCGCGGCCCACGGCGGCCTGATCGCCATGATCGTCGAGGCGCTGGCCGCCCTCGGCCATGCACAGCCCCGACTCGCGGCCATGCTCCTCCAAGGAGTCGTCGACGCCGCGGTCCGCCGCATCGAACTCGGTGCCGCAGAAGACCCGGATGAGATCACGGAGGCGGCGGTGGGGATGGCGCTCCGGGGGGTTCGCGGCTGACTTGGGGGCTTCTCTCCTTCCCCCCGGGCCCCCGGCCCACCCACCCACCTCCACCACCACCTCCACGCTCGTTGGCACCGCAGCCCGCAGCCCGCAGCCCGCAGCCCGCAGCCCGCAGCCCGCAGCGGACGGTCGGTCGTCGGCCTCGACGTGCAGCGACGGACGCCCCGCTCTACGGGGGCCTCTGCGGCAGACCGGCGCTACGACCGAAGCGTCACCGCTCCCGATCTCTGCTTCTTCGGCTCCCGCTCCCGGTTGTCAGGGAGGCCCCGTGATCACCCACCGTCCCGCCGAAGGCCGTGCCACTCGCCATCCGGCTGCCCCGGCATAGCCTTCTCGGCCTCAGCCGGCCCAGCCCCCCGATGGAGCCGGCCCAGAGCCCAGACGGCCGCTGCCACGAGCCCGGCTGCTTCCATGAGGGCAGCTCCTGTCGGCACCGGCTTTCGCTGCTGAGCTGCTGGTTTCGCCGGTACTGCTGAACGCGCCGGTCCTACCGTTCCCGAATGCCGGGGGGCCGTGCGGTCACCCGCGGGTACCGGAATCCCGAAGACCGGAAGCAGTCGCGAGGGGCCGCCGCGGAGCATGCTGTCGGGCAGCAGGGACAACGGATCCAGGTAGCTCTTGCCGCGGCGCAGGCCCCAGTGGAGGCATGGTGCCCGACAGTGGAATGGGCCGTGTTGCAGGACGGCGACCGGCTGACCTGCGGTGACGCGTTGCCCCTTGTGGACCGTGGGCCGCACGGGCTCGTAGGTGGTGCGTAGCGGGGGATGGCCCGAGCGGGATACCTCGATCGTCAGGACGCCGCGGCCTGCGACGGTTCCGGCATAGGCAACCCGGCCGGGTGCCGCTGCCCGTACCGGTGCGCCGGCGGGCGCGGCCAGGTCCACTCCCCGGTGCCCGGCCGCCCAGGGGGAAGGAGGCGGCTCCCATCCGTGTACCACCGTGGGCCCTACGCCTCCTCCGGTCTCTCCCACCGGCCACGCTCTGTCCCCAGCAGAGGGGTCGGCCCGCGCCACTGCCTCGCGGCGTGCCGCTGCTCCGGGGCGTCCCGCCGGCACGTCACGGGGCATTTCCTGCGCTTCCCGGGCGCGTGATCCGCTCTCCGGAGGCCTCGCCCTGTTGCCACGTGCCGCAGCGCCCGCAGGCCCATCCGTCCCCCTCTCCACCCTGTGCTCCATCCCGCGCTCCGCCCTCACCACCGAGGACGGAGCGGCGGCAGCGCTCGCCGGTGCGGGCGACAGAGCGGTGAGCACCGCAGCCGCGGCGGGGGCCAGGAGCGCACCCAGAGCACGGGCCGGAAAGAAGCAGCTCGGCCCGTATCCAGCCGGTTCTGCGCGCGGCGTCGGCGGTAAGGGCGTCGACGGCCGGAAGCGCGGCCGGGGAGGGAGAGCCGGGGGAGGGAGAGGAGAGCGCGGCGGAGAAGGAGCAAGGGGAGAGGGAGGAGACAGGGGCGGGGAGACCGACAGGGACTGGGACTGGAACGGGGATGGGGATGCGGATGGGGATGGGGATGGTGGGCACGGGACGCGGCCCGCCCGGCGTTGCAGTCGGCCGCGGCCCGGCTCATGCCGCCTGCCGCGGTCCCGCTCGTGCCGCCTGCTGCGGCCCGGCTCATGCCATCTGCCGCGGCCCGGCTCGTGCCGCCCGTTGCGGGCCTGCCCGAGCCAGTCGCCGCGGGCCGTGCCGCGCCGCCGGCCGCATGCCGGTCCGGGCCGATGCCTGCGGAAGCGGCTGACGGCGTGCCGGATCGAGGTCGAGCCGGAGTGTGGTCCAGGGCTTCGCCGAGTGTCCGGTCGTGGGGTGCGTTGCCGGTTCGGTGGTGTGTTCCGTCGCATGTCCCGACGGTGGCGCAGTCCGCGGCGGCGTGGGGATCTTGGTCTGAAGCTGTGGATGGGCGCGTGGTTGTGGACAACGGTGTCACCCGCGCGGGGATCGAAATGGTGTGTGTCGCCCGGTGCGTCGGCCGTCCCGTACACTTCTGATGGCGATCCGGGTCACCGGGTCGACTTCGCACGCCCCGCCGTCAGTGCACCAGTCCCTTTCGGGCAGCACGACGGCCGCGCTCCTCGGTCCTCGGACGGCCCCGCAAGGTGCTTTCCCCGGCAGGCGCGTCGGGGCGTCAGGCACCGCGGCCGACCGGCCGCAGTGGAACCGAGTACAACAAGGAGTACGGCCATGGCCGTCGTCACGATGCGGGAGCTGCTGGAGAGCGGCGTCCACTTCGGGCACCAGACCCGCCGCTGGAACCCGAAGATGAAGCGCTTCATCTTCACCGAGCGCAACGGCATCTACATCATCGACCTGCTCCAGTCGCTGTCGTACATCGACCGCGCCTACGAGTTCGTCAAGGAGACCGTCGCCCACGGCGGCTCGGTCATGTTCGTCGGCACGAAGAAGCAGGCCCAGGAGGCCATCGCCGAGCAGGCCACCCGCGTGGGCATGCCCTACGTGAACCAGCGCTGGCTCGGCGGCATGCTGACCAACTTCTCGACCGTCTACAAGCGCCTGCAGCGCCTGAAGGAGCTCGAGCAGATCGACTTCGAGGATGTGGCCGCCTCCGGCCTCACCAAGAAGGAGCTCCTGGTCCTCTCCCGCGAGAAGGCCAAGCTGGAGAAGACCCTCGGCGGTATCCGCGAGATGCAGAAGGTGCCCAGCGCCGTCTGGATCGTGGACACCAAGAAGGAGCACATTGCCGTCGGTGAGGCGCGCAAGCTCAACATCCCGGTCGTCGCGATCCTCGACACCAACTGCGACCCGGACGAGGTCGACTACAAGATCCCGGGCAACGACGACGCGATCCGCTCCGTCACCCTGCTCACCCGCGTGATCGCCGACGCCGTCGCCGAGGGCCTCATCGCCCGCTCCGGTGCCGCCACCGGCGACCAGAAGCCCGGCGAGAAGGCTGCTGCCGCCGAGCCGCTGGCCGAGTGGGAGCGCGACCTGCTCGAGGGCGAGAAGAAGGCTGACGACGAGGCCCCCAAGGCTGAGGAGAAGCTCGCCGAGGCCCCTGCCGCCGAGGCCCCCGCCGCCGAGGCCGAGAAGCCGGCCGCGGACGCCGAGCAGGCCTGACCCGCAGCATCCGGCTGATGACGGCGGGGGAGGGCGCCACAAGCGCCGCCCCCGCCGTCCACCCGTAGATCTTTCGACTTCGAGATTTCGAGAAGAGATTCACAGACCATGGCGAACTACACCGCCGCTGACGTCAAGAAGCTCCGCGAGCTCACCGGCGCCGGCATGATGGACTGCAAGAAGGCCCTGGACGAGGCCGAGGGCAACGTCGACAAGGCCGTCGAGGCGCTGCGTATCAAGGGCCAGAAGGGCGTCGCCAAGCGCGAGGGCCGCTCCGCCGAGAACGGCGCCGTGGTCTCCCTGGTCGCCGACGACAACGCCTCCGGTGTCATCGTCGAGCTGAAGTGCGAGACGGACTTCGTCGCCAAGGGTGAGAAGTTCCAGGCCGTCGCCAACGAGATTGCCGCGCACATCGCGAAGACCTCGCCGGCCGACATCGAGGCCCTGCTCGCCTCCGAGATCGAGGCCGGCAAGACCGTCCAGGCGTTCGTCGACGAGGCCAACGCCACCCTGGGCGAGAAGATCGTCCTGGACCGCTTCGCGCAGTTCTCCGACGGCTACGTGTCGGTCTACATGCACCGCACCATGCCCGACCTGCCGCCACAGATCGGTGTCCTTGTCGAGCTCGACAAGGAGAACGCCGAGGTCGCCAAGGGCATTGCGCAGCACATCGCCGCGTTCGCCCCGAAGTACCTCTCCAAGGACGACGTGCCGGCCGAGGTCGTCGAGGCCGAGCGCCGCGTCGCCGAGGAGACCACGCGTGCGGAGGGCAAGCCCGAGGCTGCCCTGCCGAAGATCGTGGAGGGTCGCCTCAACGGCTTCTTCAAGGACGCGACGCTGCTCGGCCAGCCGTACGCGCTCGACAACAAGAAGTCCGTCGAGAAGGTCCTGCAGGAGGCCGGTGTCACCCTGAAGCGCTTCGCGCGCATCAAGGTCGGCATCTGAGCCTGTCGCGAAGGCAGCGAATGACCTACGACCCCGCTAGGGTCGTAGGCAGTCGGCCGCTCAACGGCCGGCCGCAGATGTGACGAGGAGGCCATTGCCGCACAGGGATCTGAACCAGACCCACGGCAATGGCCTTCTTCGTATGTGCACGAGGAGAGCTCAATGATTCACGGTGCCGACGGCGCGCACGCAGACCATGCCGGCCACGGCGGCAGGCGACGCTTCCTGCTGAAGCTGTCGGGCGAAGCATTCGCCGGTGGCGGCGGACTGGGCGTCGACCCCGACGTCGTGCACGCGATGGCCCGCGAAATCGCCGCCGTGGTGCGCGACGGCTATGAGATCGCCATCGTGATCGGCGGCGGCAACTTCTTCCGCGGCGCCGAACTCCAGCAGCGCGGCATGGACCGCGCCCGCTCCGACTACATGGGCATGCTGGGCACGGTCATGAACTGTCTGGCCCTCCAGGACTTCCTGGAGAAGGAGGGCATCGACTCCCGCGTCCAGACGGCGATCACCATGGGCCAGGTCGCGGAGCCGTACATTCCGCTGCGTGCGGTGCGCCATCTGGAGAAGGGCCGGGTCGTGATCTTCGGCGCAGGCATGGGCATGCCGTACTTCTCCACCGACACCACCGCCGCACAGCGCGCCCTGGAGATCGACGCCGAGGCCATGCTGATGGGCAAGAACGGGGTGGACGGGGTCTACGACTCCGACCCCAAGAAGAACCCCGACGCGGTGAAGTTCGACGCCCTCGAATACGGCGAGGTCATCACCCGGGACCTGAAGGTCGCCGATGCCACCGCCATCACGCTCTGCCGGGACAACAAGCTCCCGATCCTCGTCTTCGAGCTGCTCGCCGAGGGCAACATCGCGCGCGCGGTGAAGGGTGAGAAGATCGGCACGCTCGTCAGCGATCAGGGCACCCGGGCCTGACGGCCCCAACTGCCGTGGTTCCGTACGGGCATCGGCCGGTACGGGCGGCAGCTCCCGGCCGGGGGAAGACCCCGGTACGGGGATGGACAACGGCCTGCCGGTCGGACACCGTGCAGGAGAAGACGCGCGGCAGGGGCGAGGCTCTGCTTCTTACCGAAAAGACCAGGAGCAAGTGGTGATCGAAGAGATCCTCCTCGAGGCCGAGGAGAAGATGGAGAAGGCCGTCGTGGTCGCCAAGGAGGACTTCGCCGCGATTCGCACCGGGCGTGCGCACCCGGCGATGTTCAACAAGATCGTGGCGGACTACTACGGTGCGATGACGCCGATCAACCAGCTGGCGTCGTTCTCGGTTCCCGAACCGCGGATGGCCGTGGTGACCCCGTTCGACAAGAGCGCGCTGCGCAACATCGAGCAGGCCATCCGCGACTCCGACCTCGGCGTCAACCCGAGCAACGACGGCAACATCATCCGGGTGACGTTCCCCGAGCTGACCGAGGAGCGCCGCAAGGAGTTCATCAAGGTCGCGAAGAACAAGGGCGAGGACGCCAAGATCTCGATCCGCAGCGTCCGCCGCAAGGCCAAGGAAACCCTCGACAAGCTCGTCAAGGACAAGGAAACCGGCGAGGACGAGGTCCGCCGCGCCGAGAAGGAGCTCGACGACACCACCGCGAAGTACGTCGCGCAGGTGGACGAGCTCCTCAAGCACAAGGAATCCGAGCTCCTCGAGGTCTGATGAACGAGTCTTCCTGGGGGGCCGCCCCGCCCGGCGCGGGACACCGGGCACCGTCCGATCACGGGCCGGCCTCCTCGCTTCGCGGGGTGGCGCCCCCCGTCCCGGCGGGTCCCGGGCATGACTGGGGCGACCCGGACCGGACTCGGCCGCTGCCCTTCGTGCCCGGGCCGGGCGGACACCAGGACGACGACCGGGAATATCGGAACATCCGGGATAGCCGGGATCACCTGGACGACCGGGGGGCTGCTCGACCGAGCGGCCCCCTGTTCCGCGACGAAAAGCCGCAGGAGCCCATGCCCACCTCTCTTTCCGGGTCCGACAGCTCGCCGGACTCAGAGAAGCCGAAGAAGAAGAGCGCGGGCCGCAATCTGCGCGCCGCGATAGGGGTCGGTATCGGCCTCGGCGCGATCATCGTTGCGTCGCTCTTCGTCTACAAGCCTGTCTTCATCGGCGTGATAGCGATCGCCGTCGTAGTGGGCCTGTGGGAGCTGACCTCGCGGCTGGCGGAGCGCAAGGACATCAAGGTGCCGCTGGTGCCGCTGGCGGTCGGTGGGACCGCCATGGTGGCCGCCGGATATGTCCGCGGTGCCGAGGGCGCCTGGGTGGCGATGGCGCTCACCGCGCTGGCCGTCCTCGTCTGGCGGATGACCGAGGCACCCGAGAACTATCTGCGGGACGTCACCGCCGGTGTCTTCGCGGCGTTCTACGTGCCTTTCCTCGCGACGTTCGTGGCGCTGATGCTCGCGGCGGAGCCCGACGGGCCGGAACGGGTGCTGACCTTCCTGATGCTCACGGTCGTCAGCGACACCGGCGCGTACGCGGTCGGCTGGCGGTTCGGCAGGCACAAGCTCGCACCGCGCATCAGCCCCGGAAAGACCCGCGAAGGCCTCGTCGGCGCGGTGCTCTTCGCGATGGTGGCCGGCGCCCTGTGCATGGAATTCCTGATCGTGCACGGCGCCTGGTGGCAGGGCCTGCTGCTCGGTCTCGCGGTCGCGGCCAGCGCCACCCTCGGCGACCTCGGCGAATCCATGATCAAGCGCGATCTCGGCATCAAGGACATGGGCACCCTGCTCCCCGGCCACGGCGGAATCATGGACCGCCTCGACTCCCTGCTGCCGACGGCGCCGGTCGTCTGGCTGCTGTTCGTGATCTTCGTGGGGTCCGGCTGAGCCCAGGGACCGCAGGGGGAAGAGGGACCGTGGGAGGAAGCGAGTCCTCCGGTTTCGTCCTCTCCCCGCTTCCCTGCACGGGACGGTCTCCCGACGCCTGCGAGGGGCCTGCCGCACCAAGCGGCGGGCCCCTTTCGCATCGGGCCCCTTTCGCATGAGGTGCTGGAGCGTCCTGGCCCGGCGCCCGCGGCTCCTGGCGTGTACTTGGCTTCCACACCCGCCTCACCCCACTGTGCGCCCAACCGCGTCGGTCGGTTCGTAGGGACGAACGTGGTGGCGGCCGAGTCGATCGGCTGCAGCTGAAGATTCCTGGGCGGCGTCGCCTTGTCCGCGCCTCCGGACAGTCGTCTGGTGACCCGGAGCTGCATGATTTCCGAAATCACCAACATACAAACAACGCGAACGGAGCCAGCGTCTGCGGACCCTCGCTCTTCAGCCTGTCAGCCCCACGTTGCCCGTGCGACCCGATGCCCACATGGTGTGCTCTCGCGAGATTGCGGCTTCCGCCTGGTCGACGAATTTTCCCCAGGACTCCGCGTCCGCAGATTCATCCGTGAGAGAGAGGATGTGCCTGATCTCCCGCGCGGTCAGGCTGTATGCAGAGGCTTCTGTCTCCAGTCGCTGTGCCTGGAACCATGCGGTGATGCCGGCAACTCCCGCACTGACCACACCGAGCAAATCGATGGAAACCACGCCGTATGCCTTCACCGCACCGGCGACGACGCCGATCATTTCCCCAGCAAGAGCAACACTCCGCCAGGTACGGGACTGCTTGTCTCGCAGTTTGGCCATCCGTGCGTACCACTCGACTTGTTCCATCAGGCGATTGCTTTTGTAGGTCGCGATCCGCTCGTCTCTGCCGGCGGCACGGCAGCGTTCCATCGCCTCGTTGACGTCGAGTCCGGCAGACACATCGACGATATCGAGGCCGAGGCTGATCTCTCGGAGTCTGTTGATGAAGAGGCGCCGGGCCTCGACTGCCGGCATGGATTCAGGGAAGGGCTCTCCGCACACCGCGTAGCGCCAAGCAAGCGTCTTGCATGATTCGGCGGCGGCCCGGCACTCGTACCAGCGCCGCTCATCTCGTTGCTCCACGATGTAGAGCCGAACCAAGATGGAGGAAATGAAAGCCAAGGAGGCGGCAAGTCCCGCCCAGTCGGTCCCGTTACTGCTGAATTTGAGCGTTGTGGTGCCGACGGCTGCCGCCAGGAATAACAGAAGGAGCGTCAGGCGGAGTTGGCCGAAATAGCGGCGCTTCGAACGAATGGAGCCTGTGTCGGCATCTCGGAAAAAGGGCGGAAGCTGATGCCAGGTGAAGCTGTCGCTGCCGGGACCGGTCATCAGGCTTCCTTGAGTAGGTAGGACAGTCAACGTGCCATGCTAGCCGACCAGTTGATGCTGCCGCGGCAGAAATCCTGCTCGCCCTCGTGGGAGGTCGGCCCGCCCGTCTCGTTCCAGGAGTGGCGCGTACAGGATGGGCCAGGCCGTCAGGGTGTGCCGCCTCTAACTGGTCGGCAGCCCCGGAGTCTCAGGAACGCCGGCACCCGGGAAGCTGTCCCCGGGTCGTCTCCGTGCCGAAAGTCGGCGACGTGGCTGATCAGTTGATCTTCTACGGCGGTAACGCCGAGACGGAACGCGACTCCCTCGGGCCGCTGACATCCACTACTGATATCAACGGCTGCGAATGGCAGGAAACGGCTGCGAACGGCAGCAGAAAAGCGCGTGACAGCAAAGAAGCGCCGGCGTCATGTGTTCGCTCCCTGCGCCGTGACCATGTCGCCAATGCCGCCGCGTGGGACAACGCCGATCTTGGTGGTTTCCTGGGGGCTCTTGCCGTCCGGATCGATGACGCGGCCGGCCACCCATGACAGAGGACCACAGCGGGTGACCGCCCGCTCACCGCTCCGACCTGGGCACCCGTAAACGATCTGCCACACTGGACGCACCATGCCTGTACCCGGAGAACTTACTTTCGTCGCGCCGCGCGGGGCCAAGAAGCCTCCGCGGCACCTTGCCGATCTCAGTCCCGTCGAGCGTCGCGAAGCGGTGGCCGCGATCGGGGAGAAGCCGTTTCGCGCCAAGCAGCTGTCGCAGCACTATTTCGCCCGCTATGCGCACGACCCGGCGCAGTGGACCGACATCCCGGCGGCGGCGCGCGAGAAGCTGGCGGCCGAGCTGCTGCCGGACCTGATGAAGGTCGTCCGGCACATCTCGTGTGACGACGACACCACGCGCAAGACGCTGTGGAAGATGCACGACGGCACGCTCGTCGAGTCCGTGCTGATGCGCTACCCGGACCGGGTCACCATGTGCATCTCCTCGCAGGCCGGGTGCGGAATGAACTGCCCGTTCTGCGCGACGGGGCAGGCGGGCCTGGACCGTAACCTGTCGACCGCCGAGATCGTGCACCAGATCGTCGACGGGATGCGTGCGCTGCGCGACGGCGAGGTGCCGGGCGGGCCCGCGCGGCTGTCGAACATCGTCTTCATGGGGATGGGCGAGCCGCTCGCCAACTACAAGCGGGTGGTCGGGGCGATCCGGCGGCTGACCGACCCCGAACCCGATGGGCTGGGGCTGTCCCAGCGGGGTATCACCGTCTCGACGGTCGGGCTGGTGCCGGCGATGTTGCGGTTCGCCGATGAAGGATTCAAGTGCCGGCTGGCGGTGTCGCTGCATGCGCCCGATGACGAGCTGCGCGACACCCTGGTGCCCGTCAACACGCGCTGGAAGGTGCGTGAGGTGCTGGACGCGGCCTGGGAGTACGCGGAGAAGTCCGGGCGGCGGATCTCGATCGAGTATGCGCTGATCCGGGACATCAACGACCAGGCGTGGCGCGGTGACCTGCTGGGACGGCTGCTGAAGGGCAAGCGCGTCCATGTGAACCTCATTCCGCTGAATCCGACGCCCGGATCGAAGTGGACCGCCTCGCGCCCCGAGGACGAGCGGGCGTTCGTCCAGGCCATCGAGGCGCACGGCGTACCGGTGACCGTCCGCGACACCCGCGGCCAGGAGATCGACGGCGCCTGCGGCCAGCTCGCGGCCTCGGAACGCTGACCGCCCGCTGGTACTGTGTGATCGAACAAATGCACCACATCCGACAGGGGAGCGCCACAGCGCTGAGAGTGCGGAAGCGTCGTAGACCTCTACGGTGCCCGCAGACCCTTGAACCTCGCCCGGGTCATTCCGGGTAGGAAGTTCGGTCGTCACTCATGCTGTTGCGCCCCGCCCGGGGCCCGCTCCCTGCGTCCTCGGACGCCGAGGGCCGTGGACACCGGGCGGGGCCGCGTCTCTTCCTGGCCAGCCAGGAGGAAATCAGTGAGCACCACGAGCAGAATCACCGCCACGGCGGTCGCCGCCGCGGTCGGCATGTCGGCGCTGGCCGCCTGCGGTGCCCCGGGCGGGGGCGCGGACGCCAAGACCGTCACGCTCGTCAGCCATGACTCGTTCAACGTCTCCAAGTCGGTCCTGAGCGCCTTCGAGAAGGAGAGCGGCTACAAGGTCAGGATCCTCAAGGGCGGGGATGCCGGGAAGGCCGTCAACCAGGCGATCCTTTCCAAGGGCAATCCGCAGGGCGATGTGTTCTTCGGTATCGACAACACGCTGCTCTCGCGCGGGCTGCACGAAGGGCTCTTCAGCCCGTACCGGGCCAAGGGGCTGGCGGACGTGCCGGCCGGGCTGCAGCTCGACAAGGGCGAGCACCGCGTCACCCCGCTCGACTACGGCGACATCTGCGTCAACTACGACCGCGGCTACTTCGCCCGACACAAGACCCCGCCGCCCAAGACCCTCGAGGATCTGCTCAAGCCCCGGTACAAGGGGATGCTCGTGACGGAGAACTCCGCCACCTCCTCCCCGGGGCTCGCCTTCCAGCTCGGCACCATCGCGAAGTACGGGCCGGCCGGCTGGCAGAACTACTGGAAGAAGCTCAAGGCCAATGGCGTCGAGGTCGTCGACGGCTGGGAACAGGCCTACTACGAGCGGTTCACGGGATCCGCGGCCGGCAAGCGCAAGGGCGACAAGCCGCTGGTGGTCTCCTACGCCTCCAGCCCGCCGGCCGAGGTGCTGGGCAAGAAGCCCGCGCCCAAGGAGGCGCCGACCGGCGTCGCGACGGGCACCTGCTTCCGCCAGATCGAATTCGGCGCCCTGCTCAAGGGGGCGAAGAACGAGAAGGGGGGTAAGGCGCTGCTGGACTTCTTGCTGAGCAAGAAGTTCCAGGAGGACGTACCGCTGCAGATGTTCGTCAACCCGGCACGTGAGGACGCCACGGTGCCGGAGCTGTTCACCAAGTACGGCACGAAGATCGACAAGCCCACGACGCTGCCGCCCGAGACGATCACCAAGAACCGCGAACAGTGGATCAAGCAGTGGTCCTCGCTCGTTCTGAAGTAGCCCGCGGCCGGCGCCCGCGGCCCGTACGGGGAACGGCGGCGCGGCTCGGCCTGATGGCGGTGCCGCTGGCCTTCTTCGCGCTGTTCTTCGCCTATCCGGTGGTGGCGATCGTCGGACGCGGGCTCAAGGACGGCGGGCAGTGGCAGCTCGGCCGGTTCGGTGCCGTGCTGAGTGACCCGGACATCGTGCATGTGCTGTGGTTCACCGTCTGGCAGGCGGCGGCCTCCACGGGGCTGACCCTGCTGATCGCGCTGCCGGGTGCCTATGTCTTCGCGCGGTTCGACTTCCCCGGCAAGCAATTGCTGCGGGCCGTGGTGGCGGTGCCGTTCGTGCTGCCGACCGTCGTCGTCGGCTCGGCCTTCCTGGCGCTGGCCGGGCGGGGCGGACTGCTGGACCAGCTCTGGGGCCTGCGCCTGGACACCTCGGTGTGGGCGATCCTGCTCGCGCATGTGTTCTTCAACTACGCCGTGGTCGTCCGGACCGTCGGCGGGCTCTGGGCCCAGCTCGACCCGCGTCAGGAAGAGGCGGCGCGGATGCTGGGGGCCGGACGGCTGGCGGCCTGGCGGAGGGTGACCCTGCCCGCCCTGGGGCCCGCCGTCGCGGCCGCCGCGCTCATGGTCTTCCTCTTCACCTTCACCTCCTTCGGGGTGGTGCAGATTCTCGGCGGGCCCACCTTCGCGACGCTGGAGGTGGAGATCTACCGGCAGACCGCGGAGTTCCTGGACCTGCCGACGGCCGCCGTCCTCACCATGGTCCAGTTCGCGGCGGTGCTGGGCGTGCTGGCGCTGCATGCCTGGACGGTGCGCCGCCGGGAAACCGCCCTGCGGCTCGTGCCGGCCTCGCAGACCGCCCACCGGCCGCGCGGCCGCGGCCAGTGGACGCTGCTGTGGGGGACGCTCACCGTCATCACCGTCCTGCTCATCGTGCCGCTCCTCGTCCTCGTGGAGCGGTCGTTCGCCGGGCCGGACGGCTACGGAGCGGTGTTCTACACCTCGCTGCGGTCGGCCGCGAACGCCGACAGCACCTTCGCCGTCGCGCCCCTGGACGCCCTGTGGAACTCCCTCGCCTACGGGGCGGCCGCCACGGCGATCGCGCTGGTGGTGGGCGGACTGGCGGCCGCCGCGCTGACCCTCCCCCGGCTGGGCAGGGGCCCGTCCGGGCGGACGGCCCTGGTCAGCCGGTTCGTCCGGGGCTTCGACGCTCTGCTGATGCTGCCCCTGGGGGTGTCCGCGGTGACCGTCGGGTTCGGATTCCTGATCAGTCTTGACACGCCGCCGCTCGATCTGCGTGCCTCGTGGTGGCTGGTGCCGCTCGCCCAGGCGCTGGTGGGGGTGCCGTTCGTGGTCCGGACGATGCTGCCGGTCCTGCGGGCGGTCGACGGACGGCTGCGGGAGGCGGCCGCCGTGCTCGGCGCCTCGCCGTGGCGGGTGTGGCGCGAGGTCGACCTGCCGATGGTGCGGCGCGCCCTGCTGATCGCCGCGGGCTTCGCCTTCGCCGTCTCCCTCGGTGAGTTCGGCGCGACGGTCTTCATCGCTCGGCCGGACCAGCCGACGCTGCCGGTCGCGGTGGCACGTCTGCTGGGACGTGCGGGAGAGCTCAACTACGGGCAGGCGATGGCCCTGTCGACCCTCTTGATGGTGGTATGCGCCGGTGCCCTGCTGGTACTGGAACGCCTGCGCCCCCTCGACCACTCCGGGGAGTTCTAGATGACGGCACGGGCCAAGGCCACGGCGCAGGAACTGCTGCGGCTGGGCGGGGTGACCGTCCGCTTCGGCACGGCGGGACGCCCCGCGCTGGACGCGGTGGATCTGGACGTCGCCGCGCACGAAATCGTGTGCGTCCTGGGGCCGAGCGGCAGCGGCAAGTCCACCCTGCTGAGGGTGGTCGCCGGGCTCCAACAGGCCGACGCGGGAGCGGTGTTGCTGGAGGGGCGGGAGCAGTCCGGGGTCCCGGCCCACCGGCGCGGGGTCGGCCTGATGTTCCAGGACCACCAGCTCTTCCCGCAGCACGACGTCGAGGGCAACGTCGCTTTCGGGCTGCGGATGCGGCGTTCCGCACGCGCCGAGCGGGAGCGCACGGTCGCCGGACTGCTGGACCTCGTCGGCCTGCCGGGCGCCCAGCGGCGCGCCGTGGCCTCCCTTTCCGGTGGCGAACAGCAGCGGGTCGCGCTGGCCCGCGCGCTGGCCCCCCGCCCCCGCCTGCTGATGCTGGACGAACCCCTCGGCCAGCTCGACCGCGGGCTGCGCGAACGGCTGGTCGTCGAACTCCGCCGCCTCTTTCGTGAATTGGGCACCACCGTATTGGCGGTCACCCACGACCAGGGGGAGGCCTTTGCGCTCGCCGACCGGGTCGTGGTGATGCAGGACGGCCGGATCGCACAGACCGGTACCCCGCTGGAGGTCTGGCAGCGGCCCGCCACCGAATTCGTCGCCCGCTTCCTCGGCTTCGACAACGTGGTCGCGGCGACGGTGCAGGGCGAGGCCGCTGCCACCCCCTGGGGCAAGGTGCCGGTCGCGGACGGTACGGCGGACGGGCCGTGCCGCCTGCTCGTCCGCCCGGCCGGGGTACGGCTGACCGCCGCCCCCGAGGGCCTGCCCTGTACGGTCACGGCCCGTACCTTCCGTGGCACCCATGTCGCGCTGCTGCTCCAGCCGGCCGCAGGACCCCAGGTGGAGGCGGCCTGCGCCCTGCGGGACGCGCCGGAGGTGGGGGAGCGGGTGGGCATCTCGTTCGCGGCACAGGACGTGGTGGTGCTGGGCGCGCCGGATGCGGCGGGCTGATCGCCTCGGATACGACGGGCTGACCGTGATCACGCCGGAGCCGATGGGCTGATCACGCCGGCGCCGGCGGGCTGATCACGCCGGATGCCGCGAACCGGTTACACGGAGCGGGCCCCTGGGCTCCCCGGGCACGGGGCACGGGGCAGGGGGCGTGAGACACCGGGGGTCAGCGTGCCGCCATCTCCGTCTGCGCCTCATCCGCCGTCGGCGCGCCGGGCCCGTCCCCCGGCTCCGGCTCACCGAACCAGGCGACGGCGACGGCGCCCGCCACGGCCACCACGAATCCGAGGGCGGCGACCCAGGCGAAGCCGGGGCGTGAGGAGTCGCCCAGCCACAGCACCCCGAGAATGCCCGGGACCACCGTCTCGCCCACCACCAGCGCGGCCGTGGCGCCGTTCACCGAGCCGATCTGCAGGGCGACGGTGTGCAGGTACATGCCCCCGATTCCGGCCACCAGAATGGCGTACAGGGCGGGGTCGCCGAGCAGCGACGGCAGGTGGAAGGGGCCCACGCCGTTCAGCACGCGTACGCCGACCCCGAGCGCACCGAAGCCCAGGCCGGAGAGCAGGCCTGCGAGGATGGCGGCCCGTCCCCCGAGCAGCCGCACGATCAGCGTGCCGCCGAGCATGAGCACGACGGAAACGGCGAGCAGCCACCAGTGGGCGGCGATCGGGGTGTGGCCGCTGCCTTCCGGCCCGGCGGCCGTGGCCAGCAGCACCAACGCCCCGCACACCACGCCGATGGAGCTCCACTCGGCCCGGGAGAGCCGGATCCCGAGGAGCTTGATGCTCAGCACCGCCGTGATCACGAGGTTGGCGCTGATCACGGTCTGGGAGAGGAACAGCGGCAGCAGCCTGGCGGCCAGCGCACCGAGCCCGAACCCCAGGAAATCCAGCACCGTGCCGACCATGAACTCCCAGGTCACGGCCGCCTTCGCGGTCGACGACAGGCTGGGGCCGCCGTGCTGGGTGACACCGGTGGTGGAGGCCTTGGCCGCCTCCCGGCGGGCGGATTTGCGGGAGCCCACCGCCTGCAGGACCGATCCCGTGCCGTAGCAGGCCGACGCCGCCACGGCCGTCAGAAGACCGATGATCACCAAGAGCTCCGTTCGCCCGCTGTCTCAAACCATCTGTTACGTGCACCATCTGTTACGTGCCCGGCCTGGCAGACGCGCATTTAGGTACGGGAGTTGCCTCGCCGGTCGAACCCGCCGGCCCGGCCGGGGGAGCCGTGCCGGGGCGCGATCCCCTGGTACGGCACGGCGCGGGCGAGGGACCGCCGGTGGGTCAGGAAGCGACCTCGGACCGGAGGCGGGACAGCGCCTCGGGAGCTTCGTCCACCGAGTCGACCAGGGCGATCCTGGCCGCCATGGGGCGGTCCGCCGCGAGTGCGCGGAGCAGTGGCCAGGTGGGAAGCGTCTCGGTCCAGTGCTCGCGGTTCACCAGCACCATCGGGGTCGGCTCGCCCCGCGACCCGTAGTAGTTGGGTGTCGCGTTGTCGAAGATCTCCTGCACGGTCCCGGCCGCGCCCGGGAGGAAGACGACGCCCGCATTGGAGCGCGCCAGCAGGCCGTCCTCGCGTACCGCGTTGACGAAGTACTTCGCTATGTGGGTCGCGAAGACGTTCGGCGGCTCATGGCCGTAGAACCAGGTGGGGATGCCGACCGAGGCCCCGCCGCCCGGCCGGTCGTGCCGGATGCCGAAGGCGGCCCGCGCCCACTCGGTGATCGACTCGGTGAAGTGCGGTGCCTTGGCGAGACGTTCCAGCGCCGCGTCGAGCATGCCGTCCTCGAAGGGCGCGGTGTACGCCCCGAGGTTCGCCGCCTCCATCGCGCCGGGACCGCCGCCCGTCGCGACGGTCAGGCCGTCCCGGGTGAGCCGGCGGCCGAGCCGGGCCGCGCCCGCGTAGTCCGCTCCATCGCGCCGCAGGGCGTGGCCGCCCATGATGCCCACCACCTGTGCGCCGGCGAGGTGTTCGTCGAGGGCGTCCGAGACGGCGTCGTCATGGATGCTGCGCAGCATCGAGGCGAAGATGTCGCCGTCCGACTTGGTCTCCTGGTACCAGTGGTACGCGCGGGCGTCCGGGGTGGCGTCGTAGCCGGCCTCGGCCAGCTGCGCGAAGAGTTCGTCCGGGCCGTACAGGCTGCCACGGTAGGGGTCGAACGGCAGGTCCGGTACGGGCGGGAAGACCAGGGAGCCCCCGGCCCGTATCTTGGCGGCGGCGTCCGGCTCCATGACGCAGCCGAGGAACACCGACTCCGTGGTGTCCGTGCTGAGCAGCGCGAACGTACGGTCCGTCAGGTCGACCGACTGGACGCGGTGTCCGGCGAGACTGCCGGCGGTGACCACCCGGTCGAACTCGGCGAGGGATTCGATTTCGTGGTCGCGGTTGTCGTCGTGGGCCGGGAAGCGGCGGGACGTTGAAGACTCTGCATTCGACACGCCCGTCATGTTAGGACCGCAGCGACGCCACCAGAGGACCGAGGTGCCCGTCCGCGGCCGCGGCGTCGAGCGCGGCGCGCAGTGCGCCGTCGTAGGTCGGGCGCGCCTGTGCGTGGACGTGCCGGCCCTGATCCGTGATCACGCTGTACACCCCGCGCCGGTCGTCGGGGCACAGGTCGCGGCGGGTCAGGCCGGACGACTCCAGGCGGGAGGCCAGGCGGCTCACGGAGCTCTGGTTGAGGCCGATGAGGTCGGCGAGCTCCTGCATACGCAGCTCGCCGTCGTCCGCGTGGGCCAGCCTGGCGAGGGCGCGGTATTCGGACAGTCCGATGCCGTGGTGCTGCTGCAGGGCCTTCGCCAACTCCTGCTCGACGCGTGTGTGCAGTGCTCCGAGCCGGTCCCAGTGCTCCGCGTCCATCGTTCTCCGCCTTCTTCTGCCGTGTGCCGACGGGCCCTTGACAGCAAGGGTACATGCAGCGGAAACTAATGCATGCGCATGCAAGTGATGCAGGTGCATGGAACTGAGGGGGAGAGCCATGACGACGACGATGCCGGCGCCGGCGGAGGGTACGGCCGGGACACCGGAGCGGCCGGAGATCGAACGGATCGCCACGACACCGGACTGGTACGCGCCGTACCGCATCTCACAGGCCATCAGGGCGGGCGGACTGATCCATGTGTCGGGGCAGGCCGGCATCGACGAGCAGGGGAGGGCGGTGTCCGAGGATTTCCTGGCCCAGGGACGGCAGGCGTTCGCGAACGTCGAGCGCGTGCTCGCGGCGGCGGGCTCCTCGCTCGCGGACGTGGTGAAAGTGGGCATCTTCGTGACGGACATGGCTGCCGACCTCGGCCATGTCATCGCCCTGCGCCAGGAGTTCCTGTCCGAGCCCTACCCCGCGGACACCCTCCTGGAAGTGTCGTCCCTGGCCCGGCCGGACTGGCGGATAGAGGTCGAGGCCACGGCCCTTGCCCGCTGAGGGGGCGAGCGCCACCTTCCGGGCGGGGGCAGTGGCACGGCCGGCCGGGCCGGGTGAGAGGGGGGCGCGGGCGGAGGCGGGGCGGGAGCCGTCGCACCCTCGGCGCGCCGGCCTCCCCCGGTCCGCCCGCCCCCTCAGTGCACGAGCGGAAGCGTGGCCATCTCTGCGACGGTCCAGGTCAGCGGAGCCAGGACGATCACCAGTGCCAGGGCGCGCAGGGCCGCTGCCCGGTAGAGGACGGAGGCGGAGGCACCCAGGCGGCGGAGGGCTGCCGTGGTGTGGGCGCGGGCCGAGCGGGATTCCACCGCGGCGGTGAGCGCGCTGGCGGTGACACAGGCGAGCACGACCGCTGCGCCGACGGCGGTGAGCGGCCCGAAAGGATGGGAGGACGAGGCTTCGTACACCTTCACCGCGGCGTACGCGGCGGAGCCGACCGCGCACAGGACGCCGAGCGGGCGCCCGAGGCGGTGCGACTCCTCCTGCAGGACCCGCCCGGACAGCAGGCGCAGGGCGCCGGGCCGGCCGGCGCAGAGGAGCCGGCCGCACAGATGCACCAGCCCGGGTCCGGCCAGCACCAGGCCGAAGGCCGACAGCGCCCAGCCGGCCAGGACGCCCGGCGGGCTGCCGATCAGCCGGCCGGGGAGGGGCAACAGCCCGCTGTGGGCGCCGGGGGCGCGGCTGGTGTACGCCTCGATCGCCAGGCCGGCCGCGGCCAGGGCGATGCCCCACGGGAGACCGGAGGGCGGGGCGATCGTGGGGCGGCTCTCGTCCCCGCAGGCGCCGGCCTCGTGGCGGGGGCGCAGGGCGACGGCCGTGGCCGCCGCGGCGGTCAGCGGAACGGTGGCCAGCAGGATGAGGGCGCCGACGAGCGGTACCGGATGGCCGGCGCCGAGCAGGTCGGCGTCGAAGAGAGGGACGGCGGCCGGGCCACCGAGGTCGCCGCGGAGACGGAGGAAGACGAGCAGGGCGGCGACGACACCGAGCACACAGGTCAGCGCGGTGGAGACCGTGGCGAGCAGGGTGAGGCGGAGCGGGCCCAGGCCGGCGGCGGTCATACCGCGCTGGAGGCGGGCGGCGGGATCCGTGCGGGCCGTGGACACCGCGAACTGGGCGGTGGCGGCGAGCGGGGCCGTGCACCACAGCAGGCGTACCAGTGACTCGTCGGCCGCGGACGGGTGGCCGGCGGCGTGGCCGACGGTGGAGAGCAGCAGGAAGCCGGTGCCGGCCGCCGCGGCGGCGACGCAGAGGCGGCGCAGCAGGACGAGGGGGTGAGAGCCGCGGGCTAGACGGAGAGCGAGCACGCTGCCCTGCTTTCCTCATCGGAGGAACCGGCGGCCTCGGCCGCGGCGCCGGACTGGCGGCCGTCGAGGAGCGCCAGCGACCGGTCGGCGAGCGTGGCGACCTCGGGGTCGTGGGTCGCCAGGACGACGGTGATCTGGTGCGAGCGGGCCGCGGTGGTCAGGGTGCGCAGCACCTGGGTGCCGTCGGAGCGGTGCAGGGGGGCGGTCGGCTCGTCGGCGAACAGCACCTGGGGGGTGGTGGCGAGTGCCCGGGCGATGGCGATGCGCTGGCGCTGGGACTGGTCGAGCCGCGCGGGACGGCGGTTCGCGCACATGCCGACATCGAGGCGGTCCAGCCATTCGACGGCGGTGTGCTTGGCGGAGCGAGTGCCGGTGCCCCGGAGAAGGAGGGGGAGGGCGGCGTTCTCCCAGGCGGTGAGTTCGGGGACGAGATGCGGTTCGGTGTCGATCCAGCCGAACCGGTCCAGACGCAGCCGTTCGCGGCTGGGGGAGGAGAGGGTGTGCACGGGGGCGCTGTTGAACCAGACCTCGCCCTCGGACGGGACGAGTTGACCGGAGAGACATTTCAGAAGGGTGGTCTTGCCACTCCCGCGCGGGCCGGTGACGGCGAGGATCTCGCCTTCGCGGACCCCGACGGAGACTCCGGCGAGGGCCGAGGTGCCGCCGTGCGCGTGGTGCAGGCCGCGGGCCCAGAGAACGTCGTTGTCAGGCGGGGCCACCATCTGCGCACCTCTTGTTGTAGGCGTCGAATCGTTCCCCCGGCCGGGTGAACGACCATGGAGGGTATCGGTCACTAGCACGGTAAAGACTGGTGACCCCCGGTATTCGTGGCTTGGCAGCACAACGGCCCAGATTCACTCGTATGGCTTGAAGTGAGTGAATCTGAGCCGCTGGATGTTCAGTTGTGGATGAGTGCACCAGGAGGTGACGCGAGGGTCAGAGCTTGGCCCAGGCCTCGGTGAGCACGGTGCGCAGGATCTGCTCGATCTCGTCGAAGACCGGCTGGTCCGCGATCAGCGGCGGGGCGAGCTGGATGACCGGGTCGCCTCGGTCGTCGGCGCGGCAGTAGAGACCGTTGTCGTACAGCGCCTTGGAGAGGAAGCCGTACAGGACGCGCTCGGTCTCCTCCTCGTTGAAGGACTCCTTGGTGGCCTTGTCCTTGACGAGTTCGATGCCGTAGAAGAAGCCGTTGCCGCGGACGTCGCCGACGATCGGCAGGTCGTGCAGCTTCTGCAGGGTGCTCAGGAAGTTGCCCTCGTTGTCGAGGACGTGCTGGTTGAGGCCCTCGCGCTCGAAGATGTCGAGGTTGGCGACGCCGACGGCCGCGGAGACCGGGTGGCCGCCGAAGGTGTAGCCGTGCAGGAAGGTGTTGTCGCCCTGGTAGAACGGCTCGGCCAGGCGGTCGGAGATGATGCAGGCGCCGATCGGGGAGTAGCCCGAGGTCATGCCCTTGGCGCAGGTGATCATGTCCGGGACGTAGCCGAACTTGTCACAGGCGAACGTCGTGCCGAGGCGGCCGAAGGCGCAGATGACCTCGTCGGAGACGAGCAGGACGTCGTACTGGTCGCAGATCTCGCGGACCCGCTGGAAGTAGCCGGGGGGCGGCGGGAAGCAGCCGCCGGCGTTCTGCACCGGCTCCAGGAAGACCGCGGCGACGGTCTCGGGGCCCTCGAAGAGGATCTGCTGCTCGATCTGGTCGGCGGCCCAGCGGCCGAAGGCCTCGGGGTCGTCGCCGTGGATCGGGGCGCGGTAGATGTTGGTGTTCGGCACCTTGTGCGCGCCGGGGACCAGCGGCTCGAAGGGGGCCTTCAGGCCGGGCAGACCGGTGATGGACAGGGCGCCCTGCGGGGTGCCGTGGTAGGCCACCGCGCGGGATATCACCTTGTGCTTCATCGGCTTGCCGACGAGCTTGAAGTACTGCTTGGCCAGCTTCCACGCGGTCTCGACGGCCTCGCCGCCGCCGGTGGTGAAGAAGACCTTGTTGAGGTCGCCGGGGGCCTCGTTGGCCAGGCGCTCGGCAAGCTCCACGGCCTTGGGGTGGGCGTAGGACCACACGGGGAAGAAGGCCAGCTCCTGCGCCTGCTTGTAGGCGGTCTCGGCGAGCTCGACCCGGCCGTGGCCGGCGTTGACCACGAAGAGGCCGGCCAGGCCGTCGATGTAGCGCTTGCCCTTGTCGTCGTAGATGTTGGTGCCCTCACCGCGCACGATCGTGGGCACGGGGGCATTCTCGTACGACGACATGCGGGTGAAGTGCATCCACAGGTGGTCGTAGGCCGTCTTGGAGAGGTCGCCGCTCATCGTTATCTCGTTCCCCAGGTGTAGGTCTGCTTCCGGAGCTTGAGGTACACGAAGCTCTCGGTGGATCGGACGCCGGGAAGCGTGCGGATCCGCTTGTTGATCATTTCCAGAAGGTGGTCGTCGTCCTCGCAGACGATCTCGATGAGGAGATCGAAGGAGCCTGCCGTCATGACGACGTACTCGACCTCTTCCATGGTCGTCAGGGCGTCGGCCACGGGGTCGAGGTCACCTTCGACGTTGATGCCGACCATTGCCTGCCGACGGAAACCGACCGTGAGGGGGTCGGTGACCGCGACGATCTGCATCACGCCCTGGTCGAGCAGTTTCTGTACGCGCTGGCGTACCGCCGCTTCGGACAGGCCGACGGCCTTGCCGATCGCGGCGTACGGACGGCGCCCGTCCTCCTGGAGCTGCTCGATGATCGCCAGGGAGACGGAGTCGATCGACGGGGTTCCGGTTCTGTCATGACTGTTTCGAGAGGCCGCCACGCCGTTCACTGTGCACGAGCCTCGTCTGTCATGCAACCCCCGGACGATGAAATTAGTCGTGTCGCGAGCTAAATTTCACTGATTCCGTTGTTCCTGAGTGGCGGGTGTGTCGAAAACGTGGGTCCCATGGCTAGGGTGGAGCCACATCACCGGATATCTGACTGAAGGGGGCGCACAGTGACCACCGCACTGCGTCGTCTGCGCAACTACATCGACGGGGAGTTCCGGGACGCCGCCGACGGGCGGACCACGGAGGTGGTCAATCCCGCCACGGGTGAGGCGTACGCCACCGCCCCTCTCTCGGCCGCCGCCGACGTGGACGCGGCCATGGCCGCCGCCGAGGCCGCCTTCCCCGCCTGGCGCGACCTGATCCCGGCCGAGCGCCAGAAGGTCCTGCTCAAGATCGCCGACCGCTTCGAGGAGCGGGCGGAGGAGCTGATCGCCGCCGAGTCCGAGAACTGCGGCAAGCCGATCGCGCTCGTACGGTCCGAGGAAATCCCGCCGATGGTGGACCAGATCCGCTTCTTCGCGGGTGCCGCCCGGATGCTGGAGGGCCGCGCGTCCGGCGAGTACATGGACGGCTTCACCTCCATCATCCGCCGCGAGCCGGTCGGCGTCTGCGCCCAGGTCGCGCCGTGGAACTACCCGATGATGATGGCCGTGTGGAAGTTCGCCCCGGCGCTGGCCGCGGGCAACACCGTCGTCATCAAGCCGTCGGACACCACCCCGGCCTCCACGGTGCTGATCGCCGACATCATCGGCAGCGTGCTGGACGAACTGGGCCACTCCCGCGGCGTGTTCAACGTCATCTGCGGTGACCGCGAGACCGGGCGCCTGATGGTCGAGCACAAGGTCCCCGCGATGGCCTCGATCACCGGCTCCGTGCGCGCCGGTATGCAGGTCGCCGAGTCCGCCTCCAAGGACCTCAAGCGGGTCCACCTGGAGCTGGGCGGCAAGGCGCCGGTCGTCGTCTTCGAGGACACCGACATCCCCAAGGCCGTCGAGGACATCTCGGTGGCCGGCTACTTCAACGCCGGCCAGGACTGTACGGCCGCCACCCGTGTCCTCGTCCACGAGTCCATCCACGACGAGTTCGTCGCCGCGCTGGCCAAGGCCGCCGCGGAGACCAAGACCGGCGCGGTCGACGACGAGGACGTGCTCTACGGCCCGCTGAACAACGCCAACCAGCTGAAGCAGGTCAAGGGCTTCATCGAGCGGCTGCCCGCGCACGCCAAGATCGAGGCGGGCGGCGAACAGGTCGGCGACAAGGGCTACTTCTTCGCCCCGACCGTCATCTCGGGCCTCAAGCAGGACGACGAGATCATCCAGCACGAGGTCTTCGGCCCGGTCATCACCGTCCAGTCCTTCTCCGACGAGAAGCAGGCGGTCCAGTGGGCCAACGGCGTCGAGTACGCGCTCGCGTCCTCGGTGTGGACCAAGGACCACGCCCGTGCCATGCGAATGTCCAAGACCCTCGACTTCGGCTGTGTGTGGATCAACACCCACATCCCGCTCGTCGCCGAGATGCCGCACGGCGGATTCAAGAAGTCCGGCTACGGCAAGGACCTTTCGGCCTACGGCTTCGACGACTACACCCGCATCAAGCACGTGATGACCTCGCTGGACGGCTGATCCGGCAGGTCCGGCTGAGCCGGCCGGTCCGGCCGGCTGATCCGGGGCTCCGCCCGTGGGGCGGCCCGGAACGCTCGACACACCGTCGCGGGCGGAGGCCCGGCAATGGACGCTCTGTCTCTTGCCGCCTCCGCCCGCGGCACGTGAGAGTGCACGCCATGGCTGATCTTTCGCGGCGTGCGCTGCTCCGGGGTATGGGCGGAACGGGTGTGACGGGGGCGCTGGCCGCCATGACGGGCTGCGGGGTGCCGCCCGCATACGTCAAGGAGGCGGACCGCCAGGGAGCGGACCGGTCGGCACGCGACCGCAAGCTCGTCTTCGCGAACTGGCCCCTCTACATCGACGTCGACGACCGGCACAAGCAGCGCCGGCCCACCCTTGACGCCTTCGAGCGGCACACCGGGATCTCCGTGACGTACACCGAGGAGATCAACGACAACGACGAGTTCTTCGGCAAGATCAGCCCCGCGCTGATGAACCACCAGAGCACCGGCCGGGACCTGATCGTCATCAGCGACTGGATGTGCGCCCGGTTCGTACGGCTGGGGTGGGTCCAGAAGATGGACCGGGCGGCCCAGCCGAATGTCGCCGCGCACCTCGATCCGCTGCTGCGCACCCCGCACTTCGACCCGGGCCGTACGCACTCCGTGCCCTGGCAGTCCGGGATCACCGGCATCGCCTACAACCGCAAGAAGCTCGGCCGGGAGATCAAGCACACCGCCGACCTGTGGAAGGACGATCTGCGCGGCCGGGTCACTCTGCTCTCCGGGCTCGACGAGTCGTTCGCGCTGCTGATGCAGGGCGAGGGGGTGGACATCACCCGCTGGAAGGCCGATGACTTCTACCGGATGACCGACCGCATACGGCGCCTGGTGAGCGAGGGCCACATCAGGCGGTTCACCGGCAACGACTACATCAAGGACCTGGACTCCGGCGATGTGCTCGCCGCGCAGGCCTACTCGGGCGATGTGATCCAGCTCCAGGCGGACAACCCGGACATCGAGTTCGTGGTGCCGCAGGAGGGCGCCGAGCTCTGGGCGGAGAGCCTGCTGATCCCCAACCTCGCGGAGCACAAGCGCAATGCCGAGCGGCTGATCGACTACTACTACCGGCCGGAGGTCGCCGCGGAGCTCGCCGCCTGGGTCAACTACGTCTGTCCCGTACCGGCCGCGCGCGAGGTGCTGGCCTCGTCCAAGGACAAGGAGCGCGCCGCGCTCGCCGAGGACCCGCTGATCTTCCCCGATGACGCGATGCGCCGGCGGCTGGCCATCGCCCGCGACATCACGTCCAAGGAGCGGCCCGCCTTCGCCAAGGAGTGGAACGCGATCGTGGGGTTGTAGGCGTGGTCGGGGGCACCCGGCGCAGGGGCGCCCCGGCGCCGGGTGCCCCCATGCCGGGTGTCCTCTGCGCCGTCCCGCCGGCCGCCGTCGTGGCTAGCCGCGCCACGCCGCCGTGTAGCTGTCGATCTCGGCCGTCAGCCGGGTCTTGGCTGCGGTGTCCATGAAGGAGGCGGTGACGGCGTTCCGGGCGAGGCCGGCCACGCCCTCGGCGTCCAGGCCCAGCAGCCGGGCGGCGACGCCGTATTCGGTGTTGAGGTCCGTACCGAACATCGGCGGGTCGTCGCTGTTGATCGTGACCAGCACGCCCGCGTCGACCATCTCCTTGAGCGGGTGCTCCTCCAGGGTGCGCACCGCGCGGGTGGCGACGTTGGAGGTGGGGCAGACCTCCAGCGGGATGCGGTGCTCGGCGAGATGGGCGAGCAGAGCCGGGTCCTGGGGGGCGCTGGTGCCGTGGCCGATGCGCTCGGCGCGGAGGTCGGTGAGCGCGTCCCAGATCGTGCCGGGGCCCGTGGTCTCCCCGGCGTGCGGCACGGAGTGCAGACCGGCGGCGATGGCGCGGTCGAAGTACGGCTTGAACTGCGGGCGGGCGACGCCGATCTCGGGGCCGCCGAGCCCGAACGACACCAGGCCCTCGGGCTGCAGGTCGCAGGCGATACGGGCGGTCTCCTCGGCGGCCTCCAGCCCTGCCTCACCGGGGATGTCGAAGCACCAGCGCAGCACCACGCCCAGCTCCGCCTCCGCCGCCTTGCGGGCGTCCTCGATGGCCTCGACGAAGGCGGCGTCCGGAATGCCGCGGCTGGTCGAGCTGAAGGGGGTGACGGTCAGTTCGGCGTAGCGGATGTGCTGGCGGGCCATGTCCCGGGCGACCTCGTAGGTCAGCAGCCGGACGTCCTCGGCATCGCGGATCAGGTCCACGACGGAGAGGTAGACCTCGATGAAGTGCGCGAAGTCGCGGAAGGTGAAGAAGTCGACCAGCGCTTCGGGATCGGTGGGGACGGCGGAGTCGGGGTGCCGCGCCGCCAGCTCGGCGACGATGCGCGGTGACGCCGATCCGACGTGGTGGACGTGCAGCTCCGCCTTGGGCAGGCCCGCGATGAAGGCATCGAGATCGGACAACGGTTCCTCCTGGTCAAGGGATGCGCGCGGTGCGCGGAGAGGCCCCGTCATGCTAAGCGGGGAGCGGGCGGCCGCGGGGTGCAGGGCTGCGGGCCGGCCCCGCGCCCGGCCGCCGGGAAGCCCTGTCCCCGGGAGGACCGGCCCCTGGGAAGCCCTGACCCCCGCGAACCCCGACCCCCGAAGCCCGGCCTACGGCTGCGGGACGAAAGCCCGCCTACGCCTGCGGCCCGTCCCCCTCCCGCACTGTCTGCCGCGCCTCCATCAGCGCGAAGCCCAGCAGATTCAGCCCCCGCCAGCGGGCCGGGTCCGCGGCCCGCTCGTCGTCGGCGGCGAGGCCGATGCCCCATATGCGGTCCATGGGGCTGGCCTCCACCAGCACCCGGGAGTTCGTGCCCAGCAGGAAATCCCGCAGCGCGGCGTCCTGGCCGAATTTATGGACACTGCCCTCGACGACCAGGCCGAAGCGGTGGTGCTGCCAGGTCTCCTCGTCGAAGCCGCGGACCCGGCGCCCGGCGTCCTTGGCCTGCTTGGGGTGCCCTGCCGCGAGCACGCGCCGCTCCGCCTCCGTGTCGTCGAACAGCCGGGCCTTGCCGGCCATCATCCAGTGCTCGGCGGTGGCGTACCGGACCCCGTCGACGGTGAAGGGGGAGGGCCACCACTGGCTGAAGCAGCTCGCGCCGAGGCTGCCGTCGCGCCGGGGGCTGTGGCCCCAGAAGTGGACGTACTTGACGCGCTCGCCTGCGGCGGTGGCGCGGCGCAGTTCCTCGACCGAGCGCGGCCCGTCCGCGACGCGCCCGGCAGCCTTCCCCGTGGTGATCCCCGTGTCGTCGTGCATCATGCCGGGATTCTGTCAGCGGGCACTGACAACGTGTCGGGGCTTGTACGGCGAGAATCGCAGAATTCGTCGCGTAACCAAAAGGCAACAACGGAATCCCTTGTTGAGACCCTTCTGCTCTGTCAAGATCGGCCATCGATTCCGGAAATAGCTACGCCAGGCAGTGCCGCTGAGCGGCCTCGGTGCCCGGCGGAGGAGAACACCATGGATCACCGATTCGATGCCACCGAGCGGTTCGCCGCGGGCGCCCAATTCATCGCAGGCAGTCTCCGGAGCGGCAGTTCCGGCACTACCCAGGCCGTCGTGGACCCGGCGACAGGCGAGACGGTGTACTCCTATGAACTCGCGGGTACGGCGGATGTCGACGCCGCCGTGCAGGCCGCGCGGCGGGCGTTCGCGGAGTGGGGCGGCGCCACGCCGGGCGAGCGCTCCGACGCGCTGCACCGCTTCGCGGCCGCGCTCGCCGAGGACGCCGCCGACCTCGCCTGCGCCGAATCGCTGAACTGCGGAAAGCCGCTCAAGCTCAGCAAGGAGTTCGACGTACCGGGTTCGGTCGACAATGCCGCGTTCTTCGCGGGCGCCGCCCGTCACCTGGAAGGCAAGGCGGCCGGCGAATACAGCGCCGATCACACCTCCGTCATCCGCCGCGAGCCCATCGGCGTCGTCGGCTCCATCGCCCCGTGGAACTATCCGCTGCAGATGGCCGCCTGGAAGGTGCTGCCGGCCATCGCCGCGGGCAACACCATCGTCCTCAAGCCCGCCGAGATCACCCCCTTCACCTCGCTGCTGTTCGCCCAGGCCGCCCAGCGCGCGGGGCTGCCGGACGGCGTCATCAACATCGTCTCCGGAGCGGGCAGGGACGCCGGTGAGCACCTGGTGGGCCACCGCTCCGTGGCGATGACCTCCTTCACCGGCTCGACCGGAGTCGGCAAGCGGGTCGCCGAGATCGCCACCGGCACCGTCAAGCGGCTGCATCTCGAACTCGGCGGCAAGGCCCCCTTCGTCGTCTTCGACGACGCGGACCTGGAGGCCGCCGTCCACGGAGCGGTCGCCGGCGCGCTGATCAACACCGGCCAGGACTGCACCGCCGCCACCCGCGCCTACGTCCAGCGCCCGCTCTACGACGCCTTCGTCAGCGGCGTCGCGGAGCTGATGGCGACCGTACGGCTCGGCGACCCCTTCGACCCGTCCACCGACCTGGGCCCGCTGATCTCGCACGCCCAGCGCGACCGGGTGGCCGGCTTCGTCGAGCGGGCGCGCGGGTACGCCACCGTCGTCACCGGCGGCGAGGCGCCCCAGGGGGAGCTGGCCAAGGGCGCGTACTACCGGCCCACTCTGATCGCCGGGGCCGCCCAGGACAGCGAGATCGTGCAGTCCGAGATCTTCGGTCCGGTGCTGGTCGTGCTGCCCTTCGACAGCGACGACGAGGGCATCGCGCTGGCCAACGACACCCCCTACGGGCTGGCCGCCTCCGCCTGGAGCCGGGACGTCTACCGCACCGGACGGGCCACCCGCGAGATCAACGCGGGCTGTGTCTGGGTCAACGACCACATCCCGATCATCAGCGAGATGCCGCACGGCGGGGCCAAGGCCTCCGGCTTCGGCAAGGACATGTCGGCCTACTCCTTCGAGGAGTACACGCAGGTCAAGCACGTCATGTACGACAACACCGCGGTGGCGCGCAAGGACTGGCACCGCACGGTCTTCGGGGACCGCCCGTAAGGGACGCCCCGACCGGGCCCCCGGGGGCCCTCTCCCTGCGGCCGGCGCCGCGGGCCTCGTCACCACCGGCCGAGTGCCGGGCTCATCCCCTGAAAGGGCACCGCGCATGGAGCACCACGAGCAGCCCGAACCCCTGTCCGCGGCCGAACTCACCGCCATGCGCCGCAGCGCGACCGACGGCCGGCTCGCCATGACCCGCCGCTCCCTGCTGCGCGCGGGCGGCGCCATGGCGGCCGCGGTCGGCGGTCTCGGCGCCCTGGCGTCCTGCGGAATCCCGCCCGCGGGCCGTACGGACGCCGCCCGCTCCGAGGACCACTCCAGGGCGGAGAAGCGGCTCAACTTCTCCAACTGGACCGAGTACATGGACGTCAGCGAGGACGGCAAGCACCGGCCGACGCTGGACCGCTTCACCCGGCGCACCGGCATCGCCGTCAAGTACACCGAGGACATCAACGACAACGACGAATTCTTCGGCAAGATCCAGGCCCAGCTGGCGGCCGGCCAGGACACCGGCCGCGATCTGATCGTGCTCACCGACTGGATGTGCGCACGCATGATCTCCCTCGGCTGGATCCAGCAGCTCGACCCGGCCAACCTGCCGCACGCCTACGCCAACCTCTCGGCGCAGTACCGCGACCCCGCCTGGGACCCGGGACGCGCGCACTCCTACGTCTGGCAGGGCATCCCGGCGATCATCGCGTACAACAAGAAGGCCACCGGCGGGAAGAAGGTCGACTCCATCAGCCAGCTGCTGGAGGACCCGAAGCTCAAGGGGCGGGTCGGCTTCCTCTCCGAGATGCGCGACAGCATCGGCCTGACCCTCCTGGACATGGGCAAGCGGCCCGAGGACGTCACCGCGGACGACTACGACGCGGCCCTCGCCCGGCTCCAGAAGGGCGTCGACTCCCAGCAGATCCGCCGCTTCACCGGCAACGACTACACCAACGACCTGGACAAGGGCGACCTGGCCGCCTGTGTGGCCTGGGCGGGCGACATCGTCCAGCTCCAGAACGACAACCCGGACATCGCCTACGCCGTCCCCAAGTCCGGCTACATGGTGTCCACCGACAACCTCATGGTGCCGAACAAGGCCCGCCACAAGCAGAACGCCGAACGGCTCATCGACTACTTCTACGAGCCGAAGGCGGCGGCCCGGCTCGCGGCGTACATCAACTACGCCTGCCCCGTCGACGGTGTGCGCGACGAACTCGCCAAGATCGACAAGAAGGCGGCGGACAACCCGCTGATCCTTCCGGACAAGGAGATGGCGGCCCGCTCCCACTCCTTCCGTGCCCTGAGCGCCAAGGAGAACAAGGAGTTCGCCCAGAAGTTCTCCGACCTCACCGGCGCCTGACACCCCCACCTGACGGGCCCGCCCGAGCCGTTTCGCCCTCCGACCCACGGGACGACCGACATGACCCACACCGCGACCCCCCAGAGCAGCGGCGGCGACGTCCGCCTCCACGGGATAAGCAAAACCTACGGCTCCTTCACCGCCGTCCACCCCCTCGACCTGACCGTCCCCGCGGGCTCCTTCTTCGCGCTGCTGGGCGCCTCGGGCTGCGGCAAGACCACCACCCTGCGCATGATCGCCGGACTGGAGGAGCCGACCACCGGGACCGTCGAGATCTCGGGCGAGGACATCACCGCCCTGCCGCCCTACAAGCGCCAGGTCAACACCGTCTTCCAGAACTACGCCCTCTTCCCGCACCTGGACATCTACGAGAACGTCGCCTTCGGCCTGCGCCGCCGCGGCATCAAGTCCGTCAAGAAGCAGGTCGAGGAGATGCTCGACCTCGTCCAGCTCGGCCCGATGGCGCGCCGCAAGCCGCAGCAGCTCTCCGGCGGCCAGCAGCAGCGGGTCGCGGTCGCCCGCGCGCTGATCAACCACCCGCAGGTGCTGCTGCTCGACGAGCCGCTGGGCGCCCTCGACCTCAAGCTGCGCCGCCAGATGCAGCTGGAGCTCAAGCGCATCCAGACCGAGGTGGGCATCACCTTCGTCCACGTCACCCACGACCAGGAGGAGGCCATGACGATGGCCGACACCGTGGCCGTGATGAACGGCGGCCGGGTCGAACAGCTCGGCGCCCCCGCCGACCTCTACGAGAACCCCGCCACCACCTTCGTCGCCAACTTCCTGGGCACCTCCAACCTCATCGAGGCCGAGGTCGTCGAGGCCGGCGGCGAGGAACTGCTCCTCAAGGCCGGGGACGCCACGCTGCGGCTGCCCGCGCAGCGGTGCAGCGCCACGGCCCGCACCGGCGAGAAGGTACTCGCCGGATTCCGGCCCGAGAAGGTCACCCTGGCGCACGCCGACGACGCCGGGTCCCTAGCCGAAGGCCGCAACCGGCTGCCCGCGAGGATCAAGGACGCCAGCTTCATCGGGGTCTCCACGCAGTATGTGATCGAGGCTCCGGGGGTGGGCGAACTCGCCGTCTACGAGCAGAACATCGAGCGCGACGGGCGCCTGGTCCCCGGCGCCGAGGTCGTCCTGCACTGGAGCCCGGCACACACCTTCGGACTGGACGCCACCCAGGACATCCAGGCCGGCGCGGACCTCGACGAGGAGGCCGCGTGACCACCACCGAAGCGCCCGCGCCACCGGACGGGCAGGCCGGGGCCGCCCCCCTGGAGGTGCGCAAGACCCCCGTCCGCAAGCGCCTCGTCCCCTACTGGCTGCTGCTGCCCGGCATCCTGTGGCTGATCGTGTTCTTCGCCGCCCCGCTCGTCTACCAGGCGTCGACCTCGGTCCAGACCGGCTCCCTCGAAGAGGGCTTCAAGGTCACCTGGCACTTCGCCACCTACTGGGACGCGCTGGGCGCATACTGGCCGCAGTTCGTCCGCTCGGTGGGCTACGCCGCCGTGGCCACCGCGCTCTGCCTGCTGCTGGGCTACCCGCTGGCCTACCTCATCGCCTTCAAGGCCGGCCGCTGGCGCAACGTGGTGATGATCCTGGTCATCGCCCCGTTCTTCACCAGCTTCCTGATCCGTACGCTCGCCTGGAAGACCATCCTGGCCGACGGCGGACCGGTCGTCGGCCTCCTGAACGCGCTGCACGTCCTGGACGTCACCAACTGGCTCGGTCTCACCGAAGGACAGCGGGTGCTGGCCACCCCGCTCGCGGTGGTCTGCGGACTGACCTACAACTTCCTGCCGTTCATGGTCCTGCCGCTCTACAGCTCACTGGAGCGCATCGACCCGCGCCTCCACGAGGCCGCCGGCGACCTCTACGCCCGCCCGTCCACCACCTTCCGCCGGGTGACCTTCCCGCTGTCCATGCCCGGTGTGGTCGCCGGCACCCTGCTCACCTTCATCCCGGCCGCCGGTGACTACATCAACGCCGAACTGCTGGGGTCCACCGACCAGAAGATGATCGGCAACGTCATCCAGTCGCAGTTCCTGCGGGTCCTGGACTACCCGACCGCCGCCGCCCTCTCCTTCCTCCTCATGGCGGCCATCCTCGCCATGGTCACCCTCTACATCCGCAAGTCCGGGACGGAGGACCTGGTCTGATGGCCGTCCACGAGACCCCCCGAGCCGCCGCGGCCCGCACCCCGAACCGGGGCCTGCGCTGGCTGCGCCGCAACATCATCGTCATCGCGGGCCTGTGCACGCTGGGCTATCTGATCCTGCCCAACATCGTGGTGATGGTCTTCTCCTTCAACAAGCCCAATGGCCGCTTCAACTACCGGTGGCAGCGCTTCTCCACGGACGCCTGGAGCGATCCGTGCGGCGTCGCCGACCTGTGCGGTTCGCTCGGCCTGAGCCTGCAGATCGCGCTCTGGGCCACCGTCGGCGCGACCGTCCTCGGCACCATGATCGCGTTCGCGCTGGCCCGCTACCGCTTCCGCGCCCGCTCCGGCGTCAACACCCTGATCTTCCTGCCGATGGCGATGCCCGAGGTCGTCATGGCCGCCTCGCTGGCGACCCTCTTCCTCAACATGGGCATCCAGTTCGGCTTCTGGACGATCCTCATCGCGCACATCATGTTCTGCCTGAGCTTCGTGGTCACCGCCGTCAAGGCCCGGGTGATGAGCATGGACCCGCGCCTGGAGCAGGCCGCCCAGGACCTCTACGCCTCACCCGTCCAGACCTTCCTGCGGGTGACGCTGCCGATCGCCGCACCCGGCATCGCGGCCGGTGCCCTGCTGTCCTTCGCCCTGTCCTTCGACGACTTCATCATCACCAACTTCAACGCCGGCTCCACCGTGACCTTCCCCATGTTCGTCTGGGGATCGGCACAGCGGGGCACTCCCGTTCAGATCAATGTCATCGGCACCGCGATGTTCCTGGTCGCCGTGTTGTGCGTAGTCATGGGCCAGCTGGCCGGGGCCCGCCGCAAGAGGAGCAAAAGGAGCTGAGAACCATGGCACGAGCTGCCATGACCCCGTCCGCCGCGCATGCGCTCGCGGACGCCGAACCCACCCCCTTCTGGCTGGCCGACAAGGACCGCCCGGCCGCCCGGCCCGCCCTCGTCGGCGACGAGACCTGCGATCTGCTCGTCGTCGGCGGCGGCTACTCGGGGCTGTGGACCGCACTGATCGCCAAGGAGCGCGACCCCGAGCGCGACGTCGTCCTCATCGAAGGCGCCGAGATCGGCTGGGCGGCCTCCGGGCGCAACGGCGGCTTCTGCGCCGCCTCCCTCACCCACGGCCTCGGCAACGGCCTGGCCCGCTGGCCGGACGAACTGGCCACCCTCGAAGAGCTCGGCATCCGCAACCTCGACGCCATCGGGGAGGCCGTCGCCCGCTATGACATCGACTGCGCCTTCGAGCGCACCGGCGAGATCGACATCGCCACCGAGCCCCACCAGATCGCCGAACTCGAGGAGTTCGCCGAGGACGCCGCGAGGCTCGGGCCGGGCCGGCACACCTTCCTCGACCAGGACGCCCTGCGCGCCCAGGTCGACTCGCCGACCTTCCTCGCCGGCCTGTGGGACCGCGACGGCGTCGCCATGCTCAACCCGGCCCGCCTCGCCTGGGGCCTGAAGCAGGCCTGCCTGGGGCTCGGCGTCCGCATCTACGAGCGCACCCGGGCCACCGACCTCGCCTCCGAAGGCCTGGGCATGGCCGTCCGTACGCCCTACGGCCGGGTCTTCGCCCGCCATGTGGCGCTGGGCACCAACGCCTTCCCGTCGCTGGTCAAGCGGGTCCGCCCGTACGTCGTCCCGGTCTACGACCACGCTCTGATGACCGAGCCGCTGACCGACGAACAGCTCGCCGCCATCGGCTGGAAGAACCGCCAGGGCCTCTCGGACTCCAACAACCACTTCCACTACTTCCGTATCACCGAGGACCACCGCATCCTGTGGGGCGGTTACGACATCGTCTACCGCTACGGCGGCGGCGTCCGTGCCGAATTCGACCACCACCCGGCCACGTACGAGAAGCTCGCCCGGCACTTCTTCCGCTGCTTCCCGCAGCTGGAGGGGCTGCGCTTCACCCACAGCTGGGGCGGCGCCATCGACACCTGCTCCCGCTTCTCGGCCTTCTTCGGCACCGCACACGCCGGCCGGGTCGCCTACGCCGCCGGCTACACCGGCCTGGGCGTGGGTGCCACCCGCTTCGGTGCCGAGGTGATGCTCGACCTGCTCTCCGGCGAGCGCACCGAGCGTACGGAGCTGGAGATGGTCCGCAGCAAGCCGCTGCCGTTCCCGCCCGAGCCGCTGCGCTGGGCCGGCATCGGGATCACCCAGTGGTCGATGACCCGGGCCGACACCCATGGCGGACGCCGCAACCTGTGGCTGAAGGCCATGGACAAGATGGGGCTGGGCTTCGACAGCTGACGGGTAACGGGGCGGCGGGCGGGCGACGACGGGACCCGGGCTGACGCCCCACGAGGGGCGGGTGACGATGCGTTGCCCGCCCCTTGCGCGTCCCCCGCATGCCCTTGGTACGGCCCTTGTACGGCCGTTGTGCGCCCTTTGTGCGGACGGCCGGACGGCCGGACGGCACGCCACGGCCGGGGTCAGGGGCCGTCCGGCCCCGCCCCGTCGGACGCCTCCCGGCGCACCGCCCGGCCCCCGCCACCGTCCCACCGGTCACACACCGCACACCAGCCGGCGAGCAGCACGCCGGCCAGACACCAGCTGCCGAGGACGTCCAGCGGCCAGTGATAGCCCCGGCGCACCAGGCCGATGCCGACGCCCGCGTTGAGCAGGGGGACGAGCACGGTGACGACGGTGGCCGTGACCGAGGGCGTGGCCGTGGACGTGGCCGCCGGAGGGCGCGGACGGGCGGCGGCCACGCCCTCGACGGCCCGTGTCCCCCGCCGGCCGCGGAGCAGCAACAGCCCGGCCACGCCGTACGCCACGGCCGCCGTGGCGCCATGGCCCGACGGATAGAAGGCGGGCGCAGCGCCGGCCATTTCCGGCGGGCCGGGCCGGGCGATCCACAGCTTGAGCGGGACGACCAGCGCGGGCACCGCGGCCAGTGCGAGGCCGGCGGCGAGCGGCGGCAGCCACCAGCGCACCGGAGCAGGACCCCGGCCCGTGCCCGCGCTGCCCTCCATGCCCTTGACGCCCGCCATGCTCCTGACGCCCCGTCTGCCCAGCCACCCCGTCCACCCCGCCCACACCATGACCACCGACAACACCGGCAGTGCCACGGCCGTATTGCCGAGATCGGCGAAGAACTCGGCGAGCCCGGCGGGGAGGCTCCCGGCGGCAACGGCGCGGCCGAGCCGTTCATCGAGGATGCGCAGCGGGCCGTGACCGGCCACCTGCCAGGTGAGCACGGCGAAGAGGACGGCGCTGAGCAGACCGGCCGTCAGGGGCGGGAAACGCGGGAAGCCGCGGCCCGACGGGGCCGCGGAGGGAAAAAGGGTCGGCCGCCTCGGAACAGGGGGGGTGATTCCGAGGCGGCCGCGCTGACCGGTGTCCCGCGCGCCCCGGGGGGTATGGGGCGGGCGGACATCCGATCGGTGAGGATTCCCGGAACCCCCTTTGCCAGGGGCACCGGTGTTGTGCGCGAGGGCACGGCCTGATCGGAACCGGGGAAGTGCCGACCGGGCGTCGCCCGCAGTCCCCTGCGAGCGGGGTGTTTCTCTCATCTGCAGAAACCGTACGGCACCGCGAGCGCCCCCGACAGTCGCATTACCCGGCCGCCATCGGCCCCGCACATCTTCTTCACGCCATGCCTCCAGTTACGCGCGTCCGCACGGAAATGAGCAGAGAAATGGGCACAGAACGGGGTGCGTAAACGGGGTGCACAAGGGGCGCATTCACGGGTGCGCGTACATGGATGGGTACCTACACCGGGTGCGTGTACAGGGGTACTGCACCGGCGTGAAGCGGGGCACGGCCCGGGACACGGAAGAAGCCGTGTCCCGGGCCGTGCCGGGTTTCTTGCCGCCCCGCGGTGTCCGTGGGCGTCCGTGCGCGTTGCTCAGAGCGAGGCGAAGGCGCCTTCGAGGATGTCCAGGCCCTCGCCCAGCAGGTCCTCGCCGATGACCAGCGGCGGCAGGAAGCGCAGCACATTGCCGTACGTGCCGGTCGTCAGGACGAGCAGGCCCTCCTGGTGGCAGGCCTTGGCCAGCGCGGCGGTGGCCTCCGGGTTCGGCTCCTTGGAACCGGACTTGACCAGCTCGATCGCGATCATCGCGCCGCGGCCGCGGACCTCGCCGACGATGTCGTACTTCTCCGCGATCGCGTTGAGCCGGGCCTTCATGATCTCGCCGATCCGGCGGGCCTTGGCGTTGAGGTCCTGCTCGCGCATGGTCTCGATCGAGCCCAGCGCCGCGGCGCAGGCCACCGGGTTGCCGCCGTAGGTGCCGCCCAGGCCGCCCGCGTGCGCGGCGTCCATGATCTCGGCGCGGCCGGTGACCGCGGCCAGCGGCAGGCCGCCCGCGATGCCCTTGGCGGTGGTGATCAGGTCCGGGACGACGTTCTCGTCCTCACACGCGAACCACTGGCCCGTACGGCAGAAGCCGGACTGGATCTCGTCCGCGACGAAGACGATGCCGTTCTCCTTCGCGAAGTTCGCCATCGCCGGCAGGAAGCCCTTGGCCGGCTCGATGAAGCCGCCCTCGCCGAGCACCGGCTCGATGATGATCGCCGCGACGTTCTCCGCGCCGATCTGCTTGGTGATCTGCGAGATGGCCTGGTCGGCGGCCTCCTGCGCGCAGTTCTCCGGTCCGGTCAGCCAGCGGTAGGGGTAGGCCAGCGGGACGCGGTAGACCTCGGGCGCGAACGGTCCGAAGCCGTGCTTGTACGGCATGTTCTTGGCGGTGAGCGCCATCGTCAGGTTCGTCCGGCCGTGGTAGCCGTGGTCGAAGACGACGACCGCCTGGCGCTTGGTGTACGCACGGGCGATCTTGACGGCGTTCTCGACCGCCTCCGCGCCGGAGTTGAACAGCGCCGACTTCTTCGCGTGGTCGCCCGGCGTCAGCTCGGCCAGCAGCTCACAGACCTCGATGTACGGCTCGTACGGCGCCACCATGGCGCAGGTGTGGGTGAAGGCCGCCAGCTGCGCGGTGGCCCGGCGGACGACCGCCTCCGCGCTGTTGCCCACCGAGGTCACCGCGATGCCGGAGCCGAAGTCGATCAGCGAGTTCCCGTCCACGTCCTCCAGGACGCCGCCGCCCGCGCGCTTGACGAAGACGGGCAGCACGGCGCCGACGCCGGCGGCCACCGTGGCCTGCTTACGGGCCCACAGCTCCTGCGACTTCGGGCCGGGGATCGCGGTGACGACGCGACGCTCCTGGGGGAGGGCCGGGCCTCCGGACAGTTCGGTCATGGCAGTCTCCTGGAGTGGAACGGTGGACGTACAGAGGTGTTGTTCTCGCAGGCTAGGGGCGGCCGGGCGGGTCTGGCATGTTCCGTTCGGGAGAAGTGCGCGTGTTGCGTTGTCCGCACCGGACATAGCGGCGGGCCACGGCCAGTAGATTGTGCGGCGGCGCGCCCGGCAGCGGCGGACACCAGCACGGGCATGACAATGACACCGCGGCCGTACGACGCGGCCGGCGGCGCCAGGACGCAGCAGGCCACGGCTCAAGGGGGACAAGGGGCACCGGATGGACACCGAGGGCACGCACGACGCACAGCACACCGCTCCCCAGCGGTCGGACGGAGCGCACCGACCCGAACCCGCGGTGCCGCGCCCCGCGGCACCACCCACCCCGCCGGCCGCCGGCCCGCGCACTCCGCCACCGCCCGCCGCTCCGCCGACCGTGCCGACCATGCCCGCCGCCCCGCCGGACGCCGCGCCCCGCGGCTCCGCGGCCTTCGAACCGGCGCTGCTGAGCTGGCTGCGCACCCCGCGCCCGGCCTCCGCGCCCGGCATCTGGACCTACGGTCACCGGCCCCGCCCCGCGCAGGAGTCCGACCGGGTCCCCGGACGCCAGCTGATCAGCGGCGCGGTGATCTCGTTCCTGTGCGGCTGGCTGCTGTGGTCGTTGCTGTGGAACGGGTACCTCGGCGGTTACTGGCTCTGGCCGTTGCTGCTGCTCACTCCGGACTCCTGGCGGTCGGCCGGCGGCGACAAGATGGTCTACGTCTGGGCCACCTATCTCTACTACGGGCTGGTGCTGGCGCTTCTGGTCGTCGTCTTCGGCCGTATGGGCCGCTGGCCGGAGCTCGTCCGCCGCTTCCTGGGGCCGGTCCTCGGCCGCTTCCGCAACCGTGGCCCCGCCGTCCCCAGGCCCCAGCCCGCCGCCGACCGCGCGCACTGGCCCGACCTGCGGGCACACGGTGCCGCGGACGCCGCCGACAGGCTCACCGCCGAGGCACGGGCCGGCCGGATGAACGATGTGGATGTGGCCAGGATCGAGCGCGCCTGGCGCTCGGTGCGGTCCGGCAAGAACTCCCTGGCCTCCTTCACCGACACCGTGCTCCGGCACGGGGCGGCGGCCTGTGCGCATCCGTCCGGACGGCGCGACCTGCCGCGGCGGACCGCCCACCACGATCTGCTCGCCCACCAGGTCCGTATCGGCACCGCCGCCGACCACCACCGCAACCCGTATCAGCACCGCGGCGCCGGATGCGCGCTGGATCCGGGGGTGTTGGGCACCTCGCTGCTGGCGGTCGGGCCCGCCGGCAGCGGCAAGACCACCCGGGTCGTGAGGCCGGTGGTGGAGTCGATGTGCCTGCAGGCGCTGGCCGGGCAGGCCGCGGTGATCGCCGTCGGACCGGCCGGTTCCGACCTCGGCCCTGACGAGGCGTTCGACGTGGTGGTCAGGGTCGGCCGCCCGGATCCGGACTGCGACCTCGACCTGTACGGCGGCACCACGGACCCCGACGAGGCGGCCGGGATCCTGGCGGAGGCCCTGGTCGGCGATCTCGCCGAGCAGCTGCCGGGCGGTGACAGCCGACGCGCGGCGACCGCGCTGGCCCAGTTGCTCGGCCCCTTCCGGGCCGCCCATGACCGCTTCCCCACCGTTCCCGAGCTGCGCGAACTGCTGGACGGCGCCCCCGCGGCGATGTCCGCGCTGCGCACCGCCCTGCAGGACGGGGACGCCCACACCCTGCTGCGCGAACTGGACGCCCGGGGACGCCAGTCGGAGCGCCCCGGCGATCCCGGCGTGCTCCTCGCCGACCGCCTCGCCCTCCTGGACCGGCCCGCCTTCGCCCCGTTCTTCGACCCCACGGGAGCCACCCGCCAGGTCTCCCTGCGCGCCCTCGACCATCCGCTGCGGGTCCGTATCGAATTGCCCGAGCGCGGCCACGCCGAAGCGTCACGGATCCTCGCCCGGCTGGTCCTGGCGCAGTTCACCGAGTGCGCGGTGGCCCGGGGCGACCGCTCGTTGTTCGCCTGTCTGGTGCTCGACGAGGCCGCCCACACGATCACGGCGGAGGCGCTGCGCGGTCTGCAGCGGCTGCGCTCGGCGAACGCCGGCGCGGTGCTGACGCTGCGCTCCTTGGACGACATCCCCGATGGGCTGCGCGGCACGCTGCTGGGCACCGTCGGCTGCCGGATGGCTTTCGCGGGCGTGACGACGTGGGACGGCGCCCGGTTCGCCGAGGTGTGGGGCAAGGAGTGGGTGGAGACCCGTGATGTCACGGACCGTCAGATCATCGCGGAGGGTGCCGCGATGAAGGCGTTCCACCTCTTCCGTCACCTGGTCACCGGCAAGGCGGTCACCGCCAAGGCCGTCACCGTGCGCACCGTGGAACGCGAGCGCTGGTCCGCGTCCGATCTCGCCAATGCCGTTCCGCCCGGCCATGCGGTCCTCTCCGTGACCTCGGTGGCGGGGGAGCATGCGCCGCCGGTGCTGGTGGATCTGCGGTCCTGAGGGCGGTGGGCGCTTGCCGCCCGGGGGCGACGGGGATAAGGGCCCCCGTCGCCCCTTCGTCGTGGGGCGTGCTCGCAGGGGCCGAGCGGATTTGGCCGGAGCGGAGCTCCCCCGGATTCCTCCGTTGAGGCAGAATCGGCAGTGGCCGTTCATACGAGGCGGCGTAAAGAATCGGCCGGTGACCGGTCAGTGGGCGGTCAATGAGCGACCGGCCGGTGACCGGTTGCCGTCCGGTCGTCCCTCGCAGTCGTCGACGCCATGAAGGTTCCATGCCGCACACCCTCGCTTCCCTGGTCAACCACACCGCGCTCAAGCTGACCGTGCTCGCGGGCGAGGGGCGGCTGGAGGTGCCGGTGCGCTGGGCGCACGCCAGTGAGCTGATCGATCCGGTGCCCTACATGGAGGGCGGGGAGCTGCTGCTGATCACCGCGCTCAAGCTGGACGCACAGGACGCGGAGGCGACCCGCAGGTATGTCCGGCGGGTCGCGGAGGCCGGGGTCGTCGGGCTGGGATTCGCGGTCGGGGTCAATTACGAGGGCGTTCCGCAGGCGCTGGTCGAGGCGGCCGCGGAGCAGGGGCTGCCGCTGCTCGGGGTGCCCCGCAGGACCCCGTTCATCGCGATCAGCAAGGCGGTCTCGGCCGCCGTCGCCGCCGACCAGTACCGCGCGGTGACCGCGGGGTTCGAGGCACAGCGGGAGCTGACCCGGGCGGCGCTCAGCGCCGAGGGGCCGGCCGAGCTGCTGGCCCGGCTCGCGGCGCACCTGGACGGCTGGGCCGCGCTCTACGACGCGTCGGGCGCGGTGGTGGCCGCCGCCCCCGACTGGGCCGCCCGCCGCGCGGCCCGGCTCGCCGACGACGTGGGGCGGCTGCGCGAGCGGCCCGCACCCGCCAGCTCGGTCGTCAGCGACACCGACGGCGACGACCGGGTCGAACTGCAGTCACTGGGCACCGGGCGCCGGGCCCGCGGTGTGCTCGCGGTCGGGACCGGTGCGCCGCTCGGCACGGCCGAACGCTATGCCGTGCACTCCGCGGTCGCGCTGCTCACCCTCACCACCGAGCGGTCCCGGGCGCTGCAGGACGCCGAGCAGCGGCTCGGTGCCGCGGTGCTCAAGATGCTGCTCGCGGGGGAGCCGGACCATGCGCGGGCAGTGGCGGGCCGGCTCTACGGCGGGCTGCTGGACGCACCGTTCCGGATGGTGGTCGCGGAGGCGGTGGCCGGCGACGAGCAGGCGTCGGGCGCGGGCGGCGGGGCGTCGGGCCTCCTTGACGGGCTGGCCGATGCGATGGACTCCGCGGCCGCGCGGACCGGTGAGGCGGTGCTCGCGGTGCCGGACGGCGGCCGGCTGATCGTGCTGGTGGCGGACGGCGGGGCGGCCGCGGACGCCTGCGCGGCGTACGCCGCCGAGGCCCGCACCGCCGCGCGGCCGCGGTCGCACGGCCGGGCGGCGCGGGCCGAGGCGGGCCACGCGGAGGGGGTGGCCGTCGGGCTGTCGGCGCCGACCGGGCCGATGGCCGCCGCGAACGCCTACCGCCAGGCCGAGCAGGCGCTGTCGGTGGCCCGCCGGCGCGGCCGTGCGCTGGTCGAGCACGAGGACGTGGCGGCCGGTTCCGTGCTCCCGCTGCTCGCCGACGACGCCGTCCGCGCCTTCGCGGACGGGCTGCTGCGGGCGCTGCGCGAGCACGACGCCCGGGGCCGCGGTGATCTGGTGGCCTCGCTGCGCGCCTGGCTCGCCCGGCACGGCCAGTGGGACGCGGCCGCCGCCGACCTGGGCGTACACCGCCACACCCTGCGCTACCGGATGCGGCGGGTGGAGGAGATCCTGGGCCGCTCGCTGGACGACGCGGACGTCCGGATGGAGCTGTGGCTGGCACTCAAGGCGACGTCGGGTGCGCCGGGGGAGTAGGACGTCCGGGGGAACGGACCGTCCAGGGGGCGGGCCTCCCCCCGAGACGTGTCCCGTACGCTCCGGCGGCCCTCTCCACCGCGCCCCGTACGCTCCCGCTGCCCCTCCACCACGGAGAGACGGCCCCACCGATTTCTACGCTTCGGACAAACGCCACGGCGCCGCCGCACCCCTACCGTGGATCCCGAGTCAAAACCGCAGAGCCGCTCGCTGAGCCATGCGCATCACCCACCACTTCTGAAGGGCCGGGTTCCACTGTGCCGATCCCCACTGATGCAGCCCCCACCGCCTTCTGGCTCGCCGGCCGCGAGGCCACCGGCGAGGCCACCTTCGACGTCACCTCTCCCTGGGACGGACGCCTCGTCGGCACGGTGAGCGTCCCCACCGAGGCCCAGGTCGAGGAGGCCATCGCCGCCTCCGTCGCGGTGCAGGACGAGCTGGCCGCGACCCCCGCGCATGTGCGGGCCGCCGCGCTGGACCATGTGCACCGCCGGCTGGTGGAGCGTACGGAGGAGATCGCCCGGCTGATCTCCGCGGAGAACGGCAAGCCCATGAAGTGGGCGCGCGGCGAGGTCGGCCGGGCCGTCTCCGTGTTCCGGTTCGCCGCCGAGGAGGCCCGCCGCTTCAACGGCGGCGAGGCCCAGCGCCTGGACACCGACGCGGGCGGCGCCGGCCGGCTCGCCCTGACCCGCCGCTTCCCGCGCGGCACGGTCCTGGGCATCGCCCCGTTCAACTTCCCGCTGAACCTCTGCGCCCACAAGATCGCCCCGGCCATCGCGGCCGGCGCCCCGATCCTCCTCAAGCCGGCGCCGGCCACCCCGCTCTCCGGCCTGATCCTCGGTGAGCTGCTGGCCGAGACCGAGCTGCCGGCCGGCTCCTGGTCGATCCTCCCGGTGCCCAACGACCGGATGCCGGCGCTGGTCCAGGACGAGCGGCTGCCGGTCGTCTCCTTCACCGGCTCCGAGAAGGTCGGCTACGCGATCCTCGACTCGGTGCCCCGCAAGCACTGCACCCTGGAGCTCGGCGGCAACGGCGCGGCCGTCGTCCTGCCCGACTACTCCTTTGAGGCGGACCTGGACTGGGCGGCGCAGCGCATCGCCACCTTCTCCAACTACCAGGGCGGCCAGTCCTGCATCTCGGTTCAGCGGGTGATCGCCGACGCCTCCGTCTACGACCGTCTGGTGCCCAAGATCGTGGCCGCCGTCGAGGCGCAGGTCACCGGCGACCCGTCGGACGACGCGACCGAGGTCGGCCCGCTGGTCGACGAGAACGCCGCGAAGCGCGTCGAGTCCTGGGTGGACGAGGCCGTGGAGCGCGGCGCGAAGCTGCTCGCGGGCGGCAAGCGCGACGGCGCCTCCTACGCGCCGACGGTGCTGGCGGACGTGCCCGCCGACGCCACCCTCGCCTGCGAGGAGGTCTTCGGCCCGGTGCTGACCCTCACGAAGGTCGACGGGGAGGCGGAGGCCTTCGCGGCCGTCAACGACTCCAAGTTCGGCCTCCAGGCGGGTGTGTTCACGCACGACGTCCAGGCCGCCTTCCGCGCCCACCGCGCGCTGGAGGTCGGCGGCGTGATCGTCGGCGATGTGCCGTCCTACCGTGCCGACCAGATGCCGTACGGCGGCGTCAAGCAGTCCGGTGTGGGCCGCGAGGGCGTGCGGTTCGCGATGGACGACTACACCTACGAGCGGGTGCTGGTCCTCACCGGCCTCGCGCTGTAACCACCGCCCGCTCCGATCTGCTCCGACCCGACCCGGTCCGGACCGGTGGACAGCGGCGGCCGTCCCTTGGGCCGTCACACCAACCGGACCCGGCCGGCGCCTCCCCGGCGCCGGCCCCCGGCGCGGCGCGCTCCGGCACCCTGTTTCCGGAGCGCGCCGCGTCCCCCGTTTCCGGCATCACCTCTCCCGTCATGCCGGATCTTGACGGTAAGCGGCACAGTCCCCTCCCTTCCTCCTGTCTGAGAGGGAGCCGCGGCGGCCCTCCGGGGGAGGTGCCGGGGCCCCGTGTACAACCAGCGCGGTATGCCGTACCCCCCGAACGGCGGAGGGCACCGAGCGGCCTTGGACCGGCGCCAGGGGGGTATGTCCCACTTGGTGGGAAGTGGCCTTCCGTGCGGCCCTCTCCCGCCGCCTCCCGTGGTGCAACCCGCGCGGATCGGGTAACTCTCACAAGTAGCGCTGTCCAGCGGCCGACCGGCCCGCCGGCGCTGAACTGCTGATCCCGCGGCGAGGTGAGCTCCAGATGACCGCTCCATCCATCCGCAACGTTTCCGAGCGCGAAGCACGCCAGGTCGCCGAGGCGGCCCGCGAGCAGGACTGGCGCAAGCCCAGCTTCGCCAAGGAACTGTTCCTGGGGCGCTTCCGGCTCGACCTCATCCATCCGCACCCCACCCCCGCGGTCGACGACGTACGCCGCGGCGAGAAGTTCCTCGCCACGCTGCGCGAGTTCTGCGAGCGCGAGATCGACGGCGCCCGGATCGAGCGCGAGGGAAAGATTCCGGACGAGACCGTGCACGGGCTCAAGGAGCTCGGCGCGTTCGGCATGAAGATCGACGCGAAGTACGGCGGCCTCGGGCTCACCCAGGTCTACTACAACCGCGCCCTGTCCCTGGTCGGCACCGCCAGCCCCGCCATCGGCGCGCTGCTCTCCGCGCACCAGTCGATCGGCGTGCCGCAGCCACTGAAGCTGTTCGGCACCAAGGAGCAGAAGGAGACCTTCCTGCCGCGCTGTGCCCGTACGGACATCTCGGCGTTCTTGCTGACCGAGCCGGATGTCGGCTCGGACCCCGCCCGGCTGGCGACCCTGGCGGTCCCGGACGGCACGGACTACCTCCTCGACGGGGTCAAGCTGTGGACCACCAACGGCGTGGTCGCCGACCTGCTGGTGGTGATGGCGCGGGTGCCCGCTTCCGAGGGGCACAAGGGCGGCATCACGGCCTTCGTCGTCGAGGCCGACTCGCCCGGCATCACGGTCGAGAACCGCAACGCCTTCATGGGCCTGCGCGGCCTGGAGAACGGCGTGACCCGCTTCCACCAGGTGCGTGTCCCCGCCGCCAACCGCATCGGACCCGAGGGCGCCGGCCTGAAGATCGCCCTCACCACCCTCAACACCGGCCGGCTCTCGCTGCCCGCGATGTGTGTCGGCTCCGGCAAGTGGTGCCTGAAGATCGCCCGCGAGTGGTCCGCGGCCCGTGAGCAGTGGGGCCGGCCGGTCGCCAAGCACGAGGCCGTCGGCGCCAAGATCTCCTTCATCGCCGCCACCACCTTCGCCCTCGAAGCGGTCGTCGACCTCTCCTCCCAGATGGCCGACGAGAACCGCAACGACATCCGCATCGAGGCCGCCCTCGCCAAGCTCTACGGCTCGGAGATGGGCTGGCTGATGGCCGACGAACTGGTCCAGATCCGCGGCGGCCGCGGCTACGAGACCGCCCCCTCGCTCGCCGCCCGCGGCGAACGCGCCGTCCCCGCCGAGCAGATGCTCCGCGACATGCGCATCAACCGGATCTTCGAGGGCTCCACGGAGATCATGCACCTGCTGATCGCCCGCGAGGCGGTGGACGCCCACCTGTCGGTCGCCGGCGACCTCATCGACCCCGACAAGTCGCTCGCCGACAAGGGCCGGGCGGCGGCCAAGGCCGGCGGGTTCTACGCCCGCTGGCTGCCCAAGCTCGTCGCCGGGCCCGGTCAACTCCCGCGCACCTACCAGGAGTTCGGGCAGCTGGCCGGTCATCTGCGCTATGTCGAGCGGACCTCCCGCAAGCTCGCCCGCTCCACCTTCTACGCGATGTCCCGCTGGCAGGGCCGGATGGAGACCAAACAGGGCTTCCTCGGCCGGATCGTGGACATCGGCGCCGAACTCTTCGCGATGAGCGCCGCCTGCGTACGGGCCGAGTACCTGACCGAGACCGGTGACCACGGCCGCGAGGCGCAGCAGCTGGCCGATGTGTTCTGCCGGCAGGCGCGGATCCGCGTCGAGGAGCTGTTCGGCCGGCTGTGGACCAACACCGACGAGCTCGACCGCAAGGTCGTCGACGGGGTCCTCGACGGCAGCTACACCTGGCTGGAGGAGGGCATGATCGACCCCAGCGGCGACGGCCCCTGGATCGCGGATGCCACCCCGGGCCCGAGCCGGACGGACAACGTCCGGCGGCCCGTTCGCTGAGCGGCCCGCGGCGGTCCGCGCCCCGGGGCCGGTGCGGACCGGCCCCGGGGCGTGCGGCCCACAGCGGTGCGGGGCGTGCATGATCGGTATGACCCGCCCTGGGTGTCCGCGGCCCCCCGGCGACCGGCCACAATGGACCACATGACGGACTCCCTCGCCCACCCGCATCTGCGCTTCGAGCCGGCCGCCGCCGATCCCGACGGCCCGAGCGGCCCCCGTTCCCTCGTCATCCTCGGCTCGACCGGGTCGATCGGCACCCAGGCGATCGACATCGTGCTGCGCAACCCCGACCGCTTCCGGGTGACCGCGCTCTCCGCGGCCGGCGGCCGGGTCGGGCTGCTCGCCGACCAGGCGCACCAGCTGCGGGTGAGCGCCGTGGCCGTGGCGCGCGAGGACGCGGTGCCCGCGCTGCGCACCGCGCTGGCCGACCGCTACGGCGCGGGCGAGCCGCTGCCCGAGATCCTGGCCGGCCCCGACGCGGCCACCGACCTGGCCGCCTCCCCCTGCCACACCGTCCTCAACGGCATCACCGGCTCCATCGGTCTCGCCCCCACCCTGGCCGCCCTGAAGGCGGGCCGGGTGCTGGCCCTCGCCAACAAGGAGTCGCTGATCGTCGGCGGCCCACTGGTCAAGGCCGTCGCCGCGCCCGGCCAGATCATCCCCGTCGACTCCGAGCACTCCGCGCTCTTCCAGGCCCTGGCCGGCGGCGACCGCGCCGAGGTCCGCAAGCTCGTGGTCACCGCCTCCGGCGGCCCGTTCCGCGGCCGTACGAAGCAGGAGCTGGCCGCGGTCACCCCCGAGCAGGCGCTGGCCCACCCCACCTGGTCGATGGGCCCGGTCGTCACCATCAACTCCGCGACCCTGGTCAACAAGGGGCTGGAGGTCATCGAGGCGCACCTGCTCTTCGACGTCCCCTTCGACCGCATCGAGGTCGCCGTCCACCCGCAGTCCTACGTCCACTCGATGGTGGAGTTCACCGACGGCTCCACCCTCGCCCAGGCCAGCCCGCCCGACATGCGGATGCCGATCGCGCTGGGCATCGGCTGGCCCGAGCGGGTCCCGGACGCCGCGCCCGGCGTGGACTGGACGAAGGCGCAGACCTGGGAGTTCTTCCCGCTGGACGAGGAGGCCTTCCCGTCCGTCCCGCTGGCCCGCCACGTCGGTGATCTCGGCGGCACCGCCCCCGCCGTCTTCAACGCCGCGAACGAGGAATGCGTGGACGCGTTCCTCCGGGGCGGGCTGCCCTTCACAGGGATTGTGGATACCGTCGCCGCAGTGGTTTCCGAGCACGGGACGCCGGCCGGGGGAACTTCCCTGACGGTCGCGGACGTCCTGGAGGCGGAGACCTGGGCGCGCGCCCGCGCCCGCGAACTGGCCGCCCGTGCGGCACGGACACCTTCGGAGGCTCGCGCATGACGACCTGGATGACCATCCTCGGCATAGTCGTCTTCGTCGTCGGTCTGCTGTTCTCCATTGCCTGGCACGAGCTCGGCCACCTCTCCACGGCCAAGCTGTTCGGTATCCGCGTGCCGCAGTACATGGTGGGCTTCGGGCCGACGATCTTCTCCCGTAAGAAGGGCGACACCGAGTACGGCATCAAGGCCGTTCCGCTCGGCGGCTACATCCGCATGATCGGGATGTTCCCGCCCGGCGACGACGGAAAGCTGCAGGCCCGGTCCACCTCGCCGTTCCGCGGCATGATCGAGGACGCCCGCTCGGCGGCCTTCGAGGAGCTGCAGCCCGGCGACGAGAAGCGGCTCTTCTACACCCGCAAGCCCTGGAAGCGCGTCATCGTGATGTTCGCCGGGCCGTTCATGAATCTGATCCTGGCGGTCGTGATCTTCATGAGCGTGCTGATGGGCTTCGGCATCAACACCCAGACCACCTCGGTCGGCTCCGTCTCGGACTGCGTCATCTCGGCGGCCGCCAAGACCGACAAGTGCCCGCACGGCGCCAAGGACTCCCCGGCCAAGGCCGCCGGCCTGCGGGCCGGCGACAAGATCGTCTCCTTCAACGGCCACGCCGTCCCCGACTGGGGCGCCCTGCAGCAGCAGATCCGCGACACCACGGGGCCCGCCACCCTCGTCGTCGAGCGGCACGGCGCACGCCGGACGCTGCACGCCGACCTGATCGAGAACAAGGTCGCCAAGACCGACGGCCACGGCGGCTATGTCCCCGGCCAGTTCGTCACCGCCGGATTCCTCGGGTTCACGCCCGCCAGCGGCGTCGTCCAGCAGTCCTTCGGCCAGTCCGTCGACCGCATGGGCACCATGGTCGAGCAGGGCGTCTCCTCGCTGATAAACCTGCCCGCGAAGGTCCCGGACCTGTGGAACGCGGCCTTCAACGGCGGCGAGCGCAAGCAGGACTCCCCGATGGGCGTGGTCGGCGCGGCCCGGGTCGGTGGCGAGGTCTTCTCCCTGCACATCCCGCCGGAGCAGCGGGTGGCGACCATGCTCTTCCTGGTCGCCGGCTTCAACCTCTCGCTCTTCCTGTTCAACATGCTGCCGTTGCTGCCGCTGGACGGCGGGCACATCGCCGGCGCCCTGTGGGAGTCCGTCCGGCGGGCCTTCGCCAAGATCGTCCGGCGTCCCGACCCCGGCCCCTTCGACGTGGCCAAGCTCATGCCTGTCGCCTACGTCGTCGCCGGGATCTTCATCTGCTTCACGCTGCTGGTGCTCGTCGCCGACGTGGTGAATCCGGTGAAGCTGACCTAGAAAGCACGTTTGGCGGCGGCCGGACACCTCCGTGGCGTTTGGAGGTGTCCGGCCGTCTCCTTTCGTGGCGCCACAGGGGCGCGATGTGCTCATAGCAACCCCCGTGCCGTAATCTCGAAGACCGGAGCCCGCCGCTGCGGGGCCTAGATCCACACCTTGGGGTTGCTCGCCAGATGACTGCCATTTCACTGGGAATGCCGGACGTACCGACCAAGCTTGCCGACCGCCGGGTCAGCCGCAAGATCCAGGTCGGAACGGTCGCCGTGGGCGGAGACGCACCGGTCTCGGTGCAGTCGATGACGACCACACGTACGTCCGACATCGGTGCCACGCTGCAGCAGATCGCCGAGCTGACGGCCTCCGGCTGCCAGATCGTCCGGGTCGCCTGCCCGACGCAGGACGACGCCGACGCGCTGCCGGTGATCGCCCGGAAGTCGCAGATTCCGGTCATCGCGGACATCCATTTCCAGCCGAAGTACGTCTTCGCCGCGATCGACGCCGGCTGCGCCGCGGTCCGCGTCAACCCCGGCAACATCAAGCAGTTCGACGACAAGGTCAAGGAGATCGCCAAGGCGGCCTCCGACGCCGGCACCCCGATCCGGATCGGCGTCAACGCCGGCTCCCTGGACCGCCGCCTGCTGCAGAAGTACGGCAAGGCCACCCCCGAGGCGCTGGTCGAGTCCGCGCTGTGGGAGGCGTCTCTCTTCGAGGAGCACGGCTTCCGCGACATCAAGATCTCGGTCAAGCACAACGACCCGGTCGTGATGGTCAACGCCTACCGCCAGCTCGCCGCCCAGTCGGACTACCCCCTCCACCTCGGTGTCACGGAGGCCGGCCCCGCCTTCCAGGGCACCATCAAGTCCGCCGTCGCCTTCGGCGCCCTGCTCAGCGAGGGCATCGGCGACACCATCCGCGTCTCGCTCTCCGCGCCGCCCGCCGAAGAGGTCAAGGTCGGCATCTCCATCCTGGAATCGCTCAACCTGCGCCAGCGCCGGCTGGAGATCGTCTCCTGCCCCTCCTGCGGCCGCGCCCAGGTCGACGTCTACAAGCTCGCCGACGAGGTCACCGCGGGCCTCGACGGCATGGAGGTGCCGCTGCGCGTCGCCGTCATGGGCTGCGTCGTCAACGGCCCCGGCGAGGCCCGCGAGGCCGACCTCGGCGTCGCCTCCGGCAACGGCAAGGGCCAGATCTTCGTCAAGGGCGAGGTCATCAAGACCGTCCCCGAATCGAAGATCGTGGAGACCCTCATCGAAGAGGCCATGAAGATCGCCGAGCAGATGGAGAAGGACGGCATCGCCTCCGGCGAGCCGACCGTGGCCATCGCCGGCTGACCCGGCACCGCCCACAGCTGCCGAGCCCCGCCGCCCGCACCGGGCCGCGGGGCTCGCCGCTGCCCGGGACAATCCGTCCCCGGCGCCCGGGTACTCCCGCGCAGGTGGAGGTAAAGTGCCAGGACCTGCTTCCGCCTGGCCTCCCAGGCCCGTAACGGTGAGGCTTTCCGACACGTGCTGACGACCACCACCATCAAGGTCCTCGAGCCCGGGGACCTCGACGATGCGCTCGCGGTCCTGGACCGCGACCCGGTCGCCAACGCCTTCGTCGCCGCCCGCGTCCAGGTCGCCGGCCTCGACCCCTGGCGGCTGGGCGGCGAGATGTGGGGCTGGTACGTCGGCGGCCGCCTGGAGTCGCTGTGTTACGCCGGCGCCAACCTCGTCCCGGTCTGCGCCACCCCCGAAGCCGTCCGTGGCTTCGCCGAACGCGCCCGCCGCCAGGGCCGCCGCTGCTCCTCCATCGTCGGCCCCGCCGAGTCCACCGCCGAGCTGTGGTCGCTCCTGGAGCCCTCCTGGGGACCGGCCCGCGAGATCCGCGCCCACCAGCCGCTGATGGTCACCACCGCACCGGCCGCCGAGATCGCCCCCGACCCCTACGTCCGGCGGATCCGCAAGAACGAGATGGACCTGATCATGCCCGCGTGCGTGGCCATGTTCACCGAAGAGGTCGGCATCTCCCCGATGGCCGGCGACGGCGGGCTCCTCTACCAGGCCCGGGTCGCCGAACTTGTCGGCTCCGGCCGCTCCTTCGCCCGTATCGAGAACGGCAAGGTCATCTTCAAGGCCGAGATCGGCGCCGCCACCCAGCGGGCCTGCCAGATCCAGGGCGTGTGGGTCGACCCCGCCTACCGCGGCAAGGGCCTGTCGGAGACCGGCATGGCCGCCGTGCTGCGCTACGCCCTCAACGACGTCGCCCCCGTCGTCAGCCTCTACGTCAACGACTTCAACACCGCCGCCCGCGCCTCCTACCGGCGGGTGGGCTTCGAGGAAGTCGGCGCGTTCATGAGCGTACTTTTCTGACCCGCCGCCTTGTACGCTCCGAGCATGGATGACGTCGCGGTCGGCCCGCTTGATCTTGCTGCCCGCGTGGACGACGCGCTGGCCGTCCAGGCACTCGCCTTCGGCCTGAGCGCCGAGGAGATCGCCGTCCGCCGGCACATCGTGCTCCGTCACCTCACCTGCCCCGGCGCCCGCGCCCTCGGTGCCACCACCCCCGCGGGCCGGCTGGTCGGCTTCGTCTACGGCATGCCCAACGACCGCGCCCACTGGTGGTCCACCGTCGTCGAGCCCTACCTCCGCAGCGAGGGCCTGGACCACTGGCTCGACGACTCCTTCACCATCACCGAGCTGCACGTCCACCCCGACTACCAGCACCGCGGCATCGGCCGGACACTGATCACCCGCATCACCGACGGCGCCGCCCAACCACGCTCCATCCTCTCCGCCATCGACACCGAAAGCCCCGCCCGCCGCCTCTACCGCGCCCTCGGCTACCAGGACATCGCCCGCCGCGTCCTGTTCCCCAGCGCCCCGACCCCGTATGCGGTGATGGGAGCCCCGCTCCCCCTGAAGCGCCCCTGACCGTCCGCTGCGCTTGGCTTTCCTTCCCACGTTGTCGGCTGTCCCGCCGTGGCTCCCCCACTGCCTGAAGGGCGCCGGAGGTGCCCCCAGCGGCGGGCTGTTGTGAGTGGGGGAGAAAACCGGTGGGGGCGGGTCTTCTCCCTCGACCGCCCGCGGACGAAGGAAGCGGCCCGTCCCCACCGGCCTCTTTCCCCCCACTCACGGGAGGTGCCGCGCCGCAGGACGGAGTCCGGAGGAGCGGCACCGCACCCGACACACACGCCCGCCGCAGGCGAAACGGCGAGAAACCCCGACGGCGGGACAGCCGAAAACGTGGGAAGCCGGCCAAGCGCAGCGGATACGCATTTCCGCGCGACAGACCCCTGCAGCTAACCTCCAGGGAGTCACCTTTCTTACGCAGGAGAAACTCCCATGGCCCACGCCGCACAGGTCCAGCGCATGTCCCGCTTGATGATCAAGACACTGCGTGACGACCCGGCCGACGCCGAGACCGCCAGCCACAAGCTGCTCGTCCGCGCCGGTTACGTCCGCCGCTCCTCCGCCGGCATCTGGACGTGGCTGCCGCTGGGCAAGAAGGTCCTGGAGAACGTCTCCCGCATCGTGCGCGAGGAGATGGACGCCATCGGCGGCCAGGAGGTCCTGCTGCCGGCCCTGCTGCCCAAGGAGCCCTACGAGGCCAGCGGCCGCTGGGAGGAGTACGGCGACCTGCTCTTCCGCCTCAAGGACCGCAAGGGCGCCGACTACCTCCTCGGCCCCACCCACGAAGAGATCTTCACCCTCACGGTCAAGGACCAGTGCACGTCCTACAAGGACCTGCCGGTGATCCTCTACCAGATCCAGACCAAGTACCGCGACGAGGCCCGCCCCCGCTCCGGTGTGCTGCGCGGCCGCGAGTTCCAGATGAAGGACTCGTACAGCTTCGACACCACCGACGAGGGCCTGGAGCAGTCCTACGCCCTGCACCGCGAGGCCTACACCAAGATCTTCCAGCGGCTCGGCCTGGACTACCGCATCGTCTCCGCCGTCTCCGGCGCGATGGGCGGCTCCGCCTCCGAGGAGTTCCTGGCCCCCGCCGCCGCCGGTGAGGACACCTTCGTCGACTGCCCGGCCTGCGACTACGCCGCCAACACCGAGGCCGTCACGGTCAAGGTCGAGGCCGCCGACGGCTCCGCGCACGGCCCCGTCGAGGAGCTGGACACCCCAGACACCCCGACCATCGAGACCCTTGCCGAGCACCTTGGCGTACCGGCCTCGGCGACCCTGAAGAACCTCCTGGTCAAGGTCGATGGCGAGATCGTCGCGGTCGGTGTCCCCGGCCACCGCGAGGTCGACCTCGGCAAGCTCGGCGAGCACCTGGCACCGGCCACCGTCGAGCTGGTCACCGCCGAGGACTTCACCGACCGCCCCGAGCTGGTCCGCGGCTACGTCGGCCCGCAGGGTCTGGCCGGCAAGGCGTTCCGCTACATCGCCGACCCGCGTATCGCCCCCGGCACCGCCTGGATCACCGGCGCCAACAAGGAGGGCAAGCACGCCAGGAACGTCGTTGCCGGCCGGGACTTCGAGGTCGACGACTACCTCGACGTGGTCGTTGTCGAGCCCGGTGACCCCTGCCCGGAGTGCGGCACCGGCCTGAAGATCGACCGCGCCATCGAGATCGGCCACATCTTCCAGCTCGGCCGCAAGTACGCGGACGCCTTCGAGCTCGACGTGCTCGGCCAGAACGGCAAGCCCGCCCGGGTGACCATGGGCTCGTACGGCATCGGCGTCTCCCGCGCGGTGGCCGCCCTCGCCGAGCAGACCCACGACGAGAAGGGCCTGTGCTGGCCCCGCGAGGTCGCACCGGCCGATGTGCATGTCGTCGCGGCCGGCAAGGCCAAGCAGACCGAACTCGCCCTGGAGGTCGGCGAACGGCTCGGCGCCGCGGGCCTGCGGGTCCTCGTCGACGACCGGGCGGGTGTCTCGCCCGGCGTGAAGTTCACCGACGCCGAACTCCTCGGCGTGCCGACCATCGTCGTCGCCGGCCGCCGCGCCGCCGAGGGCGTCGTCGAGGTCAAGGACCGCCGCACCGGCGAGCGTGAGGAGCTGACGGTCGAGGAGGCCGTCGCCCGCCTCAGCGCGTAACCCCCGCACGGCCGACGGGCCGGCCATCGGGCACACACCCCGGCGGCCGGCCCGTTCGTCCGTCCCACCGGTGGGATCCCGCCAGGGCATCCCACCGGGGAGAGACCCCCTACAGCCAGGCCGCGAACTCCAGCAGCAGCTCGCCGCGCTGCCGGTCGCCCACCGCCACCTCCCGTACACCGGTGTCCACCGCCCGGTACAGCGTCCAGTCGCGCAGCCGGTCCCGGTCCACCTCCAGGGAGTCGGCCAGCTTGGCCACCCTGCGGCGGGCCGCGGCAGCCGCGCCCGCCCCGGCCGCCAGGTCCTCGAACCGGTCCAGCACCAGCGATGCCAGGTCGTATGCCCGCTCGCCCACCACCGGCGACGGGCCGACCGCCAGCCAGGGCGCCCGCTCACCGGCCAGCACCTTGCCCTGCCGGAACGCGCCGTGCAGCAGAAACCGCTCGTCGGACCCCTCCGGCAGGGCGCGGCGCAGCTCCAGCGCCTGATCCACCAGCGGCCCGGCCGCCTCGGTCAGCGCCCCGGCCGTCCGCAGCGCCTCCACGGCCTCCCCGGTACGCCCGGCCAGCGTCTCGAAGGAGTGCTCCGGTGCCGCCGGCACCCACAGTCGCCGCACCGTACCGGCCGCCTCCAGCAGTGCCTTGGCCTCCGGCAGCGACCGCAGCGACACCCCGCCCTGCAGCCGCTCCAGCAACAGCGCACCACTGGCGGCATCGGACCGCAGCAGCCGCACCGCGCCCCAGCCGTCCCACGCCTCCAGCACCGCTCCCTCATGCGCGGACACCCGCCCGGGCACCGGGAACTTCAGCGCGGCGGGCGACCGGTCCTTCTGCCGCACGAGGGCGACCAGACTGCTGCGGCCTCCGGGGGCCTGCACCCGTTCCAGCGTCAGATCCCAGGCCTCCAGCCGCTGCTGAACCAAGGTCGGCAGGGCGTCGAGCCACTGCCGTACGGGGCTTTCCGGATCGCCGCTCAGCGAACTCACCAACCGCTGCGGCGGTTCGATGGGTGCCGTTGCCATGCTTGAGCCGTCCCCTTCCTGGGCCGTGACCGGACCGCGGCCGGTCCTTCAGAGCGCGCCCGCGGAAGCGCTCGCGGCGCCGGAGCCGGAGCCGGTGGCGGCCGCGGCCCGCTCCACGAGCCCAGGGAAGGCTACGCCGCTGCCGCGCCAGCGCACCGCCCGCACCGCTGCCTCGCGCAGCGCGGCCGCCGCCTCGGCGCGCCGGGCCGCCGCGCCGGCCCGTACGAGATCCGCGTAGACGGCGGCCAGCCGGTCCTCCAGCTCCGCCGCCAGCCGGACGGCGGCGGCCGCGTCCGGGACCGGGAAGGGCAGTTCGTAGGCGGCGGCCGCGGCACGCGGGGTACCGCCCAGGTCACGCACCTCGCGGCGCAGTGCGTCCCGGCGCGCGCGATGCCCGTCGTACGCCGCCTGCGCCTCCTTTCGCCGGTCGTCCGCGATCCGCCCGCCGACCACGCCGTAGCCGTAGACCGCCGCATGTTCGGCGGCCAGTGCCGCCTGCACCGCGGTCAGCTCGTCGTGCCCGCCGTCCGCCTCCTCGTGCCCGCTTTTGCCGTGCGCCGCCGTGGTCCTCATCCGCTCACCCCTTCGCCGGTCCCTGCTCCTGGCCCCGCTGCCCTGCCCGTCATCCGGCCGGCTCCGTCAGCAGATACGCATGGGCCGCACCGGCCGCCGCGACCGAGGCGAGCAGCCGGGCCAACTCCGGGGGCGCGGTGGTCAGAGCCTTGGCGCGGACATCGGCGAGTTTGCGCTCGGCCTCGGCCAGGGCGGTGCGTGCGGCCCGTTGGTCCCGGGGGGCCTGGGGGGCGGACGGCCGCCGGGAGCCCTGCGGCGCGGGGCCGGAAGCGGGCGCACCGGCATCGCGCGCCGGGCCGTCGTCCGCCCCGCCGCCGGGGGAGGGGGCGGCCCGCTCACCGGTGAACGCCTCGGCGTGCCGGGCGACTTCCGAGCGCAGCGGGCGCAGCTGCGGCTCCAGCGCCGGATGCGCGGCCAGTGTGGCGTCGTAACGCGCCAGCAGGGCCGTGCTGTCGCGGGCGGAGCGCCGGCGCAGCCGGTCGGCGGCAAGGGAGCGTTCGGTCCGGTCGGGGCCGTCGTCCTCCGAACAGCCGGTGAGCAGCGCCACGCCCCCGAGGGCGGCGCCGGCCAGCAGGGTCCTTCTGCGTGTGAGCGCCACTTTCGGCACGTTGCACTTCCCGGGGTCTTTCGTCGTGATCACCGCAGGCGAGAGTATCCGTGACCACCCACCGAATCGTCAGTACCCCGCCGGAACCGATAGGCTTTGACCCGACACACGACCCACCCACAACAGCACACGCGGCCGAGGAGTCACCCGGATGAGCACCACCCAGAGCGAGAGGCTGCGCGGATTGCTTGAACCGCTCGTCGCCGCGCGAGACCTGGATCTGGAAGAGATCGAGGTGACACCGGCAGGCAAGCGGCGGGTGCTGAGGATCGTGGTCGATTCCGACGAGGGCGTCCAGCTGGACGAGTGTGCCGAGCTGAGCCGCGAGGCCTCCCAGGTCCTGGACGACTCCGATGTGATGGGCGGCGCCCCGTACACCCTTGAGGTGACCTCTCCCGGCGCCGACCGCCCGCTGACCGAGCTGCGGCACTACCGCCGCGCCGTCGGCCGCCTCATCAAGGCCCAACTCCACGAGGGCGGGGAGCTGGTGGCACGGATCACCGCCGTCGACGACGCCGGGCTGGACCTCGAGGTGCCGGGGGTCAAGGGCCGCAAGCCGACCACCCGCCGCGTCTCCTTCGACGAGATCGCCAAGGCGCGTGTCGAGCTGGAATTCAGCCGTAAGCCCGACAGGACAGACAAGCGCGACGCGCAGCACGACGAGAAGATCGACGAGAACAAGGAGGAGGCGTAGCCGTGGATATCGACATGAGTGCCCTGCGGGGTCTGGTGCGGGAGAAGGAGATCTCGTTCGACCTGCTGGTCGAGGCGATCGAGTCGGCCCTCCTCATTGCCTACCACCGCACCGAGGGCAGCCGCCGGCGGGCGCGGGTGGAGCTGAACCGCAACACCGGCCATGTGACGGTGTGGGCGAAGGAGGATCCGGAGGACCTGGAGGAGGGTGCCGAGCCCCGCGACTTCGACGACACCCCGTCCGGTTTCGGCCGGATCGCGGCGACCACCGCCAAGCAGGTCATCCTGCAGCGGCTGCGGGACGCCGAGGAGGAGATCACCTTCGGCGAGTTCGCCGGGCGCGAGGGCGACGTCATCACCGGCGTCGTCCAGCAGGGCAAGGACCCGAAGAACGTGCTGGTGGACGTCGGCCCGATGGAGGCCATGCTGCCGGTGCAGGAGCAGGTCCCCGGTGAGGACTATGCGCACGGCACCCGGCTGCGCTCGTACGTCGTCCGGGTGGCCAAGGGCGTCCGCGGCCCGTCCGTGACGCTGTCGCGCACCCACCCCAATCTGGTGAAGAAGCTCTTCGCCATGGAGGTCCCGGAGATCGCGGACGGCTCGGTGGAGATCTCCGCCATCGCCCGCGAGGCCGGCCACCGCACCAAGATCGCCGTACGGTCCGTCCGCTCCGGCCTGAACGCCAAGGGCGCCTGCATCGGCCCGATGGGCGGCCGGGTGCGCGCCGTGATGGCCGAGCTGCACGGTGAGAAGATCGACATCGTGGACTGGTCCGACGACCCGGCCGAACTGGTGGCGAACGCGCTGTCACCGGCCCGGGTCAGCAAGGTCGAGGTCGTGGACCTGGCGGCCCGCTCCGCCCGGGTCACCGTCCCCGATTACCAGCTGTCACTGGCCATCGGCAAGGAAGGGCAGAATGCCCGGCTCGCCGCCCGCCTCACGGGCTGGCGGATCGACATCCGCCCGGACACCGAGCAGCCCGCACCACAGGACTGAGACCGTTCCACCACGGACGGTGACGCCGCGGCCCCCGAAAATCGGTGGTGCCGCGGCGCTCCGACCGGAATGCTGAGCAGCCGTTCCGCCTTTACCCCATAGGGGTCGGGCCGGCGCGGGGAGGTAGACTTAAGCAGTGTCTGGCCGGACGCATGCCCGCGCATGCCCTGAGCGCACCTGTCTGGGATGCCGGGAGCGAGCGGCCAAGGGCGATTTGCTGCGCATCGTGGAGATCGAGGGCGAGTGTGTCCCCGATCCTCGCGGTACGCTGCCCGGCCGGGGTGCTTACGTGCACCCGACACTGGTCTGCCTCGACCTGGCGGTTCGCCGCCGGGCGTTCAACCGGGCCTACCGGGCCCGGGGACCGTTCGACACGACGGCGCTGCGCCGGTTCATCGAGCGGACGCCCGTCGAGCAGCCGCCGTTGCAATAACGCACAGCAGCACGAAACGCACAGCGCACGGAGAACCGTGCGGTCAGGTACCTCGCGAGTCGGAAGTAGGTCGAGATTGCGATGAGCACTCGATGAGTACGCGATGAGTACGCCCATGAAGTAGCGACGGTCCGGTGGACAACCCGGACCTAGAAGGAGCGAAGTGGCTAAGGTCCGGGTATACGAACTCGCCAAGGAGTTCGGCGTTGAGAGCAAGGTCGTCATGGCCAAGCTCCAAGAACTTGGTGAATTCGTCCGTTCGGCGTCCTCGACGATCGAGGCGCCGGTTGTTCGAAAGCTGACCGACGCTTTCCAGGCAGGCGGCGGCAATGGCCGCGCCGCCGGCAAGCCCGCGGCGCCGCGCAAGTCGGCCCCCGCGAAGCCGTCCGCGCCGTCCCCGGCGCAGGCTGGGGGCACCTCCCCTGCCGCCAAGGCAGCGGGGGAACGTCCTGCTGCCCCGAAGCCGGGCGCCCCCAAGCCGGGCCCCGCGGCTCCGGCAGCCCCCGAGGCCCCGAAGGTCCCCGAGGCCCCGAAGGCCCCCGAGGCACCGGTGGCTCCCAAGAGCACTCCCGCCGCCGGCCCCACCCCGGGCCCGCGCCCCACCCCGGCGCGCCCCGCGGCACCCAAGCCCGCTCCGGCCGCCCCCGCGCAGCCCGAGTTCCAGGCTCCGCCGTCCGCGCCGGCCGCTCCCGCCGCCGGCCAGTCGGCTCCCCGTCCCGGTGCCCCCGGCCCGCGTCCGGCCCGTCCGGCGCCCGGCCAGGGCGGTCAGGGCCGCGGTAACGCTCCGCGTCCCGGTGGCGAGCGTCCGGCCCCGCGTCCCGGCGGCCGTCCCTCCGGCCCCCGTCCGGGCAACAACCCCTTCACGTCCGGTGGCTCCACGGGCATGGCCCGTCCGCAGGCCCCCCGTCCCGGTGGCGCCCCGCGTCCCGGTGGCCAGGGTGGTCCCGGCGGTCCGCGTCCGCAGGGCGGCGGCCAGGGTGGCCCCCGTCCCCAGGGCGGCCAGGGCGGTGCGCGTCCCACCCCCGGTGGTATGCCCCGTCCGCAGGGTGCCGCTCCCGGTGGCGCCCCGCGTCCCGGCGGTGGCGGCGGTAACCGCCCGAACCCGGGCATGATGCCGCAGCGTCCCGCTGCCGGCCCGCGTCCGGGCCCCGGCGGTGGCGGCGGTCGCGGTCCCGGCGGTGCCGGTCGTCCCGGTGGCGGTGGCGGTCGTCCCGGTGGCGGCGGTTTCGCCGGCCGTCCCGGTGGCGGTGGCGGTCGTCCGGGTGGCGGCGGCGGTTTCGCCGGTCGTCCCGGTGGCGGCGGTCCCGGTGGTGGCGGCGGCTTCGGCGGTCGTCCCGGCTTCGGTGGCCGTCCCGGCGGTCCCGGTGGCCGTGGTGGCACGCAGGGTGCGTTCGGCCGTCCCGGCGGTCCGGCGCGCCGTGGCCGCAAGTCGAAGCGGCAGAGGCGTCAGGAGTACGAGGCCATGCAGGCCCCGTCGGTGGGCGGCATCATGCTGCCCCGCGGCAACGGCGCGACGGTTCGCCTGTCGCGCGGTGCCTCGCTGACGGACTTCGCCGAGAAGATCAACGCCAACCCGGCGTCGCTGGTCCAGGTCATGCTGAACCTCGGCGAGATGGTCACCGCGACCCAGTCGGTCTCCGACGAGACGCTGCAGCTGCTCGCCGAAGAGATGAACTACGTCGTCGAGATCGTCAGCCCGGAGGAGGAGGACCGCGAGCTGCTCGAGTCCTTCGACATCGACTTCGGTGAGAACGAGGGCGGCGAGGACATGCTCGTCGCGCGTCCGCCGGTGGTGACCGTCATGGGTCACGTCGACCACGGTAAGACCCGGCTGCTCGACGCGATCCGCAAGACGAACGTCATCGCGGGCGAGGCCGGCGGCATCACCCAGCACATCGGTGCCTACCAGGTCGCGACCGAGGTCAACGACGAAGAGCGGCGCATCACCTTCATCGACACCCCCGGTCACGAGGCGTTCACCGCCATGCGTGCCCGTGGTGCCAAGTCGACCGACATCGCGATCCTCGTGGTGGCGGCCAACGACGGTGTCATGCCGCAGACGATCGAGGCCCTGAACCACGCCAAGGCGGCCGAGGTGCCGATCGTGGTCGCGGTCAACAAGATCGACGTCGAGGGCGCCGACCCGACCAAGGTGCGCGGCCAGCTCACCGAGTTCGGTCTGGTGGCCGAGGAGTACGGCGGCGACACGATGTTCGTCGACATCTCCGCCCGTGAGGGTCTGAACATCGAGCAGCTGCTCGAGGCCGTGGTCCTGACCGCGGACGCCTCGCTCGACCTGCGCGCCAACGCGGAGCAGGACGCGCAGGGCATCGCGATCGAGGCCCACCTCGACCGTGGCCGCGGCGCCGTGGCGACCGTCCTGGTCCAGCGCGGCACGCTCCGCGTCGGCGAGACGATGGTGGTCGGCGACGCGTACGGCCGGGTCCGTGCGATGTTCGACGACAAGGGCAACAACGTCGAGGAAGCGGGTCCGTCGACCCCCGTCCTGGTCCTGGGTCTGACCAACGTCCCGGGCGCCGGCGACAACTTCCTGGTCGTCGACGAGGACCGTACGGCCCGTCAGATCGCCGAGAAGCGCGCGGCGCGCGAGCGCAACGCCGCCTTCGCCAAGCGCACCCGCCGGGTGTCCCTCGAGGACCTGGACAAGGTGCTCAAGGCCGGCGAGGTCCAGCAGCTCAACCTCATCATCAAGGGTGACGCTTCCGGTTCCGTCGAAGCCCTGGAGTCCTCGCTGCTCCAGCTCGACGTCGGCGAAGAGGTCGACATCCGGGTGCTGCACCGCGGCGTCGGTGCGGTCACGGAGACCGACATCAACCTGGCGTCCGGCTCCGACGCGATCGTCATCGGCTTCAACGTGCGCGCCGAAGGCCGCGCGACGCAGATGGCCGAGCGCGAGGGCGTCGACGTCCGGTACTACTCGGTCATCTACCAGGCGATCGAGGAGATCGAGGCGGCCCTCAAGGGCATGCTCAAGCCGGAGTACGAGGAGGTCGAGCTCGGTACCGCGGAGATCCGCGAGATCTTCCGCTCGTCCAAGCTCGGCAACATCGCGGGTGTGCTCATCCGCTCCGGCGAGGTCAAGCGCAACACCAAGGCGCGCCTCATCCGCGACGGCAAGGTGGTCGCGGAGGACCTCAACATCCAGGGTCTGCGCCGGTTCAAGGACGACGTCACCGAGATCCGCGAAGGCTTCGAGGGCGGTATCAACCTCGGAAACTTCAACGACATCAAGATCGACGACGTCATCGCGACGTACGAGATGCGCGAGAAGCCGCGCGGCTGATCGTGCAGCGGCCCGCCCGTGGCGCTTCCACCCCGGTGGTGGTCGCGCGACGGGCGGGCGGCCGGCCGGGGCCGGTCGGCGGAAGGTATTTCCGTCGATCGGCCCCGGCCGTTCCGTGTACGGTTCGAAATGACACGGACACCTAAGGCCCCACGGGCGGCTCAGCCCGTCTTGCATGTACGTAGGGACGCTGTCCTTCGACCTGCTTCTCGGCGACGTACGGTCGCTGAAGGAGAAGCGCTCCGTCGTCCGCCCGATCGTCGCCGAGCTGCACCGCAAATTCGCGGTGAGCGTCGCCGAGGTCGGGGACCAGGATCTGCATCGCAGGGCCACGATCGGCCTGGCGGTGGTCTCCGGGGACACGGGGCATCTGACCGATGTCATGGACCGTTGCGAGCGCCTGGTCGCCGCACGGCCCGAAGTGGAGCTGCTGTCGGTACGCCGGCGGTTGCACGGCGACGACGACTGACCCGGACCGGGCAGGCCGCCGCCGGTGGAAGCACAATTGTGGAAGAAAGAAGGAGACGGACCAGTGGCCGACAATGCGCGGGCGAAGAAGCTGGCGGACCTCATCCGGGAGGTGGTCGCCCAGAAGCTGCAGCGCGGTATCAAGGACCCGCGGCTCGGTTCGCACGTGACCATCACGGACACCCGGGTCACCGGCGACCTGCGGGAGGCTACGGTCTTCTACACGGTCTACGGCGATGACGAGGAGCGGGCCAGCGCCGCCGCCGGGCTGGAGAGCGCCAAGGGCATCCTGCGCTCCGCGGTCGGGGCCGCGGCGGGGACGAAGTTCACGCCGACCCTGGCCTTCGTGCCGGACGCCCTGCCGGAGAACGCCAAGACGATCGACGACCTGCTCGACAAGGCACGGGCGTCGGACGCCAAGGTGCGCGAGGTCTCCTCGGGCGCCCAGTACGCCGGTGAGCCCGACCCGTACCGCAAGCCGGGCGAGGACGACGACGAGGGCACCGCGGCAGAATGAAGCGTGAGAGCAACAAGCCGGGCGGCCTCGTGATCGTCGACAAGCCGGCCGGCTTCACTTCGCATGACGTGGTGGCGAAGATGCGCGGAATGGCGCGCACCCGCCGGGTCGGGCACGCCGGCACGCTCGACCCGATGGCGACGGGCGTGCTCGTCCTGGGGATCGAGCGGGCCACCAAGCTGCTCGGCCACCTCGCGCTGACGGAGAAGGAGTACGTCGGCACGATCCGGCTCGGCCAGACGACGGTCACCGACGACGCCGAGGGCGAGATCACCGCGTCGAAGGCGGCGCACGGTCTCGCCCGCGAGGACATCGACGCGGTCGTCGGCCGGCTGTCCGGCGCGATCATGCAGGTGCCGTCGAAGGTCAGCGCCATCAAGATCAACGGCAAGCGGTCGTACTCGCGGGTCCGCGACGGCGAGGACGTGGAGATCCCGGCCCGGCCGGTCACCGTCTCCTCGTTCGTGGTGCACTCCGCGCACGAGACCGAGGCCGAGGACGGTACCCCGGTGACCGATCTGCTGGTCTCCGTCGAGTGCTCGTCCGGTACGTACATCCGTGCCCTCGCCCGCGACCTGGGCGAAGGGCTGGGCGTCGGCGGCCATCTGACGGCGCTGCGCCGCACCCGCGTCGGCCCGTACAAGCTGGACCGGGCGCGCACCCTCGACCAGCTCCAGGCCTCCGTGGACGACACCGAGGGGGAGGGCCTGCCGGTCATGCCGCTCGGGGACGCGGCCGCCGCGGCGTTCACCCGCTGGGACGTGCCCGAGGCGCAGGCCCGGCTGCTGCTCAACGGCGCACGGACCCCGATGCCGCGCTTCGAGGGCAGCGGCCCGGTCGCGGCGTTCGGGCCGGACGGCCGGTTCCTCGCGCTGGTGGAGAACCAGGGCGGGAAGGCGAAGAGCCTGGCGGTGTTCGCGGTCTAGTACCGCAGTTGCCGTATCAGGGCCGGCCAGGGCCGGCGAGCAGGGAACCCGTGGGGCCGGGCCCGGAGACGCGTGGACGACGCGCTCCGGGCCCGGCCCTTTGCGTGCCTGTATGCGGCCGTGCGGTCCTGCTTTCCCTGTCGCCCGGCCCTCCGGTTCTGCGCGGGGTTCCGGCTATTCACTCATTCGGTGAGGCGCTTGAAGTGAATCAAGGCGCGGAGGGGGGCGCGTTGCCCTGGGGCCCTGTCGAGACGATCACCGCCTGCTTACCGTGCGGGGGACGGCACAGGGCGAGAGGACCGGCGATGGCATTGCTGGATGCCGATGCGGACACGGCACTGGTGCGGATCCGCGATCTGGCAGGTCGGACACGTGGCACGGGGTTTCTCGCGGACCACGACGGCACCGTGATCACCAGCCACGAAGCGGTGGACGGCGCCGCGCAACTGGTGTTGCAGCCCATGGCGGACGGCGCCGGAGGCGGCGCGGCCGGGGGCGGCGGATGGACGTGCGTGGTGGCGGCCGATGCGGTGACGCCCCTGCCGGAGGCCGGGCTCGCCCTCGTCCGGGCCGGCGGCTTCGGACCGCACCGGCTCACGCCGCTGCCCATCGCCGCGGCCCGGCCGACCGCGGGCACCACCGCCCGGCTCTGGGCGGGCGGCTGGCTGGACGGCACGGTCGTCGGACCGGGCTCCGGGGTGATGTACACGGCCGCCGAGCGCGTCCACCTCCTCGACGACACGCTGGAGCTCGGCCTGTGCGCCGGGGGCCGGGAGGCGCTGCGGCTGCGTGGACTGGCGGTCGGCGGGCCGGTGCTGGACGCCCGGACCGGCGCGGTGCTCGGCATCCTCGGCACCGCGCTGCACCCCCAGGCTCCCGGCCGCGGCCGCCCGGGGGAGGGTGCCTTCGGGCGCCGGGCGGGCGGCTTCGCGATCCCGCTGCGCGCGGTGGCCGAGGCCGCGCCACAGGGCGCGCTGGCCGCGCTGCTGGAGCGCAATGCGGCGACCGTCCCGGCCTACGGCAGCGAGTTGAACCCGGCCGGCGCGCGGCGGCTGGCCGAGTTGTCGAAGGGCTCCGCCGAGCGGCCGCGGCTGGGACGGGAGCCGGTCGAACGGCCGGAAGCGGCCGCCGAGTTCGCGCGCTTCGAGGAGGGCCACGGGACGGCGGCGGCATGTGTGCTGGGGCTGGTGGGACAGCCGGGATGCGGCCGGAGCACGGAACTGGCCGGCCTCGCGGCACGCCGGGCCCAGGGCCCCGGCCTCGCCGCGACCATCCGGCTGCGCGGCGCGGACCTGCGGTCCGACGACGACGGGGTACGAACCGCCGTCGAACGCGCGCTGCGGTCCGCCGGCCGTACCGTCGCCCGGGAGGGCCGTACCGCCGGTGACCCGGCGGACACCACCTCCGAGGACGTCGCACGGGCGGCGGCCGCGGCCGGCCGCCCGCTGCTGGTGCTCCTCGACGGGCCGGAGGAGATGCCTTCGGCCCTGGCACAGGGGGAGCGGCTGGCCGGGTGGACCACGGCGACGGCCGACTGGCTGCGTACCACCGGCGTGCGGCTGGTGGTCGCCTGCCGCCCCGAGTACTGGGAGCGGGCCGGTGCGCTCTTCCCGCCCGGTGTGCTGCACCGGCCGCTGCGTCCGGCGCCCGCGCTGCCCGCCTGCGTGGAGCTCGGTGACCTCACCGAGGAAGAGGCGGAGCGCGCCCGCGGCCGCTACGGCCTGCCGCCGGGCGCACCGGCCGCGCCGGACGCCCGCCATCCGCTGTCCCTGCGCCTGCTCGCGGAGGTCGGCGCGGCGCTCACCGAGGGGGACGGGACCGGGCGGTGCGCCGACGAGCCGGCCGGCCTCGGCACACCCGACCGCCACCAGATCTTCGACGCCTACCTGGACCTGGTGTGCCTGCGCATCGCCGTACGGCTCGCGGCCGGCCACCGGCCCCCGTCGCGCGCCGCCGCCGTGCGCCGGCTGGCCGCCCAGGTCGCCGGGCAGGTGCACGAGGCGGCCCGCCGCTGCCTCGGCCCCGGTCCGGGCGCGCTGGACCGTACGTCCTTCGAGGAGGTGTTCCCGCGCGAGCCCGGCTGGGCCCGTGCGGTGCTGGCCGAGGGGCTGCTGGTCCCGGCCGGCACCGGATTCCGCTTCGCCCACGAGGAGTTCGCGGAGTGGCTGCAGGGCGCCCATGCCGACCTCGACCTGCTGCCAGTCCCCGGACACCGCGTCGGGCCGGCCGTCCAGGCGCTGCTGCTGCTCGGCAGGCGCGAGGGGGCGGTGCAACTGACCTTCCGGCTGGCCGAGTTGGTGCCGATGGCGACCGCCCCCGGGGCCGCCCCCGCGGCCGGTTCACCGGCCGCGCGTGCCGTGGACGGCCGCTGGTGGGCCGCTCATCTGCTGTCCGGTGTGCTGCTCCGGGTCCCCGACGCGAGGCCGTACACGGGCGTCCTGCGGCTGCTCGCCGACCGGATCACGGAACGCTCACTCCGGGCGGGTGGCTTCGCGCAGACGGGGCTGGAGGCCTTCGGGCCGTGGTTCTGGGAGCGGTTGGCGCTGGCCGACGAGGACCGGATGGACCTGCTGCGCCGCCTGCTGCCGGCCGACGGGCCGCCGTGCGGGGCGGGGCGGAGGGCGGCCGGCGCGGAGCGGTACGCGGAGACGGGTACGGAGGCGGAGGCGGAGGAGGGAGCCGCGGGAGCTGTGCCGTCCGGGGCGCCGTCGCGGGCCGGGTGGCCGGTGCCGTCGCCCGGTTCGTCGCCGGCCGAGCGGTTGCCGTCGTCCAGCTCATCACCTCTGCCTTGTTCCTCCTCATCGTCCGATCCCTCTGCATGGTCCGGTCCGTCCTCGTGGTCCGACCGGTTGCCGTCGTACGGCCCGCCCGGGGCGTTCGATCCCGCGCCGGGCGGTCTGTCGTCCTCCGCCGTAGCCGTCGACGGTCCGGGTGCCGGCCACCGTTTCGCACCGCCGCCGCGGGTACGCGTCCACCCCGCTGACGACCCGGCGTCCGGCCCGGACGGCGACGGCCGGACGGATGCCCTCGGTGCCCCGCGCTCCAGCCCCGCCCGGGCCGACACCGACGGCAGCGCGTCCGCAGCGGCCCCCGCAGCCCGGACCCGGTCCGCCGCGGCACGCTCGCCCCGGTTTCTCGATGCCGCGGCCGCACTGCTGTGCGCGGATCCGCAGCGGATGCAGCCTTTGCTGTGCGCCTGGTTCGACGACACCCGCCCGCTGCAACGCCCCGGCGCGGAGGACGGCGGTCCGGCCCACCCCGTAGAGGCCGTGCCTGGCGAGATCACCGTGGCCACCGCGGCGCAGGCGCTGCTGCACACCCATCGCCACCGGGCGCTCGACGCCCTCACGGAGGCGCTGGTGCAGGCCGCGCACCCCAGGGGCGACGAACTGATGGACGCACTGGCCGAGGACGAGCCGGCCGCGGTGTGCCGGGCCGTGGACCGGTGGGCGCACGACGCGCGCCCCGAGCGGCGGGCCGCCGCCGTGTCGTACGGCCTGCGGGCCGCCCGGCACGTGACCGCCGGAGCCGACCGCGCCCTGCTGCGCTACGCGGCCCTCTGCCTTCTCGCCCGGAGCGCCGACAGCGCCCACCACGGCTCCGCGCTGGCGCTGCTGATGGGCGACCCGGCCACCCGCTCCCGCTTCCTGGACCGGGCGCTGGCCCGCTTTGTCGCGGGGGATCCGCAGCTGCCGCCCACGGTGTTCACGGCCGCCCTCGCCGACCATCCCGAGCCGGTGCTGACCGCGTTCCGGGCCCGGCTGATCGGCGGCGCCGGGCCACCGGTGGCGGCCGCCCTCCTGTGCATGCTCGCCCGCACCGATGCGCCGGACCTCGTCGCCCGGGTCGCCGACCTCGTCCGTGACTGTGCCCGGCACTGCCCCGAGCGCGCCGCACGGCCGGTCGCGGAGTTCATCGACCGCCGCCTCGAACGGGGCCCGGCCGCCCGCGCCGCGCTCCGCCCGCTCGCCGTGGAGCTGCTGACCGGCTCCCCCGTAGCGGTCCGGTGCGCGCTCGCGGCCGTGGTGGCCGAGACGGGGTGTGGCGACTCGGTTGCGTTGCGCCGCGAACTGCTCGATGCGCTGCTGGCGCAGGAGGCCTCCTATGTGGCGCCGCACCGCGTCCATGAGGAGAGCGAGGGCGGCCGGGACACCCGTGTGCTGGAGGCCCTTCTGGAAGCCGCAGCCGAGGGCGCGGAGCGGCGGCCGGCGGAGCGCACCAGGGAGCTGGTGCACCGCACCGGGATGCTGCTGGTGCGTACGCCTGCGGGCGCGGCGTGCTTCGACCGGCGGCTGGTGGAACTGGGACGGCGGCTGCCGGGTTTCGCACGGCGGGTGCAGGACTGGGTGATGGATGAGCCGGGGGAGTGGGCGGCAGTGGTGGGCCCCGGCGCCCGCGCCACGCTCGCCGGGTCGCACAGCTGACGGGCAGGAGCTGTCGAGGCGCACCAAGGGGCGTTGGGGGCGGAAGGGGCCGCGGGGCCGGGGCCGGATCGGGCGGGCCGGCCCGGGCAGAGCTGTCCGCGACCCGCGAGACCGTCCGTGGGATCAGGGCCGGACAGGGGCTGGGACGGGTGCCCTGAGCCACCCTTAGCGCGGAGCATCACCCGCGGCATGGCAGTCTTAGACCTGCGCCATGCCGAATTGGCGCAATGGACGGACAAGGGTTCGGGCGAGGAGCGGGCACTGTGCAGCGCTGGCGTGGCTTGGAGGACATCCCCGAGGGCTGGGGACGCAGCGTCGTCACCATCGGCTCCTACGACGGAGTGCACCGCGGCCACCAACTGATCATCGGCAAGGCCGTCGCGCGCGCCCGTGAGCTGGGGATCCCCGCGGTGGTCGTCACCTTCGACCCGCACCCGAGCGAGGTCGTGCGGCCCGGTACCCACCCGCCGCTGCTGGCTCCGCACGACCGGCGTGCGGAGCTGATGGCCGGTCTGGGGGTGGACGCGGTGCTCATTCTCCCGTTCACCAAGGAGTTCTCGAAGCTGGCACCGGCCGATTTCGTGGTCAAGGTGCTGGTCGACAAGCTGCACGCCCAGGTCGTCGTCGAGGGCCCCAACTTCCGCTTCGGGCACAAGGCGACCGGCAATGTCGCGACCCTCGCGGAGCTCGGGACCACCTACGACTACACCGTGGAGGTCATCGACCTCTACGAGCGCGGGGCGGCGGGCGGCGGCGAGCCGTTCTCCTCCACGCTCACCCGCCGCCTGGTCGCCGAGGGCGATGTGGCCGGCGCGATGGAGGTCCTGGGAAGGCCGCACCGGGTCGAGGGCGTTGTCGTACGCGGTGCCCAGCGCGGTCGTGAACTGGGCTTCCCGACAGCCAATGTGGAGACCCTGCCGCACACCGCGATCCCGGCCGACGGCGTCTACGCCGGGCTGCTGCAGGTCGAGGGCGAGGCGATGCCGGCGGCCATCTCGGTCGGCACCAACCCGCAGTTCGACGGCACGGCACGGACCGTCGAGGCATATGCCATCGACCGTGTCGGCCTGGATCTGTACGGGCTGCACGTCGGGGTGGACTTCGTCGCCTACATCCGCGGCCAGGAGAAGTTCGACACGCTCGACGCGCTGCTGGAGCGGATGGCGGTCGATGTGAAGCTGGCTCGGGGCTTGATCGCGGACGCGGGCTGAGGCTTCGCGCTTCTGGCGTTACTTCCCTTCGGGGCGGGTGCTTTCTTCCCCTCGGGGACGGTCGTCTTTCCTCACCGGGGGCCTGCCGCCCGGTCCTCGCCCGGGCTTTTCCCGCCCGGTCTTTTTCCCGGTCCGGTCCTCCCGCTGGCCCGGTCTTTTCCTCCGTCCGGTCCTCCGCCGGCCCGGCGTCTCCCAGCTGGTCTTCCCCCCCCACGTTTACCCCCCGGTTCCCCCCCCGGTTTTTTCCCCGCCGCCCACCCCCCTTCGGGGGTGGGCGGGTGTGGAGGTGCGGTATCGCCAACTCGGGGTGGGCGGGTGTGGAGATGCGGTATCGCCAACGCTGCGTTGGACGGTGCGCAGGTGCGTATCGCCACTTCGGGGTTGGACGTATGGAGATGGGCGTCCCCAACTCGGCTGATTTCAGGCGCAGTTCGGCTGAGAGGGGTTCACTCGTCCGAGGGATGGCGTGCTACGGGGCGGGGCCCGGCATCTCGCTGATGCCGGGCCCCGCCCCGTAGTGCGCTATGGCCGTGCCGCTACGCCCGCCTCACTGCGGAGGCGGCTGCTGCTGCCATCCCGGCGCCAGGCCGGGGTGTTCCGGCTGCGGTGCGTCCGGAGCCGGCTGTTGCTGCTGCCAGTGGGCCGGCGGCTGGGCGGGCTGCTGGGTCCAGCCGCCCTGCTGCTGGCTGTAACCGGCCGGCGGCGGTGGCGGTGTGCCCTGCTGCGGCTGCTGCTGCGGCTGGCCCTGCTGGGCGTACTGCTGCTGGGCGTAGGGATCGCCGCCCATCTGCTGCTGCGGGTACATCCCCGCCGCCTGCTGCGCCCGCGTGAAGTCCTCGGCCACCAGGGCAGAGAGGTTGAAGTACGCCTCACGGGTCTTGGGCCGCATCATGTCCAGGTCGACCTCGGCGCCGGCGGCGAGATGTTCGTCGAAGGGGACGACCACCACACCGCGGCAGCGGGTCTCGAAGTGCGACACGATGTCATCGATCTTGATCATCTTGCCGGTCTCGCGGACACCCGAGATGACCGTGATACCCCGCTGCACCAGGTCGGCGTAGCCGTGCGCGGAGAGCCAGTCCAGGGTGGTGCTCGCGCTGCTCGCACCGTCCACGGACGGGGTGGAGATGATGATCAACTGGTCGGCGAGATCGAGCACTCCGCGCATCGCGCTGTAGAGCAGACCCGTACCCGAGTCGGTGAGGATGATCGGGTACTGCTTCCCGAGGATGTCGATCGCCCGTCGGTAGTCCTCGTCGTTGAACGTCGTGGAGACCGCGGGGTCCACGTCGTTGGCGAGGATCTCCAGGCCCGAAGGTGCCTGCGAGGTGAACCGGCGGATGTCCATGTAGCTGTGCAGGTGCGGGATCGCACCCACCAGGTCACGGATGGTCGCACCGGTCTCCCGCCGCACCCGTCGGCCGAGCGTGCCGGCGTCCGGGTTGGCGTCGATCGCCAGGATCTTGTCCTGTCGTTCGGACGCGAGGGTGGAGCCGAGCGCGGTCGTCGTGGTGGTCTTGCCGACACCGCCCTTGAGGCTGATCACCGCGATCCGGTAGCACGACATCACCGGCGTACGGATCAGCTCCAGCTTGCGCTGGCGCTCCGCCTCCTCCTTCTTCGCGCCCAGCTTGAACTTGGAAGGCTGGGCGTTGGCGCCCGGCTTGCGCTTCTTGGGCTGGTTGCGCAGCAGCCGGTCGGAGGTCAACTCCACCGCGGCGCTGTAGCCGAGCGGCGCACCGGGAGCGGCCCGCTGCTGCGGCTGCTGCTGACCCGGCTGCGAGTATGACGCGTAGTTCGCCGCCGCGTTGGGGTCGCCGGCCTGCTGGCCGGGGAGCGGCTGGTAGGCCTGCTGGGGCTGCTGGCCCTGTTGAGCTTGCTGTGCCTGCTGCTGCGCCTGGTGTGCCTGCTGCTGGGCTTGCTGTGCCTGCTGCTGCGCCTGCTGGGCGGCCTGAGCCTGCTGCGCCTGCTGGGCTTGCTGCGCCTGCGCCGCCTGGGCCTGTGCCGCCTGCTGGGCGGTGGCCTGCTGCTGGCCGTAGTGGGCCTGCGGCTGCTGGGGGTACTGGCCCTGCTGCGGGTAGCCCTGCGCGCCGGTCTGCGGATAGCCGTAACCGGACTGCTGCGCCGCCGCGTGCTGCTGCGGCTGGCCCTGCTGGGGGTAGCCGTACCCCGACTGCGGATAGCCGTACGCGGGCTGCTGTGAGCCGGGGACGCCCTGCTGCTGCGGGTAGCCACCGTGCTGAGCGTGCTGCCCCTGCGGATAGCCGGCCTGCGGCTGCTGCGGCTGCTGCGGCTGCTGTTGCTGCTGAGCCGGTGCCTGCTGCTGGCCTTGCTGAGGCTGTTGGGGCTGCTGGCCCTGCTGGGCGGCCTGGGCCTGCGCCTGAGCCATCCGCGGGTCCGCCGGCTGGAACTCCGCCGGCAGCGGCGGCAGGGTGCCCTGCCCGGGCACCCCCTGCTGCAGGCCCTCGGCCGCAGCGCCCCACGGAGCACCCTGCTGAGGCGCCCCCTGCTGCGGAACGCCTTGCTGAGGTACGCCCTGTTGGGGCACGCCCTGCGGAGGCGTCTGCTGCGGCATGCCCTGCTGGGGCACGCCTTGCTGCGGCATGCCCTGCTGGGGCGCGGCCTGTTGCGGCTGCGGCTGCGGCTGCGGCTGGGCCGGTGCGGGCTGCCCGCTCTGCGGCGTGGCCTCGGGGGCGGGCTGGGCGGGGGTCACCGCCTCCGGGGCCGGAGCTCCCCCCTCGGCGGCGTACGGCGGCTGGGCGGCTTCGGGCTGCGGCACTGCGGTGGGCGCGGTCTCCGGGGCCACCGCGGGTGCGGCGTCGGCCTCGGGCTGCGCCTCGGCCTCGGACTGTGCCTCAGCTTCGGGCTCGGCCTCGGGTTCGGACGCGTTCGCCGCCTCCGGTGCGTCGTTCCCGTCGTCGCCCCAGAGGGACATCGACGGGTCGACACCCGTGCCCGAGCGGCGATTTCCGGCGTCCGCACCGTCGTCCGTGGCCGGTGCGGCCTCCGCGGTCGGCTGGGGGCCGGGAGTTGCGGTGGCCGGTGCGTCGCCGCCGGCGGCCGGTACGTCATTGCCGGTGTCCTGCGGGCGCAGGGTCGGGAAGCTCGGCGGGGCGGCGTTCACGGGCGGCGGGGTCGCCGGTACACCCTGCTGAGGAATCCCGGGCACACTCTGCTGCGGCGGAATTCCGGGCGCCCCCTGGGCGGGCCCGGGCAGCGGCTGGCCGGTGGGCGGGCCGAGCGGGGGCTGGGCGGCGGCGGGCGGAGCGGTGGGCGAAGACGCAGGAGGAGTCGCGGGGGAGGCGGCACTCGCGCCCCCACCACTGGTGTCGTTGCTCGCGTACCAGGCCGGTGCGGCGAAATCGATCTTGAACTCACCGGTCAGGTCGAACTCGGACTGGTCGTCGTCAGGATCGTTTCCGTCCGGACGGAAAGCCTCCTGCTCGTTCACTGTGCCTCCTGGTGTACTGCAACGCACCTGAACGGCAGGACCGGATACAGGCGGATCGATCGGATGTAGCGGAAGTCGGAACACACCACCCGGGGTTGCGCCAACACTAACTGTCTCCGTCCCCGTTTCGACTGCCGTCGTGCTGTGCTCCTGCGGCTCTCCCGTACAGCCTAATCAAGACTCGGCACATCGCGGCAGTCGGTGCCATATCGCTCGGGGCCCCTCGGCACGCTGACGGGCGCACCCGTGGGTGCGCCCGTCACGCCGTACCTGCGGCCGGTGGTGTCCGTGCGGTACACGGCGCCCCGAAGGGCAACCGGCCCGCAGCGTCCGTCAGTCCCTCAGTCCATGCGGCGCGGGCCGCCGAGCAGGTTGGTCTCCGCTTCCGTCGGCTGGGTCATGACGAACTGGTGGCCGTCGCGCGAACACCACAGCATGGCGTTGTCGCTGAGCGTCGGCAGCACCGCGCCGACCTGCTCGGGCAGCCGCATGATTCGCGTCACAACCTCGGTCTCCTCGGGCGAAAGCCGCTGCAGACCGACCAGGTCGGCGCGGCTGAGCATCTGCGGCGACCGCGGCCCGAGGAAGGGCAGTACGGTCAGCACCGACTGCCAGGGGCTCGGGGCGAGCTGATTGCGCGGCGGCCGTGCACCCATGTCCCGTACGACCAGCACCGGGCTGGAAACCGACGGCCCCTGGGGCGCGATCTGACGCACATCGTGGACGGAGACACACTGCTGCCCGCCGCCCGCGGCCTGCGCCATCTGCCCCCAGGCCGGCGGCCGCGCCGTCTCGACCGCGACCCGCGCGCCGGTGGCGACCGTACGCAGCGCCAGCACCTGCGCCATCCACATGCTGCCGACCAGCGCGATCTCCATGGGCGCCGGCCGCAGCAGGCTCAGCACGGCGGGCTGGTTCTGCGGGTCGATGCCGATGACCACGCCGTCGTCACCGACCGGCAGGGTCAGCGAGGCGAGCGATTCCGCGGTCAGGATGTGCGGGCTGCGCCGCGGGCCGCGCAGGCCGAAACCGGGCCGGGGCTTGGGGCCGTTCGGACCCGACTGCCCCTCGTCCGGACGTGGCTGGTGCGAGAGGCGGCCGCCACCGGTGACGCCGCCCGCGACGGGGGGATTGCGCCAGCCGTTGCCGCTGGTGTTGACGCGGGGCTGATAGGTGGGAGAGGCCATCAGCGGGTACCTCCGAGGGGAAGCGTGGCCAGCAGGCCGGGCAGCTGCTCCCGGTCGAGCCGTACGAGCCCGACCTTCACGGAACCGGAACGGCGCTCCAACTCGCTCTGCGCGGCCGAGAGTTCGTTCTCACTGCGGGTGGAAAGACGGACGTAACCCGAGATGGCCGGGGCGCGGCCACCGCCGTGCGTGGCGGTCAGCGTGAAGGTGCTGGCCATCGCCCTGGTGCTGGTCAGCAGCTGGGTGATGGCCGCCAACGGGGCCCCGCCCTGCCCCAGTTGGGGCCAGCGGCCGATCCAGTAGGTGGTGTGCCAGCGGTCGTCGCAGCGCATCGCCCGGGTCGTCTCCTGGGTGCGGCGGGCCGCCCGGCCGTCGCGCCCCATCGCCCCGTTGGCGGCCCGCGGGCTGACGCACACCGCGGTGCCGATCGCGGCCACGACCTCGCGCTCGGCGAGCACCTTGGCGCGTACGCCGTGTGCGGTCAGCCGGCTGACGAGCTGGTCGGCGGCGCGCAGGAGCGACCGCTTGGCGCCCTCCATCCCGCCGCCGCGGGCCTCGATCGCCTCCGAGCACAGCTCGGGGTCGAGCTTGAGCGCGATCCAGGTCAGCTGCAGCGCCGGGGTCTGCGACTGGGCCTGCAGCGGCGCGTACGAACGGGCCGCGACGGCCTGTTCGGGCAGGTGCGGCGCCGGCGCGGGCTGACTGTACTGAACGAACTGCACCGATTCGAGGTGGATGTCCTCGATGTCGAGCGCGGTGTGCAGCACGTCGAGCGGCAGCATGTGACTGCCGCGCTGTGGCCGCAGCGGCTCGTCACGGGCGTCCACCTGGACGAGGGCCGTCAGGAACGTCCCGTCACCGACGAACCCGATGGCGCGCTGGTCCGACTCGGTGGTGAACTCATAGGTCCGCAGGGCCGGTTCGCACTCCACCACCGGCGCGAACGCGGGGTCCACGCCCTGCGTCGCCGCGAGCGCGGAGTTGCTGTCCTTGCCGCGCCGCTTCATGGCGCGCACGGTCGTGATCCATTCCGGCAGCGGAATCCTCCGCCGCCGGCCGAGCGCGAAAATGACCAGAAGAGCCGCGATCACAATGGCCGCGGTCAGTGCGGCCGGATGGATCGTCCAGCCCACCAGCACCAGTGCCGCGGCGAGTTCGATGATGGCCAGCTGCTGGACGCGCACCCCGCCGATGGTTCCGGCCTGTTGGCGCAGCCGCGGTGCCACCGGACCGGCCGGACGGGCCGCGGAATTTCCGCCGCCATTTCCTCTGTTGCCCGAAGCTGTGCCGTTTTGGTCAGCATTTCCCGCGTATTGCGGGGCAGCGGAAGGCGGTTGCTGCTGTTGCCGCCCATTGCGGCGTCGAGCCCTGGTGGCGCTGGACATCCCCCGGCCTGCTCCTCTACTGGTGGTGTGGCCTCTGGACGTGTCGGTCGCCCGCTGAGACTGGTGCGTTGGAAGGTGGCACCCGTACCGTACGGGTCGATCGACACACGGCATAGTAGAGGGCGCTACGGCGTGAGTGCCGGGGGCGGTCGAGGTAGATCCGACAGGCGGGGAGAGAAAGCAACAATGGCATCACGTCGGGACGAGCTGAATGCGTATTCGTTTGCTCGAAAGCGCACGAATGCGGCATTTCTGAAGCCGCTGCCGAACGGATCGATCGAGAGTGCCCCCAAGCCGCTCAAGGCGGTGGTGCCGAGTATCGTCATGGGTGTCGTGATGCTCGTGGGATTCGGTGCGTGCGGCATTCTCAAGCCGGTTGCGCCGCAGGGCTGGGACGAGGTCGGCAAGAATGTCGTCGTCGGGGACGAATCGACCACGCGGTACATCGTCCTGGAAAGCCACCACCAGAAACTGCTGCATCCCATCCTGAATCTCGCCTCCGCCCGGCTTCTTATCGACCCGAACTTCAAAGTCGTCAAGGTCAAGGAATCCGAGCTGGACGGAAAGCTTCCGCACGGGCCCGCCCTCGGCATTCCGTACGCCCCCGACCGGCTGCCCTCCACCAAGGACGCCGACAAGCCGAAGACCTGGGCGGTGTGCAACCGCCCTGGCGCCAGCGTGAACGCCAAGCCGCAGCAGGCCGTCTTCGTGCTGGCCGGCAAGGACAAGAAGCTCGTCGAGGGCAAGGGCAAGCTCGACGTCCATCAGGCCCTGTACGTCGAGGACCCCCGCGGCAAGAGGTGGCTGGTCGACAACAACGGCATGGCCTTCGGGTTCAACTCGACCCGTATGGGCGGGTGGTCCGGCAGCAGGGCGGACGGCGACGCCCTTCTGCGCCGTATCGTCTTCGGCCCCAACACCCAGCCGCAGAAGGTGTCGCAGCAGTACATGGACACCCTCCTCACCCTCCCGGACCAGCTGTCCATCAGCATGCCGCAGGTCGAGCAGGCGGGAACGATGACCACCGATCCGAAGGTCCCGGCGAAGGGCAAGCGGGTCGGCTCGATCCTCGAGGACAGCGACGGCCAGAAGTACGTGGTGGAGAAGGACGGCGTCGAGCAGGTGACGAAGTTCGTCGCCAGGCTCCTGGAGCAGGGCTCGAACGCGAGGAAGCTGCACTCCGACGGTTCGCCGATCGTCCCCGTACCCGTCGCCGCCAGCAGCATCTCCCCCAAGAAGGATGACGCGGGGAACCTGACGACGTACCTGGGGAAGACGTTCGGCGACTTCGATTCGCCGTGGCCGAAGGAGGCGGTCTCCGCGGCCAACAACTTCGCTTCCCAGAACGGCGGGCTGGTCACGCCCACGCGCAGCGGCGTGTCCTGCAGTGTCTACAACGGCACCAACAACAAGTACCCGGGTGGCGAGGAGAAGCAGCTCGGTTACCCGAACGGTGTGCCGGACATGCAGACCTGGGTCGGCAAGGACTACCCGGCCAAGCTCGCCAGCGGCGCCAGCTCGTACGTCACCCCCGGCAGCGGCCTGCTGTACACGGAGGTGCCCACTCCCCAGGCGAAGAGCGGCAGCCTTTTCCTGGCCACCGACACGGGGCTGCGCTACTCCGTTCCGCGGAACAACGACGGCGGGGGCAAGGCAGGCAACGAGAAGCAGGAAGTCGACCAGTCGATGCTTCACCTCGGCTACGGCGGCACACACCCGCCGCTGATTCTGAAGGCCTGGTCCTCCCTGCTCTCCGAGGGGCCGGCGCTGGACATCCGCAGCGCCAAGAAGCCGCAGTCGTCCTGAGAGGCGCCAGGGCCTGAGGGCTGACGTTCTGAGGGGTACGAGGTCCGCGCCGGTTCCGTCACGGGAATCGGCGCGGACTTCGGTGTCCGCATTCCGTGCACCGTGGAATTCACCTCCATCGCCGTGGCCTTCCGGATGCGAGCTTCGTTACTTCCGTACGCCCGGACCTGACCGATAGCATCGCTTTCGTCCGGTTCTTTTGAACGGCGTTTCCATGGCGGCCAGTTGACGATGTTGTGATCCCGTCACAAGAACCCTCCCCCTGTTGGGAACAGGCATATGGAGTGGTTAAAGTAGCCAAAGGCGTCAGCAGGAGATGCCTACCGCGCGAGCGCCTGTGGCGGCATGCCGCGGTACGACGTACAAGTCTCATGGGGGACGTTGACTATGGCTGGTCAGCAGTACACAACCACCGAGGAGGAGATGGTCGCGTTCAGCGGCAAGATCTCCTCGGTCAACCAGTCGATCCAGGGCGAGATCTCTCGCCTGAACACGGTCGTCGACACCATCACGTCTGGTTGGAAGGGTGCTGCGGCCTCCTCGTACAACCAGCTCCAGTCCCAGGTGAACCAGGACGCCACCCGTCTCAACCAGCTGCTGGGTGAGATCAAGGAAGCGATCGACGCGACCACGAAGAACTACTCCGCCTCCGAAGAGGAGCAGCACCAGTCGATCTCGCACATCTCCGCCTCGGCTTCCCCGTTCGGATGATGGGGCCGCGTCGCTGACCGCGGCGCAACGGCCCACCGCCACAGCCCGGGCTCGCCGGTTCGTCCGCCGGCCCGCTGTGGCACGTGCATCGACCAGGCTTCATCAACTCCTGAGGAGACACCATGTCAGGCCAGATCCTCGTTAATTTCGCGACGATCTCGCAGGCCAGTTCCGACGTGCGCGGTACGGCCAACAACATCCGCCAGCAGCTCGACGACCTCGAGGCGGGCGTCAAGAAGATCGCCGCCAGCTGGGAAGGTGCGGCGCAGGAGGGCTACCAGGCCCGCCAGCGCGAGTGGGACCAGCGCGCGGCCTCCCTGCACTCGACGCTTGAGGCCATCGCCAAGGCGCTGGACCAGGCCGCCCAGAACTACCAGGCCACCGAGCACAAGAACTCCGGTATCTGGGCGGGCTGACCTCACGGCAGCAACGGTACGGATAGCGACCGGCTGAGCAGCCCGAAGGCTCGCACAGTGGTCAATGAGGGCGAGCGCGCTGCAACAGTGCGCTCGCCCTTCTGCCGTCCGATACCGCCTCGCAATATCGCCGCCATCTCCTCCGCACCGCCCCTTTCTCCGCCGTTTCCTCACTCCTCGCCCCGACCGTTCCGTCACACATGGAGAGCAGACAACCCGTGGGATCTCGCGCCATTGGTCATCGAGCCGGGCACCGTCGCCGAGCGGCGAGCGCACTGGTGTTGGCGGTGTGCATTGCCGGCCTGTCGAGCGTGACCGCCGCGCCGGCGATCGCGGACGAGAACGTGCCGCTCAACAGCGGTGAGTGCAAGTTCGGCACGGACAACATCGCAGAGACCCCGTGGTCCCTGCAGCGCCTCCTGACGAATCAGCTGTGGGCCAACGGAATGAAGGGGCAGGGGATCCGTGTCGGCGTTATCGACACCGGTATCGACGACGGTAACCAGCAGCTGAAAAGCGCAATCGGCAGCGGCGGTAAGACCTTCGTCCACGGCAAGCCGACCGAGGACAAGGTCGGCCACGGCACCAAGGTCGCAGGCATCATCGCCGCCCGCCCGGTCAAGGGTTCCGGCTTCTTCGGGATCGCGCCCAAGGCCACCGTCATCCCGTTCCAGCAGACTTCGGACGAGAAGGCCGGGACCGCCGACAGCCTCGCCAGGGCCGTGGACAAGGCCGTGGCGGAGGACGTCGACATCATCAACATCTCCCAGGGAACCGGCGCGGACCCACGCCTGCTGCCCACCCTCGAGCAGTCGATCGCCCGCGCCAACACCAAGGGCATTCTGGTGGTCGCCTCGGCCGGCAACGGTGGCGCCGACGGCGGCGAAAAGAACATGTACCCCGCCGCGTACTCGAACAAGTACCCCAATGTCCTGGCCGTGGCCGCCTCGGACCGCAACAACGAGCGCGCGCCCTTCTCGCAGTCCGGCCCCTTCGTCCAGATCGCCGCTCCCGGCGTCGACATGGTCTCCACGGTCCCCGACGGCGGCAACTGCGTCGACCAGGGCACCAGCTTCTCCGCTCCCTACGTCACGGGAGCCGCGGCCCTTCTCAAGGCAAAGCACAAGGACTGGTCGCCGCAGCAGCTCATCTGGCATCTCGAGCAGACCGCCGAGCGTGTGGGCAGGGGCCGGGACAACTTCATCGGCTGGGGCGTCGTCGACCCGGTGGCAGCTCTCAACGACGACACCGAGCCCACTGCCGAACCCAAGCCGGACAAGCCCGCGAACGTGGCTGACGGCTCCGATATCCATCCGGTCGCGGTCACACTCGGCGAAAGCCCCGAGGACCGGCGTGCCCGGGTGTCCGTCTACATTGTCGGCGGCGGACTTCTGGCCGTCGGTACGGTGGTGGGCTGTGCCATCGCACTTCGTGACTGGCGTCGGAAAACTTCATAGCAAACACGGGGAGGCCAAGGATGGCTAACGATTCCTACCGCGTCGATCTTGACAGGCTCGATGAAGTCGTCAAGAAGCTCAACAACGTGCTCAAGGACATGCAAAGCGCCTCGGGCAAGGCGAAGAGCGGGACACATCTTCCGGCAGGCTCGCTGGGCAAGGGCTTCGAGGAGGAGGGCGAACTGCGGCAGACGCATGCCGACATGAAGACCTTTATCGAGACGGATGTGCTCGGTAAGCTCGAGCGTTTGATCGGTGATCTTCAGAAGAAGACCTCGAAGGCTCATGGCGCTTACCAGGACCAGGAGCAGGACACGAGCAACGCGATGAAGAAGGGCCAGTCTTCGTCGCACAACAACTACTCCTGAGCGGCAGCCATGAGCTCACAGAGGAAGAGGGGGCAGGGACGTGGGTAGTTATGCGGATAGCAAGTACGCACCACAAGACAAGTGCTACGCAATCGAAAACACCACGAAGTTCTACAAGATTGACTTCACGTCGCTGAAGGCCATGGTGTCCGACGCAAAGCCCGAGACGGTCGCCGGGGTGGCTCACGCCTGGGAACAGGTGCACAACACGCTCGTGGTAGACAACGGTGGTGGCATTCGGGCGTACTTCGACAAGGCCATCGACGAGGTCTTGCAGCACTGGGAGGGCGACGCTGCGCAGGCGTTTCGCGTGCGTGCCAAGAGCATCAGTGAGAGCATCGGCAACGGCGCTCTGTATGCCAAGCGTGTAAGCGACGGCATGGGCCGTGCGAATGAGGCACTGAGCGCATACAAGCAGCACCTCGATGGTATGGAGATGCCCGACTGGGGCGACCGGGCGTGGGACTGGGCGACGGACCACATCGAGCGCCAGGACAAGAACGCTGACGCGCAGCTGGCAGGGGGAAAGAGCGCCACTCAGGTCGTTAAGGACAATGAAGACGATCTGTCGGCGCAGAAGGAAACCCAGCTGAAGGCTGCGGCGACCATGGAGTACCTGGGTGCCGCCTACCGGACCAATGCGGTAGCAATCGGGAAACCCAAGCGCGTGGGTGTTGACGACGACCCATCCTCCATCCCGCCGCCGGACAACCCGGGTGTCCCTCCCGTTCACTACCCCTTGCCAGCAGTTGTCACCAAGCCCAAGGGAATGTCGAAGGGGTCCATGAAGCCCATGGAGAAGGGGCCAGGCTTCTCGGGCGACGGCGTGAAGACGCCGGGGATCAGCGGGGGTATCGGCAACACGATGCCGGCCCCGGGCTCCCTGACGCCGCATGTGGGCACTGGTCTTGAAAGCCTGAATCCTCCGCAAGGCGGCGTGGGCCCCGGCGGAGGCAGCGGAGGCATCCCAGGCGGTGGTGGTATCGGCCCCGGCACCGGAGGCATGAGTGGTGGCACCGGCCCTGGCGGCGGCACAAGCCCCGGTCCCGGGGGGCTTCCCGGTGTGCCGGGCGGCATGAAGGGTGCCACTGGTGGCCGTACTGGTGGGACCACGGGGAGCGCCGGTGGTCGTACTGGCGGGACCACCGGCCCCGGTGCCGCCGGGCGTGGGACCGGACGTGCCGGCATGCCAGGTATGGGTGGCGTCGGTGCGGCAGGCGGCAAGGGCGGTGCCAAGGGCGGGGGAGCCGGGCGCGGCCTTGGCCTCGCTCGCCAGAAGGGTGGCGTCATCGGTGGCGGCACCGAAGGCAAGGGGACCGGTGGCTCCCAGGGCGGCTCGGGTCTGCACCGCAGCCGTGGTGGCGCCCAGGCGGGTGCCGGGGCATCCGGGAGCCGGCGTTCGGCAGGGATGTCCGGGATGCATGGCGCCCATGGGGCCAAGGGCAAGAACGACAAGGGGCAGAACGGTGAGCGGCCGGACTACCTTGTTGAGGATGAGGAGACCTGGGCGACCGAGCGAGATGTGGCTCCGAAGGTGATTGAGTAGCTAGCCTTCGGGTGTGACAGCGGCGGAAACGAGTTGGGCCCGCAGTCTTCGGGCTGCGGGCCGCAACCTGTTGAGGAGAGGTGTTGCAGCATGAGCTTCACGCGGACGCTGCGTGCAGTTGGCGGCGTGGCGGTGGCAGGAGCACTGCTCTTCACCGCCGCGCCGACCGCTTCGGCGGACTACATCAGGGACGGGCAATGGGCGCTAGATGCGTTCAATCCGCAAAAGGTGTGGAAGGAGTCGACCGGCAAGGGCGTCACCGTGGCGGTCATCGACTCCGGTGTCAACGGAGACCACGTTGACCTCAAGGGCAATGTTCTCCCCGGGAAGAGTTTTGCCGGCGACGGCGGTACGGCAGATCACGAATCCGGTGATGATCACGGTACGGCCATGGCGGCCCTGATTGCAGGCCATGGACACGGGCCCAATCATGCCGACGGAATCATGGGTCTGGCACCGGATGCGAAGATTCTGCCGATCAAGAGGAACGAATCGGTAGGCGGCCCTGAGACCCTCATCGACGGTCCGATTCGGTACGCAGTTGATCACGGCGCAAAGGTCATCAACATGTCTTTTGCGGGCGCCCCTCTGAGTTACGACGAAAAGAGTGCAGTCAACTACGCCCTCAAGAAGGACGTGCTGCTGGTTGCTGGTTCCGGTAACGATGGCTCCAGCAAGCCTCTCTACCCCGCCGCGGCGCCCGGCGTTTTGGCTGTAGGGGCAGTGGGGGAGGACGGAAAGGTCCTTTCTCGGTCAAACTACGGCCCCCACATCCGTTTGATCGCTCCCGGCGAGAAGATCTACTCCGCCGGCACCTCCATGAAGTACCGGCAGGCCACCGGCACCTCCGACTCAACGGCCTATGTGTCGGCGGCCGCAGCCCTCGTCCGCTCGAAGTTCCCCGACCTCACCGCGGGCCAGGTCGCCAATCGCCTCACGAAGACGGCGATCACCCCGGACGGCAAGACGGGCGTCACGTCTCCTGACCCCAAGTACGGCTACGGAGTGATTCGCCCGTACCGGGCCCTCTCGGAGAATATTCCGGCAGGCCCGAAGAACGGTCCGCTCATCATGCCGAAGGACACGGAGCCGTCCGCCGGCGCCGGCGCCGATGCGCCTGGGGGGAGCCCTTCGGCGAGCAGCGGTGCCGAGGAGAGCAGTGGCGTGAGCCCCCTTGCGGTTGTCGGTATCGCGGTGGGTGTGCTCGTTGTGCTGGGGATTGTCATCGGCGTGATCGTCGCCAACAAGAAGCGCCGCAATGGTCCGCCTCCGGGTGGTGGGGGCTTCGGCGGTCCTCACGGTGGTGTGGGGGTTCCCCCGCAGTATCCCGGCGCCTACCAGCAGCCGGGTGGCCCTGGTGGGTACCAGTCGGCACCGCCCAACTACCCGCCTCGTCAGTAGAGACGCAGGCCTGCAGGCTTGGTGAGCTCATCCGCCGGTATCAGTCGGAGCGCGACGCCAGACCGCAGCCAGACCGCAGCCAGATCGCAGCAGGGGTGGAACCGCAGTTGGTGACCGCGGTTCCACCCCTGTTGTGGTGCGGGGAGCCGAACGAACGAGCCGGTACCGAATCGCTCAGCCGAACACCGAACGCACCTCGTCCGTGATGTCCTGGTGGCGGGTGGCCGCGCCGCCCGTGCGGCGGTCGACATGGCGCTGTGCGTGGTCCAGGCCCCGGTTGGTGAGGTCTTCCTTGGCGTGGTCGACATAGGTGGTGGGGTCGGCGAGGCTGGTGACGCCTTCCTTGTACTCCTGGGCGCCTTCCTTGATGCCGTCGACGTATTCACCGGCTTTGTCCTTGCCGATGTCGGCGGTTTCGCCCCAGTCGATTCCGTCACGGGCGCCGAAGTGGCTTTCGATGCCCTGCTGGGCCACGTTCTGGGCCATCTCCGTGGCGGCCTCTTGGGCCTTTGCCTTGCCCTCTTCGACGATCTTGTCCCTGGCGATTTCCTTCGCCTGATCGATGACCTTGTCCTTGACGGTCTCCTTGACCGTCTTCTTGACGTAGTCCGCCGCGATTTTGCGGGCTTCCTTCGAGACGGGCTTCTTCGCCATCTTTTTGATGGCATCCATGGTGGCGTGCTCCATGGCCTTGGTGGCCGCCTCCATGACCTCACGTTTGATCTTGTCGAGGATCTGGCGGACGATCAGGCGGGTGGCCTGGGTGGCGCCCGCGGCACCGAGCTCGGACAGACCCAGGGTGAAGGGTGCGGCGGCCTGTGCCGCGATGAGCTCGGTGGCCAGCATGACGAGCTGGACGATGACGGCGATTTTTCCGGCGAGAACGGCGAGGGCGGCGGCATCGAAGGCGACGGCGATCACCTCGGCCGCCGCGGCGGCGTCACGAAGGTAGTGGTCGCCGCTGTCCCCGCCGCCGGAAAAGGAACCCCATTCGTGGGAAAAGCCCTCGATCGCCTCTCCGGAGTTGGCGGAGACGACCTCACCGGCTGCCGAAGAGCCCTTGGTGGACGCTTGATTGACCGCCTCGGCGAAGTTGCGCCAGGTCTGGGCGCACTCGTGGAGCTTGTCCTCGTCGGCATCCGGCCAGTTGTAGCCGAGCAAATCCAGGACCCAAGCAACCTCGCTTGGCAGCGTCAATGACACAGTGATCGTCCCCCGTGCAGTGGTAGCCGATTGCGGAGCGCAATGGCGTCGGTGAAGGAAAGCGTGAGAGGGGTGGCGGCGGTGGCCCGTGGGGAGGCCCTGCCGCTGCTCGGCCGCGCCCTCGAGGCGCTGCGGGAATGCGTCCGGGAAGGGCCTCGGCTGCTTTTCCCGGTGCCCCGGCGCCCGGGTTCATGGGCGGGATGCCTACCGGCGTCAGATGGCGGGGCGGCCGACCGTCCTGATGGTGTGGATTCCCTGCTCGTCGGATGCGGTGTACGAGCCGGCCATGTTCTGGAGCTTGTCGCCGATGTTTTCGAGGCGTTCGCCCAGGGAGTCCATTGATTCGAACATGCCGTCCCTGAGAGGCGTGTAGATCGTTTCGAAGATGTCGCCGAAGTCGCAGTTTTCCCAGGGGCTGCCGAGGCCTTCAAGATCATCCTGGAGCTTCTTCGACGCCTTGGAGAAATCGCTGCCGATGTGGACGAATGCGTCGCCCTGCCTGCGCAGCACATCCGGATCGACGTCAAATGCCTTGCCTGCCACCCTTGCCCCCGGTCATGCGTCGTCCGTAAATACCTGTCGCATCTTCAACGAACTACACATTAGGCGATCTGAACGCAAGCATGTCAAGGCGAGGTGTGTGGAGGGAACGTGGGCATCCTGCGGCTCAATTGCTCGCGAATGCAGTGGAATTGACCGACCTGCGGCATGGGTGAATCGCGCGTGAGGGGGCGTGGGGGGTGTCCCTCGGTCCGTGTGCTGAAAGGGCAGGTTAAGTATTGGTGTGTGGTCGGTCAATTATTCGGGACCCGGGGCAGGGGCAGGGCGTTGCGGCGTCAACCACGGACCTTGCCGTATGGGCCGTACGGGTGGGGCCGGCAGGTTGACGGTTGGGGGGTGTGCGGCGGCCCGGCGATTACTCGTCCCGTAGCATTCCCGCTCATGGACGCAGCCGGTGCCAAAGAGCCCCTTCCCGAGAGCCGAGTGGGGTTGACGCCCCGTCAGGCCAGGCGCATACGCATCGTCCTGGCCTCGGTGCTGATGGCCGCGATGGCGGGGGTGCTCGTGGTGCGCCTGGCGTCGCGCACGTCGGTGCTGGTGGTCGGGGTGTACGGGGCCGCGCTGGTGCTCTGTGGCGTGGTGATCGAACTCAGCCGGAACGGACGGACCCGCCTCGGCACCTGGTTGCTGGGCATCGGCCTGGCGGCCGCACTGGCCGCCGACTGGCTGCTGCTGCCCTGAGGAGTTGCGGGAGGCGCCGAGCGCCGGACGCATTTCCCCACCCGGCCCCACCCCGCCCCATCCGGCCCCTCACACGGCCCACGCACTGCCCTCAGAACAACCCGTGCCACATCTGCTCGATGACCAGCGACCACCAGTTGCCGTCGTCATCCAGCGCCCAGGAGTCGATCGCCGCGATCTGTTCCTGGAAGGCGGCGACCGCGGCACCCGCCGCGTACGGATCCATGCCCTGCATCTGCCCGCGTGTGGTGGCCAGCAGGGCGAGTGAGCGCAGGTACGCGGATGCGGTGCGGTTGACGAACCGGCCGCCGCCCGACGACGGCTGGACCGCCCAGACGGTGCCGACGAGGCTCTGGTTCCGCTCCGGAGCGGTGCACTGAACGGCGAGTGTGTAGAGGCCGTCGGTGCCGAACCGGACGTAGCCGGCGAGGGTCGTCAGGGTCTCTTCGCGCGCTTGGGTGCCGGCTTCCCGCAGGTGGGCCGCCACGTCCGTGAACAGTCCGCCGGCCGGCGGGGCGTCGTAGCGGTCGGCGGTGAAGAAGTACGGGACCTGGGCGGGCAGTCCGGCCCAGATCAGGGTGTTCTTCGTGGCCTCGGGGAGCTGGGTGGTGGCGAGGTCGTCGGCGTCCGGGCGGTGGACGCCCTGGGGGCCGAAGACCTCCACGAGGTGCTTGCCGAGGGCCACGTCCCGCATCGGTGGCGCGGCCTCGACGCGCTGCGGCACCGGCAGCCGGTGCGGCCGCGGCGGTGCGGGCCGGCCCGCCAGCTGGTGCATCATCTCGACGTGCCGCAGCAGCCCGGCGACGCCCTCGGCGCGCTCCTCGGGACGCATGCCGTAGCCCTCGGTGCAGGAGAAGGTGGCGTTCGGGAAGGTGCGGAGGAGGAAGTCGCCGGGGTAGCCGCCGGGCAGCAGGGCCGACCGCAGATCGGTGTGGACGGCGCGGACGTGCGCGGGGTTGATGCCCAGCCGCCGCAGTTCGTCGTGGAGCTGGTACTCGGCGGGCGGCTGACCGGGGGCCGAGACCCGGGCGAGGCTGGTCTCCTCGCCGGTGGACGGGTCGTTGTAGGTCGCGACGGCGGTGTTGCCGGGGCCGGTGGCCGGACGCTCCGCGGGCGCCGAGGGGGCCGTTTCGGTACCCGCGCCGTGCTTCTGCCGGTACATCCGTACGACCTCCTCGACCGGCACCGACGGCCACACCGTCAGTTCGCCGGACGCCCGGTCGACCACACCGCAGGCGGCACCGACCTCGGCGGGCGGGCGTCGCTGCCCGGTGTGCGGGTCGGCCTCCGGAGGCGGCGGCACCGCCCACACCACCCAGCCGAGGTCGAACTCCTGCAGGGCCACCTCCCGCGGCGGGCCCTGCTGCCCCTCGGGGTTGAGCCAGCGGGCCGCGGTGGCGTGGGCCTGCGCCTGGGTGATCACGAGTGGTCTCCTTCGAGGCCGCCGAGGCCGTCGAGGCCGTCGGACGAAGCGGAGTCAGCGGTGCCGGTGCGCTGGGCCGGCACGGAAGGCACGGGCGCGGGAGCGGGAGCCGCGGCGAGGATCTGCCGGGCGGTCACACCACGCGCGGTGGCGACGACCAGCACACCGTCCGGTGAGAGATCGGCGCCGGTGAACGGGGTGTCGGAGAGCAGCGCGGCCACCACTTCCTCGTCGGCGCGGGCCCATACCCGCAGAGAGTCGGCGCCGCGGCTGAGCCCGAAGGGCGCCGCCTCCCGGGCCTGTGCGGAAGGCAGTTGCACCAGCGCCGGATCGGCGTCGAGATACCCCGGACGCAGCAGATCGTGGACGAGGAGCGCCCGACCGCCCGCCCCGGAGTCGTCACCGTCCGGGCCGGGCACCGTACGGGCCCCGGGGGTCCCCTCGGGGACGAGGAAAGCGGCCACGGGGCGGGGAGCGGCGGCGGGGGACGCCGGTACCGGCCCGGCGCCGCTGCCGTCCGGGCCCCCGGCCGCGCCCGCCGTCGCCCCGTCCCCGCCCTGTGCGGGCAGGGAACCCGTGGTCACGGCGCGGACGCCGACCAGCGGCACACTCCACAGCGTCCGCCACGGGAGGGTGAAGCCGAGCGTGTGCAGCGCGTCCGCGTATGCCACCAGCCCGTCCTCGACGAACGCGGACTCCAGGAACGCCGCCCGCAGATCGGCCGGTGCCTCGGAGCGGGTGAGCAGCGGGGCGGTGCGCAGGTACGTACGGGCCGGCGCGCCCAGCTGCTCCAGCGGTACGGCTTCGATGGCGGCGCGCATCGTCACGGGGTCGGCGTGGGCGAACAGGCCGGGGTCGGTGAGGAGTTGGGGGAGGAGTCCGGCGTCGAGGGTGTGCGCCGCGAGATGGTCGCGGATGTACGGATCGGCCTGCGCCCAGTCCTGCTGCGGCACCGCTTCCAGCAGCGCCATGGCGATCTTGGTCTGGGCGTCGCGGACGTCCGGCAGACCGGAGCGGATCTCCTCGGCGATCCCGGGGTGCAGCAGACGCAGCAGCGTACGGCCCTCGCCGGCCCCGGAGCCGGCCCCACCGCCGTCCGCGGTGTCGCGCCTCTCCCCGGCCGCGGCCCCGCCCCCGTTACGGCCCCGGTCCCCGTCGCCGTCCCCAGCCCCGTCGTCGGTGTCCCGGGACGGCTCGACCGGCTCGATGAACGGCGCGGCCAGCAGCATGCCGTCGGCGAGGTCCCGGCTCATGTCCCGTCCGGCGACGGCGCTCGCCAGCGCACCCCACAGCTGGACGGGCAGCCCCTGGCCCTCGGCGAACGCGAGCGGCGCCAGCATCAGCCGCAGGGTCTGCGGATCGGCGCCCAGCCGGCGCGCATGCAGATCGAGCACTTCGCCGACGCTGCCGGGCAGCAGGGAGGCGTCCGCCGGATCGAAGCCCTCGGGCCGCACGATCAGCGACTGCACGGCGAGCTGGACGGTCAGCCGGTTGCCGTCCGCGCGCGTCGCGAGGGCTTCGGCGAGCGCCCGGCGCGCGGACGGGTCGGTGGTGTACGGGAGTTCCGGCGCCCCCGCGTCGGGCGTCAGCGCGGTCTCGGCGTGCCGCACCAGGCCCTTGGGGTCGGCCCACTCGGGCGCGTCGAGATCGATGATCTGCGCCTGGCCGGAGGGCAGCGCCCCGGCCAGCTCCGCGGCCAGTTCGCGCGGGACCTCGGCGAGCAGGTGGACCGTTCCGGTGGCGGCGAGCGGCCTGAGGACCTCCCGGACGACGCGCGCCGGCTCGTTCGCGGCGCGTACCGGACCGGCCCGGTCGACATCGGGCACCACCAGGGTCACCGGCTCTTCACGAGCGGCGAGTTCGGTGAAGATGTCGTCGTCGCGGTCGGCGCTCAGCCCGAAATGACCGGAGATGAGCCGCAACAGCTGTGCCGCGGTACGTCCCGCGGGGCTCGGTACGGCGGGCTCCGGGAGGTCGGGGGGCACCGTCGCCGGGTCCAGATCGTCCAGCGGCAACTGCTTGCGGCGGCCCGGGTCGCACATCATCAGGAAGCCGGTGACCAGGCGCGAACGTCCGCTGCCCGGGTTGCCGGTGAGCACGATGACGCGCGGCGCACCCGGCCACCGCATGCGCCAGGCCGCGAGCGCGCGGAGCACGGCGGTGCGACCGCCGACGTACGGATGTGGTGCATATCCGGCGGCCGCGGCTTTTCCTTCGCCTGAGGCGCTCATGGCTTCCTCGTCCCCGATCAATCCCGACTCCACCTTTGTGGATTCCTGCGTGTTCCGGCTCGATCCTATGATCCGTTCCGTACGCGGAGGGTGGCGTGGTGGCGACTGTTCCGTAACTGAAACCGGCAGGCCGGGGCCGGTGTGCGGCGGTCGTAACGGAAGACGGGCGGGGAAGCGCGAAGTGAGTTGTCCCCGGGGCCCGATGTGGAGAAATCGAGATCACCATGTGCGGAAAGAAAGCAGATCCGTTCCGAATGATGCGGCGGTCGATCTGCTTTCTTCCGTGGCGGTTTTCCGTGCGGGGTGAACGGATTTCGGTGACCGCCGGCGCGGGCGCCTCGGGTCAGTCCCGGTGCCCGCCGCTCCGGCCGCCGCGCCGCGGGGCGGTCACGAGGGCGCCGGAAGGGCCGTCACGCTCCGCGCGCTCCTCGTCCTCCTTGGCCTCCTGCTCCTTCTGCCATGCGGCGAACTTCTCGCGGGACTCCTCGCGCTCGGCCATGGTCTGGTTCTCCGCGGCCCGCCGGATCTCGTTCATCCGGTCGCCCAGGGCGTCCATGTACCCCGGCGTCGCGATGGCGTCCTTCATGCCGATACGCCCGGAGAGCACCTCCTGGGCCATCTCCTGGAGCTTGCCGCCGACATGGGGGTTGTCCGCCAGGACCTTCAGCGCCTTGCGCAGCCGGTGCGCCTGCTCGGGATCATGGGCGACGTCCATCAGGTCTTCGTCCTGGATCTGCCGCTCATTGCTCATGTCTGCCCCCTTGAATGTGATGGCACAGGCCGCGAGTGCGGCACCGGCGTGCCGAAGTCTAATGACGGGTGTGAACGGGGCGTCAAGGCGGGGGTTGTCGGTATTGCCGGATATTGCGGCATGCCGAATTCCGTGAGGCGCCGCCCGCCCGCTGCGCAGAGGGCTTCGGGCCTATTGCGAGTGTGCTAGACCTGAAGCCATGCCGGCAGGTAGCCGTCATGCAATTCGGGGAGAAATGATGTCCGATGAAGTCCGGCTCAGTACCGAGGAGTTGCACAGACTCGGTGCGACCTTCGAGATACGTGCGGAAGAACTGAGCCGGCAGCTTGCCGCATTCAGGCGGCGGGCGGATGCCGAGGCCCTGCGGGACGGATTCGGCAGCGACGAGGCGGCCCGGTCCCACCGCGAGCGGTACGAGCAGGCCGAGCAGGCGCTCGTCCAGCTGCAGCAGCGCCTCGCGGAGGTCGGCCGAGGCATCAAGGAGACCGCCGCGAATGCGCAGGCGGCCGAGGAAGAGCTGGCCGAGATGATGCGGAGCGTCCAGTGAGCGAGCGAGGAAATCCCGAGGCCCTGCGGGAAGCGGCGGCCGGCTGGCGGGAGATGGGCAAGCACCTCGACGGCCTGGTCCGCGATCTGGACCGGCACGTCGGCACCGCGGCCGCGGCCAACTGGCACGGCCCGGCCGGTGAGGCGTTCGCGGGGGAGTGGCACCGCCTCAAGCGGTCCGTCGACGATTCCCTGCCGGTCTTCGAACTGGCCGCCGCCGACCTGGAGACCGCCGCCGCGCAGCCCGCCGACGACCAGGCCGGCAAGGACCACGGCACACCACCGGTGCACCACGCGGCCGACGGCGCGCAGTCGTCGTCCGGCCCCGAGATCGCCTACGGCTTCATGGCGCTCGGCCAGCTCGCGAACGGTCTCGGCGGCGCGTTCGGCAGGCGCGGTGGGGGCGGCGGCCAGGGACAGCGGCCGCCCGTACGGCACGAATGGGCGACCTCCACGGCGGCGCAGGGGCCCGACCCGTTCGGCCCGGCGCAAGGCGGCGAGGCCACGAGGCGGGGCGGCGAGGGCGTCGCCAAGGGGGTACGGGGCCGGCCGGCCGGGGCGGAGTCGGAGCCGGGGCCGGCTTCGGCGTCGGCGCCGGGCCATGAACAAGACCTCAAGGCCGGGCCGCGGAAGAAGGAAACGGCAGCCCCCGCCGCCGAGCCCGCCCCCCGGGCCGCGGCGCCCACCACCGCCGACGCCCCGAAGCCCCAGGCCCCCGCGCCGTCCGGCGGCGACGCTCCCGGCAGTGCACCCGGCGGTCCCGGACCCGACATCACCCGCCACGGAGCCTTCGGCTGACGCATCCGTCCCGGCACGCCCGGCACGCCCGGCACGTACGTACTGCGCGGGCGCACCGGGCGCACCGGGCGCACCGGCCGCACAGACGAAACGGCGGTGGGGCGCCCCTCCCAGGAGGGGCGCCCCACCGCCGTTGTGGCGTACGGACCGGTCAGCGGCTGTTCGGCGGCAGCCAGCCCGTCTGGACCAGCTGCGCACCGCGCTTGCGCGTGATGAACGTCGCCCGTCCCGGCGTCAGGCGCTGGCCCTTGACGTTGCCCATCAGCGGGCCCTCGGCCGGGTCGGCGGACAGGATCAGACCCTGCGCACCGAGCTCCTTGGTGCGCTGCATCACCGGCTCGAAGGACGACCGTCCGGCGCCCGAGGAGCTGCGCGCGATGATCAGGCGCAGACCCAGGTCACGGGCGAACGGCAGGTACTCCAGCAGCGGCTGCAGCGGGTTGCCGCTGCTGGTCGCCACCAGGTCGTAGTCGTCCACGATCACGAACGCGTCCGGCAGGTCGTACCAGCTGCGGTTGCGCAGCTGTTCCGGCGTGACGTCCGGGCCCGGCATCCGGCGGCCCAGCGAACCGGCCAGACCGGTGATGACCTCCTGCAACTGCGGTCCCGCGGCGCAGTACTTGTACAGATGGCTCTCGGGGACCTCGCCGAGCAGCGCGCGACGGTAGTCGGAGACCACCATCAGCGCCTTGTCGGAGGGGTACCGCTCGGCGATCTGCTTGGTCAGCAGGCGCAGCAGCGACGACTTGCCCGACTCGCTCTCGCCGTAGATGACCAGCAGCGGGTCGGTCTCGAAGTCGATGAACGCCGGCGACAGCGTGGTCTCGTCGACCCCGATCGCGATGCCGTGATCCGGGTAGTCGTTGCCCTTGGGCAGCTCGTTGACGTGCAGCATCGTCGGCAGCATCCGCACCGCGGGGGCGGGCTCGCCCTGCCAGTGCTCGCTGACCGTCGACACCAGGTTCGCAATGCCCTCGCTCAGCGTCTCCGGGTCGCTCATCCCGTCCAGCCGCGGCAGCGCCGCCAGGAAGTCGAGCTTCTCGGGGGACATACCGCGACCGGGCTTGCCCATCGGCACGTTCTCCGCGCGCTTGCGGTCGAACTCCGACTCCATCGGGTCACCCAGGCGCAGCTCGACGCGGTTGAGGAGCTGGTCGCGCAGCGCGGGCCGCACCTCGGTGTAGCGCGCACCGGCGATGATCAGGTGGACACCGAAACCGAGACCCCGGGCGGCGATGTCCAGGATCACCGGGTCCATCTGCTCGTAGTCGGTCTTGAACGTCGCCCAGCCGTCGATGACCAGGAAGACGTCGCCCCACTTCTGGTCGGGGTAGGCGCCCGAGGCCCGCCGCTGGCGGTAGGTCCCGATCGAGTCGATGTTGTTGGCGCGGAAGAACTCCTCCCGCTCGTTGAGGATGCCGACGACCTCGGAGACCGTACGGCGCACCTTCTCCGAGTCCAGACGCGAGGCGACGCCGCCGATGTGCGGCAGGCCCTCCATGGTCAGCATGCCGCCGCCACCGAAGTCGAGGCAGTAGAACTGCACCTCGGACGGGGTGTGGGTGAGCGCGAACGAGGCGATGGCGGACCGGATCAGCGTGGACTTACCGGACTGCGGACCACCCACGACCAGGCCGTGACCGGCGCCCGCGGAGAAGTCCAGGTACATCACGTCACGCCGCTGCTCGAACGGCTTGTCCACCAGCGCGACCGGCACCACCAGCTTGCCGAGCGCGGTGTACTCCGGTGCGTGCACACCCCGTTCGGGCGTGACCGCGAGCGTCGGCAGCAGCTGGTTGACCGTGGGCGCCTCGTCCAGCGGCGGCAGCCACACCTGGTGCGCCGGCGGGCCCTGGCCCTGCATGCGCTGGACGATGACGTCGAGCACGGTGTCGGCCAGCGCGTCGTCCTGCTCCGGCTCGGCCGGCGCGACCGGCGTGGGGTCCTCGATGATCTGCTCGACGACCGGGGCCGCCGTGAACGGCACCGGCAGCCGGTTCGTCCGGCTGCCGCCGGCACCGCCGCCGGCACCGGGACCGCGGTACGGGCCCGAGACGTACGCGGCCTTGAACTGGACCATCGTCTCGGTGTCGTACTTGAGGATGCCGGAACCGGGGACGTTCGGCAGGTGGTAGGCGTCCGGCACCCCGATCGCGGTCCGCGACTCCGCCGCGGAGAAGGTCCGCAGACCCAGCCGGTAGGACAGGAAGGTGTCCAGGCCGCGCAGCTTGCCCTCTTCCAGGCGCTGCGAGGCGAGCAGCATGTGCACACCCATCGACCGGCCGATACGGCCGATCTGGATGAACATGTCGATGAAGTCGGGCTTGGCGGTCAGCAGCTCGGAGAACTCGTCGAGCACCATCACCAGCGAGGGCAGCGGGTCCAGCGGGGCGCCCGCGGCACGCGCCTTCTCGTAGTCGGTGATGTTGGCGTAGTTGCCCGCCGAGCGCAGCAGCTCCTGACGGCGCTGGAGTTCACCGGTGATCGAGTCGCGCATGCGGTCGATCAGCGTGACGTCCTCACCGAGGTTGGTGATGACCGCCGCGACGTGCGGCATGTCCGACATACCGGTGAAGGTGGCGCCACCCTTGAAGTCCGCCAGGATGAAGTTGAGGGTTTCCGAGGAGTGGGTGACCGCGAGCGCCAGCACCAGGGTGCGCAGCACCTCGGACTTACCGGAACCGGTCGCACCGACACACAGGCCGTGCGGGCCCATGCCCTCCTGCGAGGCCTCCTTGATGTCGAGCATGACGGGCTGGCCGTCCTTGTCGACGCCGATCGGCACCCGCAGCCGCTCGTGGAGCGTGCGCGGCCGCCAGGTACGCGACACATCGACGGAACCGGCGTCACCGAGGTTCAGCAGGTCGGTGAAGTCCAGGTTCGACAGCAGCGGCTCCTCGCCGTCCGCGCCGGAGCCCGCTCGCAGCGGGGCCAGCTGGCGCGCCAGCGCCTCCGACTCGGCGATCGACAGGGTGTCGCAGACGCCGTGGTAGACCGCGCCGCCCGCCGACTCCAGCACCAGCTTGCCCGGCCACACCTGGACGGCCAGACCGCCGCGGATCTCGTCCAGATCGCCCGGGACGACCTCCAGGATGGTGACGCCCTGCAGGCCCTCGGCCCCGGCGATCACCGAATCCATCGGCACCTCGCCGCCGTCCAGCACGACCAGCACATGCGGGGCGTCGGTCACCGGGGTGCCCTGCGGGTTGAACCGGCCGCGGCCCTCCAGCTCGTCCGCCAGCAGCTCCTCGATCTCACCGAGGTCACCGACGACCAGCCGGCGGGTGCCCGCGCCGTCCGTCGTCTTGTGCTGCACCTGCGGCAGCCACTTGGTCCACTCCCACTCCGCCTGCGCACCGGGCGCGGCGACGACGGCCACCACCAGGTCCTCGGGCGAGTGCAGGGTGCACAGCTGGGCGACGATGGCGCGCGAGGCGCCGTAGACCGTGTCCGGGTCGCCGGAGACGGTCAGGTGGTAGAAGGCGCGCAGCGAGACCGCGAGGGGCAGATCGTCCAGCTGCCCGTGCTTGTCGAGGAATTCCTTCATCGCATGCGCGGTGAGCGGCTCCAGCTCGTCGACCGGAGCGGTCTCCGGAGCCCGCAGGGGAGTGGCCAGCTGCTGCGGCCCCAGCCCCAGTCGCACCTGCCCGAAGTCCGGATCGCCCGCCCGGCGCTCCCACACCCGTTTGCCCTCGGCCACGATCGACCACAACTGGCTCGGGTCGGGGTGGGTGAACAGCTGCGCGTCCCGCTGCTTGCGCGCGGTGCGCCGCACCTCTTTCCGCTTCTGCGTAAGGTACTTGAGGTAATCCTGGCGCTCCTGAAGCATTTGCCCGGAAGGCCCTTGGCGGGCTTTGACGATCTGCACGATCGCCATTGCCAGGGTGGACGCCACCATAAAGCCGCCCATGATTTTCATGAACGGCTGGTTGCCCATGAACAAGAATCCCGCCGAAGACGCCATACCCATCATGGGCATAAGGGTCATCAGCATGTTTTCTGATTCGCCCTCACGCGGAAGCTCCGGGGGCGCCTCGAGTGTCACCTCCTCGGAGGGAACTTCGGGTGGCAGCGCGCGGGGCGGGCGCTTGACGATGACAACGCTCACCGAGGCATCAGTCCTTCATGCATCTCGCAGTCTCGGACCGCCCCCGTTGGATTCGACGGTCCCCCCGGACCAAGTGCTTGGCCCGAACCAGGCGTTGATCCTACTGTTAACCGTCAAGTCTCGGGGTGGGTGGGGCGAGCGCTGAATTGGACGGTACGCTGACGCCTCGCGAGCGTGCCCACAGCCCCGAAGTGACGGCTCTCTATAGAAGGCGCGCGACGCGACAAAACGCCCAACGGATAGGGGGAACCGCCAGGTGAGCACGAGCACTGGCACCGGCTTTTGCCGGGTCACAGTCGCCGCGCCCGATGCACGGATTGACGTGGCTCTGCCGGAGGACGTCGCACTCGTCGACATTTATCCGGAGATCCTGAGGCTCTCCGGTCAGTCGCAGGCGGAGGGCGCTCCGACCGGATATCACCTAGTACGCCGCGACGGCACGGTTCTTGACGCCGGACAGTCTCTGGCGCAGCAGCAGATCCTCGACGGCGACCTTCTTCTTCTGAAGCCGTTCGCCGAATCGCTGCCGCTCCCGGTCTTCGACGATGTCTCCGACGCCGTCGCCTCCGCGGTCAAGCGCAACCGCAACCGCTGGAGCGACGACCTCATGCGCGTCGTCGGCCTCACCGCGGGTGTGCTGCTGCTCGTCATGATGGCGTTCGCCCTGTGGGTGTCCAACCCCGAGCACCGCGACATGCACCGCCTGCCCGGCATCATCGCCGGTGTCGTCGGCATCGTGCTGGTCGCGCTCTCCGGCGTCCGCGCCCGTGTCTACGACGACCACGGCTCCTCCATCGCGCTGGGCCTGGCCGCGCTCCCGCACCTCCTGCTCGCCGGCTCCGGCATCTTCCCCGTCGACGCCGGAGCCGACCCCGGCCGGCTGCACCTCCTCGTCGGCTGTGTGACCGTACTGATCGCCTCCGTGCTGCTGGTCGTCATGCTGCCGCGCGGTGACGCCCCCTTCGTCGCCGCCGCGTTCCTGGCCGCCACGGGGACCCTCGCGGTCTTCGCCGCGATCCTCACCGACGCCGCGCCCAGCGAGGTCGCCGCCGTCACCGCCGTCGTCTCCATCGCCCTGGTCGCCTGGCTGCCCGGCCTCTCCGCACGCTTCGCCCGGCTGCCCATCGGCTACAAGTCGCCCGACCAGATCGCCAAGGGCTCCTACGACAACGGCGGCGAGACCGAGTCCGTCGACTTCGTCAAGATCGGCAACCAGGCCAAGCGCGGGCACGAGCTGCTGCTCGGCCTCGTCGCCGGCTGCTCCGCCCTGACCGTCGGCTCGGCCGGCGTGGTCCTCGGCTTCTCGGACAACGTGTGGGCCCAGCTGCTGGCGCTGGCCGCCGGTATCACGATCATGCTCCGTGCCCGGCTCTTCGACTACACCGCGCAGGTCGCCTGCCTGACCATCGCCGGCATCCTCACGATCGTCCTGCTCATCCTGGGCATCGCGCTGAACCCGCCGACGGAAATGTTCATCGATCTGGCCCGCTACCAGGACTCCGGTCCGCTGAACATCCACACCGTCTGGTTCTCCGGCAGCATCGCGGCGGGCGCCGCCCTCCTGGTCGCCGTCGGCCTGATCGTCCCCCAGAAGGGTGTCACCCCCTTCTGGGGCCGGATCTTCGACATCTTCGACGGCCTGGTCCTGCTCTCCCTGGTACCGCTGTGCCTGGCGGTCCTGGACGTGTACGGCAAGGTGCGCGGTCTCACCACCAGCTGAGGCCCCCGCTCACCGGCCTGCTCAGCGGCCCCCCGACCACCCGGTCGGGGGGCCGTTTTGAGCTGGTACGCTGTGTGACGGTCCGGATGAGTCATCCAAGATTCCCTGTGAGGTAAACCAGGGGCGCTCACCGGCCGGAACCCTGAGGAGTACCGCGTGTCGCTCGACGCCGCTACGAAGAAGCAGATCATGGCCGAGTTCGCCACCAAGGAGGGTGACACCGGCTCCCCCGAGGTCCAGGTCGCGATGCTCTCCCGCCGCATCTCGGACCTGACCGAGCACCTCAAGACCCACAAGCACGACCACCACTCCCGCCGTGGTCTGCTGCTGCTCGTCGGCCAGCGCCGCCGCCTGCTGCAGTACCTGGCGAAGAAGGACATCACGCGCTTCCGTGCGCTGGTCGAGCGCCTGGGCATCCGCCGCGGCGCGGCGGGCGCCAAGTAAGGACGCCGTAGAGGGAGCGGTTCCCGTCAGGGGCCGCTCCCTTTGCCGTACGCACCGGACACTCACGCCGCCTCATGGTGGACGGAAGCTTTGTAGTCTGGTGCCATATCGCAAAACTGAACGCGGTAGGAGCGCCTCCTGGCCGCCGGTCCTCGGTAGTGGCCCCCGGACGATCCATGGACGCCATGTGTCATCACTCCGGGTGCTTCGATCGAAGACCGGCCCGCACCGGCGCTCCACCGAAGACGGTCTGCAGCCATACGGGCAGCAGACGCAGACGAGGAGATATCCCTGGTGGAGAACGAGACCCACTACGCCGAAGCCGTGATCGACAACGGCCCCTTCGGCACCCGCACCATCCGCTTCGAGACGGGCCGCCTGGCCAAGCAGGCCGCCGGCTCCGCCGTGGCCTACCTGGACGACGACACCATGGTGCTGTCGGCCACCTCCGCGTCCAAGACGCCGAAGGACCAGCTGGACTTCTTCCCGCTGACCGTCGACGTCGAGGAGCGGATGTACGCAGCCGGGAAGATCCCCGGTTCCTTCTTCCGCCGTGAGGGCCGGCCCTCCGAGGACGCCATCCTCACCTGCCGGCTGATCGACCGGCCGCTGCGCCCCTCCTTCAAGAAGGGCCTGCGCAACGAGATCCAGATCGTCGAGACGGTCATGGCGCTCAACCCCGACCACCTCTACGACGTGGTCGCGATCAACGCCGCCTCCTGCTCCACGCAGCTGGCCGGCCTGCCCTTCTCCGGCCCGGTCGGCGGCACCCGTGTCGCGCTGATCAACGGCCAGTGGGTGGCGTTCCCGACCCACACCGAGCTCGAGGACGCCGTCTTCGACATGGTCGTGGCCGGCCGCGTCCTCCCGGACGGCGACGTCGCGATCATGATGGTCGAGGCCGAGGCCACCGAGAAGACCATCCAGCTGGTCAAGGACGGCGCCGAGGCCCCGACCGAAGAGGTCGTCGCCGCCGGTCTGGAAGCCGCCAAGCCCTTCATCAAGGTCCTGTGCAAGGCCCAGTCGGACCTCGCCGCCAAGGCCGCCAAGCCCGTCGGTGAGTTCCCGGTCTTCCTCGACTACCAGGACGACGTCCTCGAGGCGCTCACCGCCGCGGTCAAGGACGAGCTCTCCCAGGCGCTGACCATCGCCGGCAAGCAGGACCGCGAGGCCGAGCTGGACCGCGTCAAGGGCGTCGCCGCCGAGAAGCTGCTCCCGCAGTTCGAGGGCCGCGAGAAGGAGATCTCCGCCGCGTACCGTTCGCTGACCAAGAGCCTGGTCCGCGAGCGCGTCATCAAGGAGAAGAAGCGCATCGACGGCCGCGGCGTCACGGACATCCGTACGCTCGCCGCCGAGGTCGAGGCCATCCCGCGGGTGCACGGCTCCGCGCTGTTCGAGCGTGGCGAGACCCAGATCCTGGGCGTCACCACCCTCAACATGCTCCGCATGGAGCAGCAGCTGGACACCCTCTCCCCGGTGACCCGCAAGCGCTACATGCACAACTACAACTTCCCGCCGTACTCCGTCGGTGAGACCGGCCGTGTGGGCGCCCCCAAGCGCCGCGAGATCGGCCACGGCGCGCTCGCCGAGCGCGCCATCGTGCCGGTCCTGCCGACCCGCGAGGAGTTCCCCTACGCGATCCGCCAGGTCTCCGAGGCGCTGGGCTCCAACGGCTCGACGTCCATGGGCTCGGTCTGCGCCTCGACCATGTCGCTGCTGAACGCCGGTGTGCCCCTCAAGGCCCCGGTCGCCGGTATCGCCATGGGCCTGATCTCCCAGGAGATCGACGGCCAGACCCACTACGTCGCCCTCACCGACATCCTCGGTGCGGAGGACGCCTTCGGTGACATGGACTTCAAGGTCGCCGGCACCAAGCAGTTCGTGACCGCGCTGCAGCTCGACACCAAGCTCGACGGCATCCCCGCCTCGGTCCTGGCCGCCGCGCTGAAGCAGGCCCGTGACGCGCGTCTGCACATCCTCGACGTCATGAACGAGGCCATCGACGTTCCGGACGAGATGTCCCCGAACGCCCCGCGGATCATCACCGTCAAGATCCCGGTGGACAAGATCGGTGAGGTCATCGGCCCCAAGGGCAAGATGATCAACCAGATCCAGGAGGACACCGGCGCCGACATCACGATCGAGGACGACGGCACGATCTACATCGGTGCCGCCGACGGCCCGGCCGCCGAGGCCGCCCGCGCCACGATCAACGGCATCGCCAACCCGACCATGCCGGAGGTCGGCGAGCGCTACCTGGGCACGGTCGTCAAGACCACCACCTTCGGTGCGTTCGTCTCCCTGCTCCCGGGCAAGGACGGCCTGCTGCACATCTCGCAGATCCGCAAGCTCGCCGGTGGCAAGCGCGTGGAGAACGTCGAGGACGTGCTCGCCGTGGGCGCCAAGGTCCAGGTCGAGATCGCCGAGATCGACCAGCGCGGCAAGCTCTCCCTGATCCCCGTGATCGAGGACGAGGACAAGGCCGCGGACGAGAAGGACGACGCCGCCAAGTGACGTCCCGTACGCACGCGACGACGGCCCGCACCTCTTCGGAGGGGCGGGCCGTCGCCCGTACCCAAACGCTTCTCAAGGGCACCGCGGGGGCCGGCACGGTCCGCCGGACCACCCTCCCCGGCGGGCTGCGGGTCGTCACCGAGACGCTGCCCACGGTCCGCTCCGTCACCTTCGGCATCTGGGCGCACGTCGGCTCCCGCGACGAGACCCCGTCGCTCAACGGCGCCACGCACTACCTCGAGCACCTGCTCTTCAAGGGCACCGAGCGGCGCAGCGCCCTGGACATCTCCGCCGCGATCGACGAGGTCGGCGGCGAGATGAACGCCTTCACCGCGAAGGAGTACACCTGCTACTACGCGCGGGTGCTGGACAGCGATCTGCCGCTCGCCATCGACGTGGTGTGCGACATGCTGACCGGCTCGCTGGTCGAGGCCGAGGACGTGGACGCCGAGCGCGGCGTCATCCTCGAAGAGATCGCGATGACCGAGGACGACCCCGGCGACTGCGTGCACGACCTGTTCGCGCACACCATGCTCGGCGACACCCCGCTCGGCCGCCCGGTCCTGGGCACCGTCGACACCGTCAATGCCCTCACCCCCGAGCGCATCCGCCGCTTCTACAAGAAGCACTACGACCCCACGCACCTCGTCGTCACGGCCGCCGGCAACCTCGACCACGCCAAGGTCGTCCGCCTGGTCCGCCGCGCCTTCGAGCAGGCCGGGGCCCTGGACCGTACGGACGCCGCCCCGATCGCGCCGCGCTCCGGTACCCGCGCCATCAAGGCCGCCGGCCGCGTCGAACTGCTCAACCGCAAGACCGAGCAGGCCCATGTGATCCTCGGGATGCCGGGGCTGGCGCGCACCGACGACCGCCGCTGGGCGATGGGCGTACTGAACACCGCCCTGGGCGGCGGGATGAGCTCGCGCCTCTTCCAGGAGGTCCGCGAGAAGCGCGGCCTGGCCTATAGCGTGTACTCCTACACCTCCGGCTTCGCCGACTGCGGGCTCTTCGGCGTCTACGCCGGCTGCCGTCCGAACCAAGTGCAGGACGTCCTCAAGATCTGCCGCGACGAACTCGACCAGGTGGCGTCCCACGGCCTCACCGACGACGAGATCCGCCGCGCGGTCGGACAGCTGCGCGGGTCCACCGTCCTCGGCCTGGAGGACAGCGGAGCGCTGATGCACCGCCTCGGCAAGAGCGAGCTGTGCTGGGGCGAACAGATGTCGGTCGACGAGATGCTGACGCGGATCGCGGCCGTCACCCCGGACGAGGTGCGCGAGGTGGCCCGCGAGGTGCTGGGTACCCGGCCCTCGCTGTCCGTCATCGGCCCCCTGAAGGACCGGCAGGCGGCCCGGCTGGACGACATCGTCGCCTAGGCCCCCGCGACACCACCAAGAGAAGGACGGGAAACGATGAGCAAGCTGCGCGTGGCCGTACTGGGAGCCCAGGGACGCATCGGCTCCGAGGCCGTACGGGCCGTCGAGGCCGCCGACGACATGGAGCTGGTGGCCGGGCTCGGCCGGGGCGACAAGCTGGAGACGCTGGTCGAGGCCGGCGCCCAGGTCGTGGTCGAGCTGACCAACCCCGGTGCCGTGATGGGGAACCTCGACTTCTGTGTGCGGCACGGCATCCATGCGGTGGTCGGGACGACCGGCTGGACCGATGAGCGCCTGGCGCAGCTGCGCACCTCGCTCGCCGCCTCGCCCGGGGCGGGCGTGCTCATCGCCCCGAACTTCTCCATCGGCGCGGTGCTGACCATGCGGTTCGCGCAGCAGGCGGCCCGCTTCTTCGAGTCGGCCGAGATCGTCGAGCTGCACCACCCGAAGAAGGCGGACGCCCCGTCCGGCACCGCCGCCCGCACCGCCCAGCTGATCGCCGAGGCACGGGAGGAGGCCGGCTGCGCCCCGCAGCCGGACGCCACCACCACCGCGCTGGACGGCGCCCGTGGCGCGGACGTGGACGGCATCCCCGTGCACTCCGTTCGGCTGCGCGGTCTGCTGGCGCACCAGGAGGTGCTGCTCGGCGGGGAGGGCGAAACCCTCACCATCCGCCACGACTCCCTCCACCACAGCAGCTTCATGCCGGGCATCCTGCTCGGTGTGCGTCGCGTGGTCACCACTCCGGGCCTGACCGTGGGCCTGGAAAACTTCCTCGACCTGGGCTGACGGGTATGGGCGGAAAGATCACGTACTTCTTCCTCGCCACCGTGCTGGTCCTCGTCTTCGGGGTGGTGGCGCTGGAGGGGGTACTCCTCCTGATGACCGGCGAGCCGGCCGCCATGGGCATGGGCGTGGTGGCCTTCGTGCTGCCGTGCATCGGCGCCTGGTTCCTCTGGCACAACACCCGCTTCGCGCGTGACGCCCACCGGCTGGCGCACGCCCTGGAGGCCGAGGGCGGTCTGCCGGCCGACGAGCCGGCCCGGACCCCCGGCGGCCGGATCGACCGGGACGCCGCCGATGAGGTCTTCGCCCGGCGGCAGGCCGAGACGGAGGACGCTCCCGGCGACTGGCGTACGTGGTTCCGGCTCGCGGTCGCCTACCACGACGCCCGGGACACCCCGCGCGCCCGGAAGGCAATGCAGCGCGCCATCGCCCTGCACGACGACAAGCCCGTACCGGCCGCGTAGGGCGGGGTACGGGCGCTCAGGGACGGCCGGTCCGGTCCTCACGGGGCCGGATCCGGCGGTTCTACGGGGCAGGCGCGGCGGGGGCCGGCGCGGTGGGCGGTCCCACGGCACCGGGCTTCAGGCGCGGTACTCCGCCGCCCAGGCCTCCAGCACATCCGCGGCCCGCTCGAACGCCTCCGGGCGGGAGAGGAAGTCGCCGTTGTGGTCCGTGAGCAGGGACCGCAGTGGTTCGCCCTGCGTCCGCTCGATGATCAGCGCCTGTCCCTGCACCGTCCGCGGCAGCCCCAGCCAGCGCACCGGCTGCTGGCGCGTTTGCACGGAGGCGACGGCGCTCCAGGGCTCGGTCGTCGTACGCAGCAGATTCACCTGCCGCAGGCCGAGCGCGCTCACCCACACCCCGACCCGCAACAGGCGCAGGGCCAGGGTGATCATCGCTGCCCCCACCACCGCACAGGCCGCGGCGCCGGGCAGCGAGCCGGTCATCGCGATGATCAATGCGGAGATCAGCACGAACGAGGCGAGCAGCAAAAACACCGCCGCCGCCCCTACCCGCCACGGTCCGGGGCGGTAGGGACGGCGCCAGTGGTCGGGCTCGTCATGCGCAAGCGCGGCCGAATCCGCGGTTCGGGTGTCGGGATCGAGGTCGCGGTCGGCCGTCAGGAAGGGCAGGGGCACGGCTGATCCTCACTCATGGGCACGCACGGAAGCTGTGACCGGTGAGGCTATCGGGACCGGCGGAGCGGAACCACTTCGCGGCACGCCCCGCCCGCCCGTTCAGCGATGTGATGCCTCGGACTGATGCACCCGGCTCGAACCGGAGCTGTCCTGCTGCAGTGCGGGAACGCCGAACAGCAGGGCGCCGGCCAGGCCGCCCACGACTGTCAGCGTGATGAGAGACTGGCCGAGGAGCTGCGCGCGCGAGGCGCGCTGCCGCGGCGGGGGAGTGACATTGCTGCGGAACCGGTCTGCCTCGGCAACGAAGGCGAACGGGACGGGCTCTCGCCGGCGGAACATGAGCGGGCTCTCCTAGGAACCTCGAAGTGGGCACTGTCACAGGGTTAGACGTTTGTGGCGTGCGGTTGGTGCCCGTTTTCAGGGACTTCTGTGAAAAATATCAACGGCCGCTCCGCGCGCCGCCATGGCGCGCCCGTTTTGCGGCTAACGCGGCATCACGCGGTGTTTCCCGGACTGTCAGTGGCGGGCCGTAGGGTGGTCGGGCACGAGGATCGATTGGAAGGAACCGCCGGTGTCCCAGACCCCCGCCGAGAGCACTGAGAGCCCCGACAGTGCAGCCGTCAGCTTCCGGAGCGAGGTGACGGTCGAGCTGGTCAAGCACAGCGCCGCGGACAGCGACGTGCTGTGGGCGGCCCGGGTCTCCACGGCCGGTGAGCAGTCCCTGGAGGAGCTGCAGAAGGACCCGGAGCGCTCCAAGGGCCTGATCAACTACCTCATGCGGGACCGGCACGGCAGCCCCTTCGAGCACAACTCCATGACGTTCTTCATCAGCGCGCCGATCTTCGTCTTCCGCGAGTTCATGCGGCACCGCGTCGGCTGGTCGTACAACGAGGAGTCCGGCCGCTACCGCCAGCTGGAGCCGGTCTTCTATGTCCCCGGTGAGTCCCGCAAGCTCGTCCAGCAGGGCCGCCCCGGGAAGTACGAATTCGTCGAGGGCACCCAGGCGCAGCACGAGCTCACCGGCCGCGTCATGGAGGACTCCTACCGCCGGGCCTACGAGGCGTACCAGGAGATGCTCGCCGCCGGCGTCGCCCGCGAGGTCGCCCGCGCGGTGCTCCCGGTCGGCCTGTTCTCCTCCATGTACGCCACCTGTAACGCCCGCTCCCTGATGCACTTCCTCGGCCTGCGCACCCAGCACGAGCAGGCGAAGGTGCCGTCCTTCCCGCAGCGCGAGATCGAAATGGTCGGCGAGCTGATGGAGGCGCACTGGGCCAAGCTCATGCCGCTCACGTACGGCGCATTCAATGCGAACGGCCGGATCGCTCCGTAAGGCCCAGGTTGCGGCCGGATACCGGAGCGCGCAGGACAGACGTGCGAAGTGTCCGGATTGCGGCATTTTGAGAAGTTCATCTACGCTGAACAGACGGACCCGGCACTGCTTGAACCCCCGAGCAGGCAGTGCCGGAGTCCACATCCCTGCTCCCCAGAGGCGCATCCCGCGGTGAGCTACGAGTAGCGTGGGACCCATGGCTCCGACTTCCACACCGCAGACCCCCTTCGGGCGGGTGCTGACCGCCATGGTCACGCCGTTCACGCCGGATGGCGCCCTCGATCTCGACGGCGCACAGCGGCTGGCTGCCCACCTGGTGGACGCCGGCAATGACGGCCTCGTCGTCAACGGCACCACCGGAGAGTCCCCGACCACCAGCGATGCGGAGAAAGCCCAGCTGGTGCGCGCGGTGGTCGATGCGGTCGGCGATCGCGCCTTTGTGGTGGCCGGAGCCGGTACCAACGACACCCGCCACAGCCTGGAGCTGGCCCGCGCCGCCCAGGACGCCGGCGCCCACGGCCTGCTCGCGGTGACGCCGTACTACAGCAAGCCCCCGCAGGAGGGCCTGCTCCGGCACTTCACGGCCATCGCCGACGCCACCGACCTGCCGGTCATGCTCTACGACATCCCCGGCCGCAGCGGCGTCCCGATCAACACCGAGACCATCGTCCGGCTCGCCGAGCACCCCCGGATCGTCGCCAACAAGGACGCCAAGGGAGACCTCGGCCGCGCCAGCTGGGCCATCGCCCGCTCCAGCCTCGCCTGGTACAGCGGCGACGACATGCTCAACCTCCCGCTGCTCTCGGTCGGCGCCGTCGGCTTCGTCTCCGTGGTCGGCCATGTCGTCACCCCCGAGCTGCGCGCCCTCCTGGACGCCCACCTCAACGGCGATGTCACCAAGGCCACCGAGATCCACCAGAAGCTGCTGCCCGTCTTCACCGGTATGTTCCGCACCCAGGGCGTGATCACGACCAAGGCCGCCCTCGGCCTCCAGGGGCTGCCCGCCGGTCCGCTGCGGCTGCCGCTCGTGGAGCTCTCCCCCGAGGAGACCGAACAGCTCACGCGCGATCTCGCCGCCGGCGGGGTACAGCTCTGATCACAGACTTCATAACTGAATACGGACCAACAACCGCCTCATAGCAAGTGCACGAATGTCATGCGCGCCACGTGCCCTCGACGGCAGCGTGGCGTGTGTGGTGAGGAGAGTCTTTTGAGTCATCCGCATCCTGAGCTCGGCGCCCCGCCGAAGCTTCCCAAGGGCGGCCTGCGCGTCACCCCCCTCGGCGGCCTGGGTGAAATCGGCCGCAACATGACGGTCTTCGAGTACGGCGGCCGGCTGCTGATCGTCGACTGCGGAGTGCTCTTCCCCGAGGAGGAGCAGCCCGGAATCGACCTGATCCTGCCGGACTTCACGTCCATCAGGGATCGCCTCGACGACATCGACGGCATCGTGCTGACCCACGGCCACGAAGACCACATCGGTGGTGTCCCCTACCTCCTGCGGGAGAAGCCGGACATCCCTCTCATCGGCTCGAAGCTGACCCTCGCGCTCATCGAGGCCAAGCTTCAGGAGCACCGCATCCGTCCCTACACCCTTGAGGTGCAGGAGGGGCACACGGAGCGGATCGGCTCCTTCGACTGCGAGTTCGTCGCCGTCAACCACTCCATCCCGGACGCGCTGGCCGTCGCCATCCGCACCCCCGCGGGCATGGTCGTCCACACCGGCGACTTCAAGATGGACCAGCTCCCGCTGGACCGCCGGCTCACCGACCTCCCCGCGTTCGCGCGGCTCGGCGAGGAAGGCATCGACCTTCTCCTCTCCGACTCCACGAACGCCGAGGTCCCGGGCTTCGTACCGCCCGAGCGGGACATCTCCAACGTCCTGCGCACGGTCTTCGCGAACGCCCAGAAGCGCATCATCGTCGCCAGCTTCGCCAGCCATGTGCACCGCATCCAGCAGATCCTCGACGCCGCGCACGAGTATGGCCGCCGGGTCGCCTTCGTGGGACGTTCGATGGTCCGCAACATGGGCATCGCCCGCGAGCTGGGCTACCTGAAGGTCCCCGCCGGCCTGGTCGTCGACGTCAAGACGCTCGACGATCTCCCCGACGACGAGGTCGTGCTGGTCTGCACGGGCTCCCAGGGCGAGCCGATGGCCGCTCTCTCCCGGATGGCCAACCGCGATCACCAGATCCGGATCGTCCAGGGCGACACCGTGATCCTGGCGTCCTCCCTCATCCCGGGCAACGAGAACGCGGTCTACCGCGTGATCAACGGCCTCACCCGATGGGGCGCGGACGTCGTCCACAAGGGCAACGCCAAGGTCCATGTCTCGGGCCACGCCTCGGCCGGCGAGCTGCTGTACTTCTACAACATCTGCAAGCCGAAGAACCTGATGCCGGTCCACGGCGAATGGCGCCATCTGCGCGCCAACGCCGAACTGGGGGCGCTGACCGGTGTCCCCAAGGAACGGATCGTCATCGCCGAGGACGGTGTCGTCGTCGACCTGGTCGGCGGCGTCGCCAAGATCGTCGGCAAGGTCCAGGCGGGCTACGTCTACGTCGACGGCCTCTCGGTCGGCGATGTCACCGAAACCCATCTCAAGGACCGCCGCATCCTGGGCGACGAAGGCATCATCTCGGTCTTCGTGGTCGTGGACAGCAGCACCGGCAAGATCGTCGGAGGCCCGGACCTGCATGCGCGCGGCTCCGGCATCGAGGACTCCGCCCTGTCGGGCGTGGTCCCCAAGATCGATGAGGCCCTGGCCAAGGCGGCCCAGGACGGTGTCGCGGACGCGCACCAGCTCCAGCAGCTGATCCGCCGCTCGGTCGGCAAGTGGGTGTCGGACAACTACCGCCGCCGCCCGATGATCCTCCCCGTGGTCGTCGAGGTCTGACGCCCCGGGCCGTACGCAGGTACGCAAGTAGGAGCGGGGCGCCCGGATTTGCATCCGGGCGCCCCGCTCCAGTACGTTTACGTCTCCTCCTGAACGGGAAGCACCGCACGCCTCTGCGCACGGAGCACCCCACGAAATCAGGCGGAATTCCGACCCAGAGCAATCTGATAAAGTCGGATCAGCCGAAAGGCAAACCCCCTCCGACGGGGAATCGGAATCGAATTCGGACCGGCAACGGAACGAAATCGGGTCTGCTAGAGTCGGAAAGGCCGGAAAGCGAAAGCCGAACGGCCGACCCGCTCCAACAGGGGCCAGACACGGAAACGGATCTGGTACGGTTGGAAACGCGAAGAAGCCGAAAGGCGGAAACGCACCGGCGAAAATCGGGCCCGCAAGGATCTGATAGAGTCGGAAACGCAAGACCGAAGGGAAGCGCCCGGAGATCCTGGTGAAACAGGAACAAAGGAAGCGTCCGTTCCTTGAGAACTCAACAGCGTGCCAAAAGTCAACGCCAGATATGTTGATACCCCGTCTCCATCATGGAGATGAGGTTCCTTTGAAAGTCCACCACGGCCCGAGCGGTCGGGGTGGCACACACAGCGAGGACGCTGTGAACGACCGGACCTATTCCGTCCGCTCGTTCCGCTCTCGTGTGTGTTCACCGGATTACCGGTAAACATTCACGGAGAGTTTGATCCTGGCTCAGGACGAACGCTGGCGGCGTGCTTAACACATGCAAGTCGAACGATGAACCTCCTTCGGGAGGGGATTAGTGGCGAACGGGTGAGTAACACGTGGGCAATCTGCCCTTCACTCTGGGACAAGCCCTGGAAACGGGGTCTAATACCGGATACGACCTCCGACCGCATGGTCTGGTGGTGGAAAGCTCCGGCGGTGAAGGATGAGCCCGCGGCCTATCAGCTTGTTGGTGGGGTGATGGCCTACCAAGGCGACGACGGGTAGCCGGCCTGAGAGGGCGACCGGCCACACTGGGACTGAGACACGGCCCAGACTCCTACGGGAGGCAGCAGTGGGGAATATTGCACAATGGGCGAAAGCCTGATGCAGCGACGCCGCGTGAGGGATGACGGCCTTCGGGTTGTAAACCTCTTTCAGCAGGGAAGAAGCGAGAGTGACGGTACCTGCAGAAGAAGCGCCGGCTAACTACGTGCCAGCAGCCGCGGTAATACGTAGGGCGCAAGCGTTGTCCGGAATTATTGGGCGTAAAGAGCTCGTAGGCGGCTTGTCACGTCGGATGTGAAAGCCCGGGGCTTAACCCCGGGTCTGCATTCGATACGGGCAGGCTAGAGTTCGGTAGGGGAGATCGGAATTCCTGGTGTAGCGGTGAAATGCGCAGATATCAGGAGGAACACCGGTGGCGAAGGCGGATCTCTGGGCCGATACTGACGCTGAGGAGCGAAAGCGTGGGGAGCGAACAGGATTAGATACCCTGGTAGTCCACGCCGTAAACGTTGGGAACTAGGTGTGGGCGACATTCCACGTCGTCCGTGCCGCAGCTAACGCATTAAGTTCCCCGCCTGGGGAGTACGGCCGCAAGGCTAAAACTCAAAGGAATTGACGGGGGCCCGCACAAGCAGCGGAGCATGTGGCTTAATTCGACGCAACGCGAAGAACCTTACCAAGGCTTGACATACACCGGAAAACCCTGGAGACAGGGTCCCCCTTGTGGTCGGTGTACAGGTGGTGCATGGCTGTCGTCAGCTCGTGTCGTGAGATGTTGGGTTAAGTCCCGCAACGAGCGCAACCCTTGTTCTGTGTTGCCAGCATGCCCTTCGGGGTGATGGGGACTCACAGGAGACTGCCGGGGTCAACTCGGAGGAAGGTGGGGACGACGTCAAGTCATCATGCCCCTTATGTCTTGGGCTGCACACGTGCTACAATGGCCGGTACAATGAGCTGCGATACCGCGAGGTGGAGCGAATCTCAAAAAGCCGGTCTCAGTTCGGATTGGGGTCTGCAACTCGACCCCATGAAGTCGGAGTTGCTAGTAATCGCAGATCAGCATTGCTGCGGTGAATACGTTCCCGGGCCTTGTACACACCGCCCGTCACGTCACGAAAGTCGGTAACACCCGAAGCCGGTGGCCCAACCCCTTGTGGGAGGGAATCGTCGAAGGTGGGACTGGCGATTGGGACGAAGTCGTAACAAGGTAGCCGTACCGGAAGGTGCGGCTGGATCACCTCCTTTCTAAGGAGCACTTCTTACTCGGACTTGTCCGGGTCAGAGGCCAGTACATCAGCGAGTGTCTGATGCTGGTTGCTCATGGGTGGAACGTTGACTATTCGGCACACTCGGTTGGTTGTCACTAGTACTGCTTCGGCGTGGAACGTGGGGATTGACGGGGTGGGCCGGGCACGTTGTTGGGTATCTGAGGGTACGGACTGTGGTCTGGACCTTCGCGATGCCGGCCCCAGTGAACTCAGCCTTCGGGTTGGGGTGGTGGGTGGCTGGTCGTTGCTTGAGAACTGCACAGTGGACGCGAGCATCTGTGGCCAAGTTTTTAAGGGCGCACGGTGGATGCCTTGGCACCAGGAACCGATGAAGGACGTGGGAGGCCGCGATAGGCCCCGGGGAGCTGTCAACCGAGCTTTGATCCGGGGGTGTCCGAATGGGGAAACCCGGCAGTCGTCATGGGCTGTCACCCGCTGCTGAACACATAGGCAGTGTGGAGGGAACGCGGGGAAGTGAAACATCTCAGTACCCGCAGGAAGAGAAAACAACCGTGATTCCGGGAGTAGTGGCGAGCGAAACCGGATGAGGCCAAACCAGTCACGTGTGATACCCGGCAGGGGTTGCGTGGTTGGGGTTGTGGGATCTCTCTTTCACAGTCTGCCGGCTGTGAGACGAGTCAGAAACCGTTGATGTAGGCGAAGGACATGCGAAAGGTCCGGCGTAGAGGGTAAGACCCCCGTAGCTGAAACATTAGCGGCTCGTTTGAGAGACACCCAAGTAGCACGGGGCCCGAGAAATCCCGTGTGAATCTGGCGGGACCACCCGTTAAGCCTAAATATTCCCTGGTGACCGATAGCGGATAGTACCGTGAGGGAATGGTGAAAAGTACCGCGGGAGCGGAGTGAAATAGTACCTGAAACCGTGTGCCTACAAGCCGTGGGAGCGTCGCATGCGTGCTTGCACGCATGTCGTGACTGCGTGCCTTTTGAAGAATGAGCCTGCGAGTTTGCGGTATGTTGCGAGGTTAACCCGTGTGGGGAAGCCGTAGCGAAAGCGAGTCCGAAGAGGGCGTTGAGTAGCGTGCCCAAGACCCGAAGCGGAGTGATCTAGCCATGGGCAGGTTGAAGCGGAGGTAAGACTTCGTGGAGGACCGAACCCACCAGGGTTGAAAACCTGGGGGATGACCTGTGGTTAGGGGTGAAAGGCCAATCAAACTCCGTGATAGCTGGTTCTCCCCGAAATGCATTTAGGTGCAGCGTCGTGTGTTTCTTGCCGGAGGTAGAGCACTGGATAGGCGATGGGCCCTACCGGGTTACTGACCTTAGCCAAACTCCGAATGCCGGTAAGTGAGAGCGCGGCAGTGAGACTGTGGGGGATAAGCTCCATGGTCGAGAGGGAAACAGCCCAGAGCATCGACTAAGGCCCCTAAGCGTGTGCTAAGTGGGAAAGGATGTGGAGTCGCAGAGACAACCAGGAGGTTGGCTTAGAAGCAGCCATCCTTGAAAGAGTGCGTAATAGCTCACTGGTCAAGTGATTCCGCGCCGACAATGTAGCGGGGCTCAAGCACACCGCCGAAGTCGTGTCATTGCAGCAATACTCCTAACGGAGGCTGTGATGGGTAGGGGAGCGTCGTGTGCCGGGTGAAGCAGCCGTGGAAACGAGTTGTGGACGGTTCACGAGTGAGAATGCAGGCATGAGTAGCGATACACACGTGGGAAACGTGTGCGCCGATTGACTAAGGGTTCCTGGGTCAAGCTGATCTGCCCAGGGTAAGTCGGGACCTAAGGCGAGGCCGACAGGCGTAGTCGATGGACAACCGGTTGATATTCCGGTACCCGCTTTGAAGCGCCCAATATCGAATCCATTAATGCTAAGGCCGTGAAGCCGCCCTGGATCCTTCGGGTGAAGGGGAGTGGTGGAGCCGCTGACCCAAGGTGGTAGTAGGTAAGTGATGGGGTGACGCAGGAAGGTAGTCCAGCCCGGGCGGTGGTTGTCCCGGGGTAAGGGTGTAGGGCGTTGTCCAGGTAAATCCGGACAGCATGAAGCCTGAGACCTGATGCCGAGCCGATTGTGGTGAAGTGGATGATCCTATGCTGTCGAGAAAAGCCTCTAGCGAGTTTCATGGCGGCCCGTACCCTAAACCGACTCAGGTGGTCAGGTAGAGAATACCGAGGCGTTCGGGTGAACTATGGTTAAGGAACTCGGCAAAATGCCCCCGTAACTTCGGGAGAAGGGGGCCATTGCTGGTGATCCGATTTACTCGGTGAGCTGGTGGTGGCCGCAGAGACCAGCGAGAAGCGACTGTTTACTAAAAACACAGGTCCGTGCGAAGCCGTAAGGCGATGTATACGGACTGACGCCTGCCCGGTGCTGGAACGTTAAGGGGACCGGTTAGTCGACCTTCGGGTCGGCGAAGCTGAGAACTTAAGCGCCAGTAAACGGCGGTGGTAACTATAACCATCCTAAGGTAGCGAAATTCCTTGTCGGGTAAGTTCCGACCTGCACGAATGGCGTAACGACTTCTCGACTGTCTCAACCATAGGCCCGGTGAAATTGCATTACGAGTAAAGATGCTCGTTTCGCGCAGCAGGACGGAAAGACCCCGGGACCTTTACTATAGCTTGATATTGGTGTTCGGTTCGGCTTGTGTAGGATAGGTGGGAGACTGTGAAGCAGCCACGCCAGTGGTTGTGGAGTCATTGTTGAAATACCACTCTGGTCGTGCTGGATGTCTAACCTGGGTCCGTGATCCGGATCAGGGACAGTGTCTGGTGGGTAGTTTAACTGGGGCGGTTGCCTCCTAAAGGGTAACGGAGGCGCCCAAAGGTTCCCTCAGCCTGGTTGGCAATCAGGTGTTGAGTGTAAGTGCACAAGGGAGCTTGACTGTGAGACTGACGGGTCGAGCAGGTACGAAAGTAGGGACTAGTGATCCGGCGGTGGCTTGTGGAAGCGCCGTCGCTCAACGGATAAAAGGTACCCCGGGGATAACAGGCTGATCTTCCCCAAGAGTCCATATCGACGGGATGGTTTGGCACCTCGATGTCGGCTCGTCGCATCCTGGGGCTGGAGTCGGTCCCAAGGGTTGGGCTGTTCGCCCATTAAAGCGGTACGCGAGCTGGGTTTAGAACGTCGTGAGACAGTTCGGTCCCTATCCGCTGTGCGCGTAGGAGTCTTGAGAAGGGCTGTCCCTAGTACGAGAGGACCGGGACGGACGAACCTCTGGTGTGCCAGTTGTCCTGCCAAGGGCATGGCTGGTTGGCTACGTTCGGAAAGGATAACCGCTGAAAGCATCTAAGCGGGAAGCCTGCTTCGAGATGAGGACTCCCACCCCCTTTGAGGGGTTAAGGCTCCCAGTAGACGACTGGGTTGATAGGCCAGATATGGAAGCCCGGTAACGGGTGGAGTTGACTGGTACTAATAGGCCGAGGGCTTGTCCTCAGTTGCTCGCGTCCACTGTGTAGGTTCTGAAGTAACGACCTGTGTCATGTCCGGGTTGATATCTTCATAGTGTTTCGGTGGTCATTGCGTTAGGGAAACGCCCGGTTACATTCCGAACCCGGAAGCTAAGCCTTTCAGCGCCGATGGTACTGCAGGGGGGACCCTGTGGGAGAGTAGGACGCCGCCGAACAATTTTTCAGCTCCGGTCTCTGAACCTTCGTGGTTCAGGGACCGGAGCTTTTTTGTTCTGATTTTCGGGTGGTGGGCGTAACTCGACGTTCATCTGACCTGAGCAGGATCCGTTTCATGCGGACAGTAGGAGCGCTCAAGTCGGCCGGTGTCAGTGCTGGTGATGAGGTCGTGGTGCCGGCGTACGGCAACGCCGAGGTGGCCCGGGCCGTGCTGGAGTTGGGCGCGGTGCCGGTGTTCGCCGATGTGGACGGCGACAGTTACTGCCTGGACCCGGCCGCGGTGTCGGATGTGGTGACCAGCCAGACGGCCGCGGTGGTGGCGATTCACCGGTTCGGTCGGCAGGCGGACACCGGGTGGATCCGTGAAGTGGGCCAGCGACGCGGTCTGTTGGTGCTCGTGGAGGACGAACCCGGGGCGGACCCGGAGGGCGCCGAGCTGCGGCGGGCCCACGCGTCGTACCTGGACGGCAGGCTCAGTGGGGTCCGGACGCCCACGCCGGCGGCGGGGCACACCTACGAGCAGTATGTGGTGCGGGTGCCCGGCAACGGGCGGCCGGACCGGGATGCGTTCGCGCGGGCGCTGCGGGCCAAGGGCGTGGCGTGCAAGGTGCCCGTGCTGGCGCCGGTGTACCGGATGCCGGGGCTGCGGCGGGATGTCTTTCTGCCGGAAACCGAGCGGGCGGTGGACGAGACCCTGGCGTTGCCCGTGCACGCGGGGATGTCGCGGCGGGAGCTCCACAAGATGGTCGGTGCGTGCAATGCGCTCGGCGGGCTGCTGCAGCCGGCCTTTTAGTCGGATATCGGTGGACCAGGCGGTCGACGATTAGAAGACGACGCGGAGTTGGGGTAATATCTATTCCGTTGCCGCGCCCCAATAGCTCAGTCGGCAGAGCGTCTCCATGGTAAGGAGAAGGTCTACGGTTCGATTCCGTATTGGGGCTCCAGAGGACAAAGGCCCCGCCATTCGGCGGGGGCCTTTGTCGTATGCCGGACCATTGACGGTTCGGTGATGTCGTATCAGCTCCGCGCAGGGGAGCCATGAGCCGTGTCGGGGGCGGCGGTTGGGGGCGGGGAGCGGCCGGGGCTGTGAGTGGTGGGTCTCGGCCGCTCCCCGGGGGTCAGCCCGCCGGGGCCTCGGGGATGCGCATGGCGAGGATGGCCATGTCGTCGGAGGCGGGTTCGACGGCGAAGCGTTCCACGGCGCGCAGCACGCGGGCGGCGACGGCGCCGGCCGTCAGTCCCGTACAGGTGGTGAGGAGGTCGGTGAGGCCGTCGTCGCCGAGCATGCGGGTGCCCTCGCGGCGCTCGGTGACGCCGTCGGTGACGCACAGCAGGACATCGCCGGGGTCGAGGCTGACGTTCTGTTCGTAGAGCTCCAGATCGTCCATGACGCCGAGGAGCGGCTGGGGTTCGGCGGCCGGCTCGACGGTGCCGTCCTGGCGGAGACGCAGCGGCAGGGGGTGGCCGGCGCAGACGACCTTGAGGACGGCGCTGCCGTCGGCCTGGGGCCAGAGTTCGCCGTAAAGGAGCGTCAGGAAGCGGCTGCGGGCGCCCTCGTCGAGGATGGCGGCGTTGAGGCGTTCCAGGACGGCGGGGCCGCCGAAGCCCTCGCGGGCGAGCAGGCGCAGCGCGTGCCGGGCAAGGCCCGTGACGGCTGCCGCTTCCGGGCCCGTACCGCAGACGTCACCGATGGCGAAGCCGTAGGCGCCGTCGCGGATCGGGAAGATGTCGTAGAAGTCGCCGCCGACCTCGTTGCCCTCGCCGGCCGCGCGGTAGATGACCTCGACCTCCACGCCGGGGATCGCGGGCTGCTCAGGAGGCAGCAGGCTGCGCTGCAGGGACTGGCTGATGGCCGTGCGCTCGGAGTACAGGCGCGCGTTGTCCAGGGCGAGTGCGGCCCGCCGGGAGAGGTCTTCGGCGAGTTCGAGGATTTCCTGGCGGAAGTGCTCCTCGGTGGGCTTGCCCAGGGTCAGCATGCCGATGACGCGGTTGCGCGCGACGAGGGGGAGGACGACCGTCTCACCGCCCACGGCGGAGGCGGTGGCGAGGGTGGCACCGGGGCCGGTGGAGGGCCGGGCGGCGTTGCCCAGGCCCAGGCTGCGCATGGAGGTGCGCAGGGCGGCGTCGTGCGCGGCGTCGCCGGGGGCGGTCCAGACACGGGCACCGGGGGTGGGGACCGGCTCGGGCGGGTCGACCTTCATCAGCAGCGTCTTGAGGCCGTCGATCCGGTCCTCGTCCTCGTGCAGCACATAGGAGAGCTCGGGCTCGGACGTCTGGTCGGCGACGGTGTAGACGGCGCACCACGTGGCGAGGGTGGGGACCGTCATCTGCGCCATCAGGGCCAGGGTCTGGTCCCGGTCGAGGGTGCCGGCCAGCAGGTCGGAGGCCTCGACGAGGAAGGAGAGGGAGCCGCGGCGGAGTTTTTCGAGCTCGGTGAGGCGGGCGCGTTCGACGGCGAGGGCGATGCGGTCGGCGGCGAACTGGAGGCGCAGCGCCTCCTCGTTCGTGTAGCGGCCGGCGCCCTCCGCGGCGACGCCGAGCGAGCCGGTCAGCCGGCCCTCGACCTTGAGCGGGACGGTGACGACCGAGCGCATGCCCGTACCGCTGAGGAGGGGGACGGCGCCGGGGACCGCGGTGAGGTCTTCGTGGACGGCGGGCATCCGGGCGGAGCCGTAGCGTCCGGATCCGGCCTCGACGGGGACGCGGGCGAACCGCTGGCGGGCGGAGGGCAGGCCCGTGGAGGCGCGGACCTCGAGTTCGGTCTCGTCGTCGGTGGCCAGGAGGAGGTAGGCGGCGTCGCCGTCGAGCATGTCGCGGGCCCGTTCGACGGTGCGCTGGAGCAGGCCGTCGAGGTCGTCGGGGGCCGGTGAGCCGATGAAGACCTCGAACGGGTCGGCGAGGCGTCCCTCCGACGGGCCGGCCTGGGAGGCGGCGTCCGGGGCGGGGGTGCGCTGGGGGCTCTGCAGGATGGCGCGCTCGTGGTCGCGTACCAGGAGGCAGACCGTGGAGGCCTCGCCGTCGGCGTCGCGGACGCGCAGGTGGGAGGCGTAGACGGGGACGACCCGGCCGTCCGAGCCCCGGATGCCGTAGGAGCCCTCCCAGCGGGAGAGCTGCAGGGCCTCGACGATGCCCGTGCCGGTTCCCGGGGTGTGCGGCCAGGCGGCGAAGTCGGTGAGCGGTTTGCCGATGACCTGCTCGGGGTCGTAGGCGAAGAGGTCCTGGGCGTCCTCGTTCCAGAAGCTGATGCAGCCGCCGCGGTCGATCTGGATCACCGCGACCCGGACGCGGGTCTCGGCGACCGGGAGGGCGGCCACCGGCAGGGCGGGGCCGGCGGAACGGGTGCCGGCCGGGCGCTCGGGGAGGTCGAGCTGGAACCATACGTGCTTTTGTGCGGCGGTGTACTCGACGCCCCAACGGGTGGCGAGCGCGCCGCACAGCAGCAGGCCGCGACCGCCCTCGCGGTCCGGGTGGACGACGACCTGGCCGGCGTTCTGGAGCGGGATTTCGCGTTCGGGGTAACGGTCGGCGACGGAAATCCGTACGCCGTCGTCGTTGCGCAGGCACAGCACATCGGCGGCGGTGCCGGCATGCACCACGGCGTTGGTGACCAGCTCGCTGGTCAGCACCACGGCGTCGTCGACGATGTCGGCGCAGCCCCAGCCCTGGAGGGTGTCGCGGACGAATGCACGGGCAGTGGCGACCGAGCGCCCGACCGGCTCGAAGGTTGCGGCGGCCCGCGCGGTGATCACTGGTCTCCTCATGCGTGTGTCGGTGATCTGCTCCCCCATACTTGCGGCGCCCTCCGAATAAACCTGTGGTGCGTCCACCACTGCCCGTGCTCGATGGCCGGACGGTGGACAGCCGTATGCCAGGTTACTTACCTTCGCCGCACCCGAGGATGCCGGTCACGTGTGTTTCCGCCCCAATCGTGCCCCGGGACGGTGTGCGATGCTGCCGAACTGTTATGGCCTGGTTGGGCCATGGTGAAACACTGGGCACGTATCAAGAGAAAGCCCGGGTAGAACGGTCGACCCTTGCGGGAGGGACACGGTGGAGTCTGGCGCAGCGGCGCGGGGCGCAAGCACGCGCGCGAAAGGCGGACGATCCCGGAACAACGGGACGACCGAGGTGGATACGGCTGCGCTGAATCGGCTGTTGGTCGCGTTGGTCGCGATGCGGGACGGGAACTTCCGCAAGCGGCTCACGGTTTCCGGCGAGGGCGTCATGTCGGAGATCGCGGCGGTCTTCAACGAGGTTGCGGACCGCAATTTGCATCTGACGGGCGAGCTGACGCGGGTGCGCCGGGTCGTCGGCCGTGAGGGAAAACTCACGGAACGGCTGGAGGTCGGCGCCGCCGAGGGATCCTGGGCCGCGGCGATCGACGCCTCGAATGCCCTGGTCGACGACCTCGTACGGCCCGTCTCCGAGGTGGGACGGGTGCTGTCGGCGGTGTCCGAGGGCGACCTGGAACAGCGGATGGATCTGCGGTCGCGCAGTTCGGACAGCTCTTCGGAGCACCCTCTGCGGGGTGAATTCCTGAAGGTCGGCCGGACCGTCAACGGGCTGGTGGACCAGCTCTCCGCGTTCACCGACGAGGTCACCAGAGTGGCCAGTGAGGTCGGTACGGAGGGCAAGCTCGGCGGCCAGGCGCGGGTGCGCGGAATGTCGGGTTCGTGGAAGGACCTGACGGAATCCGTCAACACCATGGCGTCCCGGCTGACGGCGCAGGTCCGTGACATTGCTCTCGTCACCACGGCGGTGGCCAAGGGTGATCTGTCGCGCAAGGTGACCGTCCATGTCTCCGGCGAGATGCTGGAGCTGAAGAACACCGTCAACACGATGGTCGACCAGCTCTCCTCGTTCGCCTCCGAGGTGACGCGGGTCGCCCGTGAGGTCGGCACCGAGGGCGAGCTCGGTGGTCAGGCGCAGGTCCCCGGCGTGGCCGGGGTGTGGAAGGACCTGACGGACTCGGTCAATCTCATGGCCGGCAACCTCACCGCTCAGGTGCGCGGGATCGCGCAGGTCACCACTGCCGTCGCCAATGGCGATCTGTCGCAGAAGGTCACGGTCAGTGCACGCGGCGAGGTCGCGCAGCTGGCCGACACGATCAACACCATGACCGAGACACTGCGGACCTTCGCGGACGAAGTGACGCGGGTGGCGAACGAGGTCGGTGCCGAGGGGCAGCTGGGCGGTCAGGCGCAGGTGCCGGGCGCGGCCGGTACGTGGAAGGACCTCACCGACTCGGTGAACACCGCTTTCCGCAACCTGACGGCGCAGGTGCGGGACATCGCGCAGGTGACGACGGCGGTCGCCAACGGTGATCTGTCGCAGACGGTCACCGTCGATGTGGCCGGTGAAATGCTGGAGTTGAAGAACACCGTCAACACGATGGTGGGTCAGCTGTCGTCGTTCGGCGCCGAAGTGACGCGCGTGGCGCGGGAGATCGGTGTCGAGGGCGAGCTGGGCGGCCAGGCCGCGGTGCCCGGGGCGGCCGGTACGTGGAAGGACCTCACGGACTCCGTGAACACCGCCTTCCGCAACCTGACCGGGCAGGTGCGCAACATCGCCCAGGTGACGACCGCGGTGGCCAACGGTGATCTGTCGCAGAAGGTCACCGTCGACGTCTCCGGCGAGATGCTGCAGCTGAAGAACACCGTGAACACGATGGTCGACCAGCTGTCGTCGTTCGCCGACCAGGTCACCCGGATGGCCAGGGACGTGGGCACGGAGGGCCGGCTGGGCGGGCAGGCCCGGGTGGACGGCGTCAGCGGCACCTGGAAGGAACTGACCGACTCCGTCAACTTCATGGCGGGGAACCTGACGTCTCAGGTGCGGCAGATCGCGCAGGTGACGACGGCGGTCGCGCGTGGCGACCTGTCGCAGAAGATCGACGTGGACGCGCGGGGCGAGATCCTGGAGCTGAAGAACACCATCAACACGATGGTCGACCAGCTCTCCGCCTTCGCCGAGCAGGTCACCCGGGTCGCCCGGGAGGTCGGTACGGACGGCAGGCTGGGCGGCCAGGCGCAGGTGCCGGGCGTCGCGGGTGTCTGGCGCGATCTGACCGACTCGGTGAACGGCATGGCCGGCAACCTGACGGCCCAGGTCCGCAATATCGCCCAGGTCGCCACGGCGGTCGCCCGCGGTGACCTGTCGCAGAAGATCGACGTGGACGCCCGGGGCGAGATCCTGGAGCTGAAGAACACCCTGAACACCATGGTCGACCAGCTCTCCTCGTTCGCGGAGCAGGTCACCCGGGTCGCCCGCGAGGTGGGCACCGAGGGCATCCTGGGCGGCCAGGCCGAGGTGCAGGGCGTCAGCGGTACCTGGAAGGACCTCACCCAGTCCGTCAACTTCATGGCGAACAACCTGACCTCGCAGGTGCGCAACATCGCCGAGGTGACGACCGCGGTGGCCCGCGGTGACCTCTCCAAGAAGATCACCGTCGATGCCAAGGGCGAGATCCTCGAACTGGTCACGACCGTCAACACGATGGTCGACCAGCTGTCGTCGTTCGCCGAGCAGGTGACCCGGGTGGCCCGTGAGGTGGGCACCGAGGGCCAGTTGGGCGGCCAGGCGCGGGTGCCGGGCGCGACCGGCATCTGGCTGGACCTCAGCGACAACGTGAACCTGATGGCCAACAACCTGACCATCCAGGTGCGCAACATCTCCCAGGTCTCGGCGGCGGTCGCCAACGGAGACCTCACCAAGAAGGTCACGGTCGAGGCGCGCGGCGAGGTCGCGCAGCTCGCCGACACGGTCAACACGATGGTCACGACGCTGTCGTCGTTCGCCGACGAGGTCACCCGGGTGGCCCGTGAGGTGGGCACCGACGGCATCCTGGGCGGTCAGGCCCGCGTCCCCGGCGTCGCCGGTACGTGGAAGGACCTCACCGAGTCCGTGAACTCGATGGCCAACAACCTGACCGGCCAGGTCCGCAACATCGCCATGGTCACCACCGCCATCGCCAAGGGTGATCTGACCAAGAAGATCGACATCGATGCGCGCGGCGAGATCCTGGCGCTGAAGACCACCATCAACACCATGGTCGACCAGTTGTCGTCCTTCGCCGAGCAGGTCACCAGAGTGGCCCGTGAGGTGGGTACGGAAGGCCAGCTGGGCGGTCAGGCGCAGGTGCGGGGCGTGGCCGGCACCTGGCGGGACCTGACCGAGTCGGTGAACGAGATGGCCGGGAACCTGACCCGTCAGGTGCGGGCCATCGCCGCGGTCGCCGCGGCGGTCACCCTCGGCGATCACAACGTCCGGATCGACGTGGACGCGGCCGGCGAGATCCTGGAGCTCCAGGACAACGTCAACACGATGATCTCCACGCTCCGCGAGACCACCCTCGCCAACGAGGAACAGGACTGGCTCAAGGGCAACCTCGCCCGGATCTCCGGTCTGATGCAGGGCCGGCGCGACCTCAAGGACGTCGCGACGCTGATCATGAGCGAGCTGTCGCCCGCGGTCTCCGCCCAGCACGGCGCGTTCTTCCTCGCCGCGCAGCCCGACAGCCAGGAGATCGGCGCGGACGGCGGCGAAGCGGGCGCGTACGAGCTGCGGCTGATGGGCTCGTACGGCTATGCCATGGGCGGGATGCCGACGACCTTCCGGCCGGGCGAGACGCTGATCGGCACGGCCGCGGAGGAGGGGCGCACCATCCTGGTGGAGAACGTCCCGTCCGGGTACCTCAAGATCGCCTCCGGGCTGGGCGAGGCGCCGCCGGCGAATGTGATCGTGCTGCCGGTGCTCTTCGAGGACAAGGTGCTCGGCGTGATCGAGCTGGCGTCCTTCCAGCCGTTCACCCAGATCCAGAAGGACTTCCTCAGCCAGATCGCCGAGATGATCGCGACCAGCGTCAACACCATCTCGGTGAACACCAAGACCGAGGTGCTGCTCAAGCAGTCGCAGGAGCTGACCGAACAGCTCAAGGAGCGCTCGGGCGAGCTGGAGAGCCGGCAGAAGGCGCTGGAGCTGTCCAACTCCGAGCTGGAGGAGAAGGCCGAGCAGCTGCGCGCGCAGAACCGCGACATCGAGGTGAAGAACACCGAGATCGAGGAGGCGCGGCAGGTCCTGGAGGAGCGTGCCGAGCAGCTTGCGGTCTCGATGCGCTACAAGTCGGAGTTCCTGGCGAACATGTCGCACGAGCTGCGGACGCCGCTGAACTCGCTGCTGATTCTGGCCAAGTTGCTGGCCGACAACGCCGAGGGGAACCTCTCCCCGAAGCAGGTCGAATTCGCCGAAACCATCCATGGCGCCGGCAGCGACCTGCTCCAGCTGATCAACGACATCCTGGACCTCTCCAAGGTCGAGGCCGGAAAGATGGACGTCAGCCCGACCCGGATCGCGCTGGTCCAGCTCGTCGACTACGTGGAGGCCACGTTCCGGCCGCTGACCGCGGAGAAGGGACTCGACTTCTCCGTACGGGTCTCCCCGGAGCTGCCGGCCACTTTGCACACCGACGAACAGCGGCTGCTGCAGGTGCTGCGCAATCTGCTGTCCAACGCGGTGAAGTTCACCGACAGCGGCGCCGTCGAGCTGGTGATCCGGCCGGCCGGGGCGGATGTCCCGGTGGCCATCCGCGAGCAGCTGCTGGAGCACGGTTCGCTGCGCGACCCGGATGCGGACATGATCGCCTTCTCGGTGACCGACACCGGTATCGGCATCGCGTCGAGCAAGATGCGGGTCATTTTCGAGGCGTTCAAGCAGGCGGACGGCACGACCAGCCGCAAGTACGGCGGCACGGGCCTGGGCCTGTCCATCAGCCGGGAGATCGCCCGGCTGCTGGGCGGCGAGATCCATGCCGCGAGCGAGCCCAACCGCGGCTCCACGTTCACGCTCTACCTCCCGCACAACCCGGGCGGGCTGCCGCCGCAGGGCTATCCGCAGCTGGTGGCCGGCGGGATCGCGATGGACGCGGAGGCGCGGGAGACGGAGGTCGGGCGCCTGGAGGCCGAAGAGCAGCAGGGTCGCGAGCTGGACTCCGGGGGCAGCCTCAACCGGCGCCGCCGCCGGGCGGTTTCGGGGTCTGCGCGCCGCTTCGAGCTGCCGGGACGACAGCAGCCGTCCACGGCGCCGCCGCAGGCCCCACAGGGCCCCCAGGCCCCCCAGGCTCCCGAGGCGCCGCCGCAGCCGGTCGCGCAGCAGCCCGTCGAGGAGCCCTGGATCGGCAACGGCCAGGATCTGGTGGATCCCGCTTTCGAGGGCGGATTCCACGGCGAGAAGGTGCTGATCGTCGATGACGACATCCGCAATGTCTTCGCGCTCACCAGCGTGCTGGAGCAGCACGGGCTTTCGGTGCTGTACGCGGAGAACGGGCGCGAGGGCATCGAGGTGCTGGAGCAGCACGACGACATCGTGCTGGTCCTGATGGACATCATGATGCCGGAGATGGACGGCTATGCGACCACGGCGGCGATCCGCCGGATGCCGCAGTTCGCCGGACTGCCCATCATCGCGCTGACCGCGAAGGCGATGAAGGGCGACCGGGAGAAGAGCATCGACTCCGGAGCCTCCGACTACGTGACCAAGCCGGTGGATACCGATCATCTGTTGTCGGTCATGGAGCAATGGATGCGCGCGGAGTGAGGGAGCGTCCAGTATGGAGGCGTAAGAGGATCATCGCGTGTTGACTCAGTGTCGCCGTGGACGTGTGGAAGCGCAGGATTCGGGGAACCTTCTGGTCTCTGTCTGCGTTTCTGCTACGTGCACAGTGACATCGCGGTGACAGGGTGTGGCGACAGGCGGGGTGCAGCTACCATGACCGGCACAAGGACGGGCGGCGTGACGGAGTCGTCCCCTGGGGCGGCGTCCGGTTCCATGCCGGGGCGAGGAGGACGGGCCATGGTGCAGAAGGCCAAGATCCTCCTGGTCGATGACCGGCCGGAGAATCTGCTGGCGCTGGAGGCGATCCTCTCTGCGCTCGATCAGACACTGGTGCGGGCATCGTCCGGGGAGGAAGCGCTCAAAGCACTGCTCACGGACGATTTCGCGGTGATTCTGCTCGATGTGCAGATGCCGGGGATGGACGGCTTCGAGACCGCCGCGCACATCAAGCGGCGCGAGCGGACCCGCGACATCCCGATCATCTTCCTCACGGCCATCAACCACGGCCCGCACCACACCTTCCGCGGCTATGCGGCCGGCGCGGTGGACTACATCTCCAAGCCGTTCGACCCCTGGGTGCTGCGCGCCAAGGTCTCGGTGTTCGTCGAGCTCTATATGAAGAACTGCCAACTGCGCGAGCAGGCCTCCCTGCTGAGGCTGCAGCTGGAGGGCGGGCGGCCGAGCACCGACGAGGCGCGCGAGTCCGCGGGGCTGCTCGCCGAGCTCTCCGCGCGGCTGGCCGCGGTCGAGGAACAGGCCGAGGCGCTGTCCAAACAGCTGGACGAGACGGCAGATGCGGCGGCGGTCGCCACGGCCGCCCATCTGGAACGCAAACTGACGGGGCTGCGCCGGGCTCTGGATGCCCTGGAACCGGGAGCGGGCAGCGTCGCGGGGTGACTGACGCCCTTTCATGAGGCGGGCGCGCGACACGTTCGGGTGAAGCGCTGTGCGCTCGTGTGATGCCCGCGTTCGCCTGTAATCTCGTCGCCATGGCCTCACGTACGTCCGGCAAGGGAACCCAGAGCACGGCGGGACCCTCCAAGCAGCGCGCCGGACGGACCGCGGGCGCCGCCAAGAAGACCGCCGCGAAGAAGACCGCCGCGAAGAAGGCGCCCGTCAAGCCGCCGGCCAAGAAGACCGCGGCCGCGAAGAAGGCACCGGCCAAAAAGGCTCCGGCCAAGCGGGCTCCGGCCAAGAAGGCGGCTCCCAAGCCGGCGCCCTCACCCACCGGCGGCGTCTACCGCCTCGTCCGTGCCTGCTGGCTGGGGCTGGCGCACGCCATCGGGGCGGTGTTCCGCGGTATGGGCCGCGGCGCGAAGAACCTCGATCCGGCGCACCGCAAGGACGGGCTGGCGCTGCTGCTGCTCGGCCTGGCGCTGGTCATCGCGGCCGGTACGTGGTCGAACCTCAGCGGCCCGGTCGGTGACCTCGTCGAGCTGCTGGTGACCGGGGCGTTCGGCCGGCTCGATCTGGTCGTGCCGATACTGCTCGGCGGTATCGCGATCCGCCTCATCCGGCACCCCGAGCGGCCGGAGGCCAACGGCCGGATCGTCATCGGGCTGTCCGCGCTGGTCGTCGGTGTCCTGGGACAGGTCGCCATGGCCTGTGGCTCGCCGGGCCGGGACGACGGTCTGGCCGCCATACAGGACGCCGGCGGCTATCTGGGGTGGACCGCGTCCAAGCCGCTGATCTTCACCGTCGGACAGACCCTGGCCGTGGCGCTGCTGGCGCTGCTGACCGTCTTCGGGCTGCTGGTGGTCACCGCGACGCCGGTGAACGCCATCCCGCAGCGGCTGCGGGCGCTCGGCGTCCGGCTGGGCGTGGTGCAACCGGACGAGCCCGAGGAGTACTTCGACGAGGCCGAGGACTACGCGGAGGAGTGGCGCGAGCAGCCCGCCCGCACACCGCGCCGCGGGGCCGCCGCACCGGCCGCGAGCGACCCGGAGGCGATAGAGGAAGCGGCCCTGGCCCAGCGCCGCCGCCCGCGCCGGGCCTCCGTACAGCCGGCGGCGGACCGGCCGATGGACGCCGTGGATGTGGCCGCGGCGGCCGCCGCCGCGCTGGACGGTGCGGTGCTGCACGGTGTCCAGCCCTCCCCGCTCGTCGCCGGGCTGAGCAGCAGCATCTCCGGGGAGCGCCGGGGGCAGGACGGCGAGGACACCACGGGGGAGAGCGGCACGGTGCCGCCGGCCCGCGGCGCGGAGCCGAAGCCGTCCGCGGCCGAGGACACCCCGGCCGTACCGGACTTCACCAAGGCGCCGCCGGAGCCGTCCGGCGAGCTGCCGGCGCGGGCCGAGCAGCTTCAGCTCTCCGGTGACATCACCTACTCGCTGCCCTCGCTGGACCTGCTCGCGCGCGGCGGGCCCGGCAAGACCCGCAGCGCCGCCAACGACGCCATAGTGACCGCACTGACCACGGTCTTCCAGGAGTTCAAGGTCGACGCGGCGGTCACCGGGTTCACCCGCGGCCCGACGGTCACCCGCTATGAGGTCGAGCTCGGCCCGGCCGTCAAGGTCGAGAAGATCACCGCGCTGGCCAAGAACATCGCCTACGCCGTGGCCAGCCCCGACGTCCGGATCATCAGCCCGATCCCCGGCAAGTCCGCGGTCGGCATCGAGATCCCCAATACCGACCGCGAGATGGTCAACCTCGGCGATGTGCTGCGGCTGGCCGATGCCGCGGGCGACGAACATCCGATGCTGGTGGCGCTCGGCAAGGACGTCGAGGGCGGCTATGTCATGGCCAACATGACCAAGATGCCGCACGTCCTGGTGGCCGGCGCCACCGGCTCCGGCAAGTCCTCCTGCATCAATTGCCTGATCACCTCGGTCATGGTGCGGGCCACGCCGGAGGACGTCCGGATGGTGCTGGTCGACCCCAAGCGCGTCGAGCTGACCGCGTACGAGGGCATTCCGCACCTGATCACGCCGATCATCACCAACCCCAAGCGCGCCGCCGAGGCGCTGCAGTGGGTGGTGCGCGAGATGGACCTGCGCTACGACGATCTCGCAGCGTACGGCTTCCGGCACATCGACGACTTCAACGAGGCGGTGCGCAGCGGCAAGGTCAGCTCCCCCGAGGGCAGCGAGCGCGAGCTGGCGCCCTACCCGTACCTGCTGGTGATCGTCGACGAGCTGGCGGACCTGATGATGGTCGCGCCGCGTGATGTGGAGGACTCCATCGTCCGCATCACCCAGCTCGCCCGCGCGGCGGGCATCCATCTGGTGCTCGCCACCCAGCGCCCGTCCGTCGATGTGGTCACCGGCCTGATCAAGGCCAATGTGCCCTCCCGGCTCGCGTTCGCCACCTCCTCGCTCGCCGACAGCCGGGTCATCCTCGACCAGCCGGGCGCCGAGAAGCTGATCGGCAAGGGCGACGGGCTGTTCCTGCCGATGGGCGCCAACAAGCCGGTCCGTATGCAGGGCGCGTTCGTGACCGAGGCCGAGGTCGCGGCCGTGGTCCAGCACTGCAAGGATCAGATGGCGCCGGTCTTCCGCGACGACGTCACCGTAGGCACGGCGAAGAAGAAGGAGATCGACGAGGACATCGGCGATGACCTCGATCTGCTGTGCCAGGCCGCTGAGCTGGTGGTTTCCACGCAGTTCGGGTCGACGTCGATGCTTCAGCGCAAGCTGCGGGTGGGCTTTGCCAAGGCCGGCCGGCTGATGGACCTCATGGAGTCGCGCACCATCGTCGGGCCGAGCGAGGGGTCCAAGGCCCGCGACGTTCTGGTGAAGCCCGATGAATTGGATGGAGTGCTGGCGGTGATCCGGGGGGAGGCTACCGAGTAGCACAGACATCCGGGTCCCGCATACGAGAGAAGAAGGCAACCGTTTCGCCTGCCGATACGTCAAGTTGAGGGAGACGAGGGAACGATGCTTCACCATCAAGCCCCAGGGCACCGCCGACGGCGTTCCGATGGCGTAAAACCCCGCTCTCCCGCTTGCCCGACCCTTTCGCTCCACCCCTAGACTGAACTTCCAGCAGGTGGCTACACGCTCGAAAGGCGCCCCCGTGTCCATCGGCAACTCCCCCGAAGCAGACCGGCCTTCCGTCGGCGCTGCCCTCCAGAAGGCCCGTATCGGAGCGGGACTGACCGTCGAAGAGGTCAGTACGACGACACGGGTGCGCGTCCCCCTTGTGCAGGCGATCGAGCAGGACGACTTCTCCCGCTGTGGCGGCGATGTCTACGCCCGGGGGCACATCCGGGCGCTCGCCCGCGCGGTCACCCTCGATCCCGGACCGCTGATCGACCAGTTCGACGCCGAGCACGGCGGACGGCCCGCGCCGACCCCCGCCGCGCCCCTCTACGAAGCCGAGCGGATCCGCTCCGAGCCGCGCCGCCCCAACTGGACCGCGGCGATGGTCGCGGCGATCGTCGCGGTGGTCGGGTTCATGGGCTTCACGCTCTTCACGGACGGCGGCAAGAGCGACAGCGGCCCGATCGCGGGCGGCGACGCCAATGCCAAGCCGGCGCCGGCGCCCACCCGCCATCCCTCGACCATCAAGCCGCCCGTCACGCCCGATCCCTCCGACAGCGCCGTCGCCGGACTGCCGAAGGACAAGGTCACGATCAAGGTGACCGCCCGTGACGGCCAGAGCTGGGTCTCCGCCAAGGACGCCAACGGCAAGCTCCTGGAGGACGGCCTGCTCAAGAAGGGCGAGTCCAAGACCATCACCGACAAGGAACGCATCGACCTGGTCCTCGGCAACGCCGGAGCCGTACAGCTGTACGTCAACGGCAAGGAGGTCAAGAAGGTCGGCGACAAGGGCACGGTGGAGCGGCTGAGCTATACGCCGGGGGACCCCCAGGCGGGCTGAGCGCCCTCCCGGTGAGTGCCCGCCGCCCGCGCCGGGCTCTCGGAACGGGCGGCGGAGACCTGCGCGCCAAGGGGGTGGCGGGGACAAAGTAGGCTGAGGCCTATGCCCGAACGCCGTACCGTCGCCCTTGTCACTCTTGGCTGCGCCCGTAACGAGGTGGACTCGGAGGAGCTCGCAGGCCGCCTGGCAGCGGACGGCTGGGACCTCGTCGAGGAAGCCGCCGATGCCGATGTCGCCGTCGTCAACACCTGTGGTTTCGTCGAGGCCGCGAAGAAGGACTCCGTCGACGCCCTGCTGGAAGCCAACGATCTGAAGGATCACGGCAGAACCCAGGCCGTGGTGGCCGTCGGCTGCATGGCCGAGCGCTACGGCAAGGAGCTCGCCGAGGCGCTGCCCGAGGCCGACGGTGTGCTCGGCTTCGACGACTACAGCAGCATCTCCGACCGCCTGCAGACCATCCTGAACGGTGGCATCCACGCCGCCCACACCCCGCGCGACCGCCGCAAGCTGCTGCCGATCAGCCCGGCCGAGCGGCAGGGCTCCGCCGGTGTCGCGCTGCCCGGCCATGCCCAGGACGCGCCGCCGGCGGCCCCGCCCGAGGATCTGCCGGAGGGCATCGCGCCCGCCTCCGGGCCGCGTGCGCCGCTGCGCCGCCGGCTCGGCAGCAGCCCCGTGGCCTCGGTGAAACTGGCCTCCGGCTGCGACCGGCGCTGCTCGTTCTGCGCCATTCCGTCCTTCCGCGGCTCCTTCATCTCGCGCCGGCCCTCCGATGTGCTCGGTGAGACGCGCTGGCTGGCCGGGGAGGGCGTCAAGGAGATCATGCTGGTCTCCGAGAACAACACCTCCTACGGCAAGGACCTCGGCGACATCCGGCTGCTGGAGACGCTGCTGCCGGAGCTGGCGGCGGTCGACGGCATCGAGCGGATCCGGGTCAGCTACCTGCAGCCCGCCGAGATGCGGCCGGGGCTGATTGATGTGCTGACCGGTACCGACAAGGTGGCGCCGTACTTCGATCTGTCCTTCCAGCACTCGGCGCCCGGGGTGCTGCGTTCCATGCGGCGCTTCGGCAGCACCGACAGCTTCCTGGAGCTGCTGGAGACGATCCGTACGAAGGCGCCGCAGGCCGGTGCCCGCTCCAACTTCATCGTCGGCTTCCCCGGGGAGAGTGAGAGCGACCTCGCGGAGCTGGAGCGCTTCCTCACCGAGGCCAGGCTCGACGCCATCGGCGTCTTCGGCTACTCCGACGAGGACGGCACCGAGGCCGCCTCGTACGAGGACAAAGTCGATCCGGACGTGGTCGCCGAGCGGCTGGCGCGGGTCTCGCGGCTGGCCGAGGAGCTGACCGCGCAGCGCGCCGAGGAGCGGATCGGCGAGACGCTGCGGGTGCTGGTCGACCGGACCGACGACGAGGACGGCATCGTCGGGCGGGCCGCGCACCAGGCACCGGAGACCGACGGCGTCACCCTGCTCTCGACCGACCAGGAGCTGGCGCCCGGCCGTATGGTCGAAGCAAAGGTGGTGGCGAGCGAGGGCGTGGACCTCGTCGCGGAGGTGCTGTCGGTGGAGGGCACGGGGTGTACCGAGGAGGCGGCCAGATGAGCGGAGTCCCGGCTTCCGCAGCTGGTGGCCCGTGCACGGCGCCGGTCGTCCGGCAGGCCGGGCTGTGGAACATCGCCAACCTTCTGACGATGCTGCGGCTGGTGCTGGTCCCGGCCTTCGTGGTGCTGCTGATGCACGACAACGGCACCGATCCCGTCTGGCGGGTCTTCGCCTGGGCCGCCTTCGCCGTCGCCATGATCACCGACGTCTTCGACGGGCATCTGGCGCGTACGTACAACCTGGTCACCGACTTCGGCAAGATCGCGGACCCGATCGCGGACAAGGCGATCATGGGTGCGGCGCTGATCTGCCTGTCGGTGCTGGGTGATCTGTCGTGGTGGGTGACCGGCGTGATCCTCTTCCGGGAGCTCGGCATCACCCTGATGCGGTTCTGGGTGATCAAGCATGGAGTGATTCCGGCCAGTCGCGGCGGCAAAATCAAGACATTGGCGCAGGGCACCGCGGTGGGCATGTACGTCCTGGTGCTGACCGGCCCGCTGGCGACCTTCCGCTGGTGGGTGATGGCGGTGGCCGTCGCGCTGACCGTGGTCACCGGGTTCGACTACATCCGGCAGGCCGTGGTGCTGCGCCGGGCCGGACTGGTCCGGGAACGGGCCGAGCGGGCCGAGCGGGACACGGCACGGTGAGCGGGCCGGGTTCTGCCGCGGCCGGGGTGCTGGAAGTGCTCGCCGGGCGCGGTCAGAGCCTGGCGGTGGCCGAATCGCTGACCGGTGGCCTGGTGGCGGGCGCACTGACCGCCGTCCCCGGTGCCTCGCGGGTGGTCCGCGGCTCGGTCACGGCGTACGCCACCGACCTCAAGCGGGAGCTGCTGGGGGTGGACGCCGCCCTGCTGGCCGCCTGCGGTGCGGTGGACGGGGAGGTCGCGCGGCAGATGGCGCGCGGTGTGCGGCGGGTGCTGGGTGCCGACTGGGGCATCGCCACGACGGGGGTGGCCGGCCCGGATCCACAGGACGGGTACCCGGTGGGCACCGTTTTCGTGGCCGTACAGGGGCCGGACGGCGCCGGGCGGGTGCGGCGGCTGGCGCTGGAGGGCGATCGGGACCGGATCCGCCAGGACACCATTCATGCCGTGCTCGCAATGCTGTTGAGCGAACTGACAGAAAATACGCGGGCACAGGATACGGAACAACACGGGGGGAATGGATGTTTGCAGCCCTGAGTGAACACGTACTTGCACCCCGCACGCCTCCAGCCCGAGGCGGTACGGTGGGGCGAGAAGGATCCGGATCCGAGGTCCGAGGAGGGAGCCAGCGATGATTCTGCTTCGTCGCCTGCTGGGTGACGTGCTGCGCCGACAGCGTCAGCGCCAGGGCCGAACCCTGCGCGAGGTCTCTTCCTCCGCCCGGGTATCGCTCGGCTATTTGTCCGAGGTGGAGAGGGGGCAGAAGGAGGCTTCCTCCGAACTGCTCTCATCGATCTGTGACGCGCTGGACGTGCGCATGTCCGAGCTCATGCGGGAGGTCAGCGATGAGCTGGCACTCGCCGAGCTGGCAGCGTCCGCGGCCGCGAGCGACCCGGTGCCCGCACCGGTGCGGCCGAAGCTCAATTCGGTGTCCGTCACGTCCCTGGCCGGTGTGCCGGAGGAGCGCGTGACCATCAAGTCCCCGGCCGACGTCGTGGATGTCGTCGCGGCCTGACACCCCTGTTCGTACGTACCCGAGCCCCGGTGGGCAGCAGCCCGCCGGGGCTCGGTGCTGCCCGGGTGCGGGCGGGCGTGCGGGTGGAACGGCGCCACGGGGAGGAGCCCGTACGGGCTGTCCGGGCAGCTCGGAACGGGCGATTCATTTATACGATGGCCATATCGGATATATCGCCTGAATCAGGAGTGTCTGGATGTCTGTCGTCAAGAGCACGCTGTCCGATAAGAACCGCAAGGTGGTCGGGACCGCCCTGCAGGGAGCGCTCGTCGACCTGGTGGACCTGTCCCTCGTGGCGAAGCAGGTGCACTGGAACGTCGTCGGGCCCCGCTTCCGCTCCGTACACCTGCAGCTCGACGACGTGGTCACCAGCGCACGGCAGCATGCCGACACGGTGGCCGAGCGGGCATCCGCGATCGGGGTGCCCCCCGACGGGCGGGCCGTCACCGTCGCCAAGACCAGCGGCATCAGTGAGATCACGGATGGCTGGATCAAGGACGGCGATGTGGTGCGGGCGATGGTGAACGGGCTCGGCGCGGTCATCGGCCGGATGCGCGAGCGGATCGTCGCCACCGCGGACCCGGACCCGGTCAGCCAGGACATCCTGATCGGGCTGACCGCCGACCTGGAGAAGCACCACTGGATGTTCCAGGCCGAGGCGCACTGACGGGCCGCGGCAGTCCCGCTGAGGTGTCGCGGCGTCCGCCGTGGGGCTGCGGCTCGGGGCCGACTTGCCGTGGCGTGCCGTGTGGGCCTGCGGTGACCGTTCCGGGCCGTGCCGCGTCGAGGTCCGTTGCGGGGCTTGTGGGGCGGGCCGCGCGCCGGAAATGCCCCGGTGCGCCCTCCCGCCGGGCGGCGGGACCCGTCTAGCGTCGGCCGGAGGAGGCAGCCATGGGGTGGCGTGATGTCGCGGCCCATGCGTCGGCCGGCCGACGCCCGCGGGCCGTGGCCGGGCGCTGGATATCCGGGGCCGTGGTCGGGGTCCTGTGGTGGTGGGCGGCGGTCCGGCTGGTGGTGTGGCCGCAGTCGGCGGGGGTGGTCGAGGGGGTCGTGGCGCTGGGCGGCTGGGGGCTCAGTCTGCTGCCGGTGCACTGCGTTCCGCGGGCGGACCGGCCGGGCGGCGGCCCGCGGCGCGCCCTGGGCCGGGTGGTCAGGGGGTTTCGCGGGGTGCGGGGGGCGTGGGGGACGGTGGTCACCAAGGCATGGCGACGCCGCCGTTCGGGCGAAGGATCTGGCCGGTCATGAACGACGAGGCATCCGACGCCAGGTGCGGCACGGTGTGGGCGATGTCCTCCGGCTCTCCCACCCTCCCAGGGGCGATATCCGGATCATCGGCCCCTCCGCCTGCTGCTGGGCCCGGTCGGTGTGCCGCTCGGTTATCGCCGTACGGGCCCACCCCGGGGCGACGGCATTGACGCGGATGCCGCGCCGGCCCACCTCCGTGGCCAGGGTCCTGGTGAGCTGGACGACGGCGGCCTTGGCGCGTGATCCGGTTCGGCTCAGTCCGTGGGCCGGGCGGCCGGCCGGTCGGGCTGGCAGGCGGGGCACCAGTAGGTGACGCGCTCCTCGGTGGCGGGGGTCTGGTCGGCGGGGTCCTGGTCGGCGGTGCGGATCCCGGTACCGCAGCGCAGGCAGGGGCGGCCGGACCGGCCGTAGACCCACAGCCGGCGGTCGGGGCGGCCGCGCCCGCTGTTCCCGAAGGGGTGCGGGCGGTGGCCCCAGGGGGTGGTGGTGCGGGCGGGGCGGTCTTTGTTGGCCTCCAGGAGTCTTTTGGCGAGGGCGGGGAGGCGCTCGGGCCGGGGGAGTTGGCCGACGGGGAGCCAGGGGGAGGCGCGCAGCAGGAAACACAGCTCGGACTTGTAGACATTGCCGATACCGGCGAGATTGCGCTGGTCGAGCAGGGCCTCGCCGAGCGGGCGCCCGGGGGCCGAGAGCAGCCGGCCGAGGGCGCGTTCCGGGTCCCAGTCGGGGCCGAGGAGATCGGGTCCCAGGTGGCCGACGACCCGGGACTCGTCGGCGGTGCGCAGCAGATCGAGGACGGGGAGGCGGTAGCCGACGGCGGTGTGTTCCGCGGTGCCGAGGACCGCCCTGATCTGATGGGCGGGGCCGCCGCGCCAGCGCTCGGCCGGGGCGTAGATCTTCCATGCGCCGTCCATCCGCAGATGGGAGTGCAGGGTGAGGCCGCCCTCGAAGCGGGTGAGGAGGTGCTTGCCGCGGGAGCGCACGTCCAGCACCTCGCGGCCGGTCAGATCCACCGTCGCGAGCCGGGGGACCCGCAGGTCGCAGCGGGTCAGCCGGTGGCCGACCAGCGCGTCGCCGAGCCGCCGGGCCAGGCGCCAGACGGTGTCGCCTTCGGGCATGTCACCATCATGCCGCGCGGGTGTGCGCGGGCGGGGCTCCCGGCGCGGGAGTGGCTGCCGCTTCCCGTCACCCCCGCAGCCGCAGCCCCCTCGGGGTCGGGTGGAAGCCGGCGGACTCCAGGGCGGGGGCGTAGGGAGAGGTGAGCGCCGAGGTGCCGTTGATGCGTTCGGTGGTGAGGGTGCCCAGGGCGCCGGCGCGGGCGGCATCCGTAAGCGCCTCGACGGCGAGCCGCAGGCGGGGGTCCGTGGCGGCCGGGGCCGGGTCGTGGCCGAGCGGCCAGACGAGCAGGGTCTTGCCGCCGCGCTCCAGGTAGAGCGTCAGCTCCCCGTCGACGAGGACGACGAGGGCGCCCGCCTTGCGGCCGGGCTTGTGGGTCGAGCCCTCGGGCGGCTCGGGCCAGGACAGGGCGGCGCCGTAGGCATTCGCCGGGTCGGCGGCGGCCAGCACGAGCGCGCGCTGCGGTCCGCCGCGCCGGGACTGCGCCGGGCCGCCGTCCGGCAGGGCGTCATCGGCGGTGCGCTCGCGCTGGGTGCTGACCGCGCGCAGCCGGTCCACCGCGCCGTCCATCGCGAACTGGGCGGCGCCCAGCCCCTCCACGACATAGCCGCGGCGGGCCTGTCCGGACTCCTCGAAGGCGGCCAGTACGCGATACGCGGCGGAGAACCCGCCCTCGACCCCCTCGGCGGCGACCGCGCCGCGGGTGACGATGCCGTGCCGGTCCAGGAGCGTACGGGCCAGGGCGTGGGCGCGGTGGGTGGGGTCCGGTTCGGGGGCGGGCAGCAGCGACCAGCGGCCGCCCACCGTCGGCGGGCCGGAGCGGGAGGCGGTGGGGCGGCCGCCGCGGCCCGCGGCCGCGGTCAGCGAGCCTCCCCCGAACTCCGTCCGGGGGTGCCCCCACCTGCCCCGGGGGACGGCCCGGCGGGCGCGGTGGGCGGTCGATCCTGCCGTACGGCCCGAGCCGAGGAGGGCGCGCAGCGGGGCCAGGGTGTCATTGGTCAGCCGGCCCGACCAGGCCAGGTCCCACAGGGCGTCGGCCAGTTGGGAGTCGGTGGCCTCGGGGTGGGTGGCGGCGCGGACCTGGTCGGCGAGCTGGCGGAAGAACAGCCCGTATCCGGGGGCGAGGGCGGTCAGCACCGACTCGTGCAGTGCGGTCAGTTCCAGCGGGAGGGGCTGTGGGAGCAGGAGCGGGGCGGAGTCGGCGAGATGGAGACAGATCCAGCCGTCCTTGCCGGGCAGCGCTCCGGCGCCGGACCACACCACCTCGCCGGTGGTGGTGAGTTCGTCCAGCAGGGCGGGGGTGTAACCGCCGACGCGGGAGGGCAGCACCAGCTTCTCCAGGGCGGAGGCGGGGACGGGGGCGCCCTGCAGCTGCTCGACGGCGCGCACCAGACCGTCGATCCCGCGCAGGCCGTGCGACGCGCCGGCGAGCGGCGCCGGCACCCCGCTCACCGGCGCCGGCCGGGGCGGGCCGAGGTGCTGCCACTGGGGGAGGAAGGCGGCGAGCGCGGCGGGCGGCACCGGTTCCAGCTCCTCGCGCAGCGCGGCGAGCGAGCGGCGGCGCAGCCTGCGCAGCACCTGGGCGTCGCACCATTCCTGGCCGATGCCTGCGGGGTGGAACTCCCCCTGGACGACCCGGCCGGCCGCGGCGAGGAGATGCAGCGCGCCGTCGGTGACGGCGGTGCCGAGGCCGAAGCGGGCGGCGGCCTGCTCGGAGGTGAACGGGCCGTGGGTGCGGGCGTAGCGGGAGAGCAGATCGCCCAGCGGGTCCTTGACCGGTTCCGTGAACGACTCGGGGACGCCGACCGGCAGGGCGGTGCCCAGGGCGTCGCGGAGCCGGCCGGCGTCCTCGACGGCGGCCCAGTGCTCGGTCCCGGCGATCCGTACCGCAATGGCCCGGCGGGCGGCGGCCAGCTCCCTGGTCCAGGCCGGATCGGCGCCGCGCTCGGCCAGCTCGGCGTCGGTCAGCGGCCCCAGCAGCCGCAGGACGTCGGCGACGCCCTCGACGTCCTTGATCCGCCGGTCGTCCGTGAGCCACTGCAGCTCGCGCTCCAGCCCGGCCAGCACCTCGGCATCCAGCAGCTCGCGCAGCTCGGCCTGGCCCAGCAGCTCGGCCAGCAGCCGGGAGTCCAGGGAGAGGGCGGCGGCGCGGCGCTCGGCGAGCGGGGAGTCGCCCTCGTACAGGAACTGGGCGACATAGCCGAACAGCAGCGAGCGGGCGAACGGGGACGGCTCGGGGGTGGTGACCTCCACCAGCCGGACCCGGCGCGCCTCGATGTCCCCCATCAGCTCCGCCAGGCCCGGTACGTCGAAGACGTCCTGCAGACATTCGCGGACGGCCTCCAGCACGATCGGGAAGGACCCGAACTCGCTCGCCACCTGGAGGAGCTGCGCGGCGCGCTGGCGCTGCTGCCACAGCGGGGTGCGCTTGCCCGGGCTGCGCCGGGGCAGCAGCAGCGCGCGGGCGGCGCACTCCCTGAACCGGGAGGCGAACAGCGCGGAGCCGCCCACCTGGTCGGTGACGATCTGGTCGACCTCGTCGTGCGCGAAGGCGACATCGGCCGCCCCCACGGGGGACTGCTCGGGGTCGTACTCCGTGCCGCGCGCGGCCGGGCCCGGACCGGCGGCCGGATCGAAGGCGCCGTCGCCGTCCAGGAGGTCGAGGCCCAGCAGATCGGCGTCGGGCAGCCGCAGCACGATGCCGTCGTCGGCATGCATCACCTGGGCGTCCATGCCGTAGCGCTCGGCGAGGCGGGCGCCGAGGGCCAGCGCCCACGGGGCGTGGACCTGGGCGCCGAAGGGCGAGTGGACGACCACCCGCCAGTCGCCGAGCTCGTCACGGAACCGCTCCACGACGATCGTGCGGTCGTCGGGGACATGGCCGCAGGCCTGCTTCTGTTCGGCGAGATAGCTCAGCACATTGGACGCCGCCCAGTCGTCCAGCCCGGCGGCGGACAGCCGGGTCCGGGCGTCTTCCGGCCCGAGCGCGCCGAGTTCGCGGAGGAACGCGCCGAGCGCACGGCCGAGTTCGAGCGGGCGGCCCAGCTGGTCGCCCTTCCAGAAGGGCAGCCGTCCCGGTACGCCGGGGGCGGGGGTGACCAGTACCCGGTCGCGGGTGATGTCCTCGATGCGCCAGGACGTCGTGCCGAGTGTGAAGACATCGCCGACGCGGGACTCGTAGACCATCTCCTCGTCCAGCTCTCCCACCCGGCGGCCGCCTCCCTTGCCGGAGTCGCCGCCCGCCAGGAACACCCCGAACAGGCCGCGGTCGGGGATCGTGCCGCCGGAGGTGACGGCCAGCCGCTGGGCGCCGGGGCGGCCCGTGACGGTCTGCGCGACGCGGTCCCACACCAGGCGCGGCCGCAGCTCGGCGAAGGCGTCGGAGGGATAGCGGCCGGCGAGCATGTCCAGCACAGCGGTGAACGCCGACTCGGGAAGGCCGGCGAACGGGGCCGCCCGCCGGACCACGGCCAGCAGCTCCTCGACGTCCCAGGTGTCCATCGCGGCCATGGCGACGAGCTGCTGGGCGAGGACGTCCAGCGGATTGGCCGGCACCCGCAGCGCCTCGATGGCGCCCGAGCGCATCCGCTCGGTGACCACGGCGGCCTGCACCAGATCGCCGCGGTACTTGGGGAAGACGACGCCCGTCGAGACCGCGCCGACCTGGTGCCCGGCCCGGCCGACCCGCTGCAGCCCGGAGGCGACCGACGGCGGCGACTCCACCTGGACGACCAGATCGACCGCGCCCATGTCGATGCCCAGCTCCAGACTGGAGGTGGCGACCACGGCGGGCAGCCGGCCGGCCTTCAGGTCCTCCTCCACCTGGGCGCGTTGCTCCTTGGACACCGAGCCGTGGTGGGCGCGGGCCAGCAGCGCCGGGGCGCCCCTGGCCGCCCCGGCCTCGGCCATCAGCTCGGCGGGGGAGTGGTGCTCGGGCAGCGCCTCGCCGGTCTGCCGCTCGTAGGCGATCTCGTTGAGGCGGTTGCACAGCCGCTCCGCCAGCCGGCGGGAGTTGGCGAAGACGATCGTGGAGCGGTGGGCCTGGACGAGATCGGCGATCTTCTCCTCGACCTGCGGCCAGATGGACGGCTTCTCGCCGGTGCCGCCCTCCTGGACCGGTGAGCCGCCCAGCTCGCCCATGTCCTCCACCGGGACGACCACCGACAGGTCGAAACGCTTCCCGGACGGCGGCTGGACGATCTCCACCCGGCGCCGCGGCGACAGATAGCGCGCCACCTCCTCCACCGGCCGCACCGTCGCCGACAGCCCGATCCGGCGGGCCGGGCGGTCCAGGAGCTCGTCCAGCCGCTCCAGGGACAGCGCCAGATGCGCACCGCGCTTGGTGCCGGCCACCGCATGGACCTCGTCCACGATGACCGTCTCGACGCCTGCCAGCGCCTCCCGGGCCGAGGACGTCAGCATCAGGAACAGCGATTCGGGGGTGGTGATGAGGATGTCCGGCGGGCGGTGGGCGATCGAGCGGCGCTCGGCGGGCGGGGTGTCGCCGGAACGGATGGCGACCCTGAGGTCGGGCTCCGGCAGCCCGAGGCGGACCGACTCCTGCCGGATGCCCGTCAGCGGACTGCGCAGATTGCGCTCGACATCGACGGCCAGCGCCTTCATCGGGGAGACGTACAGCACCCGGCAGCGCTTCTTCGGCTCGGCGGGCGGGGGAGTGCTCGCCAGGGCGTCCAGGGACGCCAGGAAGGCGGCGAGGGTCTTGCCGGAGCCCGTGGGCGCCACCACCAGGACGTCACAGCCCGCGCCGATCGCCCGCCAGGCCCCTTCCTGCGCGGCGGTGGGCGCGCTGAACGCCCCGGCGAACCAGCCGCGGGTCGCGGGGGAGAAGGAGTCGAGCGCTGCCTTGGCCATGTCCTCCATCGTGCACCGGACCACTGACAACGCGGTCGTCGCGCGCCGCGCCGCCCGCCGCGGAGCGGGGTCTCCCGGGCCGTCCCGCCGGCGTCGCCGCGGCCGTCACCGCCGGCGGACGGGCCCGGGGAGGGGAGCGCTCACCGGAGGCGGCGCCCGTAGGCCCGCAGGGTCAGCAGCGCCTTGAGCGTCACCATCGGGCGGCTCTCCAGGGCCGTCCCGGGCGCCCACGCCCGCCAGTTGACCGGCCAGCCGCCGTCCTCCTGCTGGAGCGCGCCGAGGTGGTCCAGCGCCCGGTCCATCTCCTCGTCGGTGAACCAGTCGCGCGCCAGCGAGCCGGGCGTGGGCGCGAAGTCGTACGCCAGGTGATGCTCCCCGGGGGCGTACCCCGGCGCCACCGGGACGTCCGCGGCCCGCTCCGGGTCCAGCAGCACCAGCTGCTGTTCCCGTACGAGCCGGCCGAGGCGCTGCGCCGCCGCGGCGGCCCGCGGCCGGTCCGGGGCGCCGTCCAGGAAGGCCACCGCCGCCTCGACCTCGTACGGATGGGTCCGGGTCAGGGACTCCACGGTCGCCCAGCAGTAGTCCGTGGCCCGGAAGAGCCAGGCGTGCCAGACCTCGTTGCGGTGCAGCACCCCCACCACGGGGCCGGTGGCCAGCAGCGCGCTCGGCGGGTCGTCGACCACCGGGACCCAGGGCGCGGCCGGATAGCCGCGCTGCGAGGGGTGCACCGCGGGCAGCGCGCCCTCCGGCGTGGAGATCTTCGTCAGATAGCGGCAGATGCGCTCCACCTGGCGGCCGTCACAGCGCCCGATCAGATCGAGGACGTGCAGGGCGTGGGCGGTGTGCAGCGGCTGGCTGACCGGGCCGCGGAGGTCGGGCTCCAGCGCGTGGCCGAAGCCGTCGTCGTCATTGCGGTACGCGGCGAGCGCGGTCTCGACCGGGTCGGCCCCGCCGCCGAGGAAGTGGTACGCGAAAAGCCGCTGTTCGAGCACCCGCGCGGTCAGCCAGACGAAGCGCTCGCCGCGCGCGAGAGGGGTCGAAGGAGGAGTTGCGTTGTCGGCCATGGCCTGACCGTAGGGCGGAAATCCCCCGGCCACACCGGCTCGCGCACCGCTGCCCTCCCAGGCGGGATACTGAAGGCATGCGGTTGACGGATCTTGCGGCGGTGCCCGCCGGCCCCGGGCCGGCCGCGGGCCGCGGGAGGCACCGCGCAGGCGGTCCGCGGCGTGCCGGGCGTGCAGGCCGTTCCCCGGCGGTGCGATGCCACGGGAGGAGCGGTGCCCAGGTGGCGCTAGGCGCTGTCCGCGACGTCGCCGCCTCGGGGCTCCGCGTCGTCCCGGTCCGCCGCGAGCCGGGCGGAGGCCGCGTGGAAGGCCTCCAGGCCCGCCGCGAGCCGGGCGACATCGGCCGGTTCCATACGGTCGAGGGTGGCCGTGACCTCCCGGCTGCGGGCCACGCGGTACTGCTCCAGCAGCACCCGGCCGCGCAGGCTCAGCCGCAGCTCGACCTCCCGCCGGCTGGTCGCGCTGGGCCCCCGCTCCGCGAGGCCCATGGCCTCCAGGCGGTCGCAGAGCCTGCTGACCGCCGGCGGACGCGAGCCGAGCGCTTCGGCGAGGGTGCGCAGATTGGTGCCCTCGTGGCGCTCGATCACCAGCAGCGCGCGCAGCTGGGACAGCGAGACCTCCGCAGAGCGTGCCGCTTCCTGCCCGCGGCCCCACAGCACCTCGAGCAACTCGGCCGCGGCAAGCGCCGCCGCGCTCGCGCGCTCGTGGGAATGGGGCCGACCGGTGAAACGGGACACACGAACACTCTGTCACCCTGTGCGTGCCCTTGTCAGACCGACCCTGCCCTAGGACCTGGACGAAGGGTGTCCGCGAAACCATGACCCAACGCCTCGAAGTGGAGACGGCACTGCGCGCCGCGGCGCCGCATGCCCTGGTCGACGCCGTGCGCGACGCCCTCACCACCGCCTACCGGGCCACCGCGGTGCGGCTGTTGCTGACGGACTACGGCGGGACGGTGCTCAGATCGTGCGACGGCTCGGGGCAAGGCGCCGGCTCGCTGTCCGTCTTCGGCAGCCCGGAGGGGCGGGCGCTGGGCAGTCAGGAACCCCGGGAGCAGCAGGTGGCGCACGAGGACGCCGTCGAGCACCATCTGCCGGTGACGGTGCGCGGCGACCGTATCGGCATCCTGACGGTGCGGCTCCCGCACGAGGGCTCCACACCGGAGGTCGTCGACGAGCTCCGGTACGTGGCGGACCTGCTCGGGCGCGAGATCCTGGTCGCCGAGCGCGACACGGACGTCTACCAGCGGGCCCGCAGGGTCAGCCGCCTCACCCTGGCCGCCGAGATGCAGTGGCAGCTGCTGCCCGCCCGCGCGTACCGCGACGCGCGGTTCGCCCTCGGGGCGCAGCTGGAGCCCGCGTATGCCGTGCACGGTGACAACTTCGACTGGTCCGTGGACGCCGACGAGCTGACCTTCACCGTCACCAACGGGATGGGCGAGGGCATCGAGGCCTCGCTCCTCACCCACCTCGCCGTCAACGCCCTGCGCAACGCCCGCCGGGCCGGCATCGGCCTCGCGGACCAGGCGGCTCTGGCCGACCAGGCGGTCCACGACCACTACCGGGGCGCGGCCTACGTCTCGACGCTGCTGCTGCGCATCGAACTCGCGACGGGCCGGGTGGAAGCCATCGACGCGGGCTCGCCGCAGATGTGGCGGATGCGGGGGAAGTCGGTCGAGCGCATCGATCTCGAGGCCCAGCTGCCCCTGGGCATGTTCGAGGAGTCCCACTACACCCCGCAGGAGTTCACCCTCGCCCCGGGAGACCGCCTGATCTTCGTCAGTGACGGGGTGTACGAGACGCTTTCGCCGCGGGGGGAGAAGTACGCCGAGCAGGCGCTCTCGCGCGCCATTCACGCCACGAGTCTGCTGCCGGCCGCCATGGTGCCCCGTGAGGTCCTGCGTGATGTGGCCGATTACCGTGAGGCGGAGTCCTTGGATGACGCCTTGGTGCTGTGTCTTGACTGGGTCGGCGACGGTCACTGCTGAATGGAGATCATTGCTGTCCCCGTGCGGGAGCGCGGCAGGCCGTGAGGCACTGCGGTGACCGGCATTGTGCCTGGGCAGGAGGTCGCCGGCGCCCCGGGAGGGCCGACCGCAAGGATTCGGCTGCCCGGCCGCTCGCGGCCGCCGGTGGGTGAAGAGCGCGCCCGCGGGTTCCGGCTCTTGATCGTGCTCGCTAACATTTGCCGGGCGACAACTGTTAACGGTGTGCGGACCGGCCCGCCGCAACCGCAGGGCGAACCGGCCCGAGCCACCCGGGCCGGCCGACCGAAAGGACGATGAGTTGGGATCCGCTGAGGTTGCCGCACGCGAGCGCGTCGTGAGCGTGCTGCGCGAAGAGGCCGATGAGATCTCGGACCGTTGGGTGGAGTTGCAGCTGGCGCAGCCGTCGCTGGACGGGGAGGTGAGCGAGGCGGAGCTCGGCGAGGAGGCCGATGCCCTGCTCAGCGCCCTGCTCTCCGGCCTGGACCGCGGTCTGCCGGTGGAACATGTGGTCACGTCCCACGAGGAGATCCACCAGGCCGTATCCGAGATCTCCCTGCGACGTGCCCGCCGGGGGGTCTCGCCCACCGCGACGTCACTGGCCGTGATGTCGCTGAAGGAGGCCCTGCTGAAGGCCGTCCAGCGGCACACCCGTGACGGTGAGGACCTTTTCCACAGTGCGGTGCTGATCAACCGCCTCCTGGACAGAGCCGGGGCACTCTCCTTCGAGATCTTCGTGGAGGGCCGGGAAGAGATCATCCGCCGGCAGAGCCAGCAGCTGCTGGAGGTGTCCACCCCGGTCGTCAGGCTGTGGCGCCAGGTGCTGGCCGTCCCGCTGATCGGCACGCTCGACACCGCACGCACCCAGGTGGTGATGGAGAACGTGCTCCAGGCCATCCAGGAGCACGAGGCGCTGGTCGCCATCATCGACATCACCGGCGTCCCCACCGTCGACACCGCCGTCGCCCAGCATCTGATGCACACGGTCAATGCGGTACGGCTCATGGGCGCGGACTGCATCATCAGCGGCATCCGGCCGCCGATCGCCCAGACCATCGCCCAGCTCGGCATCGACCTGTCGACGATCATGACCCGGGCCACCCTGGCCGACGCCCTGGGAGAAGCCGTGAAACTCACCGAGGCCGCCCCGTCGAAGTCCGTCCCCCTGGCGCAGCGGTGAATGCCCCCGCCTCGGCCGGTGTGCCGATTCTGCGGCTGGGCGACGTCCTGGTCACCGGGCTCCTCAACGAGCTCGACGACAAGACGGCCGTGGCGTTCACCGAAGAGCTCACCGCACGCATCACCGGTGACCGGGCGCGCGGGGTCCTCATCGACATTTCCCGGCTGGAAATCGTCGATTCCTTCGTGGCCCGTACTTTGATGGAGCTGACCACCATGGCACGCCTGCTGGGTGCCCGGGTGATCGTCGCCGGGATGCGGCCGCCGGTCGCCATCACCCTGGTCGAGCTGGGGCTGCAGCTGACCGGGGTGGAAACGGCACTCAACGCCGAGCACGGCATGGCCGCGCTGGGCTGGCATCAGAGCCTGCAGCCTTCCGAAGGGGTGCTGCGTGAGTTCGGCACGGAATAGTGATCACGCGGTGGGCCTCGCCACGGCCGCCCGACACGTCCCCGGCGCGGAGGGCAGCACATCGGTGCACCAGGTGCGGACCGAAGAAGACCTGCTGACCGTCCGCCACGCCGTACGGGCGGCCACCGTGCAGGCCGGTTTCAGCATCGTCGACCAGACGCGTGTGGTCACCGCCGCCAGTGAGCTGGCACGCAATGCCTACATCCATGGCGGAGGAGGCACCGTGACCATCGACTGCCTGATGTCGCCCGACACCGCCGGACTCCGGCTGACGATCACCGATGACGGTCCCGGCATCGCGGACGTCGGCGCCGCACTGACCGACGGCTTCACCACCGGCGCCGGGCTCGGCCACGGTCTGGGCGGCGCCCGGCGGCTGATGAACGACTTCGAACTCCACTCGGCTCCGGGACAGGGCACGACCGTGATCGCCACGCGATGGGCGAGTCGTTGACGCTCCCCTGCCCCCGGCCGACGGCACACATCGCCGTGGACCACTACAGCGCCGTGCATCTGGCCGCCGAAACCGCCCGGGCGGTCGCCGGGCAGTGCGGGCTGCCGGGAGCGCTGCCCGACGGGGCCGCGGTCATCGCCTCGGAACTGGCCAGCAATCTGGCCAATCACGCGACCAACGGTGCGCTGTTCATCCAGTCCCTGCCCCTCGGCGGCGGCATGGAGATCGTTGCCGCGGACCACGGGCCCGGCATCGGCGAACTGCGCCAGTGCCTCACCGACGGCTACACCACCGGCACCACCCTCGGCGCCGGCCTGGGAGCCGTGAAACGGATAGCCACCACCCTCACCATCCGTACGACGCCGGGCGACGGAACCCTCGTCAGCGCCCGCCTCACCGCTCCTGAGGAGACCGCGTCGGCCGACCAGGAAGCAGGTGCCATCTGCGTACCGGCAGAGCGTGAACAGACCAGCGGCGACGGGTGCTCCCTCGCCGATCACGGCTCCGCGCGCACCGCACTCGTCGTGGACGGCCTCGGCCACGGACCGCACGCCGCCGAGGCCGCCCAGGTGGCGCTGCGGTCCTTCCACCGCGGACCGGACGCGCCCCTGCCCGAAATCCTCACCGGCCTGCACCGGGCGCTGCGCCGCACCCGCGGGGCGGCCGTCGGCCTGCTGCGCCTGCACCCCGAACGGGCGGAGTACTGCGGCGTCGGCAACGTACGCGTCGTGACGCTGACCTCGCTCGGTCCGGGCCACCGGCTCAGCGGTCAGCCGGGCATCGCCGGACTGAACATGACGCCACCGCACGTGCGGGCCTTCCCCATACCGCCCGGCGGCACCGTACTGCTCCACTCCGACGGCGTCGACCACCGCTGGGCGCAGGCACCCTCGGCCTTCGTGCTCCGCCTGCCCCCGTCCCTGCTCGCCGCGTCCCTCGTCCACAGCCACCGCCTCCCCCGCGACGATGCGACCGTGCTCGCCGCCCGTCCCCGCCAGAGACTTCCGTGACCCCCCATACCTTCCACGACCTGCCGGCCCTCCGCAGCGCCGTACGGCGGATCTGCGAAGCGCACCGGCTTCCCTCCCGGACCGGCGGGCGCCTGGTGCGCTCCGTCGCCCAGGTGGCCGGCGCCGCCCTGCGCGCCGGCGGCCCCGTCCGCCTCGAAGCCGCCGAGCGGACCGCTCCGGGCGGTACCGCCCTGCTGGCCGTCACGCTGCACGCCGCACCGACACCGTCCCCGCCGAACTGGGCCGACCTGCCGTTGCCGGGCCAGGCCACGCCCGACGGCATGGTCGCCTGGCACCTGCCCCTCGGCGAGGGGCAGGAAGGGCCCGTTCCCCTTGCCGCCGCGCCCGGCACAGTGCCCGGCCAGGCCGGGACGCGCGGGGTGGAGACCGCCGAGGCGTACGAGGCACGGATCGCGGCGCTCGAAGGTGAGCTCGCCGCGGCCCTCTCCCGGACGGACACCCTCTCCACCGAGCTGCACCGCCTCAAGGACGAACTCGCCGAGACCAACAGCGGGGTGCTCGCCCTCTATGTCCAGCTGGAGGAGCGGGACGAACAGCTGCGGCGGGCCCACGGCCAGACCCTGCGGGAGCTGGAGGACGCGCTGCGTCCCTCGCCGATCGGTGTGGAGGGCCTGGAGTTCGCCGTCCACTACGAGCCGGCCGGCACCGATGCCCCCACGGGGGGCGACTTCTACGACTGGCTCAGCCTCCCCGACGGCACCGTGCACATCACCGTCGTCGATGCGCTGGGACACGGTGTGCGCAGTACCCGCAGCGCGCTCAACGTCACCCACGCCGTGCGCACCCTGGCTCTCGAAGGCCACCCGCTCGAATCCATCGTCGCCCGTACCCACGACATCCTGGCCCCGTTCGACCCCGAGATCATGGCGACGGTGCTGCTCGCCCGTATCCACCCCGACACCGGTGAACTCCGCCTGGCCAACGGCAGTCATCCGCCGGCCCTGCTGTTGCGGGCCGACGGAACCTCCGACTATCTGGAGGTCCGCGGCCGGGGCATCGGGTTCCCGCTGCCGGGGAGCGAGGCCGTACGGCGCGAAACCCTGCACGAGGGCGACCTCCTGGTGCTCTACACCGACGGCCTGACCGAGAGCCGGCGCGACCCCATCGAGGGCGAGGCGCGATTGGTCAAGAGCGCCCGGGCCCACGCCCGCCGACCGGTGGACGAGATCCCCGGCGCCGTCGCGGAGGACATGCACACCGTCATCCTGCACCCCGACGACACCCTCGCCCTTGCCGTCCGCCGGGCCCGGCGGGACACCTCGCTGGCGGGGGCACAGGCACAGACATGACCGGCCCGGCACTGCTGCTCCCACCGACCGCCAGGGGGCCGGGAGCAGCCGCCCACCCGCGTCCCCCGGGCCCCCGGCCGCACCGCCCCCCGGCACGCCAAGTTCCCCGTTCCGCAAGGGTTCTGCTGGGTACACGCCTCACGAACACCTGATGACGCTTGCTGCACACCAGCCGAACGAGGCGTTCCACTGACCGGGGTGAAAGCTTGTGCACCATCCTCTTGTGACGGACGGCCCCTCAACTCCGCCCGCCCGGGACTTCTGCTGTCCCCAAACGGCGGCGGATGCCCGCGACTTCGCCGGAAGCTTCGCCGACCTGCTCCATCCGCCGCCCACTGCCCGGACCACCCAGAACCTGCTCCTGCTGGTGTCCGAACTCGTCACCAACGCGCTGCGCCACGCGGGTGCCGTCACGGCGCTGCGGCTCACCGCGGATCAGGACACCATCCGGATATGCGTCGAGGACGCCAGCCCCGCTCGCCCGACGGAGCGCAGTCCCGACCTGACCGGCCGCGACGGCGGCTTCGGGTGGCCCGTGGTGTGCGCCCTGGCCCGCGAGGTCACCATCAGACCCCGGCCCGGCGGCGGCAAGATCGTGCAGGCCGCTCTCGCACGCTGAAGACGGCCCCGGCGCCGGGCCGCTGACGTGTCCGGGCCGTGTGATCCCGGGAGAAGCGGACAGGGCACAGGACCGTGCGCCTGCGGGCGCTCCTCGGGCGGCCGCCGAGCCCTGCCCGCAGGGCGCACCGCATCTGTCGTCGGACCGTGGGAACGGGATGCGTCCATGCAACGCCACAGCGCCGAAGGGCCGCCAAAGACCCTGCGCGAGGCCGCGGAACAACTGGCCGCCGCCGGGGAGGCGATCACTGCCCTGATGCGGGACGCGGCCGCCCCGGTGGAACCGCGGCTCTCCCCGGGCGGCCTGAGAGTGCTGTCCGTCGTCTCGGTGCGTCCCGGGCGGAACCTGACCACGGTGGCCGCCGCCGTGGGGCTGGGGCTGCCGCGCGCCAGCCGGGTCTGTGCCGCACTGGAGTCCGCCGGTCTGCTGCTCCGCCGCCCGACGGCGGGCGACCGGCGAGAGATCGGACTGCGGCTGAGCCCTGAGGGCGAGGCGTTCCTGGAGCGCTTCCGGGCGACCCGGGTGGACCGTATGGCGGCGGTGCTGCGCCGGATGCCGACGGACGAACGGGGCGCGCTGGTCGCGGCGTTGGGCGAGCTGGCCGTCGCCGTCGCCGCCGTCGGTTCCGAAGGGAGCTGAGGTTCAGGCGTCGAGCGCCACGCGGACGGACCCGTACAGCGGCAACACCGTGTCGAGTCCGGTGAGCGTGAAGAGCCGTTCCAGAACGGCGGAGGGGGCCGCGAGGCGCAGCGCCGGGCCCAGCGCGTCGTGCGCCTGGATCAGGACGTTGACCGTCGTCGAATCCGCGAACGAGACGTCCGACAGATCGATGACGACCGGGCCGGCGCCGTCCTGCGCCAGTTGCTGCAAGGTGGCGTCGAGCGGCGCGATGGTGTCCAGGTCGAGCGGTCCGGCGAGGGTGAGGATCACCGCCCCCTGCTCCTGTCGTGTGTCGATACGCAGGGACCGGCCGCCATGGGGCTGGGACAGCACGATGAACCTCGCTGTAGGGGGCTGACGCTTCGTGAGTGGACAGGTCCTCGGGGTGCGGCACCGCCAAGGATAGAAGTCATAGTTGTCGTTTGACAACATTCGCCATAAGGCAACAATCTGTTCCCCGATACCTGGCAAGACGGCCGCGCCCGGCGCGGCTTGGGGACGAGAAGCGGCCTGAGACCCGCTACGTGCTGTCAGACACACGAGCGTGGCCGCCGACGACGCGTGGGCCGTCACCCTCATCTGCGAAGGGGGAGGCCGCCGCGTGGAACGCTCTGCGTCCCGCCGCACGGTGGGCGACGGCCGCCGCTTCCCTGTGCCCGAGAACCGCGGCGGACACCCGTGCGTGCGCTGCCGCATCTCGCCGGGCCGGGCCCTTGCCCGCCGGCCCGGAGGCGGTGAGGGCGGCCGCGCCCGCGCGCTCGCGGGCAGGCGGCGAACCAGTGAAACGGGACACCCGATCACTCTGTCATCCGGCGCGGTCCCCAGCCAGCCCCCCGCCTTTGCGTCGTCCGTGGACGAAGAATGCCTGAGAGACCGTGACTCAACGCTGTGATGTGGAACGAGCACTGCGGGCGTCGGCCCCGCACGCTCTGGTGGACACGCTCCGTGCGGTGCTCACCGAATCGTACGGAGCGCTCTGTGTGCAGTTGTTGCTCGCCGACTACGGGGCAACCGCACTCACCCCCTTCGGTGCGCCGGCCATCCCGGGCGCGTCGATCCCGGTGGCGAACAGCGTCGAGGGCAGGGTGTTCGGGAGCCAGGAGCCCCGCCGGCAGGTCCGGCAGGGCGAGGTGGTCGAACACCACCTGCCGGTATCGGTCCGCGGGGAGCGCACCGGCATCCTCACCGTGCGGCTGCCCGTCGAGCGGTCCGTCCCGCGCACCGTCGACGACCTGGTGTACGCGGCGGAACTGCTCGGCCACGAGCTCCTGGTGGCCGAGCGCGACACCGATGTCTACCAGCGGGCCCGGCGCATCAGCCGGCTCACGCTGGCCGCCGAGATGCAGTGGCAACTGCTGCCGGCCCGGGCCTGTTCCGCCGCCGAGTACGCCATCGGGGCCCAGTTGGAGCCGGCCTATGCCATCCACGGCGACAACTACGACTGGGCCTCGGACGCCCACGAGCTGACCCTCTCCGTCACCGACGGCATGGGCACCGGCGTCAACGCGTCGCTGCTCACCCACCTCGCCGTCAACGCGCTGCGCAACGCGCGCCGGGCCGGCATCGGCATCGCGGACCAGGCGGCCCTGGCCGATCAGGCCCTCTACGCCCAGTACCGCGGCAGCGCGTACGTCTCCAGCCTGCTGCTGCGGTTCGATCTCACCACCGGCCGGGTGCAGGCGGTGGACGCGGGATCGCCGCAGCTGTGGCGGATGCGGGGGAAGACGGTCGAACTCATCGACCTCGACCCGCAGATGCCGCTCGGCATGTTCGAGGAGACCCAGTACGTGGCGAAGGAGTTCGAGGTCCTGCCCGGAGACCGGCTCCTCATCGTCAGCGACGGGGTGTACGCGGCGCTCTCGCCCCAGGGGGAGGCGTACGCCCAGCGCGCCCTGGCCCGCGCCCTGCACGCCAGCATGCTGCTGCCCGCCGCCACCGTGCCCCGCGCCGTGCTCCGTCACCTGTCCGAGTTCCGCGCCGCGGAACCCCTGGACGACTCCTTGGTGCTGTGCGTCGACTGGTTCGGTAAACCGTAGGGCGGTGGGGCTCCCGGGTGCGCGGGTGTCCGGCGCGGCACGGCGGCCCGGGGCCGGTCCCGGGCCGCCGTGCCGTGGTGCTGTGCTGTCGTGCTGCTGTGGTGCGGTGGCACCGCTCAGGCGGCGGACCGCTCCAACGGGATCCACAGCTCCGCCTCGGCCTCCTTCCCTTTCGGCACTCACGTCAGGAAGCGGCCGGGCTGCCGGACCCGGCATCCTGTGCCCGGTGCGATCGGGTCCGGGAGGGGTGCCGCCGCGGATCGTCCGGAACCGACCCGGTGAGATGCGGCCGGTCCGGGTACGCGGGCCAAAGCGGCACCGCAAAGGCGCAGTTGAAGCCCGTGAGGGCTCGCCGCTTCCTTGCCGTCCCACCCATGGGAAAGGTGCATCATGCTCTTCCTGGTCGTAGCGCTGTTCCTCTTCGGTGTGCTGATGGGGACCGCGGGGCACGTCCCCGTGCCCGTCACCGTCGTCGCCGCCCTCGCCATCGTGGCCTGGCTGGTGGTCTTCTTCACCAAGGAACGCCGTAAGGCGGCGAAGGGGGGCGGCCGATGACCTCCGCCCGGATCCCCGTCAGGACCGGACCGCATCCCCAGGCCGACCGGATGGCCGTCGCCGCGTTCGTCTGCGGTCTGCTGGGCGCCCTGGCGTTCAACATCGTGCTCGGCCCGTGCGCGCTGTTCTTCGGTGCCGCGGCCCTCTACCGGGGAACCGTCCGCCTTCTCCGCGCCTACCTGGGCCTGGCGTTCGGCGTCCTCGACCTCGTGCTGCTCGTGGTGCTGTCCTCCCGGAGCGGGACCCTCAGCTGGCACCTTTAGGGCCTCCGGGCTCCGGGCTGCCGATGAAATGGATCTTCTCGGAGGAACAATTCCTGATGCCCCGGGAACCGGCTGAGAAACACATAAGTTCGGGAGGTTGGGGGAAATGCCGCGGGGCACACGATGCCTCACACGATGCCTCGGAGGTTGATAACCATGGTCCCCCTGCTTCTCGTACTTCTTCTCGCGCTTCTTCTCTTCGGTGCCGGATTCGCCTTGAAGGCCCTGTGGATCGTGGCGGTCATCGTGCTCGCCGTGTGGCTGCTGGGATTCGTGCTGCGTTCCGCGGGTGCCGGGGGTAAGCGTGGCCGGTGGTATCGCTGGTGAATTCATGGCACGACATGCTCGTCCTGCGGGTGGGGGCCGGACACCGAAGTCCGGCCCCCACCCGTGTGCGAGGGCACCTCTTCCCGGAGGCCGGGAAAGACTCGAAGGATCCTTCCGAATTATCAGGGAGGCGCGAATGCGGCCTTCTCCCCGGGGCCGGAATTCGAGAATGCGGTGACTTTTCTCGCACCGCGGATTTCCCCGGCTCGCCGGGGCTTGCCGGCCCGGGGCCGGTGGCCGCTCCGGAGCCGGGGCCGGTTGGGTTCGGGGCCGGTTGCCGGCCCGGTCATCCCGCGCTGGGCCTTACTCTGCGTATATCCCCGCGCGGGCGTGCGGGACATGCGAAGGCGTGCGGGCGGAACACACAGCGGCCAACGGGTCACAGCGGGTACGGAGCGGAACTCATGCGGTTGACGATCTTCTGGCAGCGGATGGCGGATCACTTCGGTGCGGCGTATGCCGACTCCTTCGCGCGCGATCACGTGATGGCGGACCTCGGCGGCCGGACCGTTCATGAGGCGCTGGACGCGGGATGGAGCGCCAAAGAGGTGTGGCGGGTGGTCTGCTCGGTGATGGACGTGCCGCCCGAAAAGCGCTGAGAGGGGCCGGGCGCGAGGCTCTGACCTGGGAACGAGCGAGCCCGGCGGCCGGGCGCCGCGGGGTTGAGGCACGGGCTGGGACCCGGGGTGTCGCAGCTGTGCGCGACACTTGGCTCCGTGCCCGAGTCAGATGAGATCATCAGCAACGACATCCCACGCCCCGAGGGCCGGTCCGAGGACCGGTCCGATGTACGGATGCCGCGCTGGCTGCCGCGTGCCATGGTGCTGGCGCTCGCTCTGGTGGCCTGTTTCCAGCTCGCCACCTGGGGATTCCACCAGCTGATCACCCTGCTGCTGAATGTGCTGATCGCGTTCTTCCTCGCGCTGGCCGTCGAACCGGCCGTCGACTGGATGGCGGCCCGGGGCATGCGGCGCGGACTGGCCACGGGCCTGGTGTTCGTGAGCATCCTCGTCGCCGCGGCCGGGTTCTTCGCGCTCCTGGGCTCCATGCTGGCCGGCCAGATAGCCAACATGGTGGAGGAGTTCCCGCAGTATCTGGACTCCGTCATCAGCTGGATCAACAGCACCCTGCACACCCACCTCTCGCGGGTCGAGGTGCAGAACAACCTGCTGAAGTCCGACTGGCTGCAGAAGTACGTCCAGGACAGCGCCAACAACGTCCTGGCCGTCTCCGCGACGGTGCTGGGCAGCCTGTTCAACCTGCTGACGGTGGCCCTGTTCTCGTTCTACTTCGCCGCCGACGGCCCCCGGCTGCGGCGCGCCCTGTGCTCCGTGCTCCCGCCGCACCGCCAGACGGAGGTGCTGCGCGCGTGGGAGATCGCCGTCGCCAAGACCGGCGGTTACCTCTACTCCCGCGGCCTGATGGCGCTGATCTCCGGTGTCGCGCACTATGTCCTGCTGCAGGTCCTGGAGGTGCCCTACGCCCCGGCACTGGCCATCTGGGTGGGACTGGTCTCCCAGTTCATCCCGACCATAGGCACCTACCTCGCGGGCGCCCTGCCCATCCTGATCGCGTTCACTGTCGACCCCTGGTACGCCCTGTGGGTCTTCGGGTTCGTCGTGACCTACCAGCAGTTCGAGAACTACCTCCTGCAGCCGCGGATCACCGCCAAGACCGTGGACATCCACCCCGCCGTCGCCTTCGGCTCGGTTGTCGCCGGCACGGCCCTGATGGGCGCGGTGGGCGCACTGATCGCGATCCCGGCCACGGCGACGCTGCAGGCGTTCCTCGGGGCGTATGTCAAGCGGTACGAGGTCACCGACGACCTGCGGGTCCACGGCAGGCGCCGGCGCGGGGCCGGCGTGCTGGCCCGCTTCCGGCGGACCCTGCACGACGAGCAGCCCTCGGCCCCGCTGGAGGACCGGAAGGCGGCCGGCGGTGTCCGGGAGGACGGCGAAGGCGTCCGCTGACCCGTGCGGCGCAGGGCCCCGGGGCGCACTGCGCACTGCACGCGGCCGGGAGGCCATGGGCGGTCGGGCTGCCGCCCACGGCCGGGAGGCCTCGGGGGCTGCGGTGCGCAGCCGGGAGTGGAGCGCTGGTGCCGGCCCGGCAACCCGTCGACGACGCGCGCCGGTACCGCTTGACACCAAAATCGAACATCCATTCTCATGGGAGATCCGGCCTGTGTCCTCGGGCTTTTCCGGGGAGTTATCCACAGGTCGGAGCCGGGTCCGGGCGCATTGTCAGTGGCAGGCGTTAGCGTCATGGACGTGAAGCGATCGACTCAAGCAAATCGGGTGGAACCCATGGCAGGCACCGACCGCGAGAAGGCGCTGGACGCCGCGCTCGCACAGATTGAACGGCAATTCGGCAAGGGCGCCGTGATGCGCATGGGGGAGCGGTCGAAGGAGCCCATCGAGGTCATCCCCACCGGATCCACCGCGCTCGACGTCGCGCTCGGCGTCGGCGGCCTCCCCCGCGGCCGCGTCATCGAGGTCTACGGCCCGGAGTCCTCCGGTAAGACGACCCTGACCCTGCACGCCGTCGCGAACGCCCAGAAGGCCGGCGGCTCCGTCGCGTTCATCGACGCCGAGCACGCCCTCGACCCCGAGTACGCCAAGAAGCTCGGCGTGGACACCGACTCCCTCATCCTGTCCCAGCCGGACAACGGCGAGCAGGCCCTGGAGATCACGGACATGCTGGTCCGCTCCGGCGCACTCGACCTCATCGTGATCGACTCCGTCGCCGCCCTGGTGCCGCGGGCCGAGATCGAGGGTGAGATGGGTGACTCCCACGTCGGCCTGCAGGCCCGGCTGATGAGCCAGGCGCTGCGCAAGATCACCAGCGCGCTCAACCAGTCCAAGACCACCGCGATCTTCATCAACCAGCTCCGCGAGAAGATCGGCGTGATGTTCGGCTCGCCGGAGACCACCACCGGTGGACGTGCGCTGAAGTTCTACGCCTCGGTGCGTCTCGACATCCGCCGCATCGAAACCCTCAAGGACGGCACGGACGCGGTCGGCAACCGCACCCGCGTCAAGGTCGTCAAGAACAAGGTCTCCCCGCCCTTCAAGCAGGCCGAGTTCGACATCCTCTACGGCCAGGGCATCAGCCGTGAGGGCGGCCTGATCGACATGGGCGTGGAGCACGGCTTCATCCGCAAGTCCGGTGCTTGGTACACCTACGAGGGCGACCAGCTCGGCCAGGGCAAGGAAAACGCCCGTAACTTCCTCAAGGACAACCCGGATCTCGCCAACGAGATCGAGAAGAAGATCAAGGAAAAGCTCGGCATCGGCGTGCAGCCGCAGGACCCGGCGGCGGAGCCCGGCGCGGACGCCGCGGTGGCGGCGGGCGAACCGGCGGTCGCAGCTCCGGCACCGGCGGCCAAGGGTGCCAAGGGTTCCAAGGCCGCCGCGGCCAAGAGCTAGCCCGCCGTGACGCGGCGAACGGAATGGCCGGGCAGCGAGAACGACACCAGCAGCGCTGCCGGCGACGCCGAGACCCGTCAGGGCCGCAGGGGCCGTCATGGCCGGGAGAGCAGCGGTGGTCCCGACGCGTCGAGGGCCGGGTCGGGACCACCGCGTACACCTGAGGAGCAGGCACGGGCGATCTGCCTGCGCCTGCTCACCGGGAGCCCTCGTACGCGCAAGCAGCTCGGGGACGCCCTGCACCAGCGGGGCATCCCCGAGGAGACGGCGGAGGAAGTGCTCTCCCGCTTCGAGGACGTCGGACTGATCGACGACGCGGCCTTCGCCGACGCCTGGGTGGAGTCCCGCCATCACGGGCGCGGCCTGGCCCGCCGCGCCCTGGCCCGTGAACTACGCACCAAGGGTGTGGACTCCGCCCTCATCGATGTGGCCGTCGGCCGCCTCGACTCCGAACAGGAGGAGGCCACCGCCCGCGAGCTGGTCGACCGCAAACTGCGCTCCACCCGAGGCCTGGACCGCGAAAAGCGCCTGCGCCGTCTGGCCGGAATGCTGGCCCGCAAGGGGTACCCGGAAGGCCTCGCCCTCCGGGTGGTCAGGCAGGCCCTGGAGGAGGAAGGCGAGGACCCGGCACTCCTGGAGGAGCACTGTCTGCCGGACACGTGAGCAGAACAAGCCGAGGCCCTGGGGTGGGGGAGGGAGGGGGAGGGGCGGGGGAAAGACGGCGAAGGAGCCACAGCCCCCTCACCCCCCGCCCCACCCCCCGCCCCACCCCCCGTCTCACCCCCCGTCTCACCCCACCGGCAACCCGGCCCCCCGCCAAGCCTGGAACCCGCCCTCCAGGTCGGTTGCGCGGTGCAGGCCCAGCTCGCGCAGGGAGAGTGCCGCGAGGCTCGATGCGTAGCCCTCGTTGCAGACCACCACGACCGGCAGAGCGTGGTGGGTCGCTTCCGGGGCGTGGTGCTCGCCCGTCGGGTCGAGCCGCCACTCCAGCTCGTTACGCTCCACGATCAGTGCGCCCGGGATGAGGCCGTCGCGCTCCCTCAGCTCCGCGTAGCGGATGTCCACCAGCAGCCCGCCGGCTTCCTGGACGGCGGCGGCCTCCCGCGGACCCACCCGGTGCCCCAGCTCGCGCCGGGCACGGGCCAGCAGCTCATCGACCGCGCTCATGTCCACTCCTCGGGCTGCTCGACCGCTTCGAGCCGCAGCAGTGGCCCGGTGCGGCTGTAGCGGCGCATCAACGGCAGCGGCGGGTAGTAGGCGTGTACCGACACCGCATGGGCCTGCGGGGACAGGTTGAGCACCTGGTGGACATGGTGTGGGCCGAACGCCCGGCCGCGGCCGCCGCTGAGCTTGCGCTCCCGGTCCACGTCGTCGGCGAGCTCCAGCGTCTTCCAGCCCTCGGTGGGGAGCTGAGCGGTGAGCGACTGTTCCGTCAGCTCGCCGGCGGCCGTCGCGAAGGCGCCGTGCGAGCCGCCGTGGTCGTGCCAGCCGGTACCGGTGCCGGGCGGCCAGCCGATCAGCCAGGCCTCACTGCCGCCCGGCCCGTCCAGCCGGATCCAGGTACGGCCTTCGGGGTCGAGCGGGAGCGAAGCGATGAGCTCCGGGTCCGCGGCGGTGCGGTGGGCGAAGTCGAGAAGTTCACGGGCGCTGGGCCCACCGTCATGGCCGGTGGCACGCGGGCGCGCAGGGGTACGTACGTCGGGCACGGAAACCGTCCTGGGTGATCGCGAAGAGACACGGCTGCCGGGAGGGGGCAGGCGGCCGCGCGGGGAAGGAGCTGCGGATCAACAGGACGGACGACACATGCAGCCCGCATAGCGGAGCAGGTCGAGATGGACCCTCCGCCAGAATCGCGAGCTGTGATCAGTCATCCTCGGAGTGAAGCATGGACGTTCGCGCAGGGTCAACCGCGGAAGTCCGCCCCGCCGCGGCTCCGCCCGCCCCGTGCTCACCCTCCTCGGCGCCACTCGCCCCGGCTGCACCCTCCCCGGGCTCTCCCGCCCCGGCTCCCCCCTCCCCGGCTCCGCCGTCCCGGGACACCCCCAAGTCGCCGGTCCGCTCGGGCTGCCGGGCCCGCCCTGGCTCCGCGTCCTGCCCGTACGCCGTGCCCCGTACCGCGTCCGCACAGGCGGCCATCTCGGCCGGGCGGACCCCCGACAGCGCGGTGACCAGATGGCCGTCCGGCCGTACGAGCAGCACGGTGTGCGCGGCCGCACCCGGATAGGCCTCGGTGACCAGGATCTCGGCGGCCATCGGCAGCGCGTCGACCGCGTCGGCCAACCGGGGCATCAGACCCGCCGACTGCCAGTGCCGCCGGTCCCAGACACCGGTACCGGGCGCCACCAGCACCACCAGAAGGCCCTGCCCGAGCCGGTCGCGCAGCCGGACCACCGAGCCGTCGGACGCGGTCACCGGCACATCCGTGACGGCCGCGCCGGGAAGCGTCTCGACGACGGGGCCGGTCACGGGCGGCGCGAGCGGGGAGCGCGCGTACACCGGCGGCGCGCCCAGCGGGCCGCGGCTCAGATGACCGTCGGTGAGCAGGGTGCTGCGGCCGCGCACCGCACCCGGGAGCACGGTCCGCCAGCGGGCCGAGCGGCCGTCGCGCAGCAGCGGCAAGGCCTGGTCCGCGGCGCGCAGCCGGGCCGCCACCGCGCCCCGGCGCTCGGCCTGGTAGCTGTCGAGCAGTACCTCACCGGCGCCGTGATGCCAGGCCAGGCCCAGCTTCCAAGCGAGGTTTTCGGCGTCCCGCAGCCCCTCGTCCAGGCCCTGGGTGCCGAGGGCGCCCAGCAGATGGGCGGCGTCCCCGGCGAGGAAGGCGCGGCCCCGGCGCCAACGCCGGGCCAGCCGGTGGTGGACGGTGTGCACCCCGGTGTCGAGGAGTTCGTACGGCGGGACCAGCCGCCCGTGGCCGCGCCCCCGTGCGGGCGCCACGCCGCCGTCCGCGCCGTCCGCGTCCGCCGGGGATTCGGTGGTCCAGCCGGCCAGCGAGTCGCGGATCCGGGCGACCAGGGCGTCCGGTGTGACCAGTTCGCGCCCCGGTGGCAGCAGCCAGTCCAGCCGCCAGATGCCGTCGGGCAGCGGGCGGGCGGACACCTCGCTGCCCGGTCCGCCGCCGTGCCGGGGCGGCGAGCGGTGCAGCAGCGCCTCGCCGGGCCAGGGGAGCTCGCAGCGCAGCGCGGCGACCGCGTGCCGCTCCACCGCCGTACGGCCCGGGAAGCGGATGTCCAGCAGCTTGCGGACCGTCGAGCGGGGGCCGTCGCAGCCGATCAGGTAACTCCCGCGCCACCACGTCCCGTTGGTGCCGCGGGTGTGGGCGCTGATGCCCTGCTCGTCCTGTTCGAGGCCGGCGAGCCGGCTGCCGGTGACGATCTCGGCGAGCTTTTCGTGGGCGAGTGCGGCGCGCAGCGCGCGGGTGAGGGCATGCTGCGGCAGATGGACCGGGGACACGGCGGTGGCGGGGGCGGCGCCGTCCGGGGCCTGCGGGGCGAAGGCGATGCGTTCCAGCAGGCGCCGGCGGCGCATCGTGCGCCAGGCCGTCCAGCGGGTGCCGTCGCTCTCCAGGGTGTCGGCACAGCCGAGCCGGCCGACGAAGGCGGCGGTGTCCTGGTGGAGCACGGCGGTGCGGGCGGGCCGGGTGTCCTCCTGGCCGGTGGTCTCGTCGAGGACGACACTGGGCACGCCGAGGCGGGCGAGGGCGAGGGAGAGGGAGAGGCCGACCGGGCCGGCGCCGACCACGATCACCGGGTCCACGGCGCAGCTCCCCGGGGCCGCTGGTACGTACGGGACAGGCGGAAACTGGCAGTTGGAGCCCGGTGCGTGATCACACAGAGTATGCAACCCACTGCGGCCGCTCGCGTCAAGTGACGGAGGCGGTGGCAGCGGTGCCACCGCCTCCGGACGGTCTCCTCTCAGCCGCGCGGCGGCCGGCGCCCCGTCAGGGCGGCGCGGGGGCGCGGCGGCCGCAGCTCAGTCCTGCGGGGCCGCCGGCTTGTCCGGTACCGCGTCGGCCATCTCCATCGCGTCGCCGGCCGCCACCGGCTCGCCGGCCGCGGCCACCTTGATGCCGGTCCTGGCCCGGCTGCCGCGCCGCTCGATCCAGTTGGCGAGGGAGGACAGCGCCAGGCACATCGCGACGTAGATGGCGCCGGTCACGATGATGAACGGCACATAGGTGTCATTGCCGTTGACGAGGATGTTGGTGCTCATCTGGCGGGCGGTGAAGAGCAGTTCCTCGAAGGTGATGATGTAGCCCAGCGAGGTGTCCTTCAGGGTCACCACGAGCTGGCTGATGATCGTCGGGAGCATCGCACGGATGGCCTGCGGGAGCAGCACCGTCGTCATGACCTGGGTCTTGGTCATACCGAGTGCGTAGGCGGCCTCACGCTGTCCCGCGGGGACGGCGTTGACGCCGGCCCGGAGCACCTCGGCCTGGACCGAGCCGTTGTAGACCGTCAGCCCGATGACCAGTGCCCAGAACTGCGGCCCGTCCTCGCCGAGGCCGAGGGCTTCGCGGTTGGTCAGCAGCGCCACCCACAGCGCATAGATCGTGATCAGCAGCGGGACGGCACGGAAGAGCTCGATGAAGCCGGTCGCCAGCCAGCGGACCGGCTTGTGGTCCGACAGCCGCGCCACCGCGAGCAGCACGCCCAGGACCAGCGACAGCACCGCCGCGACCGCGAAGACCTGCAGTGTCGTCAGGACGCCGTCGCGGATGTTGGTCCGCACTCCGGCGTTGTTGAAGATGTTCCACACCTCGGGTTCGAGCTGGCCCTTGGTGTTGAGCCGGACCACGGCGAACACGAGCAGTCCCAGCATCGCGAGCGCACCGCAGACGCCGTAGATGCGGTTGCGTGTCTTTGCCTTCGGCCCGGGTACGTCGTAGAGAACGCTGGCGCCGCTCATGCCCTTACCTCACTAGTTTCCGCCCCGCCTGCGCGCGGCACCCACGTCGTCCCGTCCGGCCTCCCGAGCCCGTTCACCGCACGACCCCCATCCGGCGCTCCAGCATCCGGAAGGCGCCGCTGATGGCGAAGGTGATGACGAGGTAGGCGAGCGCCGTCCACAGGAAGATCCAGGCGATCGGATACCCCTTGTCGTTCAGCAGCTTGGAGACGTTGAACAACTCGCCGTAGCCGAACGCTCCGGCGATGGCGGAGTTCTTCGTCAGCGCGATGAAGATGCTGCTGAGCGGTGCCAGCACGGTGCGCGTGGCCTGGGGGAGCACTATCTCGCGCAGCGTCTGGGAGAACGTCATGCCGATGCTGCGCGCGGCCTCCGCCTGGCCCAGCGGCACGGTGTTGATGCCGGACCGCACCGCCTCGCAGACGAAGGAGGAGGTGTAGAAGCCGAGGGCCAGGGTGGCCAGGATGTACGGGCTGGCGCCGCGGAAGAGCACCTGAGGGACGACGAAGAACGCGACCAGGAAGAGCAGCGTCAGCGGGGTGTTGCGCAGCACCGTGACCCAGGCCGTGCCGAAGGCGCGCAGCGGCGGGACCGGAGACACCCGGAAGCCGGCTATGGCAACGCCGAGGACCAGGGCGAGCAGCGCGCTGGACGCGGTGATCGCCAGGGTTCCGAGGAACCCGTCCCGGAACTCGGGCAGGTAATCGAGGAGTACGTTCATGGGGTCTCCGCGGTAGCGGTCGGGTCGACGGCGGGATGAGGATCAAAAGGGGCGGCGCGGAAGACACCGCGCCCCGTACACCCGCCGCGGCGGGCGTACGGGGCGGCGCGGTCCGGTGGGCGGGGTGCCTCAGTCGCGCGGAAGCGGGGTCTGGGGGGCCTTGAAGGGCGAACCCGACTTGCCGAGCGTGGCCTTGTAGGCCTTCTCGTAGTCGCCGTTCTTGATGTGGTTCTCCAGCGCTGCGGTGATGGCGGTGCGCAGGGCCTTGTCGTCCTTGCGCATACCGACGCCGTAGGGCTCCTTGGTGAACGGCTTGCCGACGACCCGGAGCTGGCTGGGACGCTGTGCCGCGTAGCCCTTGAGGATCGCGTCGTCGGTGGTGACCGCGTCCACCTGGCCGTCGACGAGGTTCTTGACGCAGTCCGAGTACTTCGACTGCTCGCTGGTGTTCGCGCCGTACTTCGGCTTCTTGATCTCCTGCAGCGGAGTCGAGCCGACGATCGAGCAGACCTTCTTGCCCTTGAGGGATTCCGGACCGGTGATGCCCTTGTCGTCCTTGCGCACCAGGAGGTCCGCGCCGGCGGTGTAGTACGGGCCCGCGAAGCCGACCTGCTTCTTGCGCTCGTCGTTGATCGTGTAGGTACCGACGTAGTAGTCGACCTGGCCGTGGGAGATGGTCGTCTCACGGACGTTGGAGTCGATCGTCTTGTACTCGATCTGCTTCGCGGAGAAGCCCAGGTCGGCGGCGACCATCTTGGCGATCTCGATGTCGAAGCCGGAGTATTTGCCGGCGGTGTCCTTGAAGCCCAGGAACGGCTGGTCGGCCTTCACACCGATGACGATCTTCTTGGCCTTCTGGGCCTTCTTCAGCACCGGGGAGTCGATCTTCGGGGCGGAGGCGACCTTGTAGGTGCCGCTGTAGACCTCTCCGCCGGCCGGCTTGTCGCCTGCCGTGCCCGTCTCCCCGCCGCACGCAGTAGCCGTGGCCGCCAGCGCGAGCACCACCGCACCGGCCGCAGCCGTCTGACGAATCCTCATGGTGAACATCCTTTGGTTCAGCAAGTGTTGGCAATGACGGTGGCCCGACTGCGGCCTCAGTGGTGGAGGATCTTCGACAGGAAGTCCTTGGCGCGGTCGCTGCGCGGATTGTTGAAGAACTGGTTCGGCTCGGCCTCTTCGACGATGCGGCCGTCCGCCATGAAGACGACCCGGTTCGCTGCGGAGCGCGCGAACCCCATCTCATGGGTGACCACGATCATCGTCATGCCGTCCCGGGCGAGCTGCTGCATCACGTCCAGCACCTCGTTGATCATTTCCGGGTCGAGCGCGGACGTGGGCTCGTCGAACAGCATCACCTTCGGGTCCATCGCCAGCGCACGGGCGATCGCCACCCGTTGCTGCTGACCGCCGGAGAGCTGCGCGGGGTACTTGTCCGCCTGGGTGCCGACGCCGACCCGGTCGAGCAGGGTACGGGCCTTCGCCATGGCGTCGGCCTTGTCCGTCTTGCGGACCTTGGTCTGCCCCAGCATCACGTTCTCGAGCACCGTCTTGTGCGCGAAGAGATTGAAGGACTGGAAGACCATGCCCACGTCGGCGCGCAGCCGGGCCAGCTCCCGTCCCTCCTGCGGCAACGGCTTCCCGTCGATCGTGATGCTGCCGCTGTCTATGGTCTCCAGGCGGTTGATCGTGCGGCAGAGCGTCGACTTGCCCGAGCCCGAAGGCCCGATCACGACGACGACCTCGCCGCGGTGGATCGTCAGGTCGATGTCCTGGAGCACGTGCAGCGCGCCGAAGTGCTTGTTCACGTTGTCCAGCACGACCAGCCGGTCCGCTGCCGGCGCGGGACCCTCGGCGTTCTTGGTCACCGATACTTCGCTCATCGGCGTGTAGCTCCGTCCTCCTCGGTTGGGAGGACAGTAATGACGCCCCGCGACCAGCGTCATTACTTCTGAGGGGAACTTGAGGATAACGATCCGGCCGCAAACGGACACTCTGCGTCAAGGGGGGTACCCACGGGGTGACGCCGGCCCGGGCCCGCGAGCGTACCGGCTGGGTAACGGATGGCGGCCAGGAGGTGGCCTGCTCTTGACGCGCCTGCCTCGTATCGCCGTAGATGCCCTGTGGCCCGTACACACGCACCCCGGGAGGAGGCCCACATGAGACTGCTGCTCGTCGAGGACGACGATCATGTCGCCGCGGCCCTGTCCGCGGTGCTGGCCAAGCACGGCCTGTCCGTCGTCCACGCACGCAACGGCGAGGAGGCGCTCAAGGCCCTGCTGCCCGCCCATGCGGAGCCGTTCGCGGTGGTGCTGCTCGACCTCGGGCTGCCCGACCAGGACGGCTTCGAGGTGTGCGGCCGGATCCGCAAGATCTGCGCCACCCCCGTCATCATGGTCACCGCGCGCTCCGATGTGCGCTCCCGCATCCACGGCCTCAACCTCGGCGCCGACGACTATGTCGTCAAGCCGTACGACACCGGTGAGCTGCTGGCCCGTATCCATGCGGTGAGCCGGCGCAACGCACCCGGCGGCCCCGAGCAGCCCGCCGACGAGGGCGTCCCCGGCGAGGCGCTGTATCTGGGCGCGGTCACCGTCGAACTCCCCACCCGCCAGGTGTCCGTGGACGGCGCCGCGGTCCCGCTCACCCGCAAGGAGTTCGACCTGCTGGCGCTGCTCGCCCAGCGGCCCGGTGTGGTCTTCCGCCGGGAACAGATCATCAGCGAGGTGTGGCGCACGAGCTGGGAGGGCACCGGCCGGACCCTGGAGGTCCATATCGCCTCACTCCGCGCCAAGTTGCGGATGCCCGCCCTGATCGAGACGGTGCGCGGCGTCGGCTACCGCCTGGTCGTCCCGGCCGCCGGTGCGGGGCGGCGGCTGCCCGCCTCCCCGGCCTCCTGAAGGCCGCCGCTGCCAGGTGCGCACCCGACTCCTGCCTCTCCTCATCGTCCTCATGGCCGGTGTGCTGCTCGCGCTGGGCATCCCGCTGGGCGTCATCACGGCCGGTGTGGAGCAGCAGCGGGTGGTCGTCGACCGGATCGACGACGCCGCGCGCTTCGCCTCCCTCGCCCAGTTCGTCACCGCCCGCCCCGCCACGGACACCGACAGCAAGACTCCGGAGGAGGACGAGCGGCTGGCCACCCTCCGTACCGAGCTCGCGCGCTACTACGGCCTCTACGGGATCCGGGCCGGCGTCTTCTACCGCGATCACACTCCGATGGCCGCCGCTCCGGCCGGTATGCCGGTGCCCCGCGACGGCGAGGGCGCCCAGGCCTTCCGCGAGGCGCTGGCCGGCCGTCGCAGCCATGATCCGCACCAGATCTGGCCCTGGGACGACACCGGACGCATCCCGGTCGCCTCACCGGTGATCCGCGACGGCGATGTGGTCGCCGTCGTGATGACCGACTCGCCCACCGGCCACCTGCGCGCCGGCGTCCTGCGCAGCTGGCTGCTGATCGCGGCCGGGGAGTGCGCGGCCATGCTCGTCGCCGTCGCCGCGGCCTTCCGCCTCACCGGCTGGGTGCTGCGGCCGGTACGCGTCCTGGACACCGCCAGCCACGACATCGCCACCGGCCGGATGAACGCCCGCGTGGCGGCCACCGCAGGACCGCCCGAACTGCGCCGGCTGGCCCGCTCGTTCAACGAGATGGCCGACCACGTCGAGGACGTCCTGGAGCAGCAGCGCGCCTTCGTCGCCGACGCCTCCCACCAACTGCGCAACCCGCTGTCCGCGCTGCTGCTGCGCATCGAGCTGCTGGCCCTCGAACTCCCCGACGGCAATGCGGAGATCGCCTCGGTCCGCACCGAGGGCAAGCGGCTGGCCCGCGTCCTGGACGATCTGCTCGACCTCGCGCTGGCCGAACACACCGCCGCCGACCTCCAGCTCACCGATGTCGCGGCGCTGGCCGCCGAACGCGTCGACTCCTGGCGCCCGCTGGCCGACGACAAGGGCGTCCTCCTCACCTACGAAGGCCAGCGCGCCGTCACCGGCTGGGCCGACCCGGTCGCGCTGTCCAGCGCACTGGACGCCGTCGTCGACAACGCCCTGAAGTTCACCCCGGAAGGCCGGCCGGTCACCGTCGGCGTCGCGGCGGCGGGCGAGCGCGTCCATGTCACCGTCGCCGACCGCGGCCCCGGCCTGACCGATGACGAGCTGGCCCGGATCGGTGACCGCTTCTGGCGCAGCGGCCGCCACCAGAACGTCTCCGGCTCCGGGCTCGGCCTCTCGATCACCCGCGCCCTGCTCACCGCGGGCGGCGCCACCATCGCCTACGCCCCGCACCCGCCGCACGGGCTGAAGGTCACGGTCACCGTGCCGCGCACCGCTCCGTGAGGGGGCCCGTGACGGGCCGGCGCGTACGGGACGCGCGCCGGCGGGCACGGCCTGCGGGGCGGCGGGCACGACCTACCGGGCGGCGGGCACGGCCTGCGGGCGGCGGGCGCGGTCCCCGGGCCTGTCCGGCACCTGTGCTACCGTGAACGGCGTTGCAGTTGTGGTACCCATGATGAACTTTGTGCGCGCCCGGAGGCTGGATGCCCCGGGCGTTCCTTGTTTCCGGACCTGTGCCGGTGTGGGGCAATCATCTCGGCGACAAGGAGGCCGCGCAGTGTGGTCTCCGGCTTGCCCCATGAAGGAGAAAAACATGGCTTCCGGCACCGTCAAGTGGTTCAACTCGGAAAAGGGCTTCGGCTTCATCGAGCAGGACGGCGGCGGCCCCGACGTCTTCGCCCACTACTCGAACATCAACGCGCAGGGCTTCCGTGAGCTCCTCGAGGGCCAGAAGGTCACCTTCGACGTGACCCAGGGCCCGAAGGGCCCGCAGGCGGAGAACATCGCCGCCGCCTGACGCTCCCGCGTCCCGTGGCCGGGGCCCGCACCGGTCCGCCCGGTGCGGGCCCCGGCCCGTTCGCGGACGCGGTGAGCCCGGCGCGTCCGGCCCCGTGCTTCCGGCCCAGTGGCCCCGGCCCAGTGCCCCCGGCCCCGTGCTTCCGCTCGGCGCTTCCGGCTCACGGCTTCTGGGACAGGTAATAGCGCCGGGCGCCCTCGTGGAGCTCCAGCGGATCGGTGAACACCGCCGTCCGCAGATCCACCTTCTGCGCGGCATGGACCTGGCGCCCGATCGAGTCCCGGCTGCCGATGACCGTACGGGTGATGCCCTGGGCCATCACCGGATCCTCCCGGTCGGTCGTGACCAGCAGATTCGCCACCGCGATCGTCTTCACCGCCTGCCCGTCCTGGGCCAGGGGATAGGCATCGGCGGGCAGCACCGCCGCCCGGTAGTAGCGGGTCCGCTCACCCTGCCGGTGCAGCGCCGGGCTGAGATCACCGAGCTGGACCAGCCGCACCGGGAAGCGCTGTGCCAGGCGCTGCACGGCCGTCGTCGGCAGTCCGCCGGACCAGAAGAAGGCATCCAGCTTGTGCTGCTCCAGCAGCTTGGGCATCTGGTCGATGCCGACCCGCACCGGCTCGATGTCCTCGTGGAAGTCCAGCCCGGCCGCCTCCACCAGCCGCCGGGTCACCAGCTGGACCCCGGAGTCGTCGGTCCCCACCCCCACCCGCAGCCCCCGCAGATCCTTCGTCGAGCGCACCGCGGACTTCTTCGGCACCACCAACTGCATGTAGTCGTCGTACAGCCGGGCGCAGGCCCGCAGCCGGCCCGCACCCGGCTCGCCCCTGACCTCGTAGGTGGCGACCGCGTCGGCCGTCGCGATGGCGAAGTCCGCGCGCCCGGAGACCAGCTGCCGCAGATTGTCGATGGAGCCCTCGGTACGGGCCAGCCGCAGATCGACGTCCGGCAGGTCGTGGGCCAGATCCTGCTTCAGCAGCTCCCCGTACCGTGCGTACACGCCGGTCGGCACGCCCGTCGCCAGCGTCAGCGACCCACGGGGAGTGGGCTCACCGCCCATCGCCAGCAGCCACCACAGCGCCAGTCCGAGGGCGACCAGTGCCGCGACCGCCGCCTGGAAGGCCCGGCGGCCGGTGCGGGAGAAAGCTGTGACCATGGGCGGGATCCTGCCAGTACCGCGGCCGGAAAGGGAGGGGCAGGACCTCCTGACGGGAGGCACGGGAGCCGGAGGCGCCCCGGTGCGCGACCGCCCTTTGCAGACAGCGCTTCGCGTAGCACGATCGATGGTGGAGGTTTCATCCTCCCGACCTCTCGACGTAGCGGGGACCCGGCACGTCCCCCACCGCGCGCCGACCGGCGCGCACCCACTCGATCCCCTCCACCCTGAGCGCACCGGCGCCGGTGTCCGACACCGCGGCCATGACGCGCCGGTGCGGGAAGCGAGTCACCGTGAAACCGCTGAAACCGCATACCGAGCCGCGGACGGATGACCACGTCCGGCCCGGCACGCTCCGCTCACCGCCGCTCGCCGCCGACCTCGGCCTGCTCCTCCTGCGCCTGACCGTGGGCCTGATCCTGGCCGGACACGGCGCCCAGAAACTCTTCGGGATCTTCGGCGGCCACGGCCTCGCCGCCACCGGCAAGGGGTTCGCCGCCCTCGGCTACCGCCCCGGCGAATTCTTCGCCTGCCTCGCCGGAGTCTCGGAATTCCTCGGCGGCCTCGGCCTCGCCGTGGGGCTGCTCACGCCCCTCGCGGCCGCCGCACTCATCGGCGTGATGATCAACGCCATGGCCGTCTCGGCGCCCCACGGCCTCTGGTCGACGACCGGCGGTATCGAATATCCCCTGACCATCGCCGTCGTCGCGCTGGCCGTCGCGGCCACCGGACCCGGCCGCTTCGCGCTCGACCGCCCCTTCCGCTGGGGACACGGCGGCCTGGGCAGTGCGGCCTTCGCGCTGGTGGCGGGCGGTGTCGGCGCCGCCATCGTGCTGGCCCTGTGAAGCGGGCCGCGCGCGGCGCGGCACACCCGGGGCGGCCGGATCCGGCCCGAAGACTCCGCGGCGGGAGGTACTTCCCGTACCGCCTACCCTTGTTGCATGACCAGCAGCGACCGGAGCCAGGCAGTGGGCGTGAACAAGAGTTACGAGATCCGCACCTACGGGTGCCAGATGAACGTCCACGACTCCGAGCGGTTGTCGGGCCTGCTGGAAGAGGCCGGATACGTCCCCGCGCCCAAGGACGGCGACGGCGCCGACGTGGTGGTCTTCAACACCTGCGCCGTGCGGGAGAACGCCGACAACCGGCTCTACGGCAACCTCGGCCAACTCGCCCCGAAGAAGGCCGCGCGCCCCGGTATGCAGATCGCCGTGGGCGGCTGCCTGGCCCAGAAGGACCGCGACACCATCGTCAAGAAGGCCCCCTGGGTCGATGTGGTCTTCGGGACGCACAACATCGGAAAGCTGCCGGTGCTGCTGGAGCGCGCCCGCATCCAGGAAGAGGCGCAGGTCGAGATCGCCGAATCGCTGGAGGCGTTCCCCTCGACCCTGCCCACCCGGCGCGAGAGCGCGTACGCGGCCTGGGTCTCGATCTCGGTGGGCTGCAACAACACCTGCACGTTCTGTATCGTCCCGGCGCTGCGCGGCAAGGAGAAGGACCGCCGGCCCGGCGACATCCTCGCCGAGATCGAAGCACTGGTCGCCGAGGGCGTCAGCGAGATCACCCTGCTCGGCCAGAACGTCAACGCCTACGGCTCCGACATCGGCGACCGCGAGGCCTTCAGCAAGCTGCTGCGCGCCTGCGGGCGGATCGAGGGCCTGGAGCGGGTGCGCTTCACCTCCCCGCACCCCCGCGACTTCACCGACGACGTCATCGCCGCCATGGCCGAGACGCCCAATGTCATGCCGCAGCTCCACATGCCGCTGCAGTCCGGCTCGGACACCGTGCTCAAGGCGATGCGCCGCTCGTACCGCCAGGAGCGCTACCTCGGCATCATCGAGAAGGTGCGCGCCGCCATGCCGGACGCCGCCATTTCCACGGACATCATCGTCGGCTTCCCCGGCGAGACCGAGGAGGACTTCGAGCAGACCCTGCACACGGTCCGCGAGTCCCGTTTCGCCCAGGCCTTCACCTTCCAGTACTCCAAGCGCCCCGGTACCCCGGCGGCCGACATGGAGGGGCAGATCCCCAAGGCCGTGGTCCAGGAGCGCTACGAGCGCCTGGTCGCCCTGCAGGAGGAGATCTCCTGGGAGGAGAACAAGAAGCAGGTCGGCCGGACCCTGGAGGTCCTGGTCGCCGAGGGCGAGGGCCGCAAGGACGAGGCGACCCACCGGCTGTCCGGCCGCGCCCCCGACAACCGTCTGGTGCACTTCACCCGCCCCGACGAGCCGGTCCGCCCCGGCGACACGGTGACCGTCGAGGTCACCTACGCCGCCCCGCACCACCTCCTGGCGGAGGGCCCGGCCAAGGCGGTCCGCCGTACCCGCGCCGGTGACGCCTGGGAGAAGCGCAACGCCGCCCCGGCGCAGAAGCCCCAGGGCGTGCTGCTGGGCCTGCCCACCATCGGTGCCCCGGCGCCGAGCCCGGCGCCGGCCGCCGGCTGCGGCTGCGACTGACCGGCCGCGACCGCCCGGCCTCGTACCGGCCGTCGTGCACGGCGCCCTGCAGGGCGCCATGACCGGCCCGCAGCAGGGGCGTTACGCTGCGTGGCATGCTCGTAGCCGCCGCTGTCTGCCCCTGCCCGCCGCTCCTCGTCCCGGAGGTGGCCGCCGGGGCGGCGCCCGAACTCGATGCGCTGCGCGCCGCCTGCCTGGACGCAATCGGCGTGCTCGCCGCGGCCCGCCCCGACCGACTGGTCGTCCTCGGCCCGTCCGACGAGGCCGGCCGGGGCCCGTATCCGCAGGGCGCCTCCGGCTCCTTCCGCGGCTTCGGGGTGGATCTGGAGGTGCGGCTGGGCGCCGCGGAGACCGTGCCGGAGCGCGAACTCCCGCCGTCGCTGGCGGTCGGCGCCTGGCTGCTGTCGCGTACGGACCGGGCCGAAGCTGCCGTGGAGGGGCTGGGGGTGGCCACGTCGCTGCCCCGCGACCGTGCGCTGTCGGCGGGCCGGGAGATCGCGGCCTCCGCGCCCCGGGTGGCACTGCTGGTGATGGGTGACGGCAGCGCCTGCCGGACGGTGAAGGCGCCCGGCTACTTCGACGAGCGGGCCGAGGCCTTCGACGCCGCCGCGGCCCGCGCCCTGGGCACCGCCGACACCGAGGCGCTGGCCGCCCTGGACGAGGAGTCGGCCGCCGCCCTCCAGGCGTCCGGACGGGCCTGCTGGCAGGTGCTGGCGGGCGCGGCCGAGGACGCCGGTCTGAGCGGCCGGCTGCTGGGCGACCAGGCCCCGTATGGCGTGGGCTACTTCGTGGCGTCCTGGTCGTAGCGCGGCACCGACGGCGGGTACGGCGACGGCCGCGAGGCGCTTCGCCCCGCGGCCGTCGAGCCCCGTACGGAGAGCACGGTGCGCACGGCGGGCTACTACTGCCGTGCGCTCTCGCTGTCCGCGGCGGCCTCGGCCGACTGCTGCCGGGGGATTCCGGCGCTCTCCCCGGCCTTCTCCCCGGCCTTCTCCGCCTGCGGCCCCTCGTCGGCTGCCGTTCCGGCCGCAGCCCCTCCGGACGCTTCCGTGGCCGTCGATCCGGGTGCCGCGGCGTCGCCGGCGGCGCCCTCGTCCGCGCGGGAGTCCTCCGCGCGGGAGGCTGCGGCCTCCCCGGCGGCACCGGCAGCCTCCGCGGCCGCCGGAACGACCGGCTCCGCCGGCTTCTCCGCCGGCTCCTCCACCTCCGCCCCGGCCGTCACCGCCGCGGCGGCGGGCTCCTCCGTCGACGCTTCGGACTTACGGCGGCGAAACCGCGAAAACACGCCCATAACTGCTCCTACGCTCTTCAGATGGCGACATCGCGTGCCGCTGGGGAACGGTCCCTTGCGCCGCCCGCGGGCGCCGGTGAGGCGCACCGGCCACTCGGGACCTCGCAACAGGCAACGACCCCATCGGTTGCCCGTCACGTCGCTCGTTCGGGACGGGGGTGCGATGTTTGCGAGACTGGCGGGGTGAACACCGTCGTTCCCGCTCCGCGGGTCATCGCCGTCGTCGGTCCCACCGCGGCCGGAAAGTCCGATCTGGGCGTCGCGCTCGCACAGCACGTGGGGGGCGAGGTCATCAATGCCGACTCCATGCAGCTCTACCGCGGCATGGACATCGGCACCGCCAAACTCACGCCCGAGGAGCAGCAGGGTGTCCCGCACCGCCTCCTGGACATCTGGGACGTGACCTGCGCCGCCAGCGTCGCCGAGTACCAGCGGCTGGCCCGCGCCGAGATCGACCGGCTGCTCGCCGAGGGCCGCACCCCGGTCCTCGTCGGCGGCTCCGGCCTGTATGTGCGCGGTGCGATCGACGCCCTGGACTTCCCCGGCACCGACCCGGACGTGCGCGCCCGCCTGGAGGCCGAACTGGCCGCACGGGGCAGCGGCCCCCTCCACGCCCGGCTCGCCGCCGCCGACCCCGAGGCGGGCCGCGCGATCCTGGCGAGCAACGGCCGTCGCATCGTGCGTGCCCTGGAGGTCATCGAGATCACCGGCCGCCCCTTCACCGCGAACCTTCCCGGCCACGAAGCGGTCTACGACACCCTGCAGATCGGTGTCGACGTCGCGCGCCCCGAGCTCGACGAACGGATCGCCCGCCGGGTCGACCGCATGTGGGAGGCGGGCCTGGTCGACGAGGTGCGCCGGCTGGAGGGCCAGGGGCTGCGGGAGGGCCGTACGGCCTCGCGGGCGCTCGGCTATCAGCAGGTGCTGGCCCAGCTCGCGGGGGAGTGCACCGAGCAGGAGGCGCGCGACGAGACGGTGCGCGCCACCAAGCGCTTCGCGCGCCGCCAGGACTCGTGGTTCCGCCGGGACCCGCGGGTCCACTGGCTCAGCGGCGCCGCCGAGCACCGCGCGGAACTTCCCGGGCAGGCCCTGGCGTTGCTCGAACGACCGGTCACAGCCTGATCACGTCATGGCATCGGGACGCTCCGGCCGTCATCCGGGCCCCTGAGGGCGTGTCATCATCGACCTTCGATCGAGGCGTGCAGTCTGCAGTGGGGAGGGCGCGTGGCAATGGAGGCCGGCCCTCGCAACCGAGCGCAGCAACCGGACGGCGGCACCGACCCGGCACCCCTGACCGACGACGGTCCGGACGCCGAGGACGGCCTGCCCGGTGCCGCACCCGACCCGGGCACCCTGGACGACTCCGACGCCCCGGACTCCGGCGCCGACGGCCCCGGCGAGGGCGGCGAGTCCTTCCGGGAGCTGCGCCCGCCACGCCGGCTGCGGCTGTGGCAGCTGGCGCCGATCGTCGCGCTCGCGGTCCTCGGCTCGCTGATGTTCGCCTTCCCCCTCGCCTTCGAGCTCGGCGGCGACGGCGGTGCGATGATCGCGATGCTCGGCCTGCTGCTGTGCTGCTGCGCGGCCGGCTGGGGCATGATGGCCGCCCGCCGCGTCGGCCACACCTGGCCCGGCCTCCCGGTACCCGGTTCCGGCCGCCGCGCCGACTGGCGCGTGGTGCTGCTCTACGCCCTCGTGGTGGCGGTCCCGGCCTCACTGGCCATCTGGCGCGTGGCCCGGCTGCGCTGAACCGGGGCGGGGTCTCCAGGGACGGCCCGCGCGCCGTGCAGGGGCGCGCACCCGGCCCCGTAAGGCCGACCCCCCGGTGGCCCCGTACGATGCAGGGGTGACCAGTACGCAGCGCCTCGCCTACCTCAAGGGCCACGGTACCGAGAACGACTTCGTGATCGTCCCGGACCCGGACGGCCGCCTCGACCTGCCCGCGACCGCCGTCGCCAGGATCTGCGACCGACGGGCCGGACTCGGCGGCGACGGCGTGCTGCGCGTCGTCCGGTCCGCCGCGCACCCGGAGGCGCAAGGCCAGGCCGACGAGGCCGAGTGGTTCATGGACTACCGCAACGGCGACGGCTCGATCGCCGAGATGTGCGGCAACGGCGTCCGCGTCTTCGCGCGCTATCTGCTGCACGCCGGCCTGGTCGAGGCCGGTGACCTCGCCATCGCCACCCGCGCCGGCGTACGCCGCGTCCACGTCGCCAAGACCGGCGACGTCACGGTCTCGATGGGCCGCGCCGAGCTCTTCGAGGAGAGCGTCGTCGTCACCGTCGGCGGCCGGAGCTGGCCGGCCCGGAACGTGAGCATGGGCAATCCGCACGCCGTCGTCTTCGTCGAGGACCTGGCCCACGCCGGCGACCTGCTGGCCGTACCGCCGTTCAGCCCGGCGTCGGTTTATCCCGACGGCGTGAACATCGAGTTCGTCGCCGACCGCGGGCCGCACCATGTGGCGATGCGGGTCCACGAGCGCGGCTCGGGCGAGACCCGCTCCTGCGGCACCGGCGCCTGTGCGGTCGCCGTCGCCACCGCCCGCAGGGACGGCCCGGCCCCCGCGGAGACCGGCACACCCGCCACCTACACGGTGGACGTGCTCGGCGGCAGCCTGTCCATCACCGAGCTGCCCGACGGCACGGTCGAGATGACCGGGCCGGCCGAGATCGTCGCCGAGGGCACCTTCGACCCCGCCTGGCTGACCGCCGCGCTCGCCTGACGCGACCCCTGCGACGTCCCGGGCCCGGGCCTTTCACGAGGAACGGCTACGACCGAAAGGTTCGCTCGAACGGGTGATCCGTATCACTCTGAGCGAGAGGCGGACAGCGCTGCGTGATGGGGTCGATAGCATCAAGCACCGGCCCGGACGCCCCAACTGACGCGTCCCACCGCCGGTCGACGCTGCCGGAGGTGCCCATGAGCGCAGAGGCCACGAACCCTGGTAACCCTGGAGCAGCGGGCCGCAAGCGCGGCCGCCGCCGGCTGGAGCTCAGAGATCTGCGCCGGATCGGCCGGGCCGCCCTGCTCGGACCCGCCCCGCGCGACGGCCTCCCGCACGCCCTGGAGCACGTCGCCAAGGTGCACCGCGGGCACCACCCGGACGCCGACCTGGACACCCTCACCCGGGCCTATCTGCTCGCCGAGTCCTCGCACCGCGGCCAACTGCGCAAGAGCGGCGAGCCGTACATCACCCATCCGCTCGCGGTGACCCTCATCCTCGCCGAACTCGGCGCGGAAACCACGACGTTGACCGCCTCCCTGCTCCACGACACCGTCGAGGACACGGAGGTGACGCTGGATCAGGTGCGGGAGCGGTTCGGCGCGGAGGTCTGCTACCTGGTCGACGGCGTCACCAAGCTGGAGAAGGTCGACTACGGCGCGGCCGCCGAGCCGGAGACCTTCCGCAAGATGCTGGTGGCGACCGGCAACGACGTCCGGGTGATGTCCATCAAGCTCGCCGACCGGCTGCACAACATGCGCACCCTCGGCGTGATGCGCCCCGAGAAGCAGGCCCGGATCGCCAAGGTGACCCGCGATGTGCTGATCCCGCTCGCCGAACGCCTCGGCGTGCAGGCGCTCAAGGCCGAGCTGGAGGACCTCGTCTTCGCGATCCTGCACCCCGAGGAGTACGCCACCACCCGGGCCCTGGTCATGGAGTACGCCACCCGGCCCGACCCGCTCACCGCACTCGCGCAGCGGGTGCGCACCGTCCTGGCCGAGGCGGGCATCGACGCCGAAGTCCTCGTGAGGCCCCGGCACTTCGTCTCGGTGCACCGCGTACGCCTCGCCCGCCGCGAGCTGACCGGCGCGGACCTCGGGCGGCTGCTGGTGCTGGTGGCGGAGGACGCCGACTGCTATGCCGTCCTCGGCGAGCTGCACACCTGCTTCACCCCGGTCGTCTCCGAGTTCAAGGACTTCATCGCGGCCCCCAAGTTCAACCTCTACCAGTCGCTGCACACGGCGGTCGCCGGCCCCTCCGGGGAGATCGCCGAGACCCTGATCCGTACGCACCAGATGCACCGGGTCGCCGAGGCCGGGGTGATCGCCCTGGGCAACCCGTACGCCCCCACGGACGGAGTGGACGCCCCCGAGGGCGAGCGGGCCGACCCGACCCGCCCCGGATGGCTCTCCCGGCTGCTGGAGTGGCAGCGCATCACCCCCGACCCGGACACGTTCTGGACCTCGCTGCGCGACGACCTCGCCCAGGACCGGGAGATCACCGTTTTCTGCACCGACGCCCCGTCGGGCGGCTCGCCGGCTCTCCCGGGCGGTGCCATCGGTCTGCCCGCCGGGGCGAGTTGTGTGGACGCCGCCTACGAACGGCACGGCGAGGTGGCGCACTGCTGTATCGGCGCCCGCGTCAACGGACGGCTCGCCACCCTCTCCACCGTCCTGCACGACGGCGACAGCCTGCAGCTGCTGATGGCCCCGGACTCCGCGGCCGGCCCCTCGCCCGAATGGCTCGACCACGCCCGTACGCCCGCCGCCCGGCTCGCCATCGCCCGCTGGCTGGCCGGCCCGCAGGAGCCCGGGGCCCGTCCGGCCGGTGCCGGTGAGGGGCCCGTCGCGGCGCCCCCGGCCGACCGCCGGGCCGCGGACGACGACCGGCCCGGAGCGGCCCCGGTCGCGGCGTCGGTCCTCGTGGTGGCGGATCTGCCGGGCGCCGCGGTCCGCCTGGCGGGCTGCTGCACCCCGGTGCCGCCGGACACCGTCACCGGATTTGCCGTACGGGGCGGCACGGTCACCGTCCACCGCGCCCTGTGCCCCGCCGTGGCGCGGATGGCGGCCACCGGCCGGCAGCCGGTCGGGGTGCGCTGGCGGGGCGCGGGACAGGGGGGCCACGGCTGCCGGGTCACCCTCCTGGCCGAGGCCTTCAGCCGGCCGCAGCTCCTGGCCGACCTCACCGAAGCCATCGCCTCCCAGGGCGCCGCCGTGGTGTCCGCCGCCGTCGAACCCCCGCGCGAACAGCGGGTCCGTCACACCTACACCCTGCATCTGCCGAACGCCGCCGGGCTGCCGTCCCTGATGCGGGCCATGCGCCAAGTGCCGGGAGTATTCGACGTGTTGCGGGCCGGCCGGTCCCGCCCCGCGGCACTGCGTCCCTGAACGGGGCCGACACGACCACAGGGTGACGGCCCGTCGGAAGCCGCTCCGTCCGGCGGCGTAAGACGGACGCACGATCCGCCGCCCGTTCGGGTGCCGTTTGCCCCGTCACCCGCGGGGGAGGGGGCGGCGTTGGTAGCCGTAGTGCATGCCCCTTCCCCTGCGCCGCCCTTCACGCGACCCCGTTCGCTCCGTCCCCGCCCTGCCCCGCGACCCGAGCGGGCGGCTCCGTTGGACCGGCCGCCGGGCCGCCGCCCTCGGACTGGCCGCGCTCGCCACCCTCGGCACGGCCGAACCGTCGTCCCTGGGGCCCCAGGGCCTCGGCGACCGGCTCTTCCCCCTGCTCGGCAACACCGGCTACGACGTCACCTCCTACGACGTCTCCCTGGACTACTCCGGCCACAACGACCGGCCGCTGAACGCCACCACCGTGATCACCGCCCGCGCCACCACCGAGCTCGACCACGTCAACCTCGACTTCGCCCGCGGCACCGTACGCTCCGTGCAGATCGGCGGCCTGCCCGCCGCGCACCAGCAGCACGACGAGGACCTGGTGCTCACCCCCGCCTTCCACATCTCGAGCGGCCAGGAGGTGAAGATCTCCATCGAGCACACCAGCGAACCCCGGGGCAAGGGGGACGGCGGCTGGCTCCGTACCTCCGACGGCCTGGCGATGGCCAACCAGGCGGACGCCGCGCACCGCGTCTTCCCCTGCAACGACCACCCCTCCGACAAGGCGCTCTTCACCTTCCACATCACCGCGCCGCAGGAACTGACCGCCGTCGCCAACGGACTGCCTCTGAGCCCCGGTGCCCGCGCGGGGCGCCGCACCTGGACCTATCGCACCACCCACCCCATGGCCACCGAACTGGCGCAGGTCTCCATCGGGAAGTCCAGCGTGGTGCTGCGGCACGGACCGCACGGCCTGCCCGTCCGCGATGTGGTGCCCACCGCACACCGCCGGGCCCTGGCACCCTGGCTGGCGAAGACCCCGGCCCAGATCGCCTGGATGGAGCGCAAGGTCGGCCCGTTCCCCTTCGAGGCGTACGGGGTGCTGATCGCCAGCGCCAGGACCGGCTTCGAGCTGGAGACCCAGACCCTCTCGCTCTTCGAGAAGGCCATGTTCACCACCGACCGGCTGCCCGCCTGGTACGTGGAGTCGGTGATGCTGCACGAGCTGGCCCACCAGTGGTTCGGCGACAGCGTCAGCCCGCGCCGCTGGTCCGACGTCTGGCTCAACGAGGCCCATGCCACCTGGTACGAGGCCCTGTACGCCCAGGAGAGGAGCAACGGCCTGGCCACCCTGGAAGCCCGTATGCGCCATGCGTACCAGGAGTCCGACGGCTGGCGCGCCGAGGGCGGGCCGCCCGCCGCGCCCAAGGCCCCGAGCCCGGGACAGAAGATCGGCATCTTCCGCCCCGTCGTCTACGACGGCAGCGCGCTGGTCCTGTACGCCCTGCGGCAGAAGATCGGCACCGCCGCCTTCGACCGCCTGGAGCGCACCTGGGTCGCGCGGCACCGCGACGGCGTGGCGGACACCGCCGACTTCGTGCAGCTGTCCTCCCAGGTCGCCGGGCAGGACCTCACCGGCTTCTTCCAGGACTGGCTCTACGGCGACCGGACCCCGCCGATGCCGGGGCATCCGGAGTGGCAGCGCAAGGGGGCCGCGGCCAAGCCCGGGCACCCCAAGGCCGTCGCAAAGGTCGGGCATCCCAAGGGGGCGGGCGCCGGCCTCGGGCCCAAGGGGGCCGCCGCCGGCCCCGGCTCCACCGGGGCGCCCGCCAAGACCCCCGCGCCCAGGGCAGCCGCCGCACACCCCGGGAAACCCGTGTGACGGCCTTCCCGTGGCGTGGGACCATCGTCGGGACGGCACCGGCCGGCCCGGGAATCTCCGGGACCGCTCGGACGTTGTCACCAGCGACGGCCGCGGCAGCGCCGCGGCGGTCGCCGCACCACCGACAGTCCCGGCGGGAACACCAGGTCCCCGCGAGGGCTCACCGACGACACAAAGGATCAAATGACCTCCTCTTCTTCCCTTCCGCAGGACCGGCAGCGCCTCCCCGAGAGCCTTCGGGCCAACGCCCTGATGGAAGAGGACGTCGCCTGGAGCCACAAGATCGACGGGGAGCGTGACGGCGACCAGTACGACCGTTCGGCCCGTGCCGCGCTACGCCGTGTGGCGGGTCTCTCCACCGAGCTCGAGGACGTCACCGAGGTCGAGTACCGGCAGCTCCGCCTGGAGCGCGTGGTGCTCGTCGGCGTCTGGACCTCGGGCACGGTCCAGGAGGCCGAGAACTCCCTCGCCGAGCTCGCCGCCCTCGCCGAGACCGCGGGCGCCATGGTGCTCGACGGCGTCATCCAGCGCCGCGACAAGCCCGATCCCGCCACGTACATCGGCTCGGGCAAGGCGCTGGAGCTGCGCGACATCGTGCTGGAATCCGGGGCGGACACCGTGGTGTGTGACGGTGAGCTCTCCCCGGGCCAGCTGATCCACCTCGAGGACGTCGTCAAGGTCAAGGTGGTCGACCGGACCGCCCTGATCCTCGACATCTTCGCCCAGCACGCCAAGTCCCGGGAGGGCAAGGCGCAGGTCTCGCTGGCGCAGATGCAGTACATGCTTCCCCGGCTCCGCGGCTGGGGCCAGTCGCTGTCCCGGCAGATGGGTGGCGGTGGCTCCGGTTCGGCGGGCGGCGGTATGGCCACCCGTGGTCCCGGTGAGACCAAGATCGAGACGGACCGGCGGCGGATCCGCGAGAAGATGGCGAAGATGCGCCGGGAGATCGCGGAGATGAAGACCGGCCGGGACATCAAGCGCCAGGAACGCCGGCGCCACAAGGTCCCCTCGGTCGCCATCGCCGGCTACACCAACGCCGGCAAGTCCTCCCTGCTCAACCGCCTCACCGGCGCCGGTGTCCTGGTGGAGAACGCCCTGTTCGCCACCCTGGACCCCACCGTCCGGCGGGCCGAGACGCCCAGCGGGCGGCTCTACACCCTCGCCGACACCGTCGGCTTCGTCCGGCATCTGCCGCACCACCTCGTGGAGGCGTTCCGCTCCACGATGGAGGAGGTCGGCGAGTCCGACCTCATCCTGCACGTGGTCGACGGCTCGCACCCGGTGCCCGAGGAGCAGCTGGCCGCGGTCCGCGAGGTGATCCGCGACGTGGGCGCGACGGACGTGCCCGAGATCGTGGTCGTCAACAAGGCCGACGCGGCCGACCCGCTGGTGCTGCAGCGACTGCTGCGCCGGGAGAAGCACGCCCTCGCGGTCTCGGCCCGGACCGGCCAGGGCCTGGACGAACTGCTGGCCCTGCTGGACGAGGAGCTTCCCCGGCCGCGCGTCGAGATCGAGGTGCTGGTGCCGTACACCCACGGCGCCCTGGTCTCGCGGGCGCACGCCGAGGGCGAGGTCATCTCCGAGGAACACACCGCGGAGGGCACCGTCCTCAAGGCGCGGGTCCACGAGGAGCTGGCCGCCGAACTCCAGCGCTTCGTCCCCGCGGCGTAGCGGCCGCGCGCCACACCACGCACGAAGGCCTGCCCCCGGGGAAACCGGGGGCAGGCCTTCGTCATGCTCCTGCGCGAGGTGCGGGCGGCGCCGTCCCCGGCACCACCCGCCTCACCCGCCTACTGCTTGGTGGCCCACTTCTTGCTCATGGCGTCGAAGATGCTCTTGGCCTCGGGACCCAGGTGGGGACCGGCGGACCAGCGGGCCGGTCGCGGCCCCATCGACATGTTGGAGATCAGCTCCGGCTTGCCGTCCTTGCCCTTGGCGAACCAGGGACCGCCGGAGGAACCGCCGGTCATGGTGCAGCCGATCCGGTACATGGTCGGCTTCTGGGCGTCCATCGACAGACGGGACGGCTTGTCGGTGCACTGCTGCTGCGCCGCACCGTCGAACGGCGGCTCGGCGGGGTAGCCCTGCGCGGTCAGGCTCGGGATCTTGGCCATCGCGGGTGCGTTGAAGTCCACCGCGTACGCACCGCCGGCGACCTCCTCCAGCGACTTGCCGCCCGTGCTCTCCTCGGGCTTCACATGCATCAGCGCGAAGTCGTACGGAGCCATCGGCACGCCCGGAACGGCGCCGCCGGCCTTGATCCACTGCTGCGACGTCGCCATGTCGTCCGCCCACCACTTGCCCGACGGGACGCGGTCCTCGTAGGGCTTGCCCTTCAACTGCGCGGCGCTGCCGCCGGTCCTGTTGAAGTTCGGCACGAACATCATGTTGCGGTACCAGCCGCCGTTCTTGCCGGCGTGCACACAGTGCGCCGCGGTCCACACGAGGTTGGACTTACCGGGGTGCGCCGGGTCCTTGACCACGGTGGCCGAGCAGCGCGACCCGCCCTCGGGGGTGCTGAACAGCAGCAGGCCCACACCGGGAGCGGTCGAGGTGTACGGGGTCTTGACGGCCTGGGCCGGAACGGCGGCGGGCTCGGGGTCGGTCTTGCCCTGGTCCTCCGAGATGTCCTCGGGCTTGCTGGGGTCCTGGGGCGGCTTGACCTTGTCGATCTTGTCCTTGTCCCAGAAGTCCTTGATGATCGGGTTGATGAACTCCCCGGCCTCCCGGAGCCACTTGTCGCGGTTCCAGTTCTTCCACTCGCCGTTCTTCCACTTGTCCAGGTCGAAGCCGTGCTCCTTGAGCTTGTCCTGGATGTCCTGAGGAATCTTGAAGTCACCCCCGCCCGTGGAGTCCTGCGCCGCGGACTGGTCGGGCTTGGCGTCCGCGTTGTCGCTCTCGGGCCCGCAGCCGGTGGCGGTGAGCGCCACGACAGCGGTGAGGGCGGCGGCGGCCAGGACTGGCCGACGTATGGATCGCATGGGTGAGCTCCCCCTGATGAATTCGGACTGAGCCGGTGTGGCTCGTTCGGTGGGCACCGGTCCGGTCTTTGTCATGAACCTCAAGATCCCGGCGCAACACCCCACTATGCCGGTGACGATGGGGACGGCGGTACTCGGGTCCCCGGTTCCACGCCATCAAGGATCTTGCCGACAGCCGTGATCCCGGGTCGCCGCCGTCGTTGGTACGTACGGGGGACGGCCGGGCTGCCCCCAGCCCGCGCGGCATTCCGCAGCTCACCAGCAGGAGGACACAACTGCCGTGGTGTTGACCGAAACCGTGCCGGCGGCGGCGCCGCCGGCCCATGAGGGGATCCTGCGGCGGCAGTCCCTGCGCGAGTCCGCCGCCCGTACCTACGCGCGCTCGCTGCCCATCGTCCCGGTGCGCGCCCGTGGACTGACCATCGAGGGCGCCGACGGCAGGCGCTATCTCGACTGCCTCTCCGGCGCCGGCACACTGGCGCTCGGCCACAATCACCCGGTGGTGCTCGAAGCGATCCGGACGGTCCTCGACTCCGGCGCGCCGCTGCACGTCCTCGACCTGGCCACCCCCGTCAAGGACGCCTTCACCACCGAGCTCTTCGCCACCCTGCCAGGGGAGTTGGCCGAAAAGGGGCGCATCCAGTTCTGCGGCCCGGCCGGCACGGACGCCGTGGAGGCCGCCTTCAAACTCGTCCGCACCGCGACCGGCCGGGACGGCCTGATGGCGTTCTCCGGTGCCTATCACGGCATGACCGCACAAGCGCTCGCCGCTTCCGGGGGAGCGCAGCACACCAGCGTGGTCCGGCTGCCCTACCCGTACGACTACCGCTGTCCCTTCCAGGCCGGCGGCGAGCGCGGCGCCGAGCTCGCCGCGCGCTGGACCCAGAGCCTGCTCGACGACCCCAAGAGCGGGGTGTCCCGGCCGGCCGGGATGATCCTGGAACCCGTCCAGGGTGAGGGCGGCGTGATCCCCGCGCCGGACGGCTGGCTGCGGCGGATGCGGGAGATCACCGCCGCCCGGCGGATCCCGCTGATCGTGGACGAGGTCCAGACCGGCGTCGGCCGCACCGGCGCCTTCTGGGCGGTCGACCACAGCGGCATCGTGCCCGATGTGATCGTGCTGTCGAAGGCGATCGGCGGCAGCCTGCCGCTCGCCGTGATCGTCTACCGCGAGGAACTCGACGCCTGGCAGCCCGGCGCGCACGCCGGCACCTTCCGTGGCAACCAGCTCGCCATGGCCGCCGGCGCCGCCACCCTCGCCTACGTCCGCACGAACGGCCTCGACCGGCGCGCCGCGGAGCTCGGTGCCCGGATGCTCGACCGCCTCACCTCCCTCGCCGCCGCCCATGACTGCATCGGCGACGTCCGCGGCCGCGGACTGATGCTCGGCATCGAGCTCGTCGACCGCACCGCCGACGCCGACGCCACGGGCGCCCGCCCCGCCGACCCGCAGCTCGCGGCGGCCGTCCAGCACGCCTGCCTGGACCGCGGCCTGATTGTCGAACTGGGCGGCAGGCAGTCCGCCGTCGTCCGGCTGCTGCCACCCCTGACCATCACCGACGAACAGGCGGACGCCATCCTCGACCGCCTCGCCGACGCCCTCACGGCGGCGGTCCGCACCACCCCCGGGCCGACGGGCTCGTCCCCCACGACAATGCGAGGCACCTCCCCATGAACGAACGCCCCGGCCCCGACGGCGGCCAGCCCGCCGAGCGCATCCCCGCCCACCAGGGCGCGGGCACCATCGAGTCGCTACCCCGCCAGCAACGGCGCGCCCCCGACACCGCCTGCCACCAGCAGACCCACGAGGCACCGGACCGGGCCGCCCCCGGCCCCTACGACCGCGTGCGGGTGTCCGGTGACCACGACCCCCTCGACCACCCGGACCCGGCGGTCGCCGCCGACGCCGCGGGCATCGAGCACCTGCTGCGCTGCTGGCTCCGGGAGAGCGGCACCCCTCATCACCCCGCCGAGAGCGAGGTGGTGATCCCCCTGCGCGCCGCCGCGGGCGCCCTGCACATTCCCGTCCGCTACTGGTCGCCCACGGGCTGGCACCGCCTGGGCGCCCCCACCCTCGACGGCGCCCCGGCCGGTGCCGCCCCGCTGGACGCCGTCACCCTCGCCGCGCTGCTGCGCCGGGAGGCCGCATACAGGGACCGCCGGGCCTCCGACGGCGGCGAGCACCGGGTGGCGGACACGGACGAGCGGCCGGACCCGGACGGTATGCGCCGGCCGGCACCGGACGGCGGCGGCGCCGAACTCATCGGCCGGGTCGCCAACTCCGTACGCAACGTCGCCCTCTTCCTCACCGACCGGCGTGCCCGGCCCGCCGACGACCACGGCGCCCTCTTCCTCGAAGCCGAACAGTCCCTTCTCCTCGGCCACCCGCTGCACCCCACCCCCAAGAGCCGCGAAGGGCTCTCGGAGGCCGAGACCCGCGCCTATTCGCCCGAACTCCGCGGCGCCTTCCCGCTCCACTGGACGGCCGTGCACCGCTCCGTGCTGGCCACCGACTCCGCCTGGACCGAACGCGGCAAGCCCGTACCGGCCGAGCAGCTGGCCAGGGGCCTCGCCGGGGACGGCCTCCGGCTCCCCGACGACACCGTGCCCCTGCCGGTGCACCCCTGGCAGGCCAGGGAGCTCGCCGACCGTCCCGACATCGCCGCCCTCCGCGAGGCCGGCCTGCTGTACGACCTCGGCGCCCACGGCCCGCTCTGGCACCCCACCTCCTCCGTCCGCACGGTCTACCGCCCCGAGGCGAACGCCATGCTGAAGCTCTCCCTCGGGCTGCGCATCACCAACTCCCGCCGGGAAAACCTCCGCAAGGAACTGGCCCGCGGCGTCGAGGTGCACCGGCTGCTGCGCACCGGCCTCGGCGAGCAGTGGCAGACCGTCCACCCCGGCTTCGACATCGTCCGCGACCCGGCCTACCTCGCCGTCGACGGCTTCGAGGGCGCACCCGTCCAGGGCCTCGACGCCGTCATCCGGCACAACCCCTTCAGCACCACCGACGACGCCGTGTGCATCGCCGGCCTCACCTCCCCGCGGCCCTGGCCCGGCCGCTCGGGCGTGCGCTCCCGGCTCGAAGACCTCGTCGGCACGCTCAGCGCGCGCACCGGCCGCCCCCTGGGAGCCGTGGCCACCGAGTGGTTCCTGCGCTACCTGGAAGCAGTCGTACGGCCCGTGCTGTGGCTCGACGGCACGGCCGGCATCGTGCTCGAAGCCCACCAGCAGAACACCGTGGTGCTGCTGGACCCCGACGGCTGGCCGGTCGGCGGCCGCTACCGCGACAACCAGGGCTACTACTTCCGCACCTCGCGCCGCGCCGAGCTGGAGCGGCGGCTGCCCGGTATCGGCGTGGCCGGCGACAGCTTCGTCGCCGACGACGTCACCGACGAACGCTTCGCCTACTACCTCGGCATCAACAACGTCCTCGGCCTGATCGGCGCCTTCGGCTCCCAGCGCCTGGTCCGCGAGGAGATCCTGCTCGCCGCCTTCCGGCGGTTCCTCGCCGATGCCGCCGCGGCCCCCCGCGCGCACCGCTCGCCGCTCCCGGAACAGCTGCTCGCCGCCCGCACGCTGCGCTGCAAGGCCAACCTGGCGACCCGCCTGCACGGCCTGGACGAACTCGTCGGCCCGGTCGAAACCCAGTCCGTCTACGTCACCCTGCCCAACCCCCTCGCCCCCTAGCCGCCCACCGCACCCTCCGACAGCAGCCTTCAGCCCCCGTCCCCGGCGCCTCGCGACCCACCAGGCCACGCGGCACGCGGCCACGAGAGGAGAGTCGCCGTGCCACCCACCGATTCCGGCCTCGGCTCCAGCTCCGATGACACCCTCGACCTGCAGCTCCCGCTCGAGTTCGGTGCGCTGTTCGCCGGGGGACGCGGGCCGCAGGCGCCGCCGGACGCTCCGGCCGCCGGGCCGCTGCTCGACAACCTGGCGGGCTGGGGGGCGGCCGACACCCCCGCGGGGCCGTTCGCACTCGTCCCCGTCCGGCTCGCCCGCGATCTCGACCGGATCACCGGCTGGATGAACGATCCGGCGGTGGCGGCCTTCTGGGAACTGGCGGGTCCGCCGGAGACCACCGCGGCCCATCTGCGCGCCCAGCTCGCCGGCGACGGCCGCAGCGTGCCCTGCCTGGGGGTGCTGGCCGGCGTCCCGATGAGCTACTGGGAGATCTACCGCGCGGATCTGGACCCCCTCGCCCGCTGCTATCCGGCGCGGCCCGAGGACACCGGAATCCATCTGCTCATCGGCGGCGCCGGCGACCGGGGACGCGGGCTGGGCGGCACGCTGCTGCGCGCCGTCGCCGACCTCGTACTCGACCACCGGCCGCGGTGCGCACGGGTCCTCGCCGAGCCCGACCTGCGCAACACCGCCTCCGTCGCTGCCTTTCTGAGCGCCGGATTCCGCTACGGCGACGAGATCGAACTGCCCGGAAAACGCGCCGCCTTGATGGTCCGCGACCGCGCCCACCGCCACCTGCTGTGACCCCGGCGCCGTCCGCCGACGGCCCCGTTCCGGTCCGCCGTCCACCCCCGCTGCCCCGGTTGTCCCCCGTACGTGCCGGGGCGGTCCCGCTTCGAGGAGCCCGCCTTGTCGCCCGAGCCCCAGCCTTCGCACAGCGCCTGGCAGCACGCCGCGCGCCGACTGTTCGCCAAGACCCTGGCGGAGTTCGCGTACGAGGAAGTCCTGACCCCCGAGGCCGACGGCACCGCACCCGACGGGACCCCGCAATACCGCCTGCCGGTCACCGACGGCCTGGTCTACCGCTTCAGAGCCCGCCGCGGCGCCTACGGCCACTGGCGCGTCGACCCCGATTCGATCACCCCCGACGCCGACCTCTTCCGCTTCCTCACCCACGCGCACGACACCGTGCTGGGCCTGTCCGGCGACACCACCGGCCACCTCGTCCGCGAGCTGACCGCCACCCTCGCCGCCGACACCCGGCTCGACGCCACCGCCGTCAGCGCCGCCGACCTCGCCGATCTGGACTACGCCACCCTCGAAGGCCACCAGACCGGCCACCCCTGGCTCGTCGCGAACAAGGGCCGGCTCGGCTTCTCCGCGCACGACGCGGCGACCTGGGCCCCCGAAGCCCGCACACCCCAGCGCCTGCCCTGGCTCGCCGCGCACCACAGCATCGCCCACTACCGCGGTATCCCCACCCTGGCCACCCCCGACCGTCTCTACGGCGAGGAGCTGGCCCCCGCCACCCGGCACGCCTTCGCCCGCACCATCGCCGACGAGGGCCACGACCCCGCCGACTACCTCTACCTCCCCGTCCACCCCTGGCAGTGGGACGAGACCATCGCCCCGCTCTTCGCCCCGCAGCTCGCCGACAGATCCATCATCGCGCTGCCCACTGACAACGACCTCCGCCTGCCGCAGCAGTCGATCCGTACCTTCCTCAACCTCAGCCGCCCCCGGGCCCGTACGGTCAAACTGCCGCTGTCCATCCTCAACACCCTCGTCTGGCGCGGGCTGCCCACCGAGCGCACGCTCGCCGCCCCCGCCGTCACCCGCTGGGTCCACGGCCTGCGCGACGCCGACCCCTATCTCCGCGACGAGACCCGGGTCATCCTGCTCGGCGAGAACGCCTCGGTCACCGTCGAGCACCCCCTCTACGACCGGCTCCCCGGCGTCCCGTACCAGTTCAAGGAGCTGCTGGGCTGCATCTGGCGCGAGCCGGTCAGCTGCCATCTGGACCCCGGTGAACGCGCCCGCACCCTGGCCGCGCTGCTGCAGACCGATCCCCAGGGGCGCGCCCTGACCGCCGAGCTGGTGCACCGCTCGGGGCTGGCCCCGAGCGACTGGCTGGCCCGGCTGTTCGCCGCCCTGCTGCCGCCCCTGCTGCACTTCCTCTACCGGTACGGCACCGTCTTCTCCCCGCACGGCGAGAACGCCATCGTCGTCTTCGACGAGCACGACGTCCCCACCCGCCTCGCGGTCAAGGACTTCGTCGACGACGTCAACACCAGCTCCCGGCCGCTCCCCGAACACGACTCCATGCCGGACGACGTACGGGCGGTGCTGCTGACCGAACCGCCCTCCTTCCTCACCCAGTTCATCCACTCCGGCCTGTTCGTCGGCGTCTTCCGTTACCTCGCACCGCTGTGCGCGGACCAACTGGACGTCCCCGAGGCCGCGTTCTGGTCACTCGTACGGGCAGAGATCCTGCGCCACCACGAGCGCTTCCCGGCCCTCAAGGAGCGGTACGAGACCTTCGACCTGCTCACCCCGCGCATCGAGCGGCTGTGCCTGAACCGCAACCGTCTGCATGTGGACGGCTACCGGGACCGCCGTGACCGCCCGCACGCGGCCGTGCACGGCACCGTCCCCAATCCGCTCCACCACCCGTGACCGGACCGGTTGTCAGTGGTCCCGCGTAGGCTTGCCACGCTATGACGAAGCCCTCTCTCCCCGATCTGCTCCACGCCGCCGTCACCGCCGTCGGCGGCACCGAGCGCCCCGGCCAGGTGGCGATGGCCGAGGCCGTCGCCGAGGCCGTGGACGAACAGGCCCATCTGCTGGTGCAGGCCGGCACCGGCACCGGAAAGTCGCTCGGCTATCTGGTGCCGGCGCTCGCACACGGCGAGAGAGTGGTGGTCGCCACGGCCACCCTGGCGCTGCAGCGCCAGCTCGTCGAGCGTGATCTGCCGCGCACGGTCGAGGCGCTGCATCCGCTGCTGCGCCGTCGTCCCGAGTTCGCCATGCTCAAGGGCCGCTCCAATTACCTGTGCCTGCACCGTCTCCACGAGGGCGTCCCCCAGGAAGAGGAGGACGGGCTCTTCGACGTCTTCGAGCAGGCGACGCCGACCAGCAAGCTCGGCAAGGACCTGCTGCGGCTGCGTGACTGGGCGGACGAGACCGAGACCGGCGACCGTGACGCGCTGACCCCCGGCGTCTCCGACCGGGCCTGGGGCCAGGTCTCGGTCTCCTCCCGGGAGTGCCTGGGCGCCTCGAAGTGCGCCTACGGCGCGGAGTGCTTCGCCGAGGCCGCCCGGGAACGCGCCAAGCTCGCCGATGTCGTCGTCACCAACCACGCGCTGCTTGCCATCGACGCGATCGAGGGCGCCCCGGTCCTCCCGCAGCACGAGGTCCTGATCATCGACGAGGCCCATGAGCTGGTCTCCCGGGTCACCGGCGTCGCCACCGGCGAGCTCACCCCCGGCCAGGTCAACCGTGCCGTCCGCCGGGCCGCCAAGCTCGTCAACGAAAAGGCCGCCGACCAGCTCCAGACCGCGTCGGAGACCTTCGAGCGCCTGATGGAGCTGGCTCTGCCCGGCCGCCTCGAAGAGATCCCCGAAGATCTCGGCTACTGCCTGATGGCACTGCGGGACGCGGCCCGTACGGTCATCTCGGCCCTCGGCTCGACGCGTGACAAGTCGGTCCAGGACGAGGACGCCGTCCGCAAGCAGGCCCTCGCCTCGCTGGAGAACGTCCACGCCGTCGCCGAGCGCATCGCCAACGGCTCCGAGTACGACGTGGTCTGGTACGAACGCCACGACCGCTTCGGCGCGTCCCTCCGAGTGGCCCCGCTGTCCGTCTCGGGCCTGCTGCGCGAGAAGCTTTTCGACGACCGCTCGGTGACCCTCACCTCCGCCACCCTCAAGCTGGGCGGCGACTTCAACGGGGTCGCGGCCTCCCTGGGCCTGGCCCCCGAGGGCACGGCAGGCGAGGACGTCCCGCCGTGGAAGGGCCTGGACGTCGGCTCCCCATTCGACTATTCGAAGCAGGGCATCCTCTACGTCGCCAAGCACCTCGCCCAGCCGGGCCGCGAGGGCAGCCGCACCGACATGCTCGACGAACTCACCGAGCTGATCGAGGCCGCCGGCGGCCGCACCCTCGGCCTCTTCTCCTCCATGCGCGCAGCCCAGGCCGCGGCCGAGGAGCTGCGCGGCCGGCTGGACGTGCCGATCCTGCTCCAGGGCGAGGAGACGCTGGGCGAGCTGATCCGGGCCTTCGCCTCCGACGCCCGTACCTGCCTGTTCGGCACGCTGTCCCTGTGGCAGGGCGTCGATGTGCCCGGTGCGAACTGCCAGCTGGTGGTGATGGACCGGGTGCCGTTCCCGCGCCCGGACGACCCGTTGATGAGCGCTCGCCAGAAGGCCGTGGAGGAGGCCGGCGGCAATGGCTTCATGGCGGTCGCCGCCACCCATGCCGCGCTGCTGATGGCGCAGGGCGCCGGCCGTCTGGTCCGCGCCACCGGCGACCGTGGTGTGGTCGCCGTCCTCGACCCCCGGGTGGAGCGGGCCCGGTACGGCTCCTTCCTCCGCAAGTCGATGCCCGACTTCTGGTACACCACCGACCGCAACCAGGTCCGCCGCTCCCTCGCCGCCATCGACGCGGCGGCAAAGGCGGCGCCCGCACCCGAAGCGGCACAGCCGGCAGCGGACACTCCCTGACCGGAGACGGCAAAACCAAGCCCCGGAACCGGCGCAGTGGTTCCGGGGCCCGGTCGTGAGGGGCGGGTCAGACGCGGCGCAGCACCGCCACCACCTTGCCGAGAATGGTTGCCTCGTCGCCGGGGATCGGCTGGTACGCGGAGTTGTGCGGCAGCAGCCACACATGGCCGTCCTCGCGCTTGAAGCGCTTGACGGTGGCCTCGCCGTCCAGCATGGCGGCCACGATGTCGCCGTTCTCGGCAACCGGCTGGCGGCGGACCGTGACCCAGTCGCCGTCGCAGATCGCGGCCTCGATCATGGAGTCGCCGACGACCTTCAGGACGAACAGTTCGCCGTCGCCGACGAGCTGGCGGGGGAGCGGGAAAACATCCTCGACCGATTCCTCCGCGAGGATCGGGCCACCGGCGGCGATCCGGCCGACCAGCGGGACGTAGGAAGCGGCGGGCTTTCCGGCGGTCTCCGTCGCGGCGGCGGTGGTCTGGTCCGACCCGCGGACCTCGTACGCCCGGGGGCGGTGCGGGTCGCGCCGCAGGAAGCCCTTGCGCTCCAGAGCCATGAGCTGGTGGGCGACGGACGAGGTGCTGGACAGCCCGACGGCCTGGCCGATCTCGCGCATGGACGGTGGGTAGCCACGCCGCTGCACCGAATCCCGGATCACCTCGATCACCCTGCGCTGCCGGTCGGTGAGTCCGGAACTGTCGGCCCGGATCCCTGGGGGCCGGCCGGGCAGCGAACGGGCCGGCTTCTGCTCTTCGGAGTCCGACGTGGCGTCGTCCATCGGCGGCCGCTGTGCCTGTTGCGGATCGAACCGGCTCTGGGAGTGGCTCTGTGCGGTGATGGTCGCGCTGTCTGCGGTGGTGGTCACGTCGGCCCCTCTCGAAATGTTCTCCCTAGTTAGCCAACGGTAGTTGCTTTCGAAAGGTTGCGCCAAACACACGTTCGAGTGAAATATTCGGCGAATGGCTGCCCGGATCGAGCGGCTGGGTGTATGGCCGAGCGGCGATTCCGGCCCGGCAGGGCGCCGGCGCCCGGATATCCCGGCCGTCCGGGGCGTGGGGCCGTCTACGCGCGAAGGGGTCGCGGGGGGCGTGAAGGGGTTGCGCGAAGGGGGTCGGCAGCCGGTCGTCGCGACCCGGCCGATTCTGTCATCTCCGCCCCGCCGCGCCGCCGGCCGGGTGGCTTCCCGTACTCTCATGGGCGACCGTCCGGCCCGTCGCCGCCACGACACGCGGTAGGCAGATGTAAGCGCCCCGACACCACATCTAGTGGTTGCATGCGATCGGTCACCCAGAAGTTGTGGTGCCCTGGTCCCTCCGGGGGTCGGGAATCGCCTATGCTGGAGGCTGCTCCGAAGGGCCCGTGCGGACCGTCGGAGGTTGTTGGCGTACGCCGGGATCGTTGGCGTACGTACGTCCGTATATCGAGGGTGAGGAGGGTGGAGCCATGCACTGCCCCTTCTGCAGGCACCCGGACAGCCGGGTCGTCGACAGCCGCACCACCGATGACGGAACAGCGATCCGCCGGCGCCGTCAGTGCCCCGACTGCTCCCGCCGTTTCACGACCATCGAGACGGCGTCGCTGATGGTGATCAAGCGGAGCGGGGTCACCGAGCCCTTCAGCCGCAACAAGGTCATCGCGGGCGTGCGCAAGGCGTGCCAGGGGCGCCCGGTCACCGAGGACGCCCTCGCCAAGCTGGGCCAGCGGGTCGAGGAGGCGGTGCGCGCCACCGGCAGCGCCGAGCTCTCCACCCATGACGTCGGGCTCGCCATACTGGGCCCGCTGCAGGAACTCGACCTCGTCGCGTACCTGCGCTTCGCGTCCGTTTACCGGGCCTTCGATTCACTCGAGGATTTCGAGGCGGCCATCGCCGAGCTGCGTGAGCAGCGCGAGCAGGGGCCGCCCGGGCAGGAATGCGGGACCGACGGGGAGGCCGGCGGCCCGGCCGTTCCCGTGCCCGCCACCGCCGCCGACTGAGCTCGGCGCGCATCCAGGACCTCTACCGGGGCGAGAGCAGGGCGTCCCGGTACGGAAAGACATACACCGTGCCACGGAATGAGTGCGCACATATGGGCGTTTGCCCGTATACAGGGAGGCGGCATGACAGAGACGACGAGCGGCCCGGCACGAGGCTCCCGCGCCAAGGGCAGCAAGGCGAGCAAGGGTCTGCGTATCGAGCGCATTCACACCACACCCGGCGTGCATCCGTACGACGAGGTGGAGTGGGCGTCTCGTGACGTCGTCATGACCAACTGGCGCGACGGCTCGGTCAACTTCGAGCAGCGTGGCGTCGAGTTCCCCGAATTCTGGTCGGTGAACGCGGTCAATATCGTCACGAGCAAGTACTTCCGTGGTGCGGTGGGGTCCCCGACCCGTGAGGCGAGCCTCAAGCAGCTGATCGACCGCGTGGTCAAGACGTACCGCAAGAGCGGCGAGGAGAACGGTTACTTCGCCTCCCCGGCGGACGCCGAGATCTTTGAGCACGAGCTGGCGTACGCCCTGCTCCACCAGGTCTTCAGCTTCAACTCGCCGGTGTGGTTCAACGTCGGCACCCAGCAGCCGCAGCAGGTCAGCGCCTGCTTCATCCTCTCCGTCGACGACTCCATGGAGTCGATCCTCGACTGGTACAAGGAAGAGGGGATGATCTTCAAGGGCGGCTCCGGCGCCGGCCTGAACCTCTCCCGCATCCGCTCCTCCAAGGAGCTGCTCTCCTCCGGCGGCAACGCCTCCGGCCCGGTCTCCTTCATGCGCGGCGCCGACGCGTCCGCCGGAACGATCAAGTCGGGCGGCGCCACCCGCCGCGCGGCCAAGATGGTCGTCCTGGACGTGGACCACCCGGACGTCGAGGCCTTCATCGAGACCAAGGTGAAGGAGGAGGAGAAGGTCCGCGCGCTGCGCGACGCGGGCTTCGACATGGACCTGGGCGGCGACGACATCACGTCCGTCCAGTACCAGAACGCCAACAACTCGGTCCGGGTCAACGACGAGTTCATGAAGGCCGTCGAGTCCGGCTCGAAGTTCGGGCTGCGCGGCCGGATGACCGGTGAGGTCATCGAGGAGGTCGACGCCAAGGGGCTCTTCCGCAAGATGGCGGAGGCCGCCTGGGCCTGCGCCGACCCCGGCATCCAGTACGACGACACCATCAACCACTGGCACACCTCGCCGGAGTCGGGCCGGATCACCGCGTCCAACCCCTGCAGCGAGTACATGCACCTGGACAACTCCTCGTGCAACCTCGCCTCGCTCAACCTCCTGAAGTTCCTGCGCGACGACGACCTGGGCAACCAGTCCTTCGACGCCGAGCGCTTCGCCAAGGTCGTCGAGCTGGTCATCACCGCGATGGACATCTCCATCTGCTTCGCCGACTTCCCCACCCAGAAGATCGGCGAGACCACCCGCGCCTACCGCCAGCTGGGCATCGGCTACGCCAACCTCGGCGCCCTGCTGATGGCCACCGGCCACGCCTACGACTCCGACGGCGGCCGCGCGCTGGCCGGTGCCATCACCTCGCTGATGACGGGCACCTCGTACAAGCGCTCCGCCGAGCTGGCCGCGGTCGTCGGCCCGTACGACGGCTACGCCCGTAACGCGGACGCCCACAAGCGCGTCATGAAGCAGCACTCCGACGCCAACGGCACCGCGGTGCGGATGGACGACCTGGACACCCCGGTGTGGGCGGCGGCCACCGAGGCCTGGCAGGACGTGCTGCGCCTCGGCGAGAAGAACGGCTTCCGCAACGCGCAGGCCTCCGTGCTGGCCCCGACCGGCACCATCGGCCTGATGATGGACTGCGACACCACGGGCGTCGAGCCGGACCTGGCCCTGGTCAAGTTCAAGAAGCTGGTCGGCGGCGGCTCCATGCAGATCGTGAACAACACGGTCCCCAAGGCGCTCAAGCGGCTCGGCTACCTGCCCGAGCAGGTCGAGGCGATCGTCGCCCACATCGCCGAGCACGGCAATGTCGTCGACGCTCCCGCCCTCAAGCACGAGCACTACGAGGTCTTCGACTGCGCCATGGGCGTGCGTTCGATCTCCGCCATGGGCCATGTGCGCATGATGGCGGCCGCGCAGCCCTTCCTCTCCGGTGCGATCTCCAAGACGGTCAACGTCCCGGAGACGGCCACCGTCGAGGAGATCGAGGAGGTCTACTTCCAGGGCTGGAAGCTCGGCCTGAAGGCGCTCGCGATCTACCGCGACAACTGCAAGGTCGGCCAGCCGCTCTCCGCCAAGAAGAAGGAGGAGGAGAAGAAGGCCGAGCCGGTCGCCGAGAAGAAGGTCGTCGAGTACCGCCCGGTGCGCAAGCGCCTCCCCAAGGGCCGTCCCGGCATCACCACCTCCTTCACGGTCGGCGGTGCCGAGGGCTACATGACCGCCAACTCCTACCCGGACGACGGTCTCGGTGAGGTCTTCCTGAAGATGTCCAAGCAGGGCTCGACCCTCGCGGGCATGATGGACGCCTTCTCCATCGCGGTGTCCGTGGGCCTCCAGTACGGCGTGCCGCTGGAGACCTACGTCTCGAAGTTCACCAACATGCGCTTCGAGCCGGCCGGCATGACGGACGACCCGGACGTGCGGATGGCGCAGTCGATCGTCGACTACATCTTCCGCCGCCTGGCGCTGGACTTCCTGCCCTTCGAGACCCGTTCGGCGCTCGGCATCCACTCCGTCGAGGAGCGCCAGCGCCACTTGGAGACCGGTTCGTACGAGCCCTCCGAGGACGAGGTGGACGTCGAGGGCCTGGCCCAGTCCGCGCCCCGCCGGACGGAGCCGGTGACCGAGTCCACCCCGGCGGTGCAGGTCGTCGAGGAGGCCGCAGTTCCCGCGCCCAAGCAGGCGCACACCAACGCCGAACTCGTCGAGATGCAGCTGGGCATCAATGCGGACGCGCCGCTGTGCTTCTCCTGCGGGACGAAGATGCAGCGGGCCGGCAGCTGCTACCTGTGCGAGGGCTGCGGGTCGACCAGCGGCTGCAGCTGAGCGTGACGGGCCCGCGCGGGAGGTTTTCCCCTCCGCGCGGGCCCGCGCCTCGGGCTGAGAAGACGGGCCGAGGCGGAACTCGGACTGAGACAGGCCGTGGGGGAAGGGGAGGGACCGGCCGGCGCCGGTCCCTCCCCTTCGTGCTGCGGTGCGTGCTCCCGTGCGTTGCCGCGGTTCTTGCCCGCGTCCTGGCTCCGGCCTCTGCGCCCGCTCCCGTTAGCGGCCCATCAGTGAGGCAAACCCGGCCGGGTCGGTGTCGAATCCCCGGAGCGCCGGGCGAAGGCGCCACTGTCCCGTCCCGTCCCGGGTGAATTCGGCCACCGTCGCCGCGGTGGCACCCGCGACCTCGGCGAAGTCGTTCTCGGCCAGATCGGTGTAGCCCTCGCGGATCCGTACGACCGTGTTCGGAATGTCGCCGAAGACCTTGCGGCCCTCGCCCTGCTGGATGGCGACCCCCACGATCACCCGGGTGTAGGTCTCGGACAGCCGGTCCAGCTCCAGGGTCATGATCTCGTCGGAGCCGAAGCCCTGGCCGGTCCTGCTGTCCCGGTTGAGGGTGATGGTCCCGTCGGGCGACCGGCTGTCGAAGTGCACCAGATAGGCCGGCTCGCCGTGCGGCGCGTCCGCCGTATAGGTCGCCGCGACGATGTCGAGGTCATTGTCCGGCGTTCCGAGGGGGCTGGGGTCCCACTGGAGTGTTACCTCGACCTTCTCAATCCCTTTGTTGAACGTGTTCACCGGACTTCCCTCCCGTCATCTCCCGGGGACGCGGCGCAGGCCCACGCGGGCCCGCGGCCCCCTTCCCGGGACTTCCCGTCGACTGACCATCGTGCCACGCCCGGAGGGCCCCGCGCGGAGTGAACTGACCCTGGTCACCCGTGCTTTGCGTTGGGTTCGGGTGGCCGGAAAGCGCCCTGCTCCGTGCGCTCCCACCGGGAAGGCAGGCGTCCCAGGCGGCCGGGGCGGACGAGGCGGTGGAGCGGTGGCGGTGCCGTGCTGACGGCGATCGGCCCGCGCCCGTAAGGAAGTTCGGGCCGGTCGGAACGTGACGCGCAGTGATCTGGCCCCCCTCTTGGGCCGTACGATGGCGCGGTGCTGGTCAAGTGGATTCGCCTCACCGTTGTGGACCGTCGAGGGTTCGAACGGGGGCAGCGGAAATGGGCGGGGCTGCTGGGTGAGCCGGGATTTCGAGGGCAGGGCGGTGGGTGGAGCCGGGGGCGGCAGGGCGTCGCGCATCTGGTGGCCTTCTGGGAGAGCCGGGCCTTTTACGACTCCTTCATGGCGCGCTCGCACGACCGGTTGGCGGCCGCCCAGGCCGGCACGTACAAGGACGCCCAAGTGCGACTGTTCGAGCACGAGTTTGACGTCAAGGTGGGATTCCGCCCGTCGTTCGGCGATGTGGATGTGCTGCGGCTGGCGCACTGCCAGGTGCGCCAGGACCGGGTGGAGCACTTCATGCTGATGCAGGAGAAGGTCTGGAACCCCGCGATGGCGGGTTCGCCGGGAATGCTGCGGGGGATGCTGGGGCGGGCTCCGGGGGAGGAGTTCTTGGTGCTGTCGCTGTGGCAGTCGGCGGCCGAGCGGGGGAAGTACCGGCCTGAACGGGTGGAGCGGCTGGCACTGCGGGCCCAGATAGCCGCGGATGTCCGGGCGATCGCGGGCGATGTGGTGCAGCTCGAACCGTCCTGGACGGTGTGAGGGACGGCGCGGTCAGGGGGTCGCGCCGGGGGGCGTGCCGAGCGTGGTGCCGGTGGTGAACGCCCCGGCGCGGGCGGCGGCCAGTGTGGCTGCCACGGCCTGGTCGGCGAGGGAGTCGTCCACCGGCTCCCGGGTGATGAACAGGCGGAAGAAGAGCGGAGCGGAGACGGAACGGACGAGCGCGCCGGCGTCGATGGCGCTCTCCGGGGCGGCGGGCGAGGCGGGATCGGGCGGGGCGGTGTCCGACGGGGCGGTGTCGGGGGTGGCCGGCGCGGTGGCCGACGGTGTGGCGTCCGGCGGGGCCGGCACGGCGCCCGGGGCCGCCGGCAATTCGCCGCGTCGGACGGCGCGTTCGATGAGGACCTCGCAGCGCGTGAACCGCTCGGCGTAGTAGTCACGCAGCGCCACGGCCGCCCGCTCCGACTGGAAGGCGGCGGCGATCATCGCGCTGCCCGATGCGGCCACCGCCGGATCGGTGAAGGAAGTGACGACCTCGCGTGCCAGAGCACGCAGATCGCCTTCCAGGGAGCCGGTGTCGGGCGGGACCCAGCTGTCCTCGCCCGCAAGGTCGAGGGCGTCCGCCACCAGGCCCTCGACGTCCTTCCAGCGCCGGTAGAGCGTCGTTTTGTGCACGCCGGAGTGCTCCGCGACGTATTCGACGGTCAAGCCGGGATAGCCGTGCTCGGTGAGCCCGGCCAGCACGGCGTCGCGGACGGCGGCGCGGGTGCGGGCCGTGCGGCCGCCGGGGCGGCGAGTGCCGGGGGTGGGCGGGGGATCGCCGGACTCGCGCCGGTTTCCGTGCTCCGTCTCGTCAGGCAATTGCAACTCCTCTTGCGTTAGCTGGATCGGTGTGCCACTCTCATCGTAATGCGACGAAGGTTGCGTTTGCTTGGGGGGAGTATGTCCGCTCGGATTTCGTTGCGCGACACCGCCAGGTCCTGTGGGCGGCGCTTGCTCGCTGCGTGCCGCCGCGGCCTTGCCGGGGTGGTGCTGGAGCTGACCGCCCTGCTGTCGCCGTCCTGCCGTGTGCGGCAGGTGCAAAGCAGGAGATTTAGGCTGGCGGCATGGCTCGGCCCCGACGCATCGTTCTCATCCGCCACGGAGAGTCGGCGGGGAACGTCGACGACACCGTGTACGAGAGGGAGCCCGATCATGCGCTCGCCCTCACCGAGAGCGGGCTGCGGCAGGCGAAGGAGGCCGGTGGCCCGCTGCGCGAGATGTTCGGTGAGGAACGGATCTCCGGCTATGTCTCGCCCTACCGCCGCACTCACCAGACCTTCCGGGCGCTCGGCCTCGACCCGGCCAGGGTCCGGGTGCGCGAGGAGCCCCGGCTGCGCGAGCAGGACTGGGGAAACTGGCAGGACCGCGACGACGTACGACGGCAGAAGGCCTACCGCGACGCCTACGGCCACTTCTTCTACCGCTTCGCCCAGGGCGAGTCCGGTGCGGATGTCTACGACCGGGTCGGGGCGTTCCTGGAGAGCCTCTGGCGCAGTTTCGAGGCCCCGGACCATCCGCCGAACGTCCTCATCGTCACGCACGGTCTCACCATGCGGCTGTTCTGTATGCGCTGGTTCCACTGGACCGTGGCCGACTTCGAGTCGCTGTCCAATCCGGACAACGCGGAATGGCGCACCCTGTTGCTCGGCCCGGACGGCCGCTACACCCTCGACCGGCCGTTCGCGCGCTGGTGTGTACCCGAGCCTTATGGCGTCACCGGTTAGAGTGCACAGCGATGAACCCCGACCACCGTGACGCAGACCGCTGTGCGCGAGCTCTGGCGAGCCTGCGCGGCCTTTCCGTGGGTGATGCGCTCGGATCCCAGTTCTTCGTCCCCGCCCATTACCCCTCGCTCAAGCGCCGCGCGCTGCCCCCTTCTCCCTGGCAGTGGACCGACGACACCGAGATGGCCTGTTCCGTCCTGGCCGTGCTCACCGCCCATGGCCGGGTCGACCAGGACGCACTCGCGCGCTCCTTCGCCGACCACCATGACTTCGACCGTGGCTACGGTCCGGCCGTCAACCGCATGCTGCGGCTGATCCGCGAGGGCGGCGACTGGCGCGAGCTGGCGTCGGAGCTCTTCAACGGCCAGGGCTCGTGGGGCAACGGAGCGGCCATGCGCATCGCTCCCCTCGGCGCCTGGTACGCCGACGACCCCGAGCAGGCCACCCACCAGGCGGAGATCTCCGCCTACACCACCCACCAGCACCGTGAGGCCGTCGTCGGCGCCATGGCCGTCGCCGCCGCTGCCGCCCTGGTGGCCGACCCGAGCCGTGACACCGGTCCCGAACAGCTGCTGGACGGTGTGCTGGAGCTGATCCCGCGCAGCGCCGTACAAGCCGGGCTGCGCCGCGCCCGGGACATGCTCGACTACGCCGACCCCGGCACCGTCGCCGCCGTTCTGGGCTGCGGGCGGCGCACCAGTGCCCACGACACCGTGCCGTTCACCCTCTGGGCCGCGGCCCGGCATCTGGGCAACTACGAGCGGGCGTTCTGGACCACCGCTCAGGCGGGCGGCGATGTGGACACCACCTGCGCCATCGTCGGCGGCATCGTCGCCGCCGGCCGCGACGGCAACCCGCCAAAGGCGTGGCTGGACGGCACCGAACCACTCCCGTCCTGGACGCCCGCCCTCGCCGGCTGATCGCATCGCTCCGTCCCGCCGCCGGCCGCCCCGGCCCGCTGCGACTCGTCCGCTGCCCTCCTCGCCTCACTGTGTCTCGCCCGCTCCTCTCCCCGGTCGGCTGTGACCCAGTCCGCGTCCGTCCGCTGCCCCCCTCTTGTCGATGTTCTCCAACAGGCGGTGACGGGCGGCCACTTCGCCCCACGCGGCCGGGCTCGGGCCGAGAGGGCGGCGGCGTCCCGCGGCGGCCGCGCCGCGCCTCTGTCTGCTTGCGTATACCCCTCGGTAACGGAACCGAAGGGTCCCGTTCTTGTGCTGCTCACGGCGTTGCCGCACCGTTTGCCGCCAGGTGGGGATCCGGTGCGGACGGCTCGGCCGAATAGGCGTAACCTTGCTGGCGCCATGCCGTACGAGCCCCCCACCCATTCCGTCGAGCGATCATTGCGCGCCACGACGGGCGCCAAGATCGTTGCAGGTATCGACGAGGTCGGGCGCGGAGCGTGGGCCGGTCCGGTCAGCGTCTGCGCAGCCATCACCGGCCTGCGCCGGCCGCCCGACGGACTCACCGATTCCAAGCTTCTGACCCCCAAGCGCCGCACCGAACTGTGTGATGTGCTCGGCTCGTGGGTCACGTCGTACGCCCTGGGGCACTCCTCGCCGGAGGAGATCGACGAACTGGGCATGACCGCAGCCCTGAGGCTCGCGGCCGTACGCGCCCTGGAGGCGCTGCCGGTCCGGCCGGACGCGATCATTCTCGACGGCAAGCACGACTACCTGGGCGCGCCATGGCGGGTCCGCACGGTCATCAAGGGCGACCAGTCCTGTATCGCGGTCGCCGCCGCGTCCGTGATCGCCAAGGTGCGACGCGACGCGATGATGGCCGAACTGGGCCTGGTGTACGCGGACTTCGACTTCGCGGCCAACGCAGGCTACCCCTCGCCGACCCATCGCATTGCCCTGGAGGAGTACGGTCCTACGCCGCACCACCGAGTGTCGTGGTCCTACATGGATGCCCTGCCCCGCTGGCGGCATCTGAAGAAGGTGCGCATCACCCCCGAAGCAGCCGCTCTGGAAGCCGGTGGCCAACTCGGCTTCGATTTCTGAGCGGTACGGACATCAATTCGGTACCCGATGACGTGTTCCGCACTTACGTTTGATAGACATCCCTTTATGCCTCTCATCCCCGAGGAGCCTCAGATTCACGAGAGTGTCCCGGGTCCCCGCGCAACTGCGGCCGCCGGCCGCACCGCGCCGACCCCCCGTCCTGTTCCTGGCCCCGGTCCCCGCCCCGCGCCGCCGCGTGGCGCTCCCGCGGCCAGTGTCCGTCCGGGCAAGCCCGGACCTGCTGCCCCGCCGCGTGGGCCTGTCGCCGCACCGCCGGCGCAGCGCACCAGCTCCCCGCAGCCGTCCGCCGGCAAGACCGGCACCGCCGCGGGAGCACAGCTCCAGCTGATCCCGGCACCTCCCGCCGGCGCTGTCGACGCCGCCGACGAGGCCGTCGACCTGCTGCTGGACTCCGGGCGTGCGCCGGGCGAGATCCTGGTGCTGACCACCGGCGAAACGCACCCGTGGGCCGCGCATGAACTGTCCTTCGGCGAAGCGTCCTACTGGGCTCAACACGACGCCGCGGACGATGTGTTCTACGCGGATGCCGGGGCCGGGCGTGCCACCGGACGGCCCGTCGTGGTCGTCGCCATCAACGGCGGTACGGACGAGGTCACCGCGCAGGCACTGCCCGCGGCGATGGCCCGTGCCGGGACACTGCTGATCGTCTGCGGGGACCCGCAGCGGATCAACACCGTTCTCGGCACCCCTGCCTGACCGCTGCCGGTTCGCAACAGCCCGTCGGCCCTCAAGGCCGTCGGGCTCGCTTGCGTCCCTGCCGGACGAGGTCTGGACCAGGTCCGGATGGCCGGCGCTTCGGCGGGGGAGGAGCGCGGCGGTACGGGGCGAGGCGGTCCGTCTGTCTGCTGGGGACCGGCACGCTGAGCGGGTGCGCCCTGACGTGTGTGCCGAGGTGCCCGGTGAGGTCTCCGGCTCCCGACAGGTGCCGGAGCGCCAGGTGGCGGATGCCCTGCCTGCGCCACCTGACGGAAGCCGGACGCCGGACGTGTGTCCGCTGGTCCGCTCAGCGTGCTGCCGCGTGCCGATGGGCTTCCGGGGCGCCGCCTGTCGTGCGCCGCGCCACCGGCCGGCCGCGGGCGACGGGAAGATCCGCAGCCGGGTGCGGCACCTCCGCAGGCGCCGTCGTGCGGCGGTTCTCCCGGGCCCCGGCTGCTGTACGGCGTGATTCCGTGACCGGCTCGTTCGAGGACGAGACCCTGGGGCGGCGCCCGCCCCGGCCCTCCCCCAGGACCTGCCAGCGGTCCGGGGTCAGCGTGATGTACGCCCCGCAGCGGAGCCCGTGCAGGGTGCAGGCGTCACGCAGCCCCCACATCCAGGCCCCGTCCGTCTCCGTCCACAGAGGCTCGCCCTCACGGCAGTAGAGCAGCACGGCGGTCCGGACCGGGGCGCGCAGCCGCAGGTCGTGCGGGATGACCCGGCGCAGATGCGTCAGCAGAACATTGCGGAACTCCCAGCCGTCGGGAGCGGTCGTGAGCTCCGTGAAGGAGGCGCTGGCCGTCACGCGCTCACGGCCGTCGAGCACCGCGACGATGGCCGTCGACGGCACCGGCCGATGACGGTCGTGCAGGCCGGTGACGACCTCACGCGGGTTGCGCAGCAACGGGATACCGGCCGAGGCCCATTCGGCGGGTTCCAGCATCCGGCTCAGTCGGGCGGCGGAGTCGGCGGACGGAGGCGGGGACACCTGCGGGTGCGGGGCGAAGCCGAAGGACACGTTCCTCCCATCGTCTACGCGTCCGCGTCTCGGGCGGTGGCCGCGCGCGGCTACGCACCACGGCATGGCCCTGCCTGACCACGGACGGCCGGTACGGGGAAGCAACTCCAATTCTCGCGGCCGCACCGGCATGCGGCAACGAGCAATTCCCGCCCCCGGCCAAAATCGACCGGGGAAGGGCAAATGTCCCTGCCCGTCGCCGCGTCGGGATCGTGCAGGCCGTGCGCTGCTACCCCTGCACGGCCAGGACCAGCGGAAACACCTCTGCCGCCCCCGCCCGGCGCAGCAGCCGGGCGGCAACGGCCAGCGTCCAGCCGGTATCGGCGTAGTCGTCCACCAACAGCACGGGGCCGGCCGCCGAAGCCAGCGCCTGCGCCAGCTCCGGCGGAACGCCCAGTGAACCGTGCAGTGCCCGCAGTCGCTGGGCGCTGTTGCTGCGCAAAATCCTGCCGTCCGCACCGTCGTCCACCGAGGTCACGGTGCCCAGGAACGGCATGCGGCCGACCGTGGCGATCCGCTCGGCCAGGGACCGGATCAGCTGCGGGCGGCTGCGCGAGGAGAGCGCGACGACACCCACCGGGCGGGCCGGGGCATCCGCCGCCCCCGAGGCCCAACCACCGGGCCCCTTGGCCCAGTCGGCGAGCACGGTGACCACCGCGGCCGCCACGTCGTCGGGGACCGGGCCGTCCGGCGCCTGCGCCGCGAGCATCGGCCGGAGGCGGTTGCCCCACCCGATGTCGGAGAGCCGGCCCAGGGCCCGGCCGGTCGCCGCCAGCTCACCTGCCGGGATACGCCCCTTGAGATCGACGCCGACGGCCGGCAGTCCCGTCGGCCACATCCGCCGCGGCTCCACCTCCACCCCGGGCCGCCCCAGCTCACCGCGCGCCGCGTCCAGCGCAGCGGCGGACACCTCGGCGGTGAACCGTGCCCCCGCGCAGTTGTCGCAGCGGCCGCACGCCACGGCCGCCTCGTCGTCCAACTGCCGCCGCAGGAACTCCATCCGGCAGCCCGTCGTGGTGGCGTACTCCCGCATGGCCTGTTGTTCGGCCTCGCGCTGGCGGGACACCCACGCATAGCGCTCGGCGTCGTACGACCACGGCCTGCCGGTGGAGGTCCAGCCGCCCTTGACGCGCTGCACGGCGCCGTCCACATCGAGCACCTTGAGCATGATCTCCAGGCGCGAGCGGCGCAGTTCGACCTGTGGTTCCAGAGCCGGCAGCGACACCGGACGGCCGGCGGCCGCCAGGACGTCCAGGGTCCGCCGCACCTGCTCCTCGGGCGGAAAGGCCAGCGAGGCGAAGTACTTCCAGATGGCCTCGTCCTCCCGCCCGGGCAGCAGCAGCACCTCGGCGTGCTTGACCCCGCGGCCTGCCCGGCCCACCTGCTGGTAGTAGGCGATGGGGGACGACGGCGAGCCCATGTGCACCACGAAACCCAGGTCGGGCTTGTCGAAGCCCATGCCCAGTGCCGAGGTCGCCACCAGCGCCTTGACACGGTTGGCGAGCAGATCGTCCTCGGCCTGCTGGCGGTCGGCGTTCTCCGTCTTGCCGGTGTACGAGGAGACCGTGTGCCCCCGCTGGCGCAGGAAGGCCGTGACTTCCTCGGCGGCGGCAACGGTGAGCGTATAGATGATCCCCGAGCCCGGCAGCTCGTGCAGATGATCGGCAAGCCAGGCGAGCCGGTGCGCGGCGTCCGGCAGCGGGAGGACACCCAGGCTCAGGCTCTCCCGGTCCAGCGGCCCGCGCAGCACCAGTGCCTCGGTGGAGCCCTCGCCCGTGCCGAGCTGTTCGGCGACATCGGCGGTCACCCGCGCGTTGGCCGTCGCGGTGGTGGCGAGCACGGGCACGCCGGGCGGGAGATCGGCGAGCATGGTGCGCAGCCGCCGGTAGTCCGGCCGGAAATCATGGCCCCAATCGGAGATGCAGTGCGCCTCGTCGACCACCAGCAAACCGGTGGCAGCCGCGAGCTTGGGCAGCACCTGATCGCGGAAGTCGGGGTTGTTGAGCCGCTCCGGGCTGACCAGCAGGACGTCCACGTCGCCCGCCGCCACCTCGGCCTGGACGGTGTCCCACTCCTCGGTGTTGGCGGAGTTGATCGTGCGGGCACGGATTCCTGCCCGCGCGGCTGCCTCGACCTGATTGCGCATCAGCGCGAGCAGCGGGGAGACGATCACGGTCGGTCCGCTGCCGCGCTCGCGCAGCAGCGCCGTCGCGACGAAGTAGACCGCGGACTTGCCCCAGCCCGTGCGCTGGACGACCAGCGCGCGGCGATGGTCGGCGACCAGCGCCTCGATGGCTCGCCACTGATCCTCGCGCAGCCTGGCCTCCCCGCCGGGATCCCCGACGAGGCGGGTCAGGACGGCGTCGGCTGCGGCACGCAGATCTTCGTTGCTCATGCCCCCATGCAACCCGATGCCACTGACAACGCGCGAACGCCCGCCCGAAGCTGTGGATAACCTCGCCGCCCGAGAGTTATCCACAGGGGTCGCGGCGCAGCGGCCGGCCGCGGGATCTTCGAGCCATGAATCCGCACAGCGAACCGAGCAAGCGCCTCGGCGACAGCCACTCGACCCCCGCGGCCGCCGACCCCGCCGCCCCCAGCCCCTCGAACTCTCCTCGTCCTCCCCGCACGCCGGAGCCACAGCCTCCCGCCGACCCGCCCAGCGCATCCGCAGCATCCGGCCCCACGACGCCCACCGACCCGGTCGCCCCCACCGAATCCGCCGTCCCGTCGGCCCCCGCGGAATCCACCAGCCCTTCCACCCCCTCCGACCCCTCCGTCCCCGTCGTCTTTTCGCCCCCGTCCCACCTCACCGACTCCACGGCCCCGTCCATCCCGCCCATCCCGTCCAGCCCCTCCCACGCCTCCGCCCCTTCCGACGCACCCAAGGCTCCGTCCGCCGATGCCCAGGTCACCCTGCGCGGCCCGGCCGAGCTCGCCGACGCTCTGTCGTATTTGATGGGGTTTTACCCGGACGACAGCATCGTGATGGTCGCGCTGAACGGCGAACGGGGACGCTTCGGCGGCCGGGTCAGGATCGGCATCCCGACCGACACCGCGCAGTGGCCGGACGTCGCCGACCAGCTCGCCGAATGCCTGATCTCCGCAGGCCAGGAGCGGGACACCCGTCCCGCGGCGATCATCGTCTACCTCTGCCAGGAGCCGGTGGCGGGGGAGAGCGGCAAGGACGTCAAAGACCGCCTCCGCCCGCTCGCCCAGCGGCTGCGCACTGCCTGCGGCACGCTCGACGTACCGGTTCTCGAAGCCCTGTGCCTCTCCAGCGGCCGATTCTGGTCGTACTGCTGCCCGGACTTCCGGTGCTGTCCCGCGGACGGCACACCCATGGTCATGCCGGGCACGTCCGTGATGGCCGCGGCCGCCGCCTACGCGGGAATGCAGGTGCGCGGCTCTCTCAAGGAGATGGAGGCCAGGCTCACGCCCCGCACCGGGCCGCGGGCCGTGGAACAGGAGAAGGCGCTGGACGCGGCCGCCGGCGCGCTGGTTCCGCGCATGCTCCTGCGGGACGGTGCAGCGGCCGTCCGCCGGGACACCCTCGACCTGGCCGGCGCCATGATCCACCGCTTCCGTCAGGACACCCCTTCGGGCAGCAACCGGGCCAGGGACGCCTGTGACGACGCGCTGATCACCGATGCCGAGGCAGCCGATCTCATCCTCGGTCTCCAGGACCGGGTCACCCGCGACCGGGCAGCGGAGTGGATGGACGGCTCCGCCGCCGCGCCGGCCCTTCGGCTCTGGCGTGCCCTCGCCCGCCGCTGCGCCGGCGGCTATGTCGAACACGCGGTGGCACCCCTGACCCTCGCCGGCTGGGTCTGCTGGTCCACCGAGGACGGGCCCTCGGCGCGCGTCGCCCTCAGCTGCGCCTTGGCCCTCGACCCCGACTACACCTTCGCCCAGCTGCTGCACCGTGCCATCAACGAAGGCCTCGATCCGGAGCCACTGCGCCGCTGCCTGCGCGAGCAGCACCGAGAGGCGGTGAGCGCAGCCGCCCCCGCCGCCCCGGCGCCCGCCGCCAAGAAGACGCCGCGGTCCACGAAGCGCCCCGGGCCGAGTCGGCCCGGACCGGGCGGCCGCCCCCGCGGCCCGCGCGGCGGTACGGGCCCCGGCGCCCGTACGACCGACGGGCGCGGCAGGCGCCGGGCCGGCCGGGACGGCGACCGGAGCCGGCGGTGACCGTGCCGTCGTGGCCCGGCCGGCGTGACCTGCGCGCCGGCCGGGCCGTTCACCCGAGTGGAGCAACCCATACAAAGCCCCGACCTCATCAGGGAGCACCACGTGCCAGGCATCGTCCCCGCTACCCGGCCGGCCCACCGGCTCCCCGGAGCGCGGCGCCCGCCGTCGCCCCGGGCCCCGCAACCCCAGCCCGTCCACTCCTCCCTCGTCTGTGTGGCCCTCCCAACTCTCGCCGTGTCCCCGGCGTCGGGGCAGCTGACCGGCCGCGGCATGGACGGCTTCTACCGCGACGGCCGACGGGTTCTGTCCCGCTGCGAACTGCGGGTCGCGGGCGACGAACCGCTCGTCGTCCAAGGGCGGTTGACCAGCGCGGGCCGGGCCCGCTTCATCGGGACGATCCGCGGCGCCGGAGAGCGGGGGCCGGACCCCGAGATCCGCGTGGAGCGGCTGCGATCCGCCGACGGCACCGAGCAGATCACGTTCCGCAGCAGTGCCACCCGGCCCGTCCGGCTGGCGGTCGAGATCCGGCTGGGCACGGACCTCGCGGAGCTCGGAGCCATCGCCGTCGGCCTCCCGGGCCCCGAACTGCAGGCCACCGTTCACGGTGCCGGACTCTGCTGGTCCGCGACCGGTGTGCACGCGGTGGCGTCCGCGACGCCCTCGCCCGAGGACGCGCTCGCCTCGGCGGGCCTGCTGCGCTGGGCACTCGAGCTGCCGCCCGGCGGCCACCGCAGTATCGAACTGCGCACCTCACTGGAGTACGAGCCGGGCGGACCCTTGGACCACCACGGGCGTGCGGCCGACGCCCGCATCCCCGCACCACGCACGGGAACGGTCGCGCGGCGAACGCGCAACGACAGGCCACCGCGCCCCTGGACGGCAGCCAGGCTGGAGTGCGACGACCGCCGGGCCGACGCGCTCATGGCGAGCAGCCTCGACGATCTCCACGGCCTGGTGATGCGGGACTCGGTCGCCGCCGCGGACAGGTATGTCGCCGGCGGATTCCCGTGGCGTTGTGGCCTTGCACCGGCCGAGGCACTGTGGACCGCCCGGATGCTGCTGCCCCTGGGCACACGGCTCGCCGCGGGAACGCTGCGGGCGCTCGCCCGTAGCCAACAAGTCGCGCCAGGAGCGGATTTCGGCCGAATTCCCGGCGCTCTGCGGGACACCGGGCCGCACTCCCCACCGAGCTGCACCGGCATCGAGGCGACCCTTCTGTTCCCCGCCGTTCTCGCGGAGGCCTGCCGCTGGGGCCTGCCGCCGCACGAGATGGAGCGGCTGCTGCCCGCCGCGGAGCACTGCCTGACATGGCTGAGGAGGATCACCGACCCACCGGGCGGGGGCCGCAGCGGCTACGTCCCCGATCCCGGGCCCGGCGGGCCGTACCGCTGCGAAACCCAGGCCCATGCCCATCGCGCGGCTCTCCTGGGCGCCGATCTCCTCGATGCCTCCCGGCCCTCCGACGCGGTGGCCCTGCGAGACTGGGCAGCCGGCCTGCGCACCCGCTTCCGCAGGGACTTCTGGCTGGAGGACCCGGCCGGCGGCCGACCCGCCGCCCTGCTCACCGCAGACGGCCGACCCGTCCCGCACTTCGGCTCCACCACCGCCCATCTCCTCGACACCGGACTGCTCGATGGCGGGACTTCGGCCCATGGCCTGCTGGACGCGTCACAGACCGACCAGCTGGCCGGACTGCTGGCCGGCCCGGCCATGGACTCGGGGTGGGGCCTGCGCGGGCTGAGCACCAAGGAGAGCGGCTACAACCCCTTCGGCCACCGCACCGGCGCGGTCCGTGTGCACGAGACGGCGGTCGCCGCCGCCGGCCTGGCCGCAGCCGGACACGAGCAGGCAGCCGGCAGCCTGATCAAAGGAGTGCTCGATGCCGCGGAGAGCTTCGGGTACCGCCTCCCCGAGATGTACGCGGGCGAGCAGCGCACCGCGGGCGGCGTCCCCGTACCGCATCCGGCGGCCTGTCGTCCCGCTGCCGTGGCGGCAGGCGGCGCGGTCCATATACTCGTCACGCTCGCCGGCCTGCGCCCGGATATCCCTGCCCAAACGGTGTCCGTACGGCCGCTCGGGACCGCCCCGCTCGGCGCGATGCAGCTCACGGGTCTGTGCGTCGCCGAGCAGCCGTTCGGCATGCGGATCAGCAGACTCGGCATGGGCATGGTGGAGACGGCGGCGGAAGGCCTGCAACTGGTGTCGTGACGTGCTCCGGGGCCTGTTTATCGTCAAGCGGACGACTATGATCACGCCCATGCCTCCCTACGACCCGTCGGCCTTCCCGCCCTTCGCCGTCACCGTCGATCTGGTCGTGCTCACCGTGCGCCGCCATGCTCTGTGCGCGCTGGCCGTGCGCCGCGGTGAGCCGCCGTTCCAGGGCCGCTGGGCCCTGCCCGGCGGATTCGTCCGGGGCGACGAGGACCTCGAGGCCGCGGCCGCCCGGGAGCTGGCCGAGGAGACCGGTCTGCACGCCCAGTCCCCGGCCGGCCCGTCCCCCGTCTACGGCGCACACCTCGAACAGCTCGCCACCTACGGCGACCCCAAGCGGGACCCCCGGATGCGGGTCGTCAGTGTCGCGCACCTGGTACTCGCCCCCGACCTGCCCGCGCCCACCGCCGGTGGCGACGCCCACAGCGCGCGATGGGCGCCCGTGGAGACTCTGCTGGAACAGGACGACGCCCTCACCCGCGAGGGCGAGCTTGCGGCTCCGCTGGCCTTCGATCACGCCCGGATCCTCGCCGACGGCGTGGAGCGCGCCCGATCGAAGATCGAATACTCCTCGCTCGCCACCGCCTTCTGCCCGCCGGAGTTCACCGTGGGTGAGCTGCGCCGGGTGTACGAGGCGGTCTGGGCCGTCGCCCTGGATCCCCGTAATTTCCACCGCAAAGTGACCGGCACCCCCGGATTCCTGGTACCCACAGGCGGCACGACGACGCGTCAGGGCGGCCGTCCCGCACAGTTGTTCCGAGCCGGTGGGGCGACGCTGCTCAATCCGCCGATGCTGCGCCCCGAGGTCTGAGCCCGGACAGCCTTCACGGCACCGCGGGGCTGAAGTTCACCCGCAGTGACACGATGGTCCGTCACAATTGCTCAATTGCGGGAAAATAGGACATATGGCGGTACTGTGGCCGGGTGAGTCCCTTCGCGCCCCCAGAAGTCCCCTGCCGGCCTCACGCCCCGTCAGTGGTGTGGCGCCTCGCGCCACCGGGTCGTCCGGCGGACTTCGTGACCCACATCCGGCCACGGTCGGCGCATCTGCCCGCGCGATGCCGTCCGCGCGCGGAGCCCTCCCGCTAGCGTCTCGCCGACGGGGGCGGCGGCTGTCCGGGCCGGTCCGTGACGGTCCGCTCGCCGCGCAACCCGGTGCCCCCTCCGCCCCCTCTCGACTTCGATGCGTCGTCCGAGGGTTCCGCGATTGCGTTTATGGAGGGCATCGTGTCGAATGCCCTGTTCCTGCTGCCAGTTGAACGGGGTCACCGAACGGCTGGATCCAGGCTGGATTATTGACCTTCGATGTATTCCGTTCCGTCGCAACGGGGATTGCCGGCAGGGGCTGGTCCGGCCCTCAACAGAGGGTTTGGCCGGCGGTCGGCGGCCGCGTCAAGCACCCCTTCGCAATTGACCAAGACGCACCTGTTCGTGATGCGACTCACGCCCCAACCCGCAGGCGGCACACCGATGTTGTCGGCAACGGGTCTGGCCTGCGGGTATGCGCTCGCGCTGCTGTGCGGCTTCTGTCGCTGATCGAGTAAGGCATATATTTTGACGCCCTGTTGTTGCGACCGCTGTCCACAACTCGCCATGCAGCGCGCATTTCTTTCCGATAAAGCGTCAATTCGGGGGTGGGGGGCGATCACCCTTTCGTGTGCTTTTCACCAAAGACCTCAAGGGTGTTCAGGGTGTCGCCGACAAAAGATGCGTGAGTACCCTTGCGCACACCATGATGACCGCGGCTCGCCCCGGCGACACCGGCCTCGCAGGCCCGGGCGAGCTTGACCGCTACCCCTACGCGAACGCCGCCAACGCCGCGAACGCCAACAACGCAGCCGGCCACGACCGTGCCGAGCGCGTTTCGCAGGTCTGGGACGGCTCCGAGGCCGACATCGGCCGGGTCGGCCGTCGCGCCGCCGGCAGCCGCGGCCGCGGCCTGCACGGCCAACTCGTCCAGCAGCTCGGCCAGATGATCGTCTCCGGGGATCTCGGCGCGGACCGCCCGCTCGTCCCCGAGGAGATCGGCCAGCGCTTCGAGGTCTCCCGCACCGTCGTCCGTGAGTCGCTGCGAGTCCTCGAGGCCAAGGGCCTCGTCAGCGCCCGCCCGAACGTGGGCACCCGGGTGCGCCCGGTCAGCGACTGGAACCTCCTCGACCCCGACATCATCGAATGGCGGGCCTACGGACCTCAGCGTGACGACCAGCGGCGTGAGCTCTGCGAGCTGCGCTGGACGATTGAGCCCCTCGCCGCCCGGCTCGCCGCCGGCCACGGCCGTGAGGACATCCAGCAGCGGCTGGCCGACATGGTCGAGATCATGGGGCACTCCGCGGCCCAGGGCGACACCATGACCTTCTCCCGCGCCGACGCCGAGTTCCACTCGCTGCTGCTGCAGCTCGCCGGCAACCGCATGCTCGAACACCTCTCGGGCATCGTCTCCGCCGCCCTGCACGTCTCCGGCGGCCCCGGTGGTGGCTGCGAGCGGCCGGTCGAGACCTCCGTGGGCCAGCACATGCGGGTCGTCGACGCCATCGGCTCGGGCGACGCCACGGCGGCCGAATCAGCGATGCGCCAGCTCCTCGCCGCCCATGGCGAGGTCGGCGGCCAGGGCTCCGGGGCGCCCGTGGACCACGTCGTCCCCGCGCCCCGCGAGCACTGAAGGCCCGTACCCGGCCGTGTACGGACCGTAGGCGCCGCACGGCCCCGTGTCCTGCGCGCCCCTCGGGGCAGGGCACGCCGTACGCGGCGAGACGCAGAGATATCGCCGGATCCGCGTCCTCGACCGGATCCGGCGACAGGTCTTGGGAGGATTGCATGTCATATGACTGGGAATGGGTCGTTATGGAGTGTGACTCGGGCCACGCAGTTTGGGCGTAACGCTCTTCCGGGAAGCGCGATGACTTAAGAGGTGATAGCCGAGGAGGGAATACGAGCGGCGTTCGTGACGCTGTTCAACTCCCCGGTTGCCCCTGCGCCGTCGGTCCATCCCCACCGGCGGTCGTCGGCTCCGATCCACACTGGACGGGGTCGGAAGCCGTTTCCATCGTTCCGAGAGGTTGTTCGTGTCGGCCAGCACATCCCGTACGCTCCCGCCGGAGATCGCCGAGTCCGAGTCTGTGATGGCGCTCATCGAGCGGGGAAAGGCAGATGGGCAGATCGCCGGCGATGACGTGCGTCGGGCCTTCGAGGCTGACCAGATTCCGCCAACCCAGTGGAAGAACGTTCTGCGCAGCCTCAACCAGATCCTCGACGAGGAGGGTGTGACGCTGATGGTCAGTGCCGCAGAGGCGCCCAAGCGCACCCGCAAGAGCGTCGCAGCGAAGAGTCCGGCGAAGCGCACCGCCACCAAGACCGTCGCGGCCAAGGCCGCCACGGTCAAGAAGACCACCGCCGCCGCGGCCCCCGCCCCTGTGGCGGACCCGTCGGCCGATGAGTCCGAGTCCGCGCCTGCGAAGAAGGCAGCGGCGAAGAAGGCGACCGCCAAGAAGACGGTCGCGAAGAAGGCCACGGCCAAGAAGGCCACCGCCAAGAAGACCGCGTCCAAGAAGGACGTCGACGAGCTGCTCGACGACGAGGTGACCGAGGAAGCACCGGCGCCCGGCAAGGGCGAGGCTCCCGAGGTCGCCGAGGGCGCGGAGAACGCCGGTTTCGTCCTGTCCGACGATGACGAGGACGACGCCCCGGCGCAGCAGGTCGCCGCGGCCGGCGCCACCGCCGACCCGGTCAAGGACTACCTCAAGCAGATCGGTAAGGTCCCGCTCCTCAACGCCGAGCAGGAAGTGGAGCTCGCCAAGCGCATCGAGGCGGGTCTGTTCGCCGAGGACAAGCTGGCGAACTCCGACAAGCTCGCGCCGAAGCTCAAGCGTGAGCTGGAGATCATCGCCGAGGACGGCCGCCGGGCGAAGAACCACCTCCTGGAGGCCAACCTCCGTCTGGTCGTCTCCCTGGCCAAGCGGTACACGGGCCGCGGCATGCTGTTCCTGGACCTGATCCAGGAGGGCAACCTCGGTCTGATCCGTGCGGTCGAGAAGTTCGACTACACCAAGGGCTACAAGTTCTCGACCTACGCCACGTGGTGGATCCGTCAGGCCATCACCCGTGCCATGGCCGACCAGGCCCGTACGATCCGTATCCCCGTCCACATGGTCGAGGTCATCAACAAGCTCGCGCGCGTCCAGCGCCAGATGCTCCAGGACCTGGGCCGCGAGCCCACCCCGGAGGAGCTGGCCAAGGAACTCGACATGACCCCCGAAAAGGTCATCGAGGTCCAGAAGTACGGCCGCGAGCCGATCTCGCTGCACACCCCGCTGGGCGAGGACGGCGACAGCGAGTTCGGTGACCTCATCGAGGACTCCGAGGCGGTCGTCCCGGCCGACGCGGTCAGCTTCACGCTTCTGCAGGAGCAGCTGCACTCGGTTCTGGACACTCTCTCCGAGCGTGAGGCCGGCGTCGTGTCCATGCGCTTCGGCCTCACCGACGGCCAGCCCAAGACGCTGGACGAGATCGGCAAGGTCTACGGCGTCACGCGTGAGCGGATCCGCCAGATCGAGTCGAAGACGATGTCGAAGCTGCGTCACCCGTCGCGCTCCCAGGTGCTGCGGGATTACCTCGACTAGTCCGACCGCTCCAAGAGCGCCGCGAGCCCGGTCACTCCTTAGCTGGAGTGGCCGGGCTCGCGCTCGTCCGGGGTGCGCCGGGCCGCCGTTTGGGTCACTCTGGGTGTGCGCGCACTGTCCCAGAGTCAGGAGTTGGAATGCGCCCGACCGCACCTGCCGCCCTCGGCGCCCTCGCGCTGGTCCTCGTCCTGCCGGTGTCGGCGACTGCGGACGAGTTGGTGATCGGCGGTAAGCCCGCAGCGCTGTCACAGAGCCCCTGGGCGGTGGCACTGGCCTCCCATGAGCGCTTCGGGACCCAGCGCTCCGGACAGTTCTGTGGTGGTGTGCTCGTCGGGCACTCGACAGTGGTGACGGCGGCGCACTGTCTGAGCAAGGAGATTCTGGGCGTCCCCTGGAGAGAAGTGCGGGACCTGAGGATCGTCGTCGGCCGTGACAAGCTCAGCGGTGGCGGCGGTCAGGAACTCAAGCCGGCGAAGGTCTGGGTCAACCCGCGCTATGACAGCTACACGAACGACGGTGACATGGCTGTCCTCACGCTGGGCAAGCCGGTTCCGAACCGGCCCATCCCCATGGCGGGACGGCAGGACAGCGCCTACCGGGCCGGCAATGCGGCCACGGTCTACGGCTGGGGGGACACCACGGGCGGAGGCAGCTATGCGTCACGGCTGCGCGCGGCGCACGTGAATGTGCTGCCCGATGCGGTCTGTGCGCGGGCGTATCCGGGCAGTGCCGACGGTACGTACAAGGCGCGAACGATGCTGTGTGCGGGGGCGCCCCGCGGCGGCCGCGACGCCTGCCAGGGGGACAGCGGCGGGCCGCTGGTCGTGCGCGGGCGGCTGGTGGGCCTGGTGTCGTGGGGGACCGGCTGCGGTCGGCCGGGCAGTCCCGGGGTCTATACGCGCGCCTCGGCGATTCTCCCGGCGGTGTCCGCAAACGGGGCCGGGTGACGGGTGCGGGGGGGTGACGGGCATGTCTGCGCGTACGAGTGCGGGCGGTGTCCCCGGTGGTGTCGGGGAACCGCCCGCGATACGGCGCTGGGCCGCTGCTCGCTCGTCGTGGATGCGAAGTGTCAGCGTTCCTCATCGGACGCGGACGCCGGAGAAGCGGTCAGCCGCTCCGTCTCGTCCTGTATTTCCGCGGCGATCTTCTTGAGTTCTGGCTCGAACTTGCGACCGTGGTGGGCGCAGAAGAGCAGTTCTCCGCCGGACATCAGGACGACGCGCAGGTATGCCTGGGCGCCGCAGCGGTCGCAGCGGTCAGCGGCCGTCAGCGGGCTCGCGGGTGTCAGAACAGTAGTCACGTCGCCTCTTCTCTAGCTCGACGAGCTGTCGTACCAGGGTCAACATCCAACCAGGCCGAAAACGTTCCCGCTCGTGCCTTTTCCTCGAAAAAATTCTCGGAGGGGGCCGGGTGCTGCCGGGTGGCGGCGAATGAGCCGTATTGCGTGGTGGTCTGATTCACGTTGGTTGTTGGATCTGTGTCCTCCCGGCTGGCTTGCCGGTTGTTGATGAGGACGTGCCCGGAGCCTAAATGGTTCATGCCTCGAAGGGAACGTGATGTGCACGTCACTCGGACGTCACCCCATCGAGGGATCGAACGTACGAGCGAAATTCTACTACCATGGGCATGCTTACGGGTGGCGTCACATCGGCTCTACCAGGCCTCGGTACCCTCTGACGGGCGACACCGCCACAACCGAGTCCGCGGAATGCGGGCTGCCAGAAATTCAGCGAGGAGCGAACCGCGTGACCGCCGAGATGTCCGTGCCGTCCACCGCAGTGCTGACCGGGGCAGACCGGGACGGTTCCAACTACACCGCGCGGCATCTGCTCGTCCTCGAGGGGCTCGAGGCCGTCCGGAAGCGCCCCGGTATGTACATCGGCTCGACGGACAGTCGCGGCCTGATGCACTGCCTGTGGGAGATCATCGACAACTCCGTCGACGAGGCGCTGGGCGGCTACTGCGACCACATCGAGGTGATCCTCCACGACGACGGGTCGGTGGAGGTCAGGGACAACGGCCGCGGGATCCCCGTGGACGTCGAGCCCAAGACCGGCCTCAGCGGCGTCGAGGTCGTGATGACCAAGCTGCACGCCGGCGGAAAGTTCGGCGGCGGCTCCTACGCGGCCTCCGGCGGTCTGCACGGCGTCGGCGCCTCGGTCGTCAACGCCCTCTCCGCCCGGCTCGACGTCGAGGTGGACCGCAGCAGCAAGACGCACTCGATCAGCTTCCGCCGAGGCGTCCCCGGCATCTTCACCGAATCGGGCCCCGACGCCCCCTTCGACCCGGGCAACGGCCTGCTCAAGGGCAAGCGGATCGCCAAGACGAAGACCGGCACCCGAGTGCGCTACTGGGCCGACCGGCAGATTTTCCTCAAGGACGCCAGGCTCTCCCTGGAGACGCTGCACGCCCGCGCCCGCCAGACGGCGTTCCTCGTACCCGGCCTGACCCTGGTCGTCCGTGACGAGCGGGGCATCGACGGCGCCGGCAAGACGGAAGAGACGTTCCGCTACGACGGCGGCATCAGTGAGTTCTGTGAGTACCTCGCACAGGACAAGGCCGTCTGCGACGTGCTCCGGCTGACCGGCCAGGGCACCTTCAAGGAGACCGTGCCGGTCCTCGACGACCGCGGTCACATGACACCCACCGAGGTCACCCGGGAACTGGCCGTCGACATCGCGCTGCGCTGGGGCACCGGCTACGACGCGACGCTCAAGTCGTTCGTGAACATCATCGCGACACCCAAGGGCGGCACCCACGTCTCCGGCTTCGAGCGGTCGGTCGCCAAGACGGTCAATGAGGTGCTGCGGTCGAGCAAGCTGCTGCGCGTCGCTGAGGACGACGTCGTCAAGGACGACGCCATGGAAGGCCTCACTGCCGTCGTGACCGTACGACTCGCGGAGCCGCAGTTCGAGGGTCAGACCAAGGAGGTGCTCGGCACCTCCGCCGCCTCGCGCATCGTCGCCCAGGTGGTGAGCAAGGAACTCAAGGCGTTCCTCACCTCCACCAAGCGGGACGACAAGCAGCAGGCGCGCGCCGTCATGGAGAAGATCGTCGCCGCGGCCCGGACACGCATCGCCGCCCGTCAGCACAAGGAGGCGCAGCGGCGGAAGACGGCGCTGGAGTCCTCCTCGTTGCCGGCCAAGCTCGCGGACTGCCGCAGTGACGACGTCGACCGCAGCGAACTCTTCATCGTTGAGGGCGACTCGGCGCTGGGCACCGCGAAACTGGCCCGGAACTCGGAATTCCAGGCGCTGCTGCCGATCCGCGGCAAGATCCTCAATGTCCAGAAGTCATCGGTCTCGGACATGCTCAAGAATGCCGAGTGCGGTGCCATCATCCAGGTCATAGGGGCCGGATCCGGCCGCACCTTCGACATCGACACCGCCCGCTACGGCAAGGTCATCTTCCTGGCCGACGCAGACGTCGACGGCGCGCACATCCGCTGCCTGCTGCTGACGCTCTTCCAGCGCTACATGCGGCCCATGGTCGAGCAGGGCCGGGTGTTCTCCGCCGTCCCGCCGCTGCACCGGGTCGAACTGATCAATCCCAAAAAGGGGCAGGAAAAGTACATCTACACCTACTCGGACAACGAGCTGCGCCAGACGCTGCTCGAGCTCCAGCGCAAGAAGGTCCGCTACAAGGACAGCATCCAGCGCTACAAGGGCCTGGGTGAGATGGACGCCGACCAGCTCGCCGAAACGACCATGGACCCGCGCCACCGCACCCTGCGCCGCATCAACATCAGCGATCTCGAAGCGGCGGAGAAGGCCTTCGACCTCCTGATGGGCAACGAAGTCGCTCCCCGTAAGGAGTTCATCACCAACTCCGCGTCCACTCTGGACCGTTCGCGCATCGACACCTGACCGGACCGCAGCTCCGACGGGCGCCCCTCCACCCCTGGGTGGACGGGCGCCCGTGGCGTTTCCACCCGGCCCCCACCCTGGCTCCGATCCGGCCGCCGGCACCGCTCCGTAGCGTCGGAAACGTCGAATTCCCCGTCCTGCGGAGGGCCTGAGTCCATGAACGACTTGCTCAACATCGTTGTGATCACCGCGGCGGTTGCCTGGGTGTTCATCCGGCAGTTCTCGGCGCGGCGTGTCACGTCGGAGGGCAAGAAGTGGTGGCTTATTCCGGTCGTTCTGACGGTCCTGGCGCTGCGGCAGCCCGGCCTCCTGGATCCTGGGCACCACGCGGCGTCCGCCGTCCTGCTCGGCGGGGAGATCCTTATCGGGCTGGCCTGCGGCGTCGGCTGGGCGTGGACGATACGCATCTGGACGGACGCGGACGGCGCGGTCTGGAGCAAAGGAGGCTGGGCGGCGGCCGGTGTGTGGCTGTGCGGCATGGTGCTGCGCCTCGGTCTCATGGGGATCGCCGCGGCCATGGGGGTCCACCAGGGCGGCGCGGCCACCATGCTCTCCGTTGCGGCGATGCTGCTGACCCGTGCCGGTGTCACCACCTGGCGGGCCCAGGCCCTGCAGCAGACGTACCGTGTCCCTGTTGCGGGCTGACGCCCCTCCCCGCACGCGCTGGGAAGGACCGTACGTGCCGCTGAACTACTGGACGAGGTGGCCCCTGCGGGAGTCGCTGTCCCGTGAGGGCGTCAGCGGCGCCCGTGTGTGGATCGGCCGAGCGGTGCGTGTCGTGGTACTCGCCGGCCTGGTGTGGATCACTTTGACGGGGCCGGGCTTCACCGGTTGGGGTCGGGTGGCGGCGTGTGCCGGCATGGCCGTCACCGTCCTGGTTTTCCGCGGCTTCTTCCGCATGACGCTGGCCCGCCGTCTGTGGCCATCCATCGGGCTGTTCGCACTACTGGTGGCGGCGGCCTTCGGCTTCGCTTTCGCCGGGGCGCAGGTGCCCGCGATCGTGCTGTGGTGTGCCTGTGCCGTCATCGCCTTGGAGCGGCTTCCGCTCAGCTTCGCGGTACTGTGCGCCGTCGCGGCCCTCGGCGCGTACGCAGTGCTGGGCCACGGCGACTGGATCGCGACCACCGCGACCACGGTGGGTCTGGCGCTGGCGGGCTATGTCGTACGGCTGGACGCCGAGGCCCGCGGCAACGCCCAGCGACTGCTGGCCCAGGAACGGGCTGCCCGCAAGGCGGAGGCTGAATCGGCGGCGCTCACCGAACGCGGGCGGATCGCGCGAGAGATCCACGACGTCCTCGCCCACAGCCTCAGCGCCCAACTGGTGCACCTGGAGGCGGCGCGGCAGCTGATCCAGCGCAGCACCGACCTCGAGGCGGACCGTGATCAGCTCCTGGACAGGGTGGTCGCATGCCGGGGGATGGCCCGTGAAGGGCTGGACGGCACCCGTGAGGCACTTTCCGCGCTACGCGGGGAGTGACCCCGGTCGAGGACTTTCTGCGCCGCCTGACGGCCGCTGAGGGCATTCGGCTGGAGGTGGCGGGCGAGGGTCGTGCCTTGCCGGCGGAGGCGGGCCTCGCGGTCCGCAGGGTCGCTCAGGAGGCGCTGACGAACGTACGCAAGCACGCCCCGGGGGCACGGGTGAACGTGCGGCTGGAGTACGGGAGGGACGGCGTAGGGCTGGAGGTGCGTGACTTCGGCGGCCGCGGCAGCCCGGCGAGCTCGGGGACAGCGGCTCCGGATACGGTCTGCTCGGGATGCGGGAGCGCGCCGAACTTCTCGGTGGAACGCTGGATTCCGGCCCCGACGAGGGGGGTTTCGTGGTGCGGCTGCGGCTGCGGCTGCGGGTGCCGGTATGACGGCACGCACAGTGACACGGGTGGTGGTCGCCGATGACCAGACCGTGGTGCGCGAGGGAATCGTGATGCTGCTGGGACTGCTGCCGGGCATCGAGGTCGTCGGGTCGGCCGCGGACGGCGTGGACGCCATCCGGCTCGTCGCCGAACTCCGCCCCGACGTCGTGCTGATGGACCTGCGCATGCCGCGCTGTGACGGTGTCGAGGCCACCCGGCGCATCCGTGCCGAGCACCCCGGTACTCAGGTCGTCGTGCTCACCACCTATGCGGACGACGACTCGCTCTTTCCTGCACTGCAGGCCGGCGCCCGTGGCTATCTGACCAAGGATGCGGACGGCGATGAGATCGTCCGCGCCATAGACGGTGTGCTCTCGGGCGAAGCGGGTCTGTCGCCCACGATCCAGCGCAGGCTGCTGGAGCGGGTGGCGGAGCCCGTACGGCCCCTGCCGCAACCGCCGGACGTGGCCCCGGACGGCCTGACCGCCCGCGAGGTGGAGGTGCTGCGGCTGGTTGCCGATGGCCAGTCCAATCCGGAGATCGCGCGGACGCTGCACGTCTCCACCGCGACGGTGAAGACACACATCAACAATCTCTTCGCCAAAGCAGGGCTGCGGGACCGGGCTCAAGCCATCCACTACGCGTACCGCCACGGCCTGGCGCAGCCGCCCGGACAGCCCATCACCTGATGGGGTGAAGGGTTCGGAATGAAGAGTCCCGGATCTTCCTTTCTGTCCAACCTTGGGTCGCACGGACAACAGCCCCGTGCACCAAGGAGAGTTCGGTGGACAAGCAGGACGGCCGCTCGGCCGGTGAATCAGGGGGCGTACGGCTCGACGACCCCTGGTACGACGCTCTCGCCTCCGGGTGGGGCGAGCTGGACGACGCAGCGGAGGCAGCGGCCGAGTGGGGCGGCGGGCAGTCACCCCAGCCGGTATCAGTACCCGAGGACGAGCGGTCCTCGCCGTATGACGAGATCTATCTCGCGGTGCAAAGAAGCGTGGCCTTCCAGGAGGTGCGCCGCCGCTACCGGCGGTTCGTCCTGCCCGGCACAGCGGTCTTTCTGGCCTGGTACCTCGCCTATGTGATCGCGGCGACCGCCGCGCCCGGGCTCATGGCCCACCGTGTCGCCGGCGCCCTGAATGTCGCGATGCTGGCCGGACTCGGTCAGTTCGCCACAACATTCCTGCTGACCTGGGCGTACGCGCGCCATGCCCGACTGCGCAGGGACAGCGCTGCACTCGACATCCGCTGGGAAACCCAGGAGCTCACCGGAGGGAACGTACGGTGACCGACGACCACCAGGCCCTTGCCTGGGTTCTGTTCAGCGTGTTCATCGCCATCACCCTGGCGATCACCACCTGGGTGAGCCGTCGCAGGCACGGCTCCGCCGAAGAGTTCTACGCGGGAGGGAGGCTCTTCTCTCCGATGGAGAACGGTTTCGCCATCGCGGGGGACTACATGTCCGCCGCGTCCTTCCTCGGCATTTCTGGCCTGATCGCCCTCTTCGGTTACGACGGCCTGTTGTACTCGGTCGGCTTCCTCGTCGCCTGGCTCGTCGTCCTCTTCCTCGTCGCCGAACTGGTCCGCAACTGCGGCAGGTTCACCCTCGCCGATGTCGTCGCGGCCCGGATGCGGGAACGCCCCGTCCGTATGGCGGCCGGGGCGGCCTCCGTCACCGTGTCGGTGCTCTATCTGGTGGCGCAGATGGTCGGGGCCGGCAGCCTGGTCGCCCTGCTCCTGGGGGGCGCGGGCCAGCAGGCCCGTACCTGGATGGTAATCGGGGTCGGTGCCTTGATGGTGGTCTACGTCGCCTTCGGCGGGATGCGGGCCACCACCTGGATCCAGATCGTCAAGGCAGTGCTCCTCATGGGTGGCGCCATCGCTCTGACCGTCCTGGTACTCGTCCGGTTTCACGGCGACTTCAACGTCCTGCTGAACACCGCCGCCGAACGCAGCGGCCACGGTCGTGACTTCCTCGCACCGGGCCTCAAATACGGTGAGGACTGGATCTCTCGGCTGGACTTCATCAGCCTCGGCATCGCGCTCGTCCTGGGAACCGCCGGGCTGCCGCACATCCTCTCCCGCTTCTACACCGTTCCCACGGCACGTTCCGCCCGTCGATCAGTCGTCTGGTCCATCGGGCTGATCGGTGGCTTCTACTTGATGACCATCGTGCTTGGCTTCGGTGCTGCGGCGGTACTCGGCAGCGACGCCGTCCGTACGTCCAATACGGCCGGCAACACTGCCGTCCCGCTGCTCGCCCTGGATCTGGGAGGCGGCGCGGGGTCGACCGGCGGCACGGTTCTCTTCGCCGTAGTGGCGGCAGTCGCGTTCGCGACCATCCTGGCCGTGGTCGCCGGCATCACGCTCGCCTCGTCGGCTTCCGTCGCGCACGACCTGTATGCCTCGCTACGGCGTCCGCGCGGCACGGCGCAGGATGCCCAGCGGGCCGAGGTGACCGTGGCGCGCATCGCAGCGGTGGCCGTCGGTGCGGTTGCGATCGGCCTCGCCCTGCTGGCTCAGGACCTCAATGTCGCCTTCCTGGTGGGCCTGGCCTTCGCCGTTGCCGCATCGGCCAATCTGCCGGTCCTGCTGTACACGCTCTTCTGGCGCCGCTTCACGACCCGGGGCGCGGTCTGGTCCGTATACGGCGGTCTGATCCCGGCGATCACTCTGGTCGTTCTCTCACCGGTGGTCTCCGGCAGCCAGGAGTCACTTTTTCCCGGGTTGGACTTTGCCTTCTTCCCGCTCGACAACCCCGGCGTCGTATCGATCCCGTTGGGCTTCCTGATGGGGTGGCTGGGAACGGTGCTCTCCCCGGAGGCCGCCGATGAGGCACGGCATGCAGAGACGGAGGTACGGGCGCTGACAGGGGCAGGGGCGGCTTAGGCCCGTTCGACACATTCCGGTACACCAGGGTCGGGCCGGCCCTGGCCCTGGTCCGGACGGGCGTCGCAGGTCACCTGTCGCGTGGCTGCGACGCCCTACCCGTACACCGGCTTCCCGATACCCATCGGCTCACCGTGGCGTTCATTCTTCTGGCTAGGCCCACTCGTAGCGGTGCTCGGGGCGGCCGGTCTCGCCGTACTTGAGTGTGAGGCGCACCCGCCCGGTGCGTTCCAGGAGTTTGAGGTAGCGCTGTGCGGTCTGCCGGCTCAGCCCTGCCTGGAGGGCGACGTCCTGCGCCGACAGCGGGGCGCCCGCGGAGCGCAGCACCGAGCGCACCCGATCGGCGGTGGCGGTGGAGTGCCCCTTCGGCAGCTCGGAGGGACCCGCGTTGGCGGCTCCCAGCGCCCCGAAGATCCGATCCACTTCGGACTGTTCGGCCACTCCGCCACCCGCAAAGGTGCGATGCAGCGCCGCGTATCCCAACAACTTGGAGCGCAGGCCTGCGAAGGTGAAAGGCTTGACGAGGTACTGCAGCGCACCGTGGCGCATCGCGGCCTGCACGGTGGCGATATCGCGCGCCGCCGTCACCATGATCACGTCGGTGACCAGGCCGCGCCGCCGTAGGTCGCCGACCAGTTGGAGCCCTGTTCTGTCGGGGAGGTAATGATCCAGAAGGATCAGATCGACGGAGCGGGCCTCAAGGGCGGCAAGGGCCTCAGCGGCCGTGTGCGCGAGGCAACTGACACGGAAGCCCTCGATCTTCGCGACATAAGCAGCGTTGATCTTCGCGACCTGCACATCGTCGTCCACGACCAGTACGTCGATCATCTGGCGGCCTCCGTGGAGCCGTCGGGGCGACGAGCGCCCCCTTCGGACCCTCTGGTGGTGCGAGAGTCCGTGCCTGCTTGCTGGAGGGTTGCTTCGTGCGCTGCGGGAAGCTCTCCGGACAGTGCGTCGGGGAGCGTCACGGTGAATACCGCTCCGCCACCGCGGCGCTCGCCCACCTCGACACTGCCTCCGTAGCGCTCGGCGAGGCGCCTTACGAGCGCGAGGCCGATGCCGCGCTGCCCGTGGGCAGGCGGTTCCTTCGTCGTCCAGCCCTCGGTGAAGATCTCCCCGCGGCGCTCTTCGGGCACGCCCGGGCCGTTGTCGCTGACGCGCACGATGGCGGTACGACCGTCGGCGCGGACCTCCGCTTCCAGTTGCGCGTCACGCTCACCCGACGTGGCGTCCAGCGCGTTATCGACGAGGTTGCCGAGGACGGTGACCAGGCTGTGCGGGTCGACCAGGCGGTCGGGCAGGTGTGTACGGGGGGAGATGCGCAGGGAGGCGCCGCGCTCGGTGGCGACCGTGGCCTTGCCCACCAGCAGCGCAGCCAGCAGCGGATCGTGGATGCGCTCGGTGACCTGCTCGGCAGTCGCATGGTGCACGCCCACGGCCTGCGTCACAAACTCCACTGCCTCCTCGTGCAGACCGAGTTCGAGCAGGCCGAGGAGGGTGTGCAGCCGGTTGGCGTGCTCGTGGTCCTGGGCCCGGAGGGCGTCGATGAGGCCGCGGGTGCCGTCCAGTTCACGCCCCAGCCGCTCCAGCTCGGTACGGTCGCGCAGGGTGACCACGGCACCGCCGTCGCCTGTCGGCATACGGTTCGCCACCAGGACCCGGTGCCCGCTGACGGTCAGTAGGTCTGCTCCCGACACGCGGCCTGCCAGGACGTCCGTTGTACGGCCGGGAGGCAGGACCGCGTCCAAGGGGCGGCCGGTGTCCTCGGCATGGAGATCCAGGAGACGCTGCGCCTCGTCGTTCAGCAGACGGATGCGGCCGTTCTTGTCGAGGGCGAGGAACCCTTCCCGGATACCGTGCAGCATCGCCTCCCGCTCGACCACCAATGCGGAGATGTCGGAGAACGCCAGGTCGTGGGTGCGGCGCTGGAGCCGGCGGGCGACGAGATAGGCGGCGAGCGCGCCCACGGCTAGCGCTCCGCCCGCGTAAGCGAGCAACTGGGGGACGGTGGAGAGCAGCCGTTCTTGCACGCTCTCGTACGCAATGCCCACGGAGACGGCGCCGACGACCTTGCCGTCCTCGTCACGGAGCGGGACCTTGCCTCGTGCGGACCTGCCCAGGGTGCCCTCATCGATCTGCATCACCTCCTGGCCGGAGAGCGCGATGCTCGGATCGGTGGAGACGTGGCGGCCGATCTCATCGGGGTCGGTATGCGACCAGCGCACCCCCTGTTTGTCCATGATCACCACGTACTCGGCGCCGGTGGCGGCGCGAATCCGCTCCGCCTCGTGCTGTACGGGGCCGTGGCGCGTCGGACGGGAGGACTCCAGGGCATCGTCAAGGCGAGGCTCGGCCGCGGTGGTCTGTGCGATGGCGAGGGCGCGGCGCATCGCCTGGTCGTCGAGCTGCGCACTGAGCGGGGCAAGGAACAGACCGGTCGCCAGGGCCGTGACACCCGCTGCGATGGCCAGCTGCACCATCAGCACCTGAGAGAAAACCCGCCGAGGCCACCCCAGCCGGGGCCTTGGCCGGCGCGTTGTGTGGTCGGTAGGGCCGTGGCCGACCAGGGACCGAGTGCCGACAGCCTGTAGATCGGCAGTCGTCTGCGGGGCGCTGAGTGGCTCGTTGCTGTGGGCGTCGGAGACCGTCTCGGTGGGAAACGGGGCGGGACCCGAGGGCTCTACGGCGCTCGGGCGGGGGACCGACGCTTCCTTCTCGCCCATACGGACGAACAGTAAGCGGGGAGATGGGTCGGCCGGTAATACCTGACGGAGCGAATTCGGAGGGTGTCCGAGCGGCGACTTGCGAGGCCCCCGCTCGTCGCGAGCCGCAGAAGGTGGCGCGCGCTGCTGGCTGGCCGACGCGACGCCAATGCCGCGACTCATGGCCGCCCCGTCAGCTCGTCGCGCTCGGCCCCGGGCTCATCCCAGCAATTCCCAGCAGGAGGGAGGCCATCGGCATCTCGGCGTGAGATGACGTAAGCGGGGTCCCGCCGATCGGTGGCAGAGGCAGACTCCAGCGACGAAGAAGCAGGTCAGATGCGCTGCATCGAGGGCCGGGAGGAGGCAGAAGCGGTTATCCACAGGCCTTTCGGTTGCGGATTGCGCGCGCGTAACTTCGCACGGTGTGCGGGCGGCTGGGCCTTGCGTAGGGGTGCGGCCGGCCGGTCGGTCTGTGTTGCGCGGTGTGCGTGCGGAGGGGAGCGGTCATGCGGTCGATGGGGGAGGGCAGCCACGGGGCGTGGCTCAATGTGTCGAAGAGGGAGGGGCGTGTGCCGTTCGGTCGCTGGGGCGCGGGCGGACGGTCCCGGCGTAGCTGGTCGGTGCGGCTGGTCTGCCGACTCAGCTGGTCGTGGAGCAGTCTTCCGCTGCCGGGTGCCGTTCGCGCGTCCGGCGGGGCGGCATGTGGTCGGAGCGGCCGTCGCCTTCCGGGCAAGCCGCGGATCGGTCCGTGTGGTGGTCCGTGTCTGCCTCCTGAGGCGGAAACGCGGGGTGGGGAAGTACCCGGTAAGCGTCTCGGCGAGTCCGCCAAGTCACCTGCCGACGGCTTGGATCGTCCTTTGCGGCATGCCGCTCGCCGCACTGATCGAGATAACCGCCATACGCGCCGGTGGACCGAGCGGCGCACCACAGCTGGCGGGCGCCGCAGCACCATCGGTCCGCTGTTCGACGACGACCCGCCAGACGCGGCCGTCGGAGTGCGCCACGGTAACCGCCCAGGCGGCGGAGGCTCCGGCAAAGGTCGCACTGCCGGGCGTCAGGCTGTCGGCCGACCTCGGTTCGGGCCACACCGTGTCGGTCCGTACGACGTCGAGTGCGTCCGCCAGGTCCTCCCCGATCAGCTCGCGGACCGCAAGGTCGGCGGCCTGGCCCGGCCGGTCCCAGGCGGAGCGGCCACGGGCGTGGTCGATCGTGATCCGTCCGTCGCGCGCCTTTTCCACGGCCTCCTTGACCAGAGTGGCCCAGGCCCGTCCGTAGGCGTAGCCGTAGGGGAGGACGAAAAGGGTGGGGGAGAAGCGGTGGCCTCCGATGTGGGTGACCTCCCAGGCCTCGTTTCCGCCGGCGGCGAGCTCGGCGGCCAGCGGGCGGCCGAGCAGGGCACAGCAACGGTCCCGCTTGCCGTTGGTGCACACCAGGACCAGCGGCTCACCGATGTACGGCTCCCAGAGGCCGTGGTGCTCTCCCGCTCCCAGGGCCGCGAAGTCCAGCCCGAGGGCCGCCCGCGGGTCGGTGACGGTAGTCGTGCGGATCCAGGACCCTCCCGGCGCGGTGTGCGCGAGGAACAGCCGTCGCCGGGAGGTGCCGTGGCGGTCGGCGTGGCGCCCCGGCCTGCGGATCAGGGCGACGCGTACACCTGTTCCCTCTGCCGCGGTTTCCAGCGCCCGGCCGACGTCAGGGTCGAGGTGGCTGTCCGTCAGTGCATGGGTGCCCCACGGACCTGGCTGCTCGATGAGCAACCAGGTCCGGGCAGGGGCCGCGGTCCCGGCGAGAGATTCGGCCGATTCACGAGAAGCGGTGGCGCAGGTACTCACATAGGTGAGCCTAACCTCATCTGTCCCGCGTCGGGTTCCGGGTGGGTGTGCAACGGGGCAATGGGCAACCGGATCTCCCGCGGTGATGGCAGGTGCCCCTTCGTGTGAGGTCCGGCGGCGCCAAGTTCTGGCATTGGCGCCGGTGCTGCTGGTGTCCCGGCACCGCCCAGGGTTGCCCGCTCAGTGGCAGTCTCCCGTCACGGCAGTGGCTGTGGCGGGCGGGGACCGTGGTATCGACCGCTCGGGCGCATGCGGAGGGGCGGTTCGGCGTATTCCTCCAGGGCGTGGGCGATCCAGCCGGCGGTGCGGGCGATGGCGAAGATGGTCTCGCCTGCCTCCACCGGCATGCCTGTCGAGACGGTCAGTACGGCGAGCGCGAGATCGACATTGGCATGCAGCTCCGTGTGCCGGGCCGTGGTGGTGACCACTTGCCGGGCGGCTTGGAGGGCGCGGCGGGCGCGCGGTACGTCCTCCAGGAGGCGGAACAGGGTACGGGCCCGCGGGTCCTCGCCCGGGTAGAGGGGATGGCCGAGCCCCGGAACCCGGCGGCCGGTTCGCAGGTGATCGGCGACCACGGCAGCCGCACTGCCGCGGTCCCGTGCCTCCGCCAGCATCCGGTGGGCGAGTCCGCTTGCCGCGCCGTGCAGCACGCCGTCCAGTGCTCCGAAGCCCGCCGAGACGATCGCGTACGGATGGGCGCGGGCGGAGGCGGCGACGCGTACCGCCAGCGTCGAGGCGGCGAGGTCGTGGTCGATGAGCAGAAGCAGCGCGGCGTCCAGGGCGCGAAGGGCCGCGGCGTCGGCGGGTTCCGCGGTCAGGCGTGACCAGAGGCGCGCGGCGAGGAGGCCGTCAGCCCTCTGCTCGGGGTTATGCGACGGCAGCGCGTCGACAAGCGTCGGGATGAGGTTGCGGGCGGTGCCGACGACGGTGTCCTCGGACAGGTCGAAGCGGAGCGGGTCGGCGGCCGCAGCGGCGATCGCGGCGACCCGTAGCCGGTCCATAGGACCGCTGTGGGCCGGCAGTGCCTGTACAGCGTGGTGGGCGGCCGACAGTGCGTCCGGGGGCGCCGTGAAACGGATGCCGGGGCGCAGTTCGCCGGTCCACAGCCACTCGGCTACTTCTTCGTAGCTGTAGTGGGCGGCGAGTTCTGATGAGTCGACGCCGCGGAAGTAGCAGTGGTCGCGGTCGATCAGTGTGATGCCCGTTCTGACCGTCAACTCGCTGCCGGAGGCGGAAGGTTCACGGCGGCCCGCACGCCGGGCGAGCGCGTCGACCTCCTTCGCGTCGAAGGTGCTGCCGCGGGCGCCCGGCTCACGGCGGCTGGTCAGCTGGCCGCGGCTGACATAGGCGTACACCGTCTCCGGCTTCACGCCCAGCCGGTCGGCTGCCTCTCGGGTGCTCAGTCGCTGCCCGCCCGTGTCCTGTGCCGTGTCTCGATCCGCCATGGGCTCACCGTATCCAGACTCATCCACATTGATTCAATCAATATTGACAATAGTTGAGTCAAGCATAGACAGTCGGATCAATATTTAGCTGAGGGCAAGGAGATCAGCAATGCCGAGCGCCGAGGCGAACACACCGATCGACGCGCCCCGTGGGCTTGCGGGCGTCATCGTCACCGAGACCCACGTGGGCGACGTCCGGGGCATCGAGGGCTTTTACCACTACCGCCAGTACTCCGCCGTCGAGCTGGCGACGGCCCGCACTTTCGAGGACGTCTGGTACCTGATGTTCCACGGGGAGCTGCCCGATGCTGCGCAGCTCGCGGCCTTCAGGGCCGAGACCGCGGCCTTGCGCCCACTGCCCGCAGCCGTACGCGATGCGCTGCCCGCCCTCGCTCGTGCCGGTGTGCTCTCAGGCCCCCTCGCAGGGCTGCGCACCGCCCTGTCCCTGCTCGGCGCAACGGCCGGCTTCCGGCCGCTGTACGACATCGATGCCGGCCACCGACGCGCCGACGCACTCGCCGCGTGCGCCGCCGTACCGGCCCTGGTCACCGCGCTCCACCGGCTCGGCCGGGGCCTGCAGCCCGTCGAGCCCCGCTCGGATCTGAGCTACGCCGCCAACTACCTCTACATGCTCACCGGCGACGAGCCGGAGTCCGACCGGGTCCGGGCGATCGAGGCGTATCTGATCTCCACCATCGATCACGGCTTCAACGCCTCGACCTTCACCGGACGCGTCATCGCCTCCACCGGCGCCGATCTCGCGGCCTGTCTGGTCGGTGCCGTCGGTGCCCTCTCCGGGCCGCTGCACGGTGGTGCGCCCAGTCGAGCCCTGGACATGCTCGACGCCATCGGCACACCCGACCGTATCGACCCCTGGATCCGCGACCGCGTCCTGAGCGGGGACCGGATCATGGGGTTCGGCCACTCTGTGTACCGGACCGAGGACCCGCGCTCCAGGATGCTGCGAGGTATCGCGGAGCAGATCGGTGGGCCGCTCGTGGATTTCGCCGTCCAGGTGGAGGCGAGGGTCGAAGAGCTGCTGGCCGAGCTCAAGCCCGGACGTGAGCTGCACACCAATGTGGAGCTCTACGCGGGGGTCGTCATGGAGCTGTGCGGGCTGCCGCGTGAGATGTTCACGCCCACCTTCTGCGCGGCCCGCGTGGTGGGATGGAGCGCCAACATCCTGGAGCAGGCCGAGGACTCGAAGATCATTCGTCCCGCGGCCCGGTATGTCGGCCCGCCTCCGCCGCAGCCGCTGCCCGTCGTCGCGCCCTGCTAGCGGGGGAGCGCCACAGGCGGTGCGGGGGCGGGCCGGGCTCGTCGCCCGGGCATTCCGTTACGATCGGCAGTTCGTCCGCCGCCGGTCCGCGCGGCCCGCCACCCGCACCATGGAGGCGCCCCCTTGGCCACGCAACAGATCCCGGTCGTCGTACTCGCGGGCTTCCTCGGGTCAGGCAAGACCACATTGCTCAACCACCTCCTCGGCAACGGCGACGGCACCCGTATCGGTGCGATCGTCAATGACTTCGGCAGCATCGAGATCGACGCCATGACCGTCGCCGGACAGGTGGACTCGATGGTCTCGCTCGGCAACGGCTGTCTGTGCTGTGCGGTCGACACCAGCGAACTCGACACCTACCTGGAGCGGCTCGCACGGCCCGCCGCCCGGATCGATGTGATCGTCATCGAGGCCAGCGGGCTGGCCGAGCCGCAGGAACTCATCCGGATGATCCTCGCCAGTGACAACGACCGGATCGTCTACGGCGGGCTGATCGAGGTCGTCGACGCCGCGGAGTTCGAGGACACCAGGACCCGGCATCCGGAACTGGACCGGCATGTGGGCATCGCCGACCTCGTGGTGCTCAACAAAGCCGATCGCATCGGAGACGCCGCACGGCAGCACCTCATGGACACCCTCGCGGGCCTTGCTCCCGGCCGGCCCGTGATCTGCACGGCCTACGGGCAGATCGATCCCGAGCTGTTCTTCGACCGTGGGCCGGGTGAGGACCATGACGCGGCCGTCCGCCAGCTGTCCTTCGAGGACCTGCTGCGCGAGACCGCGGCGAACGAGGACTCCGTGCACGGCCCGGACGAGGGGTGCGGCCACCCCGGCCACACCCACCACGCAGGTCACCTCCATGCCGCCTATCAGAGCGTGGAATTCACCTCCACCGAGCCGATGCACCCGCGCCGCCTCATGGACTTCCTCGACAGCCGCCCCGCCGGCCTCTACCGCATCAAGGGCTTCGTCCACTTCGACATACCGGAGAATCGGCAGAAGTTCACGGTGCACGCCGTCGGTGACTTCCTGCGCTTTTATCCCGCCCCCTGGCCGAAGGGCGAGGAGCGGTGCACCCAGCTCGTCATGATCGGCAGCGGCATCGACGCACCGGCCCTGCGCAAGGAACTGGACACCTGCCGCGAGAGCGCACCGCCGGACGCCGACCAGAACAGCATGTGGGGCGTGCTGCGGTACGTGGCCGCGCACGAGGACTCCCAAGACGGCTGACGCCGCCGGGCCGGTTCTCCACCGGCCCGGCGGCGTCAGCCGCATCCGTCACGCGCCTGCTTACACCGGCCCCGCCAGCGCCGCCACCGGCTTCATCAGCGGCACACCCGAGCCGTCCCGCCGCGGATCCACCTCCGGCATCTCGACCGGGGTGCCCTTGGCGTCAGCGCCACGCACCGGAGCCGGTCCCACCCACGCCTGGACGAGAAGATCCTCTCCCTTCAGGAACCGCTGGCACCGCACCCCGCCGGTCGCCCGGCCCTTGCGCGGATACTGGTCGAACGGGGTGAGCTTGGCCGTCGCCACCGAGTCGTCCAGCGTGCCGTGCGAGCCGGCGACCGTGAACACCATGGCCTCGGCGGCCGGATCGACCGCGGCGAACGCGATCACCTTCGCGCCCTCCCCCAGCTTGACGCCCGCCATGCCCCCCGCGGGCCGGCCCTGCGGCCGCACCTGCGACGCCGGATAGCGCAGCAACTGCGCCTCGTTGGTGACGAAGACCAGATCCTCCTCGCCGGTGCGCAGCTCGGCCGCGCCCACGATGCGGTCCCCGTCCTTGAGGGTGATGACCTCCAACTCTTCCTTGTGGGCGGGGTAGTCGGGTACCACCCGCTTCACGACGCCCTGCTCCGTGCCGAGCGCCAGGCCCGGCGACGACTCGTCGAGCGTCGTGAGACAGATCAGCTCCTCGCCGTCCTCCAGCGTCAGGAACTCCGAGAGCTGCGCGCCCCCCGAGAGACTGGGCGCCGCCGCGGTCTCCGGCAACTGCGGCAGATCGATCACCGAGATCCGCAGCAGCCGGCCCAGGGACGTCACCGCGCCCACCTCGCCGCGGGTCGTCGCCGGCACCGCCGAGACGATCACATCGTGCTTGACGCGCTTGGCGTCGGCGTCGAAGGCCACGTCCCCGGCGACCGTACGCGCCAGCAGCCCCGTCGAGGACAGCAGCACCCGGCACGGGTCGTCGGAGACCTCCAGCGGCACCGCGCCGACCGAGGTGCCCGCCGACTCCAGCAGGACCGTCCGCCGGTCCGTGCCGTACTTCTTCGCGACCGCGGCCAGTTCGCCGGACACCAGCTTGCGCAGCTCGGCGTCCGACTCCAGGATCCGCGTCAGCTTCTCGATCTCGTCCTGCAGCCGGTCACGCTCCGACTCCAGCTCGATACGGTCGAACTTGGTCAGCCGGCGCAGCGGGGTGTCGAGGATGTACTGCGTCTGGATGTCGCTCAGCGAGAACCGCTCGATCAGCCGCTCCTTGGCCTGTGCGCTGTTCTCGCTGGAGCGGATGAGCCGGATCACCTCGTCGATGTCCACCAGGGCCGTCAGCAGGCCCTCGACCAGGTGGAGACGGTCGCGCCGCTTGGTCCGCCGGAACTCGCTGCGCCGCCGCACCACGTTGAAGCGGTGGTCGACGTAGACCTCCAGCAGCTCCTTGAGGCCCAGCGTCAGCGGCTGCCCGTCCACCAGCGCGACGTTGTTGATGCCGAAGGACTCCTCCATCGGCGTGAGCTTGTACAGCTGCTCCAATACGGCCTCGGGGTTGAAGCCGTTCTTGACCTCGATCACCAGCCGCAGGCCGTGCTCGCGGTCGGTGAGGTCCTTGACATCCGCGATGCCCTGGAGCTTCTTCGAACCGACCAGGTCCTTGATCTTGGAGATGACCTTCTCGGGGCCGACCGTGAAGGGGAGTTCGGTGACGACCAGGCCCTTGCGGCGGGCGGTGACGTTCTCCACCGAGACCGTCGCGCGGATCTTGAACGTGCCGCGGCCCTTCTCGTACGCGTCCCGTACGCCGCCGAGGCCCACGATCCGGCCGCCCGTCGGCAGGTCCGGACCCGGCACGAAGCGCATCAGGGTGTCGAGGTCGGCGTTCGGATGCTTGATCAGATGGCGGGCCGCGGCGATGACCTCGCCCAGGTTGTGCGGCGGCATGTTCGTCGCCATCCCGACGGCGATGCCGGATGCGCCGTTGACCAGGAGGTTCGGATACGCGGCGGGGAGGGCGGCCGGTTCCTGCTCCTGGCCGTCGTAGTTCGGCGCGAAGTCGACGGTGTCCTCTTCGATGGACTCCGTCATCAGGGATGTCGCGGACGCCATCCGGCACTCGGTGTACCGCATCGCGGCGGGCGGGTCGTCGTTGCCCAGCGAACCGAAGTTGCCGTGGCCGTCGACGAGCGGCAGCCGCATCGAGAACGGCTGCGCCATGCGCACCAGGGCGTCGTAGATCGACGCGTCGCCGTGCGGATGGAGCTTACCCATCACCTCGCCGACGACGCGGGCGCACTTGACGTATCCGCGATCGGGCCGGAGCCCCATCTCGTTCATCTGGTACAAAATGCGGCGGTGCACGGGCTTGAGGCCGTCGCGGGCGTCCGGCAGGGCGCGCGAGTAGATGACCGAATACGCGTACTCGAGGAAGGAACCCTGCATCTCGTCGACGACGTCGATGTCGAGGATCCTCTCCTCGAAGTCGTCCGGCGGCGGGGTCTTCGTGCTGCGGCGGGCCATCGCGGCTGCGGCTCCTTTAGCTGCGTCTAGTGCCGATACCGGGGAGGCGGCATCGGGACAACGGTCAACCAGTCGGGTCAACCAGCTGAGGGATCGACCCGCGAGTATGTCTGAGTCTGACGCGGACCATTGTGGACCGCCCCACTGACAACGCCGACCGCGACTCCCCCTTCAGCTCCTGCGGGCTCGCGAGGGCGCAGGTCCCGGGCCGGCCGCCCGGTGACTTCGCCAGATGCCGACGCGCTTGCATACAGTGACAGAACTTCCTCGCAAGCGGATCGAAGGGACGTACATGCCCATGGGTCACACGGCCACAGAACAAGCCGGCTCCGGCGGCCTGACAGCGACCGAGCACCGGCTGGCCAACGGCCTGCGCGTGGTGCTCTCCGAAGACCACCTGACCCCGGTCGCAGCGGTCTGCCTGTGGTACGACGTCGGCTCCCGCCACGAGGTCAAGGGCCGTACGGGCCTGGCCCACCTCTTCGAGCACCTGATGTTCCAGGGCTCCGCGCAGGTGAAGGGCAACGGCCACTTCGAGCTGGTGCAGGGCGCCGGCGGTTCGCTCAACGGCACCACGAGCTTCGAACGCACCAACTACTTCGAGACGATGCCGGCCCACGAGCTGGAGCTCGCGCTCTGGCTGGAGGCCGACCGCATGGGCTCGCTGCTGACCGCGCTCGACGACGAGTCCATGGAGAACCAGCGCGACGTCGTCAAGAACGAGCGCCGCCAGCGCTACGACAACGTCCCTTACGGCACGGCCTTCGAGAAGCTGACGGCCATGGCGTACCCCGAGGGCCACCCGTACCACCACACGCCCATCGGGTCGATGGCCGATCTGGACGCGGCCTCCCTGGAGGACGCGCGGGCGTTCTTCCGGACGTACTACGCGCCCAACAACGTCGTCCTGTCGATCGTGGGCGACATCGACCCCGAGCAGACCCTGGCCTGGGTCGAGAAGTACTTCGGCTCGATCCCCGCGCACGACGGCAAGCAGGCGCCGCGGGACGGCACGCTGCCCGACGTCATCGGCGGCGAGCTGCGCGAGGTCGTCGAGGAGGACGTGCCCGCCCGTGCCCTGATGGCGGCCTACCGTCTGCCGCACGACGGCACCCGTGAGGCGGACGCCGCCGATCTCGCGCTGACCGTCCTGGGCGGCGGCGAGTCCTCCCGCCTGTACAACCGGCTGGTGCGCCGTGACCGCAGCGCCGTGGCGGCCGGCTTCGGCCTGCTGCGGCTGGCCGGCGCGCCCTCGCTGGGCTGGCTGGACGTGAAGACGTCCGGCGGCGTGGAGGTCCCCGGCATCGAGCGCGCGGTCGACGAGGAGCTGGCCCGCTTCGCCGCCGAGGGCCCCACCCCGGAGGAGATGGAGCGGGCACAGGCCCAGCTGGAGCGCGAATGGCTGGACCGGCTGGCCACGGTCAGCGGCCGCGCCGACGAACTGTGCCGCTTCGCCGTGCTGTTCGGCGACCCGCAGCTGGCGCTGACCGCCGTGCAGCGCGTTCTGGACATCACTCCCGAGGAGGTGCAGGCGGTCGCCAAGGCCCGGCTGCGCCCCGACAACCGCGCGGTGCTCGTCTACGAGCCCACCGAGCCGACCGACGCCGCCGACACCGAGGAAGGGGAGGCGGACCAGTGAGCGACGCCACCACCCACGCCGATTCCCCCGTGAGCAGCATGGACTTTCACCCGCAGCCCCAGGGCGGCGCACCCAGGCCGTGGGCCTTCCCGGCCCCCGACCGCAGCCAACTGCCCAACGGGCTCACCCTCCTGACCAGCCACCGCCCCGGCCAGCAGGTCGTCGCCGTCGAGATCAACCTCGTCGCTCCCCTGGAGGCCGAACCCGAGGGCCTGGACGGCGTTGCCACGATCATGGCGCGTGCGCTGTCGGAGGGCACCGACAAGCATGACGCGGAGGAGTTCGCCGCCGAGCTGGAGCGCTGCGGCGCCACCCTGGACGCGCACGCCGACCACCCGGGCGTACGGGTCTCCCTCGAGGTGCCGGCATCCCGGCTGCCGCGCGCGCTCGGCCTGCTCGCCGACGCGCTGCGCGCTCCCGCCTTCCCGGAGAGCGAGGTCGAGCGGCTGGTGCGCAACCGTCTCGACGAGATCCCGCACGAGCTCGCCAACCCGGCCCGGCGCGCGGCGATGGCGCTGTCCAAGGAGCTGTTCCCGGCCACGTCCCGCATGTCGCGGCCGCGCCAGGGCACCGAGGAGACCGTCGGGCGCGTCGATGCCGCAGCCGTGCGCGCCTTCTATGACGCCCATGTACGGCCCGCGACGGCCACTGCCGTCATCGTCGGTGACTTCACCGGGGTCGACCTGGACGCCGCGCTCGCCGAGACGCTCGGCGCGTGGCGCGGCTCGTCGGCCGAGCCGCTGAAGGCCTCGCCGATCGTCGCCGACGACACCGGCCGCGTGGTGATCGTGGACCGCCCGGGCGCCGTCCAGACGCAGCTGCTCATCGGGCGTATCGGCGCCGACCGGCACGACCGGGTGTGGCCCGCGCAGGTCCTCGGCACGTACTGCCTGGGCGGCACCCTCACCTCCCGTCTGGACCGTGTTCTGCGCGAGGAGAAGGGCTACACCTACGGGGTGCGCGCCTTCGGCCAGGTGCTGCGCTCCACCGCCCCCACGTCCCCCGAGGGGGCCACGGGCGCCTCACTGCTCGCCATCAGCGGGTCGGTGGACACCGCTTCCACCGTCCCGGCGCTCGACGACCTGTGGAACGTGCTGCGCACCCTCGCGGCAGAGGGGCTGACGGACGACGAACGGGATGTCGCCGTACAGAACCTCGTCGGGGTCGCGCCGCTGAAGTACGAGACCGCGGCAGCCGTCGCCGGCACCCTCGCCGACCAGGTGGAGCAGCACCTCCCGGACGACTTCCAGGCGCAGCTGTACGTCCGCCTCGCGGAGACCGGCACGGTGGAGGCGACCGCGGCGGCCGTCAACGCCTTCCCCGTGGACCGGCTGGTGACGGTCCTGGTGGGCGATGCGGCGCAGATCGCCGAGCCCGTCAAGGCGCTGGGCATCGGTGAGGTGACGGTCGTCGGCGGCTAGTGCCGCCATGTGACGGAAGGTCACATATCGACAAAGCAGCTCCCGTGGCGGCGGTCCGCCACGGGAGTTGCCGTATGTCCGGTTTATTGCGTCCGGTGCCTCGGTTCTTGTGGCATCCCGCACAAAAAAGCGGTTCTGTTTGCCGATTGAAAGTTGCCCCGTTTAGCGTCGGTCCGGCTGTCCGTCACAACTCCGCCACAACCGTGGCACCGGACAGTCATCGCCGAGTCCCCGTACGGCGCGAGCCTGGGGAGCCGGGGACCCAGAGTCCCTTGGGGTGAATCGGACTCCCCTCCGGAGGAGCCCGTAGGAGACCTTCCTGCTCCGAACCCGTCAGCTAACCCGGTAGGCGAGAAGGAGGGAAAGGACAAGCCAGTACATGGCGTTCATCCGTGCCACCGGGAAGCACCGTCGTACGAGCCGCCCCGTTCGGACGACCCGCAACATCGCCGGCATAGCCACCCTCGCGGCCGGCGGCGTGGTCGCCTCCGTGGCCTCGCCGGCGCTGGCGGCCACGGACGAGGCCCGCACCCACGACACCGGTCTGCAGCATGCCGTGGTGCTCGGTGACGAGCTCGCCAACCATGTCGCGGCCCAGGCCGACGAGCAGCAGGCCGAGGCGGAGGCCGCGGCGGCGAAGGCGAAGGCGGAGGCCGTGGCCAAGAAGCAGGCCGAGGAGGCCAAGCGGCGCGTCGAGGCCGCCCGCAAGGCCAAGGAACGCGCCGCCCGTGAGGCGGAGCGCAAGCGCCTCAACACCTTCGTCGCCCCCGTTGCCGACTCCTACGTGTCCACCTCCTACAAGGCCTCCAGCGGCCTGTGGTCCTCGGGCAGCCACACGGGCATCGACTTCCACGCCGCCTCCGGCACCTCCGTCCACGCCGTCGGCACGGGCACCGTCGTCGAGGCCGGCTGGGGCGGCTCGTACGGCAACAACATCGTGATCAAGATGAGTGACGGTACGTACACCCAGTACGGTCACCTGTCGTCGCTCGGCGTTTCGGTCGGCCAGCACGTCACCCCGGGCCAGCAGATCGGCCTCTCCGGCGCCACCGGCAACGCCACCGGCCCGCACCTGCACTTCGAGGCCCGCACCGGCGCCGACTACGGCTCGGACATCGACCCGGTCGCGTACCTGCACTCGCACGGCGTCAACGTCTGACCTTCCGCCCTGCCCGCCCGCGCTCCTCACAGGGGCCGCGTCGCGCCGAGCGTCCGCCCGAAGCCCCGGCTCCACGGCCGGGGCTTCGGCGTATCCGGCGCCGCGGCCGTGGAGCCGGGGATATGCCGAGCCCTCCCGCCAACTTCCGGCCAAAAAATTTCCCTGAATAACCGGAGTCCACCGGAAAGGCGTTCCGGTCGAATAGAGTCACGGAAAAGGCGCCGACCGGCGGCGTTTCCAGGGGATTACGGCGGAGGCACGGAAGATGCGAGGCCATATTTCCGCTCATGCGGTGTGCACGGCGATTCGCGATGACATTGTCTCCGGTGCGCTGGCGCCGGGGAGCCGGCTGATCGAAGAGATCCTTGCGGCCCGGTACGGCGTTTCCAGAGTGCCGGTCCGTGAGGCGCTGCGAACCCTGCAGTCCGAAGGGTTTGTCACCACCCGCCACCACGCGGGCGCCTGCGTCGCCGAGCCCACCGAGCAGGAGGCCGCCGATCTCCTCGACGTCCGCGCCCTGTTGGAGCCGCTGGGCGCCGCCCGCGCGGCCGTCCGCCGCAGCCCGGCTCACCTCAAGGTGCTCCGCGGCCTGGTACGGCTCGGCCGTGAGCGGGCCCGTCACGGCAGCGCGGCTGATCTGCGCCAACTGGACGGCTGGTTCCACGAGACGCTGGCCCAGGCGGCCGGCAGCCCCAGCCTGACGGCGCTGCTGACCCAGCTGCGGCGCAAGATCGAGTGGATGTACGCCGTGGAACTGCCCGCCCGCACGGGGGAGTCGTGGGACGAACACGGCGCGGTGCTGGACGCGGTGGCCCGGAGAGATGCGGAACGGGCCCGTGCCCTGATGGCGGCTCATGTCGAACGCGCACTCCCGGTGTACCGGCTCCGTCGCCCCGCCAGGACAGAGGTGAGGGATCCGAAACCGCCCGTCAACACAGTCCGCGCCCGCCCTTAACAATCGCCCCGTATACAAAGAAGTGCGGAAGGGGATTCGGGAGGGGGCGAGATTGCAGTTTCGTCCCCGTCGGCATTCAAGATGTATGTGTGTCGCCATGCGTGCTGTGCTGGCAATAAGCGCTGCGCCGCCATGCGTGCTGCCATAGGTGCGCATCGGGGGAATTGAATAGCGCACGCTTTCTTTTTTGCGTCCCCGATATCGAGGAATCGTCTCCGATATCCCGGGCACAGTGAAACGGCCCCGCCGCGGCAACCGGTCACCGGTCGCCGCGGCGGGGCCGCAGCAGCAGAAGTCCTGGAGGGCTCAGACGGTCTCGGGAAGCTCCTCGAGACCCTCGGCGACGAGCTTGGCCAGACGGTCGAGTGCCTCCTCGGCACCCTCGGCGTCGGAGGCCAGCACGATCTCCTCACCGCCCTGGGCACCCAGGCCCAGGACCGCGAGCATGGAGGCCGCGTTGACGGGGTTGCCATCAGCCTTGGCGATCGTCATGGGGACGCCGGAGGCGGTGGCCGCACGGACGAAGATCGACGCGGGGCGGGCGTGCAGGCCCTCGGCCCAACCGACATTGACGCGGCGCTCTGCCATGGTGTTGCCCTTCAAAGTCGTGACTGTTGTCTAGACCAGTCTCTCACGCTGCCGGGAGTGCTGGGCAGCCCTTTGTCCTGGCCTTTTGCGGCCACTGGTCTCCCCGAGGGAGGTCCGGCAGGCCGACCGAGCGTACGTCCGTACGGCATCCTCAGCCTGCCCCGCATCCCGAGCGTACGCGCGACGAGCCGGTTGTCGGTGGCCGGTCGTACGCTGTCCGCATGCACCAGCCGCACGACCACGCATACCCGACCCACTGGGAGGCCGACGTGGTGCTGCGTGACGGCGGCACGGCGCGGATCCGCCCCATCACCCCCGACGACGCCGAGCGGCTGGTCTCCTTCTACGAACAGGTCTCGGACGAGTCGAAGTACTACCGCTTCTTCGCGCCCTATCCGCGCCTGTCCGACCGTGACGTGCACCGTTTCACCCACCACGACTACATCGACCGGGTAGGGCTCGCCGCCACCGTCGGCGGCGAGTTCATCGCCACCGTCCGCTACGACCGGATCAACGACCAGGGGTTGCCGGCCAAGAGCCCCGAGGACGACCAGGCCGAGGTTGCCTTCCTCGTCCAGGACGCCCATCAGGGCCGCGGTGTCGCCTCCGCCCTCCTGGAGCACATCGCGGCCGTCGCCCGCGAGCGAGGCATCCGCCGGTTCGCCGCCGAGGTGCTTCCCGCGAACTCCAAGATGATCAAGGTCTTCACGGACGCCGGCTACACCCACAAGCGCACCTTCGAAGACGGTGTGGTCCGCCTGGAGTTCGATCTGGAGCCGACCGAGCAGTCCATGGCCGTGATGCGCGGCCGCGAGCAGCGCGCCGAGGCCCGCTCCGTACAGCGGCTGCTCGCCCCGGGCTCGGTCGCCGTCATCGGTGCCGGCCGCGCCCCCGGAGGCGTCGGGCGTACCGCGCTGCGCAGCCTCCTGGAATCCGGCTTCACGGGCCGGGTGCACGCCGTCAACCACGCCTTCCCCGAAGGCATGCAGCGGCTGCAGCCCGAAGAGGTGCCGGCCGTCCGCTCCCTGCGGGAGATCCCCGACCCGGTGGACCTCGCCGTCATCGCCGTCCCCGCGGACAGCGTCCCCGACGTGGTCCGCGACTGCGGTGAACACGGTGTCCAGGGCGTGCTGATCCTGTCCTCGGGTTACGCCGAGGCGGGCCCGGACGGCCGGGAGCGACAGCGCGCCCTGCTCCGCCAGGCCCGCTCGTACGGCATGCGGCTCATCGGCCCCAATGCCTTCGGCCTGATCAACACCGCCCCCGACGTCCGGCTGAACGCCTCCCTCGCCCCCCGGATGCCCGGCGCCGGTCACATCGGCCTGTTCACCCAGTCCGGTGCCATCGGTATCGCCCTGCTCAGCGGGCTGCATGCGCGCGGCCCCGGTGACGGCGGGATCGCCGGCATCTCCGCCTTCGTCTCGGCCGGCAACCGCGCCGATGTCTCCGGCAACGACCTGCTCCAGTATTGGTACGACGACCCGGACACCGATGTCGTGATCCTCTACCTGGAATCCATCGGCAACCCGCGCAAATTCGCCCGGCTCGCCCGCCGCACCGCCGCCGTCAAACCGGTCGTGGTCGCCAAGGGGGCCCGGCACAACGGCACGGCTCCGCCCGGTCACGCCGTGCCCACGGTCCGGGTCCCCGACAGCACCGTCGCCGCCCTGATGCGCCAGGCCGGCGTGATCCGCGTCGACACGGTCACCGAGCTGATCGACGCCGGTCTGCTCCTGGCCTCCCAGCCGCTGCCGGCCGGCCCGCGCATCGCCATCCTCGGCAACTCCGAGTCGCTGGCGCTGCTCGCCTACGACGCCTGCCTGACCGAAGGACTGCGCCCGCAGAGTCCCCGGGTGCTGCCCTCCGCGGCGACAGCGGACGACTTCCGGGCCGCGCTCACCGAGGCGCTGTCCGGCGCCGGCTGCGATGCCGTCGTCGTCACGGCCATCCCCTGGGTGGGGGAGGGGGCCGCCGTCTCCCCGGCCGACAGCGAAGGCGTCGCACTCGCCGCCGCGCTGCGGACCGCGGCCGAGGCGCATCCGGAGAAGCCGGTGACGGTCGTCCACCTCGCCATGGACGATCTGGCCGAAACACTCGCGGCACCGGCACCGGCACCGGCACCGGCACCGGCACCGGCACCGGCACCGGCACCGGCACCGGCACCCGCCCAGTCGCCGTCGCACGCGCCCGCTGCGCCCGCCCGGGGCGAGCCGGCCCGCCCCGGGAGCCCGGACCCCGCGTCGGCCCGGCCCGCCGAGCCCCTGCAGCCCCCATGGCCCCCGCACCCCCCGGCGAATCGCTCACGCCCCCCGCTCCCCCCGGGCCCGCCGCCCACCCTCGCCGCACGCCGGCCGGAGCCGGCCCGCGACGCCGCCGCCACCCCGCCCCGGCCCCGCCCGGCGTCGCTCCGTATCCCCGCCTACCCCGCCGCCGAGCGCGCCGTGCGCTCTCTCGCCGAGGCCGTCCGCTACGCCGCATGGCGCCGGGAGGCCGCCGAGCCGGGCCGGGTGCCCGAATACGACGACATCCAGGAGGCGGCGGCCGGCGCCGACATCGAGCGCCTGCTCGACCGGCTCACCCCCGACGCCCCCACGGGCCGCTCCGTCCCGGTGCCGCCCCAGGACGCCGAAGCCCTGCTCGCCCGTTACGGCATCCACACCCGGCCCGTCCTGCCGGCCCCCGACCCGGACACCGCCGTCCGCGCCGCCGCCCGCCTCGGCTATCCGGTGGCCCTGAAAACCACCGCACCCCATCTGCGTCACCGCGCCGACCTCGGCGGAGTGCGTCTCGATATCGCTGGTGAGTCCGAACTCCGCCGCACCTATGCCGAACTGACCGATTTCCTGGGCTCTCCGGAGGAGCTGCGCCCGGTCGTCCAGTCGATGGTGCCGCGCGGCGTCGACACGGTCATCCGTGCCGCCATCGACCCGGCCGCCGGTGCCGTGCTCTCCTTCGGCCTGGCCGGGGCGCCCTCCCAGCTGCTCGGCGATATCGCCCACCGCCTCATCCCCGCCACCGACCGCGAGGTCACCGAACAGATCCGCTCGATCCGCGCCGCCCCGCTGCTGTTCGGCTGGCGCGGCTCCCAGCCCGTGGACACCGCGGCCCTGGCCGAGGTGCTGCTCCGCGTCTCCCGGCTCGTCGACGACCACCCCGAGGTCGTCGGCGTCGACCTCGAACCGGTCGTCGTCGCCCCGCACGGCCTTTCCGTACTGGGGGCGACCGTGCGCCTGGCCAGGGCCCCCGCCACCACTGACCTCGGCCCCCGCCGGCTGCCCGTCTACTGAGGCTCTCGCGGCCCGGTACGCCCCGTAAGATGGACCCCATGGCTAAGACCGGTACGACGACCCAGGGGCTGCGCGCGGCGATCGAGCGCAGCGGCTATTACCCGACGCTCGTGGCCGAGGCGGTGCAGGCCGCGGTCGGCGGCGAGCCCGTGACGTCGTACCTCGTCCACCAGGAGACGACCTTCGACGCCAACGAGGTCCGCCGCCATGTCACGGTCCTGGTCCTGACCGGCACCCGCTTCATCGTCAGTCACACCGACGAGCAGGCCGCCGACGCCACCTCCCCGTCGCCGTACGCCACCACCTCCACCGAATCCGTCAAGCTGAGCCGGATCTCCTCCGTGGTGCTCAGCCGGGTGGTCGCCAACCCCGAGTCCTACACCCCGGGCCGGCTGCCCCGCGAGGTCGTGCTGACCATCGGCTGGGGCGCGGTCGCCCGCCTGGACCTGGAGCCCGCCGCCTGCGGCGACCCCAACTGCGAGGCGGATCACGGCTACACGGGCTCCTCCACCGCCGACGACCTCTCGCTGCGGGTCAGCGAGGCCGGTGACGGACCGGACTCGGTGCGCGAGACGCTCACCTTCGCCCAGGCGCTCTCCGAGGCCACCGCGGCCACCCCCGCCCCCCGCTGATGGTCCACATCGCCCCCGCCTGGCCGGAACCCGAACCGCTCGACCCGCTCGGCGCCCCGGTGCCGCGGTACGGCACCGGCTCGCTCGCCGACCTGCTGCCCACCATCGCCACGGGGCTCGGTATGACCGGCTTCGCCACCTCGATGGAGCTGGCGCCCGCAGACCGGGCCTGCGTCTTCCTGATCGACGGCCTCGGCTGGGAACTGCTGCGGGCCCACCCGGAGGAGGCGCCGTTCCTCACCTCCCTCCTGGACACGTCGTTCAACGGCAGCGGCCGCCCGCTCACCGCGGGCTTCCCGTCCACCACCGCCACCTCGCTCGCCTCGGTCGGCACCGGCCTGCCGCCGGGCGCCCATGGCCTGCCCGGCTACACCTGCGAGGACCCGGCCACCGGCGCCCTGATGAACCAGCTGCGCTGGTACCCGTGGACCGAACCACACCTCTGGCAGCCGTACCCGACGGTCTTCCAGCGCGCGGACGCCGCCGGGATCCACACCTGCCAGGTCTCCGCACCGGACTTCCAGCGCACCCCGCTCACCCAGATCGCGCTGAGCGGCGGCACCTTCCACGGCCGGCTCTCCGGCGAGGAGCGGATGGACCTCGCCGCCGAGCAGCTTGCCGCCGGTGACCGTTCGCTGGTCTACACGTACTACTCCGAGGTGGACGGCAAGGGGCACCGCTACGGCGTCGACTCCGACGCCTGGCGCGGCCAGGTGATGTACGTCGACCGGCTCGCCCAGCGGCTGGCGGAGCAACTGCCGCCACGCAGCGCGCTGTACATCACCGCCGACCACGGCATGATCGACATCCCCTTCGACCCCGAGTCCCGGATCGACTTCGACGAGGACTGGGAACTGCGCGCCGGCGTACGCCTGTTGGGGGGCGAGGGCCGGGCCCGCCATGTGTACGCCCACCCGGGCGCGGCCGCGGATGTGCTCGCCGTGTGGCGCGAGGTGGTCGGTGAGCAGATGTGGGTGGCGAGTCGCGAAGAGGCCATCGCCGCAGGGTGGTTCGGACCGTCCGTCGACGACCGGGTGCGCGCCCGGATCGGCGATGTCGTCGCGGCCGCGCACGCCGATATGGTGATCATCGCGACCGAACGGGAGCCCCGTGAATCGGAGATGGTCGGGATGCACGGTTCGATGACGCCGGTGGAGCAGCTGGTGCCGCTCCTGGAAGTGCGCACCTGACCCGCGCGGTCCGCCGCCCGCACGCCCCCCTTCCGTAAACGAGCCCGAAAGGCCCGCAACACCCCATGCCCGAGCTGGTGTTCTTCTCCGGAACGATGGACTGCGGAAAGTCGACACTTGCTCTGCAGATCGAGCACAACCGCTCCTCCCGCGGCCTGCAAGGCATGATCTACAGCCGCAACGACCGGGCCGGCCGCGGCAAGCTCTCCTCCCGCCTCGGCCTGGTGACCGAGGCCGTCGAGGCGGCGCACGGCATGGACTTCTACACGCATGTCGTCGACCATCTCTCCGCCGGCGGCCGGGTCGACTATGTCATCGCCGACGAGGCACAGTTCCTCGTCCCCGAACAGATCGACCAGCTCGCCCGCATCGTCGACGACCTCGAACTGGACGTCTTCGCCTTCGGCATCACCACCGACTTCCGCAGCAAGCTGTTCCCCGGCTCCCAGAGGCTGGTCGAACTGGCCGACCGCATAGAGGTGCTGCAGGTCGAGGCGCTGTGCTGGTGCGGCGCCCGCGCCACGCACAACGCCCGTACGGTCGACGGCCGGATGGTCGTCGAGGGTGCTCAGGTCGTGGTGGGCGATGTCGTCGGTGACGTGGACGGCCCCCACACCGAGGTCGGCTACGAGGTGCTGTGCCGGCGTCACCACCGTCGCCGTCAGACCTCGGCGGCCGCCCGGGCGGCCGCGCTCTCCCCGGACGTACTGCCGGTCGACAGCGCGAAGTAGGCGCGGCCGCGGGGCGGACCCCGGTGTGACCGTCCCTCAGTCCCGCTGGACGACCGTGAAGACGGCGCCCTCGCTGTCGCAGACCGTCGCCAGCCGTCCGTGGGCGGAGTCCCGGGCCGGCTGCAGCACCTGGCCGCCCAGCTCGGTGACCCGGCGGGCCGCCGCGTCCGTGTCGGAGACGGCGAAGTGCGTCATCCAGTGGGAACCCCGGTCGGGTGGCAGGGCGTTGCCCACGCCGCGGATACCGGCCACCGGGTGTTCCTTGAGATGCAGTGTCAGATAGTCGAAGCCCGCCGAGATCACCGGTTCCGCCTCGTAGCCGAAGACATGCTCGTAGAACGTCAGGACGGAGCTCGTGTCCCGGGTGACCAGCTCGTTCCATGCCGGGGTGCCCAGTTCACCGGTGATCGTGGTGCCCGCCACCGACCTGCCCTGCCAGATGCCGAAGATCGCGCCCTGCGGGTCGGACGCGATCGCCATCCGCCCCGCGTCATCGTCCGCGTCCAGGGGCCCGACGCCCACCGTCCCGCCGCAGGACCGGATCTGCTCGGCGGTCGCGTCCGCGTCATCGCTCGCGAGGTACGTGGTCCAGGCGACCGGGAGATGGCGGTCGGGCACCAGTTCGCCGAGCCCGGCGACTTCCCGGCCGTGGAGGAAGGCCCGGGCGTACGGACCGAAATGCTGCGGTCCCGGGCGGAACTCCCAGCCGAACAGCGCGCCGTAGAATTCCTGCGTCGCGGACAGGCTGTGGGCCAGGAGGCTCACCCAGCAGGGCGCGCCGGGCATCCGCCGGGTCGCTGCCTCGGTGGTCATGGTCACTCTCTCCTCGGAGCGTCGGGTACTGACCCTCTGCGCCACGGGCGCGGGTCCCGAGCAGATGCTCGCACCCGGTGACCTGGTGAGCGCCCCGGCCGCGCCGTCCATGGCCGGTTCGCGAGGGAGAATGCCCGCTTTGACGTTTCCGATCCGCCTCAGCGGCGTTACGGCAGGACGTAACTGCGTCATACGGAGGGTGGGTGCCTACCTTCTGTACGTAGCCGTCGCTACGCAAGGATGAGTCCCATGAATGCCATCATCACCGCTACCGAACTCGCGAGCGAGCTGGAGCGGCCCACTGCTCCGGTCCTCCTGGACGTCCGCTACCAGATGGGCGGCCCGCCCGGTCGCCCCGTGTACGAGGCCGGTCATGTGCCCGGCGCGGTCTACGTCGACCTCGAGAGCGAGCTGGCCTCGCCTCCCGGCCCGGGTGGCCGGCACCCGCTGCCCGATCTCGATGTCTTCACCGAGGCCATGCGGGCCGCCGGCGTCCGCGCGGACCACCCGGTGGTCGTCTACGACGGCGGCCAGGGCTGGGCGGCCGCCCGCGCCTGGTGGCTGCTGCGCTGGACCGGCCACCCCGACGTACGCGTCCTGGACGGCGGCCTCGCCGCCTGGGAGGCGGCCGGCGGCGCCCTGAGTGTCGATCAATCGACTCCGCAGGAAGGTGATTTCACCCCGGTGCCCGGCGGCCTGGCGCTGCTGCGGGCGGATGACGCGGCCGCCCTCGCCCGCCGCGGAGTCCTGCTGGACGCGCGCGCCGCCGAGCGCTACCGCGGTGAGGTCGAGCCGATCGACAAGGTCGCCGGCCATATCCCGGGCGCCGTGTCCGCCCCGACGACCGAGAACGTCGTCGAGGGGGGCACCGTCTTCCGCGACGCGTCGGAACTGGCCGAGCGTTTCGCGTCGCTGGGCGCCACGCCGAAGGCGGAGGTCGGTGTGTACTGCGGCTCCGGGGTCTCCGCCGCACATGAGGTACTGGCCCTCGCGGTCGCGGGTGTCCCCGCCGCCCTGTACGTCGGCTCCTGGAGCGAATGGTCGGCCGACCCGTCCCGCCCCGTCGCCACCGGCCCGCAGCCTGGCTGAGCCCCCGCCGGGGCCCCTAACGGGGCGTCGCACCACGGCATCCGCCCGCTCCCTGAATTCCAGGAGGCGGGCGGACGGTGCGTGACGCGTCGGGAAAGGCCTCAACGGCCCTCCCGTTACTCCGGCTTCTTGCGCCGGGTGCCGAAGACGATCTCGTCCCAGCTGGGCACCGCGGCGCGGCGGCCGGGTCGTACACCGTCCGCCTCGGCCTGCCGGTCCGTCGTCCCGGTCAGCCGGTCGCGATGGCCGGCCACCGCGCGTGGCATCAGTACATCGGCGTATGCGGAACCCGCACCCGCACTCGCCGCCGGGGCGGGCGGCTCCTCGACCTCGGCCTCGGACTCCTCGTCGCTCTGTGCCGACTTCACGGCCTCCGGAACGACCATGTCGCCACGGAAGCTCGGCACCGCCTCCAGCAGGCTGGTCAGCGAATCCCGCTCGCCGACGGCCTCCTCCGCGACCTGCGGCTCGCCGTCGTCGTCACCGGACTGCGCCGCGCGCTCGCCGCGCTCGGACGACTGCCGGTCCAACGCACGGTCCAGCGGCCGGTCGCGTGGGAGCCGTGCGATCCGCGGCACGAACGGGAAGCTCGGCTCGGGCGTGTCGTCGCTCTCGCCGATCAGCGCCCGCGCCTCGTCGTCCACAGCCTGGACGAGACGCCGCGGCGGGTCGTACGTCCAGCTCGCCGAGTGCGGTTCGGTGGCGACGCGGTAGACCAGCAGCACCTCCCAGGTGCCGTCGTCGCGGCGCCAGGAGTCCCACTGGACGCTGTCCTTGTCGGCGCCGCGCAGCAGCAGTCGCTCCGCCACCGCCTCGCCGAGCTGCGGACCGGTGTTCTCGCCGGGGCGCCGTACCGGGGTCTTGCGGGCCCGCTCGGCCATGAAGGCGCGCTCGGCGAGCACCGGGCCCTCGAAGCGGCGCACCCGGTCGACGGGGATGCCGGCGAGCTGGGCGACCTCCTCGGCGGAGGCACCGGCTCTTATACGGGCCTGGATGTCCCGCGGGCGCAGGTGGCTCTCGACCTCGATCTCGATCTGGCCGAGGCGTGCACGGTCATTGCGGACGGCGGCGCGCAGCCGTTCGTCGATCGGAAGCGTGTACTCGGTGCTGTCCGCAGCTTTGAGCACCAGCCGTGTGCCGTCGTTGGAGACGGCCACGACACGCAGTTCGGGCATGGGGACCTCCCGGGTGGTGCCTGCCGACGTCACTCGCGTCGCTGCTTCCGCTAGTCGAGTGTGGCCTGCCCGGGTGCAGCCTGCCACAACATTGCCGAGTTGCCCGGCGTGTCGGGGCTTGGCCCTGAAACGCCGTTATGACACGGTTACCTGTTCGCCACGCTCAGTGACCATGCCGCTTGTCCTGTCGCCGTTCACCCGTGCCGAGCGGCGGCGCCCCGGTGTGAGTGCCGCCTTCATGGCCCCCTCCCATGGGTTCCGGGCAGCCGGACGGGAACCGGGGCCAGGGCTCGCCACAGTACTCCATTCGGACCACTGAGGTGGACCGCCGCGCCGCTGAACTTCTGGGCGGGCAACGGAGTTGGGTCGTCTTGTCGATCTCTCTACCTGGCGTGTCGGTGGCGAGTTTCACAGATTCCCCAAAATCGGAACTTTTGGCTCCGCCGAATGGTCACTTCTCCATGCAGGATGGATCGAAGCGGCTATCAAAGGTTGGAGATGGACGAAGAAACCGAAAGCGACACGAAGAAGAAGGAGAGGCGGATAGACCTGAGCGTTGCTCAGGTGGCCGGCAGCGCGCTCGCCGCGGCGGTCGCCGCGTACCTCGCGGGCCGGCTCGGCGTCTACGGAACCATCATCGGCGCCGGTGTGGTCAGTGTCGTGGCCACTACTGGCGGCTCGATATTCCAGCACCTGTTCCGGCGCACCGGTGAACAGCTCAAGGAGGCGACGGTCACCACCCGGCCGAAGCCGCGCCGCTCCTCCGCCGCCCGCACTCGATCCACCACACCGGATGTCCGGCAGGCCGGCCCCACGATGGTGCTGCCGACCTTCGACAAGGGGGGCACGGAGGACAAGGTCACCTCCGTCGCCGCCAGGGCGTCCGCGCCCGGCACCGCCCGTACGCAGCTGATCCCGCGGGCCGAGCAGGCCCGCCGGCGCGACCCGGCAGGCGCCCACCCCGCCCCGCCGGCGGATGACGCGACGCGGCTGCTGCGGGCCGCCGCCCCCGAGGCGACCCGCGCCCTGCCCGCGGTGGACGGGAGTGCCCCCGGGCGGTCCGCCGACCGGACACAACTGGTGCCGCGCCTCGACGACCGGACCATGGTGCTGGGTCAGGCGGCTGCCCGTCCGGCCGGCATTCCGGCCGCGCGACACCCCGGTGGCCCGCCCGAGGAGCTGAGCACCGCGACATACGGCACGCGGCTGCGCGGCTGGAAGCGGCCGACGCTCGGTGCCCTCGCGGTCTTCGCGCTCGCCATGGGGGTGGTCACCGGTACCGAGCTGATCACCGGGCAGACGCCGAGCGGGGCGCAGGGCACGACCCTGAGCAATCTCACCCACCCCGGGGGAGGGGGGCGCCAGCAGCACCGTTCCCCGCAGTCGCCCGGCTCCGGTCACTCCCCGGACGGCGGCGGCCGGCACGGCGGCGGAGACCGCCGGAGCCCGGAGCCGGACAACTCGGGCGACACCGGCAGCGGTACCGGTACGGACAAGGGCGGCACGCCGTCGCCGGACCCGAGTCCGTCCGACGGCGGCACGACCTCGCCGGATCCCGGCACGTCGTCGTCTCCGGACCCGTCCCCGAGCGGTTCCGCCGGTGACGGACACACCGGCTCCGGCGACGGCCCGGCCGGCACCGGAGGGCAGGGGGACCCTCCGAACGGACAGCAGTCCGGCGGACCGGCCCCCGATCCCGGCGCTTCCTGAGCCGGCACCGGTCCGGCAAGGACCGTCCCGACGAGGCGGACCCGCAACGCCCGCGGCCCGTCGCCCACCACGGGGCGCCGGGTCCGCGGCCGTCGTCGGTCAGTCCCCCAGGACCCGCCGCAGATAGGCATTGGCGAACCGGCGTTCCGGGTCCAGCCGGTCGCGCAGTGCGGTGAACTCCCCGAACCGCGGATAGGCGTCGGCAAGGTAGGCGGTGTCGCGGGTGTGCAGCTTCCCCCAGTGCGGCCGCCCCTCGTGTGCCGTCATGATCCGTTCGGCGGCCGCGAAATACGCTCCGTACGGTGTCCCGCGGTACATGTGTACGGCGAGGTAGACGGTGTCCCGGCCCGAAGCGGTGGACAGCGGGATGTCGTCGGCGGGCGCGGTCCGCACCTCCACCGGGAAGCTGACCTTGAAGTCCGAGCGCTCCACCAGGGCCTTGAGTTCACCCAGTGCCGCCACCGCGGCCGCCCGGGGCAGTGCGTACTCCATCTCCACGAACCGCACCCGCCGCGGCGAGGTGAACACCTTGTACGGGATGTCGGTGTACGTACGGGCCGACAGGGCGCGGCTGGAGATCTTGGCGATGCCCGGTATGGCGGCCGGGACCGCCCGCCCGACGGCGCAGGCGAGCTGGAAGACCCCGTTGGACAGCAGCTCGTCCTCGACCCAGCCGCTGACCCTCCCGGGCGGTGCCGCCGGACCCTGGCTGCGGTTGTTGCGCTTGGTGTTGCAGTTGCCGGTGTGCGGGAACCAGTAGAACTCGAAGTGTTCGTTCTCGGCGACCAGTTCGTCGAAGCGGTCCGTCACCTCGTCGAAGGGCATCGGCTCCTCGCGGGCGGTCAGCCAGAACTCCGGCTCCACGGCGAAGGTCAGCTCGCTGATCACGCCCAGCGCGCCCAGACCCAGCCGCGCCGCGGCGAAGACCTCGGGGTTCTCCCCGGGGGAACAGGCCAGGACCGAGCCGTCGGCGGTGACCAGCTCCAGGGCGGTGATCTGGGCGGCGAGCGACGCCGAATCGCGGCCGGTGCCATGGGTGCCGGTGGACGTCGCCCCGGAGACGGTCTGCTCCATGATGTCGCCCATGTTGGTCAGCGACAGTCCGTGCGCGGCCAGCGTCTCGTTGAGGTGCTTGAGCGGTGTACCGGCCGCCACCGTCACCGTGCCGGCCTCGCGGTTGACCGAGCGGACGCCGGTCAGCCGCTCGGGGCGGATCAGCAGCCCGTCGGTGGCGGCGGCCGGGGTGAAGGAGTGGCCGGTGCCGGCGGCCTTGACCGTCAGCCCGTCCGCTGCGGCGGCGCGGACCGCTGCCGCCACCTCCTCGGTGCTCGCCGGGGCCACGCTCCGGGCGGGGCGGGCGGTGACATTGCCCGCCCAGTTGCGCCACGGCCCGCTGGTCGGACCCCGCCCTCCCGAGCCGCCGACGGCATTGCTGACTGCCATGGTGACGTCCCCTCCCTCCGCGCGGGCAGGCCGTGTCCGGCCGCCGTTGTTGAGCGCATGATGTCAGTAGCCGACGCCCCGTCAGGGTGGGGTGACGGGAATCACAACGGCGCGGAATCGGCCCGAACCGCCCGGCTCCCGGACATGTCGTACCGCGGGTAACTCCCCGATGGGAGGGGTGGGTTCACGCGGACGGTCGGGATGGCGGGCGTGGCGGGGCGATGCGGACGGGCGAGGCCGGGCGAAGCCGGGCCCCGGCACCCCTACGCGACGCTCTCCTCGCCCCGCCGCTCCGTGGCCGGTTCGGTCGGTCCGGTCGGATCGGTCGGTCCGGGCAGGCCGGGCAGGCCTCCCGCCACGGCCGGGCCTGCCACCGCGGGCGCGGACTGCGGGCGGAGCCTGCGGTAGCCCGCGAAGGCCACCAGTGCGGCGAGCAGGCCCGCCGCCCCGGGCACCAGATAGCCCCGGGCGGCCCCGGCGGCGTCCACCACCCAGCCGGCGGCCGACGACCCCAGTGCGACGCCCACTGCCAGGCCGGTGCCGGTCCAGCTCATGCCCTCGGTCAGCTTCGCCCGCGGCACGTGCTCCTCGACCAGCGCCATCGTGGTCACCATCGTCGGGGCGACGGACAGCCCGGCGACGAACAGGGCGACGGCCAGCAGCGGCAGCGAGCCCACCAGTTGCAGCGGCACCATGCTCACGGCCATCACGCACACCCCCGCCACCCAGCGGCGGGACGGATGCCCCTTGAGGTGGAGCAGGCCGAAGACCGCGCCGGCCGCACACGAGCCGAGCGCATAGACGGCCAGGACCAGACTGGCCGCCGCCTTGTGCCCGACCTCCTCGGCGAAGGCCACGGTCACCACGTCGACCGCCCCGAAGATCGCGCCGGTGGCCACGAACGTCACCACCAGCACCTGCAGCCCCCGTGAGCGCAGCGCGGACCCCTTGGTGTGGTGTTCGCGCGGATGCGGCACCGGCTCCGTCGCCCGCTGCGCCGTCAGCCAGAAGACGCCGGCGGCCAGGAAAGCGGCGGCCAGCAGTGGCCCCGCCTCCGGGAACCACGCGGTGGACAGGCCGATGGACAGGATCGGCCCGACGATGAAGCACAACTCGTCGACGATCGACTCCCACGAATACGCGGTGTGCAGCTCTCGCGGGGACCCCCGGTAGAGCTCGGCCCAACGCGCCCGGATCATCGCCCCCACGCTCGGCACACACCCCGCACAGGCCGCGAAGACGAACAGCAGCCAGTCCGCCCAGCCCTGCTGCGCGCTCAGCAGCAGTCCGGCGACCGCGGTGACCGACACCAGGGTGGCCGGGCGCAGCACCCGGCGCTGGCCGTGCCGGTCCACCAGCCGGGAGATCTGCGGGCCGAGGACCGCGGCGGACAGCGCAATGGTCGCGGACAACGCGCCGGCCAGGCCGTAGCGGCCGGTCAGCTGGGAGATCATCGTGACGATCCCGATGCCCAGCATCGACAACGGCATCCGGCCCAGCAGCCCGGCGGCGGAGAACGACTTGGTGCCGCGGCGGCCGAAGAGGGCGCGGTAGGGACTGGGCAACGGGGGCGCTCCGCCGGTGAGGACCGAAAAGATCGGTAAGGAATGACAGGGGCCGATACAGCTTACGGGCGGTGCGCCGTCGGACGCCTCCGGATTTCCGCCACCGCCCGACCGCGGCGGACGGGCCTCCCGGCGCCGGGACCTGCCCGCCGCACCCATGGGAAGGGTGGCAGGATCGATGGCATGCCCGAACAGTGCGATCCCCGCCCGTATGACGCCCTGCTGCTGCTGTCCTTCGGCGGCCCCGAAGGCCCCGACGACGTGGTCCCGTTCCTGGAGAACGTCACCCGCGGCCGCGGCATCCCCCGTGAGCGCCTGAAGGAGGTGGGGCAGCACTACTTCCTGTTCGGCGGCGTCAGCCCTATCAACGCCCAGAACCGGGAACTGCTGGACGCACTGCGCAAGGACTTCGCCGGGCACGGACTGGACCTGCCCGTCTACTGGGGCAACCGCAACTGGGCGCCCTACCTGACCGACACCCTGCGCACCATGGTCCACGACGGCCACCGCCGTATCGCCGTCCTGGCGACCAGCGCCTACGCCTCGTACTCGGGCTGCCGGCAGTACCGCGAGAACCTCGCCGACGCGCTCGCCGCCCTGCAGGCCGAGGGCCTGGAGCCGCCCCGGGTCGACAAGCTGCGGCACTACTTCAACCACCCCGGCTTCATCCGGCCGATGGTCGACGGCGTGCTGGCGTCCCTCGCGGCCCTGCCCCAGGAGGTGCGAGGCGGTGCCCATCTCGCCTTCACCACCCACTCCATCCCCACCGCCGCGGCCGACACCTCCGGCACTCCCGCCGACCACACGCGGGACGGTGCGGGCGGCGCCTATGTCGCCCAGCACCTGGACGTGGCGCAGGTGATCGCGGACGCCGTCCGGGCGGAGACCGGTGTGGAGCACCCCTGGCGGCTCGTCTACCAGTCCCGCAGCGGGGCCCCGCACATCCCGTGGCTGGAGCCGGACATCTGCGATCACCTGGAGGAGCGGCACGCCGCCGGCGTACCGGCCGTTGTGATGGCTCCCATCGGGTTCGTCTCCGACCACATGGAGGTCAAGTACGACCTCGACACCGAAGCCACCGCCAAGGCCGCCGAGCTGGGACTTCCGGTCGCCAGGTCGGCGACGGTGGGCGCCGACCCGCGGTTCGCGGCGGCCGTCCGCGACCTCCTCCTGGAGCGCGCGGCCGCCGAACGGGGCCGCGCCCCGGAGCGCTGCGCCCTGGGCGCCCTCGGTGCCGGCCACGACCTGTGCCCGGTCGGCTGCTGCCCCGCGCGCGCTCCGCGCCCGGCCGCCGCCGGGGCCGACTGGCGCGGCCCGGCAGACCGGGCCCCCGCATAAGCCCCCACCCTCACGCCCTCGCCCCCGATCCCTCCCCGACCACCGCTCGTCCGAGCAAGGAGCATCGTGCCCGACCCGCTGCACCCCGCCGTCCCCCAGACCGCCCCGGCGCAGAGCGACGCGCTGTACGACGAACTCCTCGACCTGGCCCTGGAGGCCGCCCGCCGTGCGGGGGCGCTGCTGCGCGACGGCCGACCCGCCGACCTCGGCGTGGCCGCCACCAAGTCCAGCCCCATCGACGTCGTCACCGAGATGGATCTCGCCTCCGAGAAGCTGATCACCGACTTCCTCGGGGAGCACCGCCCGGACGACGGCTTCCTGGGGGAGGAGGGCGCCAGCACCGACGGCACCAGCGGCATCCGCTGGGTCATCGACCCCGTCGACGGCACCGTGAACTACCTCTACGGGCTGCCGGCCTGGTCGGTGTCCATCGCGGCGGAGAAGGACGGCGAGGTGGTCGTCGGGGTCGTCGCCGCCCCGATGCGCGGCGAGACCTACCAGGCCGTCGTCGGTCGTGGCGCGTTCAACAACGGCGAGCGCATCCGCCACCGGCCCGCCCCGCCGCTCTCCCAGGCGCTCGTCGGCACCGGGTTCGGCTATCTCGCCGAGCGCCGGGCGGGCCAGGCGGAGGTGGTGCGCACGCTGCTGCCGCAGGTCCGCGACATCCGGCGCGGCGGCTCGGCCGCGATCGACCTGTGCGATGTGGCCTGCGGCCGGCTCGACGCCTACTACGAGCGTGGTCTGAACCCCTGGGACCTGGCGGCCGGCGCGCTGATCGCCCGCGAGGCCGGGGCGCTCACCGGGGGCCGGCCCGGCCGGACGGCCTCCCACGAGCTGACCCTCGCCGCCTCCCCGGCCCTCTTCGAGCAGCTGCAGCCGCTCCTGGACGAGCTCGGCGCCTGGCACGACTGACCGGACCCGCATCCGGGCACGACAGCGCCCCGGCTCCTTCCCCTGGATGCCGGGGCGCTCTCGTCGTACGCCGGGAGTGTCAGGCGTTGCTGACCGCTCCGTACCGCACGCCGTGCTCGGTCGCCAGTCGCTGCAGGTCCTCGAGTTCTGCCTGCTCGACCTCGGCGAGGAAGTCGTCGCCCGCAGCGCGGGCCCGGTCCAGATCAGCTTCGGTGTTCTCTATGCGCTGCAAAATGCCTGCGGTGAACGCGTCCATTGCGCCCCCTCGTCGTGGGTCGGTGGGCACGGGGGTGTGCCGACGGGCGGTTCGATCACGGCGTGGTCCCTGCGATGGATCAGTTCAAGGCGGATAGCCGAAATAAACAGGGCGTGATCGCGGGTGTGCAGTCGTCCTCCCCACCCCTCACCTCAGGGAAACCTCAACCCTCCCGGGAATCCTGCCCGTCGGGTGCCGCCCCGGGGCCCTCCACCCCTCCGCACCCCCCTTACCGCCGGTTTATGGCTCTTCGGGGCAGGATGGAAGAGCTCTGAAGACATTGTTGTGCCTGCCCGAAAGGGCCCTGAGGAAGGACTAGCGACGTGCGTGTTCTCGTCGTCGAGGACGAGCAGCTGCTCGCCGATGCGGTGGCCACCGGACTACGCCGGGAGGCCATGGCGGTCGACGTGGTCTACGACGGCGCTGCCGCCCTGGAACGGATCGCGGTCAACGACTATGACGTCGTCGTGCTGGACCGTGACCTTCCGGTCGTCCACGGCGACGATGTCTGCCGCAAGATCGTCGAGCTGGGGATGCCCACCCGGGTCCTGATGCTCACCGCCTCCGGCGACGTCAGCGACCGCGTCGAGGGCCTGGAGATCGGCGCGGACGACTACCTTCCCAAGCCCTTCGCCTTCACCGAGCTGACCGCCCGGGTCCGCGCTCTCGGACGCCGTACGACCGTCGCGCTGCCGCCCGTCCTGGAGCGGGCCGGCATCAAGCTCGACCCGAACCGCCGCGAGGTCTTCCGCGACGGCAAGGAGGTCCAGCTCGCCCCCAAGGAGTTCGCGGTGCTGGAGGTCCTGATGCGCAGCGAGGGCACGGTCGTCTCGGCGGAGCAGCTTCTGGAGAAGGCCTGGGACGAGAACACCGACCCGTTCACCAACGTCGTACGGGTCACGGTCATGACGCTGCGCCGCAAGCTCGGCGAGCCCGCGGTGATCGTCACGGTCCCCGGCTCGGGATACCGGATCTGACCGGCGATGCCTTCCCTGCCCTCGTTCTCCAAGGCGACGAACCCGCCGCCCCCCGTTCCGCCCAAGCCGACCTGGGACCCCAGGCCGGTCGATGTCCGTCCGTTCCCGTGGCTGCGGCCCACGATCCGGATACGGCTGACGCTGCTGTACGGCGGCATGTTCCTGATGGCCGGGATCGTGCTGCTGACGATCATCTACATGCTGGCCGCGGACGCGCTGCACGACGGCAGCGCGCTGCCCCTGAAGATCCTCGGCGGGAAGTTCCAGTCGACCAGTGACATCTGCGACCTGCCCACCGAGACGTCCGGGCAGCTGCTCCAGCAGGCCGTCGAACAGTGCCTGCAGCACCAGCGCGCGGTGGCCCTCAACAGCCTCCTCAACCGCTCCCTGCTGGCTTTGCTGGGTTTGACGGTGGTGGCGTTCGCTTTCGGTTATGCGATGGCGGGGCGGGTGTTGTCGCCGTTGGGGCGTATTACGCGGACGGCTCAGCGGGTGGCGGGTTCGGATCTGCACCGGCGGATCGAGTTGGGGGGTCCTGATGACGAGCTGAAGGAGCTTGCGGACACCTTTGACGAGATGCTGGACCGGCTGGACCGGGCGTTCGAGTCGCAGCGGCGGTTCGTGTCGAATGCGTCGCACGAGTTGCGGACGCCGTTGGCGATCAACCGGACGTTGCTGGAGGTGCAGCTGGCGGATCCGGGGGCGTCGCCGGAGCTGGCGCAGTTGGGCAAGACGCTGCTGGCGACCAATGAGCGCAGTGAGCAGTTGGTGGAGGGGTTGTTGCTGCTGGCGCGCAGTGAGAACAAGGTCGTGGACAAGAAGCCGGTGGATGTGGCGGAGGTGGCGTCGCAGGCGGTGGAGCAGACCCGTGAGGAGGCGCAGGCCAAGGGGGTGGCGCTGCGGGGGGTGCGTGAGCAGGTGTTCGTGCAGGGTAACGGGGTGCTGCTGGAGCGGATCGCGCTGAATCTGGTGCAGAACGCGGTGCGCTACAACGTGCCGGAGGAGGGCTGGGTGGAGGTGACGGTCCAGCCGCAGCCGGGGTGTGCGGTGCTGGTGGTCTCCAATACCGGTCCGGTGGTTCCGGCCTATGAGGTGGAGAACCTTTTCGAGCCGTTCCGGCGGCTGCGGACCGAGCGGACCGGGAGTGACAAGGGGGTCGGGCTGGGGCTGTCCATCGTGCGTTCGGTGGTGCGTGCGCACGACGGCACGATCACGGCTCGGCCCCGCGAGGGCGGCGGACTGGTGATGCGGGTCGTCCTGCCGCTCTGACGCAGGCCACAGGGGGGTTGTACGCCCGCTGGAGCCGTTGTGCACCCCCCTGGGCAGTCATCGGACATCTGTGCGTACGATCGCCCGTCTCGCGGCCGTACACCGCCTCGCCTGCCGGTTTGACGACAAGGGGGGTCGGCGTGGATCCTTCGCCGAGTTCGCTTTGCGCGGAATTGAACCGGTCCGCCCGCCGGTCAGCGCGTGTGTGATGCCTCACAGGCGCGATTTTCCGGCCATTTACGCTCTGTGATCAAAAAGCCTGTCGGAATGCCGGGGACGTCCGGGTTTCCGGGGGGTGAGATCACGGGAAGTAGAGGTGATGGGCTGCGCGAGGTGCGACATTCGGACCGTGTACGGTCCTGATCGCCATCCAAACCGATCACCTCTTCAGGGGTGCGGTTGGGTGTCGATTGAGTAACAGACCTTGATGTGAGGCAAAATCTCCGCCTCAGGTCGGGCACAAGTCCGGCCTCTCACGCGTTACGAGCGCTGAGACACCGCAGACACCCAGAGGGGGAGAGCGAAAATGGCTACGGATTACGACACCCCACGCAAGACCGACGACGACCTCAACGAGGACAGCATCGAAGAGCTGAAGTCGCGGCGGAACGACAAGTCCGCCTCGGCCGTCGACGTCGACGAGTTCGAGCAGGCCGAGGGCCTGGAGCTGCCCGGCGCGGACCTGTCCAACGAAGAACTGGCCGTGCGCGTGCTGCCCAAGCAGCAGGACGAGTTCACGTGCATGAGCTGCTTCCTGGTCCACCACCGCAGCCAGCTCGCCGCGGAGGACAAGAACGGGCAGCCGATCTGCCGCGACTGCGCGGCCTGAGTCCGGTCTACGCCGTGGCAGGCGTGAACCCGTTCCGCAAGGGCTCCAAGGGCGTCGAAGGCTCGGCGGCCGGCGCACGATCACGCGAGAAAACCGCGCCCGTGCCCGCCGACCCGAGCGCCCTTCCCGCGGAACGGACGACCGGCGCACTGCGGTGGGGTCACCTCCCGCTCGGGCGAAGCCGAGAGCGGGGGAGGGGCCGCACGGCCTCGCTCGCGGCCATGGCCGGCCGTGGCGCCGGAAGAACCGGCGGCAGGGTACGGGCCGGGCTGGCCGTGATCGCCGACCGGATCATCGAGACCGCCCCGCGGGTTCCGGTCCGTGACCTTGCCACCCTGCGCGCCCAGTTCCCCGGACTGACCCCCGAGGACCTGGCCGACAAGCTGGTCGCCGGTGCCTGCGCAGCCACCGGAGCCGTCGGAGCGGGCGTCGGAGCGGCAGCGATGCTGCCCGTACCGCCCGCCATGCCGGCCGAGCTGGCCGCCGAGGTCACCGGCGTCGCCTCGGTCGAGATCAAACTGATCGCCGAGCTGCACGAGGTCTACGGCCTCCGGCCCGCCGGGAATTTCCGGCAGCGCGGTATGGCCTATCTGACGTCCTGGACGGAGGAGCGGGGCGTCGACCTCACCAAACCGGCCTCGCTCAACATCGCCCTCGGTGTGCAGATGAGGCGTGAGCTGCGCCAGCAGATCATGAAGCGCACGCTGCGCAACCTCCCCAACCTCGCCCCGTTCATGATCGGCGCCTCCGTCGGCGCGTTCATGAACCGCAGGGACACCAGAAAGCTTGCGGAAAAAATCCGTAAGGACCTGCGCACGAAGCAGGTCCCCTGGGAGGCCCTTTCCCCCTTCGCGCCGGACGCCCCCGCGGGCGGCGAACCAACCGGAGAAGCTCCGCCGCCACCGGGCGGCTGACCCGCCCCCGCGCGCCGGTCAGCCCCGTCCGGCCGCCAGCGCCGCCACCAGACGCTCCGGCGTCCGCGTCGAGAGATAGGCGTACGGCGTCGGGTCCTGCGGATCGGTGATCTCCACCCGCACCGCGGTACGGATGTAGCCGCGCAGCAGCATGAACGCACGGGCGTCGGCCTTGTGCGTACGCCACGCCAGCGCCTCGTCCGCGTCCAGCGCCCGCGCCTCGCCCAGTGCCGTCACCGGGATCTTCGCGTCGCCGGCGATCAGGGCGCCGCCCACCACCCGGATCCGTGCCGAGCCGTACGAGCTCACCGCCACCGCGGACAGGGCCGCTCCGCCGATCAGTCCGCCCAGCATCCACAGCGTCCCCAGGGGGAGCAGCATCAGGGCGCAGGCGACGCCGATCATCGCGGCGATCACCCACCAGGACCGGGGCGCGGTGAGGCGTTCTTCGTACGGCTGCATGGCTCCAGCTTGGCACGGCGGCGCGGGTCCGTTACGCGCGCGGGTAGGGTCTGACCTCGTGAGTGGAACTGACGAACCCAGGGCGCGGCTGACGCCACCGGCGGACGCCGTCGCTCCGGTCCGGCATGCCGACGCGCCGGCTCCCGGAGAGCTCCTCGGCGCGCACTACGACCGGTGCTTCGGCTGCGGCACGGGCCAGCCGCACGGCCTGCATCTGGAGGCACGGGCCGGCGACGGCGTGAGCGTGTCCGCCGAGTTCACCGTCAAGGAGGCCCACCAGGGCGCGCCGGGCCTGGCGCACGGCGGGGTGCTGGCCACCGCGCTGGACGAGACCCTGGGCTCGCTGAACTGGCTGCTGCGGGTGATCGCGGTGACCGGGCGGCTGGAGACCGACTTCGTACGGCCGGTGCCGCTGGGCACGGTGCTGCACCTGGACGCGCGGGTCACCGCGGTGCACGGGCGCAAGATCTACTCGACGGCCGTGGGGCGCATAGACGGTCCGGACGGCCCCGTCGCGGTGCGCGCCGAGGCCGTCTTCATCGAGGTGAAGGTCGACCACTTCATCGACAACGGCAGGACCGAGGAGATCCAGGCGGCCATGTCCGACCCGGACCAGGTCAAGCGAGCGCGTGCCTTCGAGGTGAACCCATGAGTCAGGGACGGAATCCGGTGGACGTACTGCTGCGGCGGCTGGATCCGGACGTGCCCGTTCCGGCGTACGGGCACCCCGGGGACGCGGGCGTGGATCTGGTGACCACCGAGGCCGCCGAGCTGGCGCCGGGGGAGCGCACCGTGCTGCCCACCGGGGTGTCGATCGCGCTGCCCGACGGGTATGCGGCCTTTGTGCACCCGCGGTCCGGACTGGCCGCGCGCTGCGGCCTGGCGCTGGTGAATGCCCCCGGGACGGTGGATGCCGGGTACCGTGGAGAGATCAAGGTGATCGTGGTCAATCTGGACCCGCGCGAGAGCGTGCGGTTCGAGAGGTTCGACCGGATCGCCCAACTGGTCGTCCAGCAGGTCGAGAAGGTGCGCTTCCACGAGGTGGCGGAACTTCCCGGCTCGGCGCGGGCCGAGGGGGGATTCGGTTCCACCGGCGGTCATGCGGCGGTGGGCGGCTCCACGGGCGGGAATGAATACGCATCGGTCGGTGCCGACCGGGAAGGACAGTGACGTGTTCGGACGTCGCAAGAAGAACGAGGCTCCTGAAGAGTCGGTCGAGGACACCACGCTCGACGAGCACGCGGTGAGCGACGCCGACGAGGACGAGGCGCCGCAGCAGCGGCTCAATCTTCCGCCCGCGCCGCGCCCCGACGGTCCCTGGGACGCGTCGGAGATCTCCGAGCCCGGCGAGGGCCGGGTGGACCTCGGCGGGCTGTTTGTGCCGGGTGTCGAGGGCATGGAGCTCCGGGTGGAGGTCGCCGGTGACGCCATCGTCGCCGCGACCGTGGTGCTGCAGGACAGCGCCGTGCAGCTGCAGGCCTTCGCCGCCCCCAAGAACGAGGGCATCTGGGGCGAGGTCCGCGAGGAGATCGCGGCCGGCATCACCCAGCAGGGCGGTGTCATCGACGAGGTCGAGGGCCCGCTGGGCTGGGAGCTGCGGGCCCAGGTGCCCGTACAGCTGCCGGACGGCACGAACGGTGTGCAGGTCGTGCGCTTCGTCGGTGTCGACGGCCCCCGGTGGTTCCTGCGCGGTGTGATCTCCGGCCAGGGCGCGGTGCAGCCGCAGGCCGCCGGCGTGCTGGAACACATCTTCCGGGACACCGTCATCATCCGCGGCGAGGGCCCGATGGCCCCCCGCGACCCGATCGTCCTGAAGCTGCCGGACGACGCCCAGATGGTGCCGGACGGCGTGCAGCAGGACCAGGTCGAGCAGTCGCGTTTCGGCGGTGGTGTGGAGCGTCTGGAGCGTGGACCGGAGATCACCGAGATCCGCTGAGCACACCGCGCGGTGAAGCGGCGCGAATGCGTCCGCTTTCTCGGCCGGATAACGACGGTCGCAAGGGCCCGGGCCCCCGTTGAGGGGTCCGGGCCCTCGTTGTTTGTGCAGGTCAGCTCCAAACGCGTATGAAATCCGTCAACGGAGCGCTAATGGCCGTAAGGGAGGCGTCAACAGTGTTCAAGCCGCGTCGGAAGGGCGCTTTGCTTTGGGGGTCCTGATCCCCCCATCCATCTAGGAGCACACGATGGCCGACGTGGCCTTCGTCGTTGTCACGATCGCGGTCTTCGCGTTGGTGGCTCTCGTCGCCAAGGGGGTGACGAAGCTGTGACCATCGAGAACATCGTCGGCCTGATCGTTGCCGTCGCCCTGCTGGGATACCTGGTCCTCGCCCTCGTCTTCCCGGAGAGGTTCTGAGCACCGAATGAGCCCCTTTCTCGCAGGCGTGCTCCAGCTGATAGCGCTCACCGCGGCGCTGGCCCTGGCGTACCGCCCCCTCGGCGACTACATGGCCGCCGTCTACGCGTCCCCCAAGCACCTGCGTATCGAGAAGGTCATCTACCGCTGCATCGGCGCCAATGCGGATGCCGAGATGCGCTGGCCCGCCTATCTGCGCGGCGTCCTGGCGTTCTCCGCGGCGGGCGTGCTCTTCCTCTACCTGCTGCAGCGCGTCCAGGGCGGTATGCCGCTGTCCCTCGGCTTCGCGTCGATCAGCCCGGACCAGGCGTTCAACACCGCGGCGTCCTTCGTCGCCAACACCAACTGGCAGTCCTACAGCGGCGAACAGGCGATGGGCCACGTCGTGCAGACCGCCGGTCTCGCGGTGCAGAACTTCGTCTCCGCCGCCACCGGCATGGCCGTCGCCATCGCCCTGGTACGCGGCTTCGCCCTCCCCCGAGCTCTCGGCTCCGCTCGAGCAGGGGGTACCCCCATCCGCACCGGCGAGCTCGGCAACTTCTGGGCCGACCTGGTCCGCGGCACCGTACGGGTGCTGCTGCCGATCGCCGTCATCGGTGCCCTGGTCCTGGTCGCCTGTGGTGCCGTCCAGAACTTCTCGGGCATCCATGAGGTCGGTCAGTTCATGGGCGGCTCCCAGCAGACCAACGGCGGCGCGGTCGCCTCCCAGGAGGTCATCAAGGAACTGGGCACCAACGGGGGCGGCTACTTCAACGCCAACTCCGCCCACCCCTTCGAGAACCCCAACGCCTTCACCAACCTCTTCGAGGTCTTCCTGATCCTGGTCATCCCGTTCGCGCTCACCCGGACCTTCGGCAAGCTGGTCGGGAACGTGAAGCAGGGCTACGCGATCCTCGCCACGATGGGCATCATCTGGCTCGGCTTCACCGCCCTGATGATGTGGACCGAGTTCGCCCACGGCGGCCCGGCCCTGCAGGCCGCGGGCGCCGCCATGGAGGGCAAGGAGACCCGCTTCGGCGTCGGTGGCTCCTCGATCTTCTCGGTGGCCACCACCCTCACGTCCACCGGCGCGGTGGACTCCTTCCACTCCTCCTTCACGGCCTTCGGCGGCGGTATCCAGCTGCTCGGCATGATGCTCGGTGAGATCGCGCCGGGCGGCGTGGGCTCCGGCCTCTACGGCATGCTCGTCATGGCGGTCATCGCGGTGTTCATCGCCGGCCTGATGGTCGGCCGCACACCCGAGTACCTGGGCAAGAAGATCGGCACCCGCGAGATCAAGCTCGCCGCTTGCTTCATTCTCATCACCCCGACGCTGGTGCTCGGCTTCACCGCCGCCTCGATGGTGCTGCCCGACGCACTGGGCTCGATGCTCAACACCAAGGCGCTGGGCGCCGGTTCGCACGGCTTCTCCGAGGTGCTGTACGCGTTCACCTCCGGCGCCAACAACAACGGTTCGGCCTTCGGCGGCCTGAACGCCAATACGCCCTGGTACAACACCACGATCGGCCTGGCGATGCTGCTCGGCCGCTTCCTGCCGATGGTGTTCGTGCTCGCCCTGGCCGGCTCGCTCGCCGGGCAGAAGCCGGTCCCGGAGACCGCGGGCACCCTCCGTACCGAGAAGCCGCTCTTCGCCGGGCTGCTCGTCGGCACGATCCTGATCATCACCGGTCTGACCTACTTCCCGGCGCTGGCCCTCGGCCCGCTGGCGGAGGGACTGTCATGACCGCATCTGTGAAACAAGAGGAGCCCGGCTCCATGTCCACCGCCACTCCGACTCGCGCCCCGCACCAGGACGTCCCCAGCGGGCACAAGCCCGGCGACGGCCGCGTGGGCGGCGGTCTCTTCGACCCCAAGCAGCTGGTCACGTCCTTCCCGGACGCGATACGCAAGCTCGACCCGCGGGTGATGGTCAAGTCCCCCGTGATGTTCGTGGTCGAGGTCGGCTCCGTGCTGACCACGATCTTCGCCTGCACGTCTCCCTCGGACTGGTTCGGCTGGGCGATCGCCGTCTGGCTGTGGCTGACGGTCATCTTCGCCAACCTGGCGGAGGCGGTCGCCGAGGGCCGCGGCAAGGCGCAGGCCGACACCCTGCGCAAAGCCAAGACCGACACCGTCGCGCGCCGGCTGAACGGCAGCACCGAGGAGCAGGTCCCCGGCACCGAACTGCGCATCGGTGACCTGGTCGTCTGCGAGGCCGGCGACATCATCCCCGGTGACGGCGATGTCGTCGAAGGCGTGGCCTCGGTCGACGAGTCCGCCATCACGGGGGAGTCGGCCCCGGTCATCCGCGAGTCCGGCGGTGACCGCTCGGCCGTCACCGGCGGGACGAAGGTGCTCTCCGACCGCATCGTCATCAAGATCACGACGAAGCCCGGCGAGACCTTCATCGACCGGATGATCAACCTCGTCGAGGGCGCCGCACGGCAGAAGACCCCCAACGAGATCGCGCTCAACATCCTGCTCGCCTCGCTGACCATCGTCTTCCTGCTGGCGGTCGTCACCCTCCAGCCCTTCGCGATCTACGCGGGCGCCGAGCAGACCATGATCGTCCTGCTGGCGCTGCTGGTCTGTCTCATCCCGACGACCATCGGCGCGCTGCTCTCGGCCATCGGCATCGCCGGTATGGACCGCCTGGTGCAGCGCAACGTCCTGGCCATGTCCGGCCGCGCCGTGGAAGCCGCGGGCGATGTATCGACATTGCTGCTCGACAAGACCGGCACCATCACCCTCGGCAACCGCCAGGCCGCCGAGTTCGTCCCCGTCCGCGGCACCACCGAGGCCGAGGTCGCGGACGCCGCCCAGTTGTCCTCGCTGGCCGACGAGACCCCTGAGGGCCGCTCCATCGTCGTGCTCGCCAAGGAGAAGTACGGACTGCGCGAGCGCCACCAGGGCGAGTTGACGGACGCCGAGTGGGTCCCCTTCACCGCCCAGACCAGGATGTCGGGTGTGGACGTCGACGGGCGCAAGGTCCGTAAGGGCGCGTCAGGTTCGGTCATCGCCTGGGTCAAGGAGCGCGGCGGCAGCGTCGCCGAGGACGCGCAGCAGCTCACCGAGGCCATTTCGCAGGCGGGCGGCACCCCGCTGCTGGTCGCCCTGGAGGACGAGAGCGGCCCCCGGGTCCTGGGTGTCATCCACCTCAAGGACGTCGTCAAGGACGGCATGCGCGAACGCTTCACCGAGCTGCGCAAGATGGGCATCAAGACCGTCATGATCACGGGTGACAACCCGCTGACGGCCAAGGCGATCGCCGACGAGGCCGGGGTGGACGACTTCCTTGCGGAGGCCACGCCCGAGGACAAGATGGCGCTCATCAAGCGGGAGCAGGCCGGCGGCAAGCTGGTCGCGATGACCGGCGACGGCACCAACGACGCCCCCGCGCTGGCACAGGCGGACGTCGGCGTGGCCATGAACACCGGTACCTCTGCCGCCAAGGAGGCCGGGAACATGGTGGACCTGGACTCCAACCCGACCAAGCTCATCGAGATCGTCGAGATCGGCAAGCAGTTGCTGATCACCCGGGGAGCACTGACGACCTTCTCGATCGCCAACGACGTCGCGAAGTACTTCGCGATCATCCCGGCGATGTTCGCGGTGGCCTACCCCGGCCTGGACACCCTCAACATCATGCGGCTGTCCAGCCCCCAGTCCGCGATCCTCTCGGCGATCATCTTCAACGCGCTGATCATCGTCGCGCTGGTGCCGCTCGCCCTCAAGGGCGTGCAGTACCGGCCGGTCAGCGCCGACAGGATGCTGCGCCGCAACCTCGCCGTCTACGGACTGGGCGGTCTGATCGCACCGTTCATCGGCATCAAGCTCATCGACCTGCTCCTCACTCTCCTCCCCGGAATCGGGTGACCGCCGTGAACAACTCCGTACGCAACACCGCCCGGTTGATCGGGGCGGGGCTGCGCGCCCTGCTCGTCCTGACCGTGGTCTGCGGGGTCGTCTACCCGCTGGTGGTCACCGGAGTGGCGCAGGCTGCGTTCCCCGGCAAGGCCAACGGGTCCGAGGTCAGCTCCCACGGCACGGTCGTCGGCTCGTCGCTGATCGGCCAGCGTTACGACAAGGGCAAGGACAAGCACGGCAATCCGGTCCCGGACCTGAAGTTCTTCCAGCCGCGCCCCTCGGCGGGCCTGGGCAGCAACCGGGCCAACGGCGTCAACACCCGCTACGACCTCCAGGTCTCCGGCGCCTCCAACCAGGGCGCCACCAACACCGACCTCATCAAGGCGGTGAAGGAGCGCAAGCAGTGGGTCTCCGAGACGTACGGGATCCCCGAGTCGGAGGTCCCGGCGGACGCCGTCACCTCGTCGGGCTCCGGACTCGACCCGGACATCTCACCCGCGTACGCCCAGCTGCAGGCGGACCGCGTCGCCAAGGAGAACCATCTGCCCGGCGCCACGGTGCGGCAGCTCGTCGCGCGCCACACCGATGCCCGCATCCTCGGCTTCATGGGGGAACCGCGGGTGAACGTCCTGGAGTTGAACATCGGGCTCAGGGATCTGGTGCAGGGCCGGGCCAAGGGCTGAGCGCACAGGCGCGCGTGCGGTCCCTGAAGGAGTGAGGGGGCGCGATGGGGCGGGGTGGGCCGGGGCCGGCCGGGCGAGGAGGCTTTCGCCCGGCCGGCCCCGTGCCTCACCAGACGTCGCCGTCGCGCCAGTCGCAGGTGAGGTCGGTGTTGAGGTCGAGGGGGCAGGCCGGGGTGGGGAGGACGTAGATGCAGCCGTCCTCGTCGGCGGTGCGCCGGATGCCGTCCGGGGTGAGGGCCCAGGACGGGCCGCGCCACAGCTGCCAGCCCCGGGCGGCGTAGAAGGGCGCGGCCTCGTCGGCGGCGCCGAGCGCGCCGAGGTCGTAGCCCCTGCGGATGACCCGCTCCAGGGCGTCCATCATGGCCGCGCCGTGTCCGCGTCCGCGCCGGTCCGCGCGGACGCCGACGCCCTCCACATAGCCGCAGCGCAGCGCCCGTCCGTCGTGCAGCAGCCGTCGCTGGACCACGGAAGCGTGGCCGATCAGTGCGCCGTCTTCGTGGACCAGGGCGTGCAGACCGCCGAGGGCGTGCTCCCAGTCCTCCGCGGTCATGTCGTCGAAGACGTCGTGGAGGAGGACGCGGGCCGCCTTCAGGGTGGCGGGGTCCAGTTCGGCGGTGTGGGCGAGACGGACGTCGGTCCTGCGGGGCGTCGTCGGCTGTGCCTCGGTCATGTGGGGCATCGTCGCAGTCGGCCGGCGGTCCGGCGAGGGCATTTTTCCGGCCTCGGGCCGCCGCCGTCCCGTCGTCCCTCCTGTCAGTGAGGTGTCCGGGAAGGGCGGTTGGGCCGGTGCCCCGCGGAGCCGGCCGGTGTCATGGAAGCAGCCGGGGCTTCCGGGCCATCGGTGCCGTCCCGCCCCAAAACCCAGCTCACCCCCAAGCTTGTCCCGCACCAAACCCAGCTCACCCCCAAGCTCGTCCCGCCCCAAGCCCGCCCACCCGAAGGCCCGCCCACCCGAAGGCCCGCCCACCCGAAGGCCCGCCCACCCCCATGAACCCCGGCCGCCCGCTCCTCCCGCCCCCTGTATCAGAGTCGCGTCAAGACCGGCCGCCAAGTCGCCGACTGCCCCTTTTGTCCGCTTGCCCGGTCGGTAGGGTCGCAGCAGGTTCAGCCCGGTGGGGGCGGCTTTCACGTAAGACAATGGGGCCATGGCACGCGGCAAGCTACGGATATATCTCGGCGCGGCACCGGGCGTCGGCAAGACGTACGCGATGCTGTCCGAGGCACACCGGCGCGTGGAGCGGGGCACGGACCTCGTCGTGGCGTTCGTGGAGCATCACGGCAGGCCCCGTACCGAGGTCATGCTGCACGGGCTGGAGCAGATGCAGCGCCGGGAGCTGGAGTACCGCGGCACGGTTTTCACCGAAATGGACGTGGACGCGGTCCTGGATCGCGCTCCGGCCGTGGCGCTGGTCGACGAGCTGGCCCACACCAACGTCCCCGGCTCGCGCCACGGCAAGCGCTGGCAGGACATCGAGGAGCTGCTGGAAGCCGGGATCGATGTGATATCGACCGTCAACATCCAGCACCTGGAATCACTCGGGGATGTCGTCGAGTCGATAACGGGTGTGCGCCAGCGCGAGACCGTGCCGGACGAGATCGTCCGCCGGGCCGACCAGATCGAGCTTGTCGACATGTCGCCCCAAGCGATCCGCCGCCGTATGGCGCACGGCAACATCTACCAGCCCGACAAGGTGGACGCCGCCCTGTCCAACTACTTCCGCCCCGGCAACCTCACCGCGCTGCGCGAGCTGGCGCTGCTGTGGGTCGCCGACCGGGTGGACGAGTATCTGCAGGAGTACCGCGCGGAGCATTCGATCCGCTCCACCTGGCAGGCGCGTGAGCGCATCGTCGTCGGACTGACCGGCGGGCCGGAGGGCCGTACGCTGATCCGCCGCGCGGCGCGGATGGCGGCCAAGGGGTCCGGCAGCGAGGTGCTTGCCGTCTACATCGCCCGCAGCGACGGGCTGACCTCGGCCTCACCCAAGGAACTCGCCGTCCAGCGGACGCTGGTGGAGGACCTGGGCGGCACGTTCCATCACGTCATCGGGGACGACATACCCAGCGCGCTGCTGGAGTTCGCGCGCGGGGTCAACGCCACCCAGATCGTGCTGGGCTCCAGCCGCCGCAAGGCCTGGCAGTACATCTTCGGGCCGGGGGTGGGGGCGACCGTCGCCCGCGAATCCGGGCCCGATCTCGATGTGCACATCGTCACCCACGACGAGGTCGCCAAGGGCCGCGGTCTGCCGGTGGCACGCGGTGCGCGGCTGGGGCGCACCCGGATCCTCGCCGGCTGGCTCGTCGGCGTCGCCGGCCCGGTCCTGCTCTCGCTGCTGCTGACCGGCATGGCGAACGGCCCCGGGCTGGCCAACGACGTCCTGCTCTTCCTCTTCCTGACGGTCGTCGCCGCGCTGCTCGGCGGGCAGCTGCCGGCCCTGGCGTCGGCCGCGGTCGGCTCGCTGCTGCTGAACTTCTACTTCACGCCGCCCACCCACACCCTCACGGTCAGCGATCCCAAGAACATCGTCGCCATCGTGATCTTCTTCGCGGTGGCCGTCTCGGTCGCCTCCGTGGTGGACCTCGCCGCCCGCCGCACCCACCAGGCGGCCCGGCTGCGGGCCGAGTCGGAGATCCTGTCCTTCCTCGCGGGCAGCGTGCTGCGGGGTGAGACGACCCTGGACGCCCTGCTGGAGCGGGTACGGGAGACCTTCGGCATGGAGACGGTGGCGCTGCTGGAGCGGGCCGGCGACGTCGAGCCGTGGACCTGCGCGGGCCGGGCCGGAAGCGATCACGGCAAGCCGCTGATGCGCCCCGAGGACGCGGACGTCGACATGCCCGTGGGCGATCACATGGCGCTGGCGCTGACGGGCCGGGTGCTGCCGGCCGAGGACCGCCGGGTGCTGGCCGCGTTCGCCGCCCAGGCCGCCGTCGTACTGGACCGGCAGCGTCTGGTGGGCGAGGCGGAGCGGGCCCGGGAGCTGGCCGAGGGCAACCGCATCAGGACGGCGCTGCTGGCCGCGGTCAGCCACGATCTGCGGACCCCACTGGCGAGCATCAAGGCCTCGGTCACCTCCCTGCGCTCCGACGACGTCGCCTGGTCCGAGGAGGACGAGGCGGAGCTGCTGGCCGGCATCGAGGCGGGCGCCGACCGGCTGGACCACCTGGTCGGCAACCTCCTGGACATGTCCCGGCTGCAGACCGGCACGGTCACCCCGCTGATCCGCGAGACCGACCTCGACGAGGTGGTGCCGATGGCGCTCGGCGGCGTCCCCGAGGGCAGCGTCACCCTCGACATCCCCGAGGAGCTGCCCATCGTCGCCATCGACCCGGGACTGCTGGAGCGCGCGGTGGCCAATCTCGTCGAGAACGCCGTGAAATACAGCCCGGACGGTGCGGTGGTGCTGGTCTCGGCCAGCGCGCTCGGCGACCGGGTGGAGCTGCGGATCGCCGACCGCGGCCCCGGGGTGCCGGACAGCGCCAAGGACCGGATCTTCGAACCCTTCCAGCGCTACGGTGACGCTCCGCGCGGTGCCGGCGTGGGTCTCGGACTGGCCGTGGCGCGCGGTTTCGCGGAGGCGATGGGCGGCACGCTCGCCGCCGAGGACACCCCCGGAGGCGGCATGACGATGGTCCTCACGCTCCGGGCCGCGCCCGGCAGGCCACCGGCCAGGCCCGGCCTTCCGGCCCGGGCCACGACATGAGCCGGGCCGCACGGACCACCCTCCCCACACACCCGGCGGGCCCGCCCCGCCGGCCGACGACACCACGAGGAGAACGCCAGTGAACCGGGTGCTTGTGGTCGATGACGAGCCGCAGATCGTCCGCGCCCTCGTGATCAACCTGAAGGCGCGCAAATACGAGGTCGACGCCGCCCCCGACGGGGCCAGCGCGCTCAGACTCGCGGCCGCCCGCCACCCCGATGTCATCGTCCTCGACCTCGGTCTGCCCGATATGGACGGCGTCGAGGTGATCAAGGGGCTGCGGGGCTGGACGCGGGTGCCGATCCTGGTGCTCTCCGCGCGGCAGACCTCCGACGAGAAGGTGGAGGCGCTGGACGCCGGCGCGGACGACTACGTCACCAAGCCGTTCGGCATGGACGAGCTGCTGGCCCGGCTGCGGGCGGCGGTGCGCCGGGCCGAGCCGACGGGGCCTGCCGAGGACGAGGTGATCGTGGAGACGGAAGGTTTCTCCGTCGACCTCGCGGCGAAGAAGGTCAACCGCGGCGGCCGGGACATCCGGCTGACCCCCACCGAGTGGCATCTGCTGGAGGTCCTGGTCCGCAACGCCGGCCGGCTGGTCAGCCAGAAGCAGCTGCTCCAGGAGGTCTGGGGGCCCTCGTACGGCACCGAGACCAACTACCTGCGGGTGTACATGGCCCAGCTCCGCCGCAAGCTGGAGAGCGATCCCTCGCACCCGAAGCACTTCATCACGGAGCCGGGGATGGGGTACCGCTTCGAGCAGTGAGGCGGCGGGGCACGGCCGGGCTCCGGCCCCCGCGGCGGGCCGCGGCTTTGTGAGGCGGGTACGAAGTCCGTGTGCGGACCGTGATCCGCGGCCCCGGCCACCGGTACGCTGGGGTTATGAGTGCTGGGACCCGTTCCGAGAAGCCGGCCGGCCGATTCCGCCGGCTGCTCGACAGGCTGTCCTCCTCCGAGGAGGAGCTGCAGTCCGCCGAGCTGCAGCAGGATGCGCAGGACGCGGGGTGCACCCGTATCTGCGACTGTGACGACCGGCAGATAGTGAAGGTCACCGGCACCCTGCGGCATGTGACGCTGCGGCCGCGCGCCGGTGTGCCCGCGCTCGAGGCGGAGCTCTTCGACGGCTCCGCGGCGCTCGACGTGGTGTGGCTCGGCCGCCGCTCCATCGTCGGGATCGAGCCGGGCCGAAAGCTCATCGCCTCGGGCCGGGTCTCCCTGAGCCACGGACGCCGGGTGCTCTTCAATCCGAAGTACGAACTCCGACCGCTCGGACAGGAGTAGCCGGTGACGTCTCACGACCGACCGACCACTGACGCGGAGGGCGGCCCCGACGCCCCCGCAGGCCCCTCGCCCGAGCCGGGCGACCGAACAGATGCCGACCACAGGCAGGTGACCGAGGCGGCGCTGTTCGAGGCGTTCGGCGGCGTACGCGGCATGGTGGAGACCGTGGTCCCCGGCCTGCTGTTCGTCACGATCTTCACCATCAACAAGGATCTGCACACCTCGGCGATCGCCGCGCTGGCCGTCTCGTTGGTGCTGGCGGCCGTGCGCCTGGTCCGCAGGGACACCGTCAAGCACGCCTTCAGCGGCGTCTTCGGGGTGGTCTTCGGCGTGGTCTTCGCGATGATGACGGGCAACGCCAAGGACTTCTATCTGCCGGGGATGCTCTACACCCTCGGACTGTCCCTCGCTTACATGATCACCACGGCCGCGGGCGTCCCGCTCATCGGGCTGATCCTGGGGCCGGTGTTCAAGGAGAACCTTTCCTGGCGCACCCGCAACCCGGGACGCAAGAAGGCGTACGCCAAGGCCAGCTGGGCCTGGGGACTGATCCTCTTCGCCAAGTGCGCGATCCTCTTCCCGCTGTACTGGTGGGCGGACACCACCCAGCTCGGCTGGGTGCTGATCGCGCTGAAGATCCCGCCCTTCCTGCTCGCCGTCTACCTCACCTGGGTCTTCCTGGCGAAGGCACCGCCGCCGATCGACGTCTTCGCCGAGATGGAGGCCAAGGAGCAGGCAGAAAAGGAGGCGGAGGAGCGGCGCCGCGGCGAGCGCGCGGTGCTGGACGGGGTCGCCGACGACCTCTACCCGGAGATGGCGTCCGAGGTCGCGGCGGAGGCCGCCGACGAGCGGCCGCGGCGGGCGCGCCACCGCCGCTGACGGGACGGGCGGCCGACACCGCACACACCTGCGCCCGGGGCCCGGGAACCGCTTGGTTCCCGGGCCCCGGGCGCTTCACGTGGGTGGTGTGTGCCCCGTCGGCCGTCCGCCGGGGCACACACCGGCGGGCCCACCGGCCGGCGCTACGCGTCCTCGCGCCGCACCGACAGCAGATCCTCCAACTGCTCCTCGCGCGACTGGGCCGCGACGAACAGCAGCTCGTCGCCGGCCTCCAGCGCGTCCTCCTTGTTGGGCGTGAGCACCCGCGTCCCGCGGATGATCGTCACCAGGGAGGTGTCCTCGGGCCACTCCACATCGCCCACCCGGGTGCCCGCCAGCGCGGCCTCCGGAGGCAGCGTCAGCTCGACGAGGTTGGCGTCACCGTGGCTGAAGCGCAGCAGCCGGACGAGATCGCCGACGCTCACCGCCTCCTCGACCAGGGCCGACATCAGACGCGGCGTGGAGACCGCGACATCGACGCCCCAGGACTCGTTGAACAGCCACTCGTTCTTCGGGTTGTTGACCCGGGCGACCACCCGCGGCACGCCGTACTCGGTCTTGGCGAGCAGCGACACGACGAGGTTCACCTTGTCGTCGCCGGTCGCCGCGATGACGACGTTGCAGCGCTGCAGCGCCGCCTCGTCCAGCGAGGTGATCTCGCAGGCGTCGGCCAGCAGCCACTCCGCCAGCGGCACCCGCTCGACCGAGATGGCGGTCGGCGCCTTGTCGATGAGCAGGATCTCGTGCCCGTTCTCCAGCAGCTCGCCCGCGATGGAACGGCCCACCGCACCCGCGCCTGCGATCGCGACCCTCATGCGTGCGCCCCCTCAGGACCCGTGGCGAATGCCGCCTCCACCTTCTCGACCTCGTCGGTGCGCATCATGACGTGCACCAGGTCGCCTTCCTGCAGCACGGTCTGCGAGGTCGGCAGAATCGCCTCGCCCAGCCGGGTGAGGAAAGCGACGCGGACGCCGGTCTCCTCCTGGAGGGTGCTGATCTTGTGGCCGACCCAGGAGGGGGAGGTGTGCACCTCCGCGAGCTGGACGCCACCGCTCGGGTCCCGCCACAGCGGTTCGGCGCCCGAGGGCAGCAGCCGGCGCAGCATCTGGTCGGCCGTCCAGCGGACGGTGGCGACGGTCGGGATGCCCAGGCGCTGGTAGACCTCGGCGCGGCGC